>NZ_KV840039.1:620706-674605 GCF_001839105.1 Staphylococcus sp. HMSC62A08 | reverse complement strand
AAACGTCAATTAAGAGAAGTTATTGAACGTAAAGTTTCTAAATAAACTTATTTCGCACTATATAAAAAGTAAAACCAAAATACGATGAGATTTTTAATTATAGAAAGGTCGTGAATAAAGTGACCGAACGAACTTTTGATGTAAATTCTATCATCAAAGATTTCCCGATTCTTGAGCAACAAGTAAACGGAAAACGCTTAGCGTATCTTGATTCAACTGCAACAAGTCAAACACCAATACAAGTATTAAACGTTTTAGACGATTACTATAAGCGTTATAATTCAAACGTTCATCGAGGCGTTCATACTTTAGGATCACTAGCAACAGATGGATATGAAAGTGCACGTGAAACTGTGCGCCGTTTCATCAATGCTAAATATTTTGAAGAAATTATTTTCACTAGAGGTACAACAGCATCTATCAATATTGTTGCACGTAGTTATGGAGATGCAAACGTTGAAGAAGGCGATGAAATTGTTGTAACTGAGATGGAACACCATGCGAATATTGTTCCATGGCAACAATTAGCTCAACGTAAAAATGCATCATTAAAATTTATCCCAATGACAGACGAGGGCGAACTTAATCTTGATGACATTAAAGCAACAATCAACGATAAAACGAAAATTGTAGCCATTGCACATGTTTCAAATGTACTTGGAACAATTAATGATGTTAAGACGATAGCAGACATTGCCCATGAACATGGCGCAATTATTAGTGTCGACGGTGCACAAGCAGCACCACATATGGCATTAGATATGCAAGAAATTGATGCAGATTTCTATAGCTTTAGTGGACATAAAATGCTTGGTCCTACTGGTATTGGTGTGCTTTACGGTAAACGTGATTTACTTAAAGACATGGAACCAGTCGAATTTGGTGGTGACATGATTGATTTCGTTAGTAAATATGATGCGACATGGGCAGATTTACCAACTAAATTTGAAGCGGGCACACCACTTATTGCTCAAGCGATTGGTTTAGGTGAAGCAATTCGCTACATTGAAGACCTTGGCTTCGATGCGATACACAAACATGAAAAAGAATTAACTGAGTATGCCTATGAACAAATGTCTTCTATTGAAGGATTAGACATTTATGGTCCACCTAAAGACCGTCGTGCTGGAGTGATTACATTTAATCTCTCTGATATTCATCCTCATGATGTCGCAACAGCTGTAGATACTGAGGGTGTTGCTGTACGTGCAGGTCATCATTGCGCTCAACCGCTAATGAAATGGCTCAATGTATCATCAACTGCACGTGCAAGCTTCTATGTATACAATACAAAAGAAGACGTAGATCAGTTAGTTCAAGCATTGAAACAAACGAAGGAGTTTTTCTCTTATGAATTTTAATAATTTAGATCAACTATACCGATCTGTAATTATGGATCATTATAAGAACCCTAGAAACAAAGGTGTTTTAGATAACGGCTCAATGACAGTAGATATGAACAATCCCACATGTGGTGACCGTATACGTTTAACATTTGATATTGAAGACGGGATAATTAATGATGCGAAGTTCGAAGGAGAAGGTTGCTCTATCTCAATGTCCAGTGCATCTATGATGACTGAAGCTGTAAAAGGTCATTCATTAGCTGAAGCGATGCAAATGAGCCAAGAGTTCACTAAGATGATGCTTGGTGAAGATTATGAAATTACTGAAGATATGGGAGACATTGAAGCTTTACAAGGTGTTTCTCAATTCCCAGCACGTATCAAATGTGCCACACTTGCTTGGAAAGCATTAGAAAAAGGCACAGTCGAAAAAGAAGGTAAAACAGAAGGTACTACTGAAGAAGAGTAATTTATTTACAAAGTTTCCTTCAGTGTATTTGAAAATGAATCGGGTAAACTCAAACTATAACATCTGTATAGTCTTTAGATGAATATAGCATGTTGTTATAATATAGATATTACAACATTAAAGAATAGTCATTTTTAAATATTACACTTTTAACTATATAAAATTAAAAATCTCACACGCACGTCGTTTATTAATTATAAATTCAAGGAGTGATTAAAATGGCTAAAAAAGCACCTGATGTTGGAGATTATAAATATGGTTTCCACGATGAGGATGTGTCCATTTTCAGATCAGAGCGAGGTTTAACAGAAAATATCGTTACTGAAATTTCTAAAATGAAAGAAGAACCTCAATGGATGTTAGACTTCCGTCTTAAAGCATTGAAATTATTCTATAAAATGCCAATGCCACAATGGGGTGGAGATTTATCAGAATTAAACTTTGATGACATCACATATTACGTTAAACCATCAGAACATACTGAGCGTTCATGGGATGAAGTTCCTGAAGAAATCAAACGTACATTTGATAAATTAGGTATTCCTGAAGCTGAACAAAAATATTTAGCTGGTGTTTCTGCACAATATGAATCAGAAGTTGTTTATCATAATATGGAAAAAGAATTAGAAGAAAAAGGTATTATCTTCAAAGATACAGACAGTGCATTACGTGAAAATGAAGATCTATTTAGAGAATACTTTGCATCTGTTGTACCTGCAGCTGACAACAAATTCGCAGCACTTAACTCAGCTGTATGGTCAGGTGGTTCATTTATCTATGTACCTAAAAACGTTAAATTAGATACACCATTACAAGCGTATTTCCGTATTAACTCTGAAAACATGGGGCAATTCGAACGTACATTGATCATTGCTGATGAAGGTGCATCAGTAAACTATGTTGAAGGTTGTACTGCACCAGTTTATACAACAAGTTCATTACACTCAGCTGTAGTTGAAATCATTGTTCATAAAGATGCGCATGTTCGTTACACAACAATTCAAAACTGGGCCAACAACGTTTATAACTTAGTTACGAAACGTACGTTTGTCCATGAGAATGGTAATATGGAATGGGTTGACGGTAACTTAGGTTCTAAGTTGACTATGAAATACCCTAACTGTGTATTATTAGGTGAAGGTGCAAAAGGTAGCACATTATCTATTGCCTTTGCAGGTAAAGGACAAGTTCAAGATGCGGGTGCTAAAATGATTCACAAAGCACCAAACACATCTTCAACAATTGTATCTAAATCTATCTCTAAAAATGGCGGTAAAGTCATTTATCGTGGTATTGTTCATTTTGGACGTAAAGCTAAAGGTGCACGTTCAAATATCGAATGTGATACGTTAATCTTAGATAATGAATCTACTTCAGATACAATTCCATATAACGAAGTATTTAATGACAATATTTCATTAGAACACGAAGCGAAAGTGTCTAAAGTGTCAGAAGAACAATTATTCTATCTCATGAGCCGTGGTATTTCTGAAGAAGAAGCTACTGAAATGATTGTTATGGGCTTCATTGAACCATTCACAAAAGAATTACCAATGGAATATGCAGTAGAAATGAACCGTTTAATCAAATTCGAGATGGAAGGCTCAATTGGTTAATATAGACTAGAGCTATAAATTTAATAATTATGAATAAACTGCCAACAATTCTTTATACGAGTTGTTGGCAGTTTTTTTGTTGGAATAAAGATTTAATAAAAGGTTATTTGTATAACAAATATCTGTTAATTAATTAGTAATAGAAAATAAGTAATTAAAATTATTAAAATAAGTGAAAATACATTGTTCGGATATTAAAATGATTAATGTAAAACAAATCATTCGAGAAGGTTGAGAAACTATGAAAAGCAGAACTAAACTACTTCTAACTATTATAGTTATTGTTGTAATGATTATTGTATTATTGGTAGGAAGCCTTTAATGTATAAACATAAAAAGGAAAGACAATTAGTTAAAGATTTAGATAAAACGATATTTAATGTTTATCCAATTAAAAATTTGGAAGATTTTTATAATATAGAAGGTTATAAAGACGAAAATTTCGACAAACAAGATAAAGGAACGTGGTATCTGAATTCAGCCATGAATATCCAGAGAAAAGGAGAAGATTTAAAATCAGAAGGTATGTTGCTAAATATAAATAGAAATACAAAAACTGCAAAAGGTTATTATTATATAAGCAGTTATTTTACTGATAAACATGGAAGTCAGGACAGTAGTGAGAAAAGATATCCAGTTAAAATGGTGAATAATAAATTTATAATTACAAAACCAGTTCATGATAATAAAGTAAAAAACAAAATTAAAAATTTTAAGCTTTTTGTTCAATATGGAGATTTTAAAGATTTGAAAACGAATCAGTATTCAAAGTTAGGCTACAATCCTAATGTTCCTAGCTATACCTTAGAATATAATCTAAATAATGAAGAAAATAATGTAAAAAAACTTAGAGAAATTTATAATATCCCTACAAACAAAAAGCCAAAATTGTTAATAGAAGGGCAAAGTAGTCTCGATCACGCAAGAGTAGGATATAAGAGTATAGAATTTTCATTTATAAAGAGAACAGATGAAACAATTTCATTTACAGATTATGTGAACCTTCAACCGTCAAATACAAATTAAAATTCTCGAAATGTAAGTGACGAATTTTATCGACTATAGTTAATCAACTTTAATATCCTAATTATAATTTGATGAAGTTCTTTTGAAATAAAAATATGAGTTATAGGCAACAAGAGGATAAAGTAGAGATCAACTTCTACCTTATCCTCTTATTTTATTAATGTATATAACTATAGGAACCAGCTTCGTTAGAAGAAATTGTTCTAGTTGAAACGATATAAGGGGCTACCCAGTTCATTTCTGAAATATAAACACTACCATCTGAATTGACACGCTCGACATAAGCGACATGGCCATATGGACCGTTTATTGTTTGAAGAATCGCACCTTTTTCTGGAGTATGGTCGACTTTGAATCCTGCGCTAGACGCTTGTCCAGCCCAATTTTTCGCATCTCCCCAGAACGTACTTATAGTATGTCCATCTTGAGCACGTTTATCAAATGCGTACCAAGTGCATTGACCTGCAGTGTATAAATTATTCTTATTCGTAAATAGTGGTTGTGAAATAATTTTACCATTACCTAAAGCTAACGGTTTCCCATCTTTAGTTTTAGCTTTTTCATTAAATTCTGAGACTTTAAGTTCATCATATAAGTCATCCATATCTAAGTTAGTAATCATGCCATGTTTATCTTTTTTGAAAGCTTGAGAAACATCAGCATTATGATCATCATCGTTGTTAAGGTTGGGAGGCGCAATTGGTGAACGGTTATTTTGTGGAGGAGTATCACTATTATTTATTTTTTCCCCTTGATCATTATTCCCATTTTGAACATCTGGTAATGGTGTTGACCCATTACTTCTATTTAATAAGTTATTAGAATTAGATTGATTCGATTCTTGAGGTTGATTAACTTTTTTCTGCGAAGTTGAATAACGATGTGCTACATTATTTTGTCCAGAAGAATGATTTGTAGAGGTATTATGTTGCCCATCATCATTATTATTTCTGCCATTATTTACATTCCCATTACTTTTCCCATATGTATAAGTAAAAGAACCATCAGATGGATTGACCTTGAAATCTGCGTTTGGATGTTCTTTTTTAGCTTCTTCGATTGTCCCGTAATTCTTAGCGTAACCTATATTATCTATATTAAGTATATTTAATATAGTAAGTGTAGAAATAGTTGATAATAATAATTTTTTGCTCATTAATCGCTAATCCTTTATTTGAAATTTTACTTTTATTATACACATAAAAAATACTTAAATGAATAAGGAATTTTAAATTTCTACATTTTTCGAAGTAAAAATAAATAATTATTGATAAATTTGAAGAAAACTATGTACATATACTTATAATTTTTATATTATTTACGTAAGGCACACTAAAACTTTTTTAGTATGTCTACATGCAAGATCTAACTCAAAATTTTCAGGAGGTTCTACAATATGGCACTTATTAAGATGAGTCCGGATGAAATCAGAGCTAAGTCACAATCTTACGGGAATGGATCTGAACAAATTCGTCAAATTTTATCTGATTTAACTCGTGCACAAGGAGAAATCGCTTCAAACTGGGAAGGTCAAGCATTCAATCGTTTCGAAGAGCAATTCCAACAACTTAGTCCAAAAGTTGAAAAATTTGCTCAGTTATTAGAAGAAATTAAACAACAATTAAACAGCACTGCAGACGCAGTTCAAGAACAAGACCAACAGTTGTCTAATAACTTCGGATTACAATAATAATTTTGTGTATAGTAGAGCCACATTTCAATGTGGCTTTACTTTTCATCATGGGGAGAATGTTTTGAAAGGGAAATATAAAAATGAAAAAGAAAAATTGGATATATTCACTCATCATAATATTAATTATAGTGTTAGCCATAGTAGGACTAATTACTTTTGTACATACGAAATATGGAAATCAAGCTGAAAATCATACTAAAAATGAAACTAAAGATTATAAAAATATACATATTGCAATTATAAATGAAGACCAACCAACTAAATATAACGGTAAAAAAATTGAATTAGGTGAACCTTTTATTAAGAGGTTATCTGAGCAAAGTAATTACAATTTTGAAACGGTATCAAGAAATATCGCTGAAAATGGACTTAAAGATGGTAAATATCAGGTAATGATTGTTATTCCTAAGAACTTTTCTAAGTTAGCAATGCAATTAGATGAAAAAACACCATCAAAAATGTCTATTCAATATAAAACTGCTGTAGGACAAAAAGAGGATGTTGCTAAGAAAACTGAAAAAGTAGTAAGTGATGTTCTTAATGATTTTAATAAGAATTTAATCAATATTTATCTCACAAGTATCATTGATAATTTACATAACGCTCAAGAGAATGTGGGAGACATTATGAAGCGTGAACGTAATGTGGACCAAAACTTTGCCAACTATCTATTAAATCCGCTCAATGATTTTCCAGAATTATTTACGGATACATTAGTAAATTCACTCGTGGCAAATAAAGACATCACGTCATGGATTCAAAATTATAATCATTCACTTCTAAGTGCTAACTCAAATATATTTAACATCGATAATGATTATAACGCTTCTTCAATTGTTCAGGATCAAGGATCATTTTTCGATAAAAATATATCAGCATTAGAACAAACGTTAGATGATTATAAAACTCAAAAGGATAACATTAACGTTGGTGATTACATCTCAGAATTAAAACAAATGAATAAACAAATTGATCAACAATCGGAAGAACAAGACCGTTCTAAAGAAGAATATAATCAAACATTTAAAGAGAATTTAGAAAAAGTTAAAGATGATGTAAAAGAACAAGAATCACCATTTACAAAAGACATGATAGAAGATTATCGTCAGAAATTAACTGATTCTTTAGAGGAACAACTTAGAAATAATCAAGATCTCAATGACGCATTAGACCAAATTAAACAAGATAATCAAAACATACAAGATACAATGATGAATCATCTTAAAAATACAATAGAAAACGATCATACAGGTTTCGATAATTATTATATTAGAAAGCTGACAAATGAAGATTTAGAAAATGCAGGGTTAAGTTGGAAAGCAACACGTGAATATCAACATATCCTAGATGACATGAATCAATTTATCAGTAAATATAATGAGGCAAACCCTGATCATCCAATTAAACAAGACGATTATCATGGAGAAATTAATGCGGATGATACATCTAAGTTAACTAATGAAGGTGTAAAATTCGAAAGAAAAGAAACAATTAAGAGTAAAGACATCAACAGATTGAGCATTGCGACTGATCCTAACTTCGACTTCGATGGTACTGTCTATATTAATGACAAAAAATATGATGTTAAAGATCAAGACATTAAATTAGATACAACTCAGAAATCATATGATGTAGAAGTTAAAGGTACAGCTAAGTTGAAAGGCGAACATAAAAATCAAGAAGACTTCCTTAAAGATAAAACGATGCATCTACAACTTGTCTTCGGTCAAGCTGATAAAGATGATGAAAATAAGAAAGCGAATGTCGTAGATTTAAGTATCAATCATAACTTGGAAGGCAAATTAGTTAGTGGAGATTTAGATCAACAATTGCGTTCTTTAGATCAATTTAAATCAGAATACGATTTATATAAAGATAGTGATCTTGATCCTAAAAAACCAAAAATTGATAATAAAGCAATTGTGAATATGATGGTTGACCAAGTTATCAAAGATATGGAAAGTTTTAAAGACGATAAGTCTGCATTACTCAAAGAAATTGATTCTCTAAGCAATTCGTCAAACGACATGATTGATAAAATATTTGATAATAAACAAAGCGTTGAAAACAATAAAAAAGAACTTAATTCAATCATTGATAGTTTAAATGATGTTGAAAAGCAACTTGAAGAAGATCCTGAAACACCTAAAATCGAATAATTTTTTGTTAAAGAATTTACAACTTTATCAACGCATTTAGACGATCAAGTGAATAAATTATCTGAACGTAGTACGAAGTTGCTTTCAGATAGTCAGAATTCTAAATCTACAGCTGATTCAATCAGTGGAGAATTAAATAAACTTGATGACAATGTCAATAATTTACATGCAAGTGGTAGAGCACTTGGTACAAGAGCGAATGATTTAAATAAACAAATGGCAAACAATGATAAAGATAACCAACTCTTTGCTAAAGATTTTGCAAATGTGCTGAAAAATTCTAAAGATGGAGATCGACAAAATAAAGCACTTAAAGACTTTATGAGTAATCCAATACAGAAACAAAACTTAGAAAACGTATTGGCTAATAATGGAGATAAAGATACGTTCTCACCAACATTACTCGTATTACTGATGTATCTTATCTCAATGATGACAGCATATGTGTTCTATAGTTATGAACGTGCGAAAGGTCAGATCAACTTTATTAAAGATGATTTTAGTAAAAATAATCATATATGGAACAGAGTCATTTCTTCTGCAATTGTGACGTTTACTGGAATGGTTGAAGGACTTGCGATTGGGTTAATTGCTATGAATCGTTATCAAGTGATGCCAGGTTATAAGGTTAAATTCATTTTCATGATTCTAGTGACTATGGTCGTGTTCGTCTTAATTAATACTTATCTATTAAGACAATTAAAATCTATCGGTATGTTTATCATGATTGTGATATTAGCAGTTTACTTTATCGCGATGAATTACTTGAATCCATCAGGAAGTGGTAGCACGTTAAATCGTTTATCACCATTATCTTACGTTGACTCAATGATTTATAACTATTTAAATGCTGAACATCCAGTAGGTCTCGCATTACTTGTTTTATCATTATTGGCAATTGTAGGATTTGTGTTAAATATGTTCATTAAACACTTTAAGAAAGAGAGGCTCATCTAATGATAATTGAAAGTATGATAGCAATGACATTGTTAACAGCTGATAATCATAGAGGTGACCTTAACATAGAAATTGACCAAGAAGATAAAGAGAATGTGAATAAAGATATAAAAGAATACGACACAACGTTATTTGATAAAGATAGTAAATCTATTAATGACGCAATAAAACAACAACAAAAGAATAAAGATGAAAAAGTTAAAAATAATTTGTTTCAAAACCAAGCGAGTCACACGACTCGCTTGGATGAAACAAAGCACGTATTGTTTTCCCATAAAAGTTCAAATAATGCTGTGGAGAGTGATAAGAGCCCCTATATACAAGACAAACAAAAGAGAAACATCTTTCCTTACATCTTGTTAAGTATAGGGGTTCTTTTGACGTTAGGATTTGTCATATTTTCCATTAGAAGAGGGAGAAGAAGTAAACAATGAACCAACATAAAAAAGTGACTATAGATTTTTCAAATTATCATATGGGGACTTATGATTTATCAGTTCCAATATATTTACCACTTAAAACATTGATTCCTTTAATTATTGATAGTTTAGGTATCGATATTCATAATTTTAAAAACCAAGTTAAAGTAATTACGAAAAATCAATTATTAGTTGAAAATGATAGATTAGTAGATTTTCAAGTTGCAGATGGAGACATTTTGAAATTATTATAGGGAGAATTCAATCATGGCGAATAAAAAATCCAAAGAACTTAGTGAATTAGAAACATTAGATAATAAGCAAGATGTTAAAAAGCATGATAGAGAAGATATGAGAGAAATAACGAAGTCTTCTATTAAGAAAGAACATTATCATTTAATGTACTTACTCGAACAGAAAGCTACTTACTTTATTGATGCTGAATTGACCGAGTTGCGTGATAGTTATCAAGTCTATTATAAGATCTCAGATGATATTACATCTTTTCACAAAATAACGAAGTTCTCTAAAAATGAAAAATTAAGATATTTATTGAATATTGCTAAATTAGAAGATATTAAAAATACAAGATATACCTTCGTTTTAGCACCAAATGAACTGTATTTTACTAAGGATGGCTTACCACTTCTAAAGACAAGAGGGTTAAAAAACATTGTGGAGCCGTTACCAATGTCGGACGAAGATTTTCTGACTCGATATAAAGCGTTAGTAATTACTTCGTTTAATAGTAAGGTTTCATTTGATTCACTCGTTGAAGGGAATTTGGAACTACATAAGGGAACGCCTTTTGAAAATCAAATTATTAATATCAAATCATTAGATGAATTGAAAGATTTTCTTAAGCAACAGTTTAATAAGCAACAAAAAGATTATTCTCAAAATTTCACATATGTTAGAAAAAGAAAATTCCAAATCTTTAAATGGTTAGCTATTGGGGCAAGTATTTTAGGATTATTACTTATCGCATTTTTAGTGTATCTCTATTTTTCAGTTATGAAGAATCATGATCAAGTTGAAAAAGGTTATAAAGACTATGTTAAATCAGACTACACTCAAGTTTTAAATGACTATAAAGATTTAAATGGTAAGAATTTAGATAAAGAAGCGCTATATATTTATGCGAAAAGTTATGTTCAAACGAATAAGCAGGGATTAGAAAAAGATAAAAAAGAAAACTTATTAAATAATATTACTCCAAATTCTAATAAAGATTATTTACTTTATTGGGTTGAACTTGGACAAGGCCATTTAGATGAAGTATTGAATATCGCAACATATTTAGATGATAACGATATTATGAAACTCGCTTTAATTAATAAATTAAGTGATATTAAAAATAATTCAAATCTTTCAAATGATAAACGTTCAGAACAGACTAAGAAATATAATGATAAACTTCAAGATATTTTAGACAAAGAGAAAGAAGTTAAAGACGAAAAAGCTAAAAAGAAAGAAGAAGAAGCTAAGAAAAAAGACGAAAAAGTAAAACAACAAGAAGAAAACGAGAAAAAACAAAAGAAACAAGCTCAAAAAGACAAAGAAAAACGTCAAGAAGCAGAACGCAAAAAATAGTATAGGACTGGGGACTAACTATGCATAAATTGATTATTCAATATAATGACCAAATAAGCATGCTTAATTTAAGAAATGGTAAAACGTATACCATTAGTAATGATAAAGAAGCAGATATTACCTTTAAATTATTAGAAGAACCCATACACCTTGAACAAAATGAACAAGGTGTATGGCAAGTAAATCACACGTCAATATTTAAAGAACTTAAATATCAAACGAACAATGGCGAAGTAATATTCAATATTTATTTTAAAAATAATCTTACTTCATATGCGTATCCTTCATCTAAAGAAGTCATGACAATTGGTGAGAATGCGTTTGATGACATTCAAGTTGAAAGCTTGAATGATATTGTGATGGTTAAGGATATCCAACAAATTTATCGCAATCATTTTATCAGAATTGTGCATAATACAAATAATACGCTATTTATTAATTATGAAAAGCAATCGCAAGAAGTAAGTAAAGCGTATATAGGGGACCATGTATTTATAGACGGTATTTGGTTTGAAGTTCAAGAAGAAGGGCTATCAATACTGTCGCATGGGGACATTCATTCTGAATTGATTGTACTCAATAATGATGAACCGGAAGCTGTTGATACAGATTATAACGATTATCACCGTTCGCCTAGAATCATTCATCGTGAACCTACGGAAACAATTAAAATTGAAAGACCACCTCAACCTGTTCAAAAGAATAACACCATGATTTGGCGAGCGATTATTCCACCTTTAGTAATGATTGCATTGACGGTAATTATCTTCTTAGTAAGACCTATAGGCGTCTATATTTTACTTATGCTTGGTATGAGTACCGTTACAATCATTTTCGGTATCACAACGTATTTCACTGAGAAAAAGAAATATAAAGAAGATGTCGAAAAACGAGAGAAAGATTATAAGAAGTATTTAGAAGAGAAAGCAACAGAAATTAACAAAGCCATCAAAGATCAACGCTTTAGTTTAAATTTTCATTATCCAACATTACCAGAAATTAAAGATATTGTTGAAACGAAGGCACCTAGAATATATGAAAAAACATCTCACCACCATGATTATCTTCACTATAAACTCGGCGTCGCAAATATTAAGAAATCATTTAAAATCGACTACCATGAAGAGGAATTCAATCAACGTCGTGACGAACTCTTTGACGATGCGAAAAGATTGTATGAATTCTATGGTGAAGTTGAACAAGCACCTTTAATCAATGATTTAACACATGGGCCAATCGCTTATGTTGGTACACGTCATCTTATTATAGAAGAAATTGAAAAAATGATTCTTCAATTATCAACGTTCCATAGTTACCATGAATTAGAATTTTTATTGGTAATTAGGGAAGATGAGAAGGACACATTCAGTTGGTCAAGATGGTTACCACATATGACGTTAGGCGCTCAAAATATTAGAGGGTTTGTTTACAATCAACGTACAAGAGACCAAATTCTAACGTCAATTTACAGCATGATTAAAGAGCGTATCCAAACAGTTCGAGAAAAGACACAAAGTAATGAAAAAGTTATATTCACGCCGCATCTTGTATTTATTATCACTGATATGTCTCTAATTATTGACCACGTTATTTTAGAATATGTGAACCAAGACTTAACAGATTATGGAATTTCGCTTATTTTCGTTGAAGATGTCATTGAAAGCTTACCAGAACATGTTGAGACGATTATTGATGTGAAATCTCGCACTGAAGGCGAACTTGTTATGAAAAATGAAGAGCTCGTGCAATTAAAATTCACGCCTGAAAATATTGATGGGGTGGATAAAGAGTATATTGCACGTCGTATCGCAAATTTAAATCATATTGAACATATGAAAAATGCGATTCCAGATAGCGTGACATTCTTACAAATGTATAACGTGAATGAAGTAAGTGAATTAGATATCAAGCATCGTTGGCAAGTAAATGAAACATTTAAAACAATGGTAGTGCCATTAGGTGTAAGAGGTAAAGACGACATTCTCAATCTTAACTTACATGAAAAAGCACACGGACCACACGGATTGATTGCTGGTACGACTGGGTCTGGTAAATCTGAAATTATCCAATCTTACATTCTTTCATTAGCGGTTAACTTCCATCCACATGAAGTGGCATTCTTATTAATCGACTATAAAGGTGGAGGTATGGCGAACTTATTTAAAGACTTGAAACATCTCGTTGGAACAATTACCAACTTAGATGGTGATGAAGCAATGAGAGCGTTAACGTCTATTAAAGCTGAATTACGTCAACGCCAACGTTTATTTGGTAAACATGATGTGAATCATATCAATCAATATCACAAATTATTTAAAGATGGTATTGCAACAGAACCTATGCCACATTTATATATTATTTCAGATGAATTCGCCGAATTAAAATCTGAACAACCTGACTTTATGAAAGAGCTTGTATCAACTGCGCGTATCGGTCGTTCACTAGGAATTCATTTAATTTTAGCTACGCAAAAACCATCAGGTGTCGTTGATGACCAAATCTGGTCGAACTCTAAATTTAAATTGGCGTTGAAAGTGCAAGACCGTCAAGACAGTAATGAAATCTTAAAAACACCTGACGCTGCTGACATCACGTTACCAGGTCGTGCGTATTTACAAGTGGGTAATAATGAAATTTACGAATTGTTCCAATCTGCTTGGAGTGGCGCGACGTATGATGTTGCAGGGGATAATTATGAAGTTGAAGATAAGACGATTTATATGATCAATGATTATGGTCAGTTTGAAGCAATTAATAGAGATCTTAGTGGTTTGGAAAATGAAGAACCACAAGAGGGTCAAACAGAACTTGAAGCGGTGATTCATCACATTCAAGATGTTACACAACAACTAGCAATTGATGACTTAAAACGTCCTTGGTTGCCACCATTACCAGAAGCGGTGTATCAAGAAGATTTAATTGAAACAGATTTCACAAAATTATGGTCAGATCAACCTAGTGAAGTTGTATTAACGGTAGGCTTAAAAGATGTGCCTGAAGAACAATATCAAGGTCCGCTTGAATTAGAACTTAAAAAAGCAGGTCATATTGCACTTATTGGAAGTCCTGGTTATGGACGCACCAATTTCTTACACAATACTATTTTTGATATTGCTAGACATTATCGACCAGATCAAGCACATATGTATCTATTCGACTTTGGTACAAACGGTTTAATGCCAGTATCCGATGTTCCACATGTGGCTGATTACTTTACAGTTGACCAAGAAGATAAAATTGCCAAATCAATTAAGCGCATTAATCAATTAATCTCTGATCGTAAAAAGCTATTAAGTCAACAACGTGTAGTTAACATTGAACAATACAATCGTGAAACGAACGATGCGGTGCCAAATGTATTTATCATCATTGATAACTACGACACGGTTAAAGAATCGCCATTCGTTGAAGAATATGAAGAAATGATGATGAAAGTGACACGTGAAGGTTTAGCACTTGGCGTGTATATCATTTTAACTGGTTCAAGATCTAATGCGATTAAGTCAGCCATTTTCACAAATATTAAAACACGAATTGCACTATATTTATTCGAAAATAATGAACTTACAAATATTATTGGCTCTTATAAAAAAGGAGTTAAAGACATCAAAGGACGAGCTGCGATTAATGATGATAACTTTACTCAGTTCCAAATTGCACAACCATTTAGAGTAGGCGAAGGCGAAACGTATAACAGTCACATTAAAGACGAAATTGCCAAAATGAACGAAAACTTCGTCGGCGATTACCCAGCACACATTCCAATGATGCCAGAAAAAGTAATCAGAGAAGACGTAGAACGAAGATACAATCTCGAACAACTTATCTTAGAAGAACACAAACTACCACTCGGATTAGACTTTGAAGACGTAGAGTTAGTGAGTTTAGAAGTAGATAAATCTTCAATTGTTACCGCAATTAAACCAAATGAACAAGAGTATTTAAATCATTTAATTTTAGATCATTTAAGTGTTTACTCTCGTGAACATGTAGTTCTATTAGCAGATGCAGATGAAAACATGGCACAGTATGCGAATGAAGTATCATCTTATTATTCTAGTCCTTCAGATTTAACTATGATCAGAAAAGGATTTTCTCAGGAAATAGCTGCGCGAAAAAATGGAGAAAGATCTACATCTGAAAGAAAAATTGTATTTATTAATAATGTAAAAAGGTTTAATCAAATTACTGGTATGAATGAAAATGAAATACGTTATCTATTTAATGAAGGCGTTAAATATAATGTCTTTGTTATCGGAAGCGGTCTATATTCAGACACCGTCGGCACATACGATAAAGAAAGCAAAATGATGACTAGAACTGTTAATCAGGCAGTCATTGGTCATAAAATATCTGAACAAGAGTTCATTAGAGTCAAAGATCGATTTGGTGAACCTGAATTGAAATCAAAAGAAATGTATTATATTTCTAATCAAGAATATAAAAAGTTCAAATTATTCGAGGAGTGAAACTGATGATAAAATTAAACAAAGACTCTGTTTCATCGGATATCAATAATATACGAAATAATGGCCAAGGGTTAATGGGAAATAATAGCGAAGTAAATTTATCTAAAACAAATTTAGTCACTTTTGAAGAATACGTAGATATGTTTGAAAGTTATACATCTGCTATATCAAACTATGAAAGTATTGTTAGTCAAGATACTTCAGCTATGGAAACTACGGTCAACGAAATAGTAGAAAATGATCAAAATATTGCTGGACAAATTCGGGAGTCATAAATTTATTGTGAAATTAAAAAGGGATGGGTATGAATGAGTAATAAAGCTGAGATAAGAATGAAAATTTCTCAAAAGGAAAATGAAAAAAGTGGTAAACAAAGTGAATTAAGCGGATTAAGGGAAGATTTAAAACGTTTGAAAGAGGCTTTAAAAGGTGTAAAAAGTGCTCAAGATGATTTTAATTCCGCACATTCTAAGTACAACAATATTAAGATTGCAGATTCAGATTGGAAAGGGGAAACCAGATCAAAGAGCGACGAACATAAAGAGAACATGGACGATGAAATGAAAAAAGTAAAAAAAGATTATGAAGAAGCTATAGATGACTTGGAATCTGATATATCTAAAAAAGAGAATGAAATTACAGGAGTAGAGGGAGAAATAACTAGATTAGAAAATGAAATAAATTCTTTAAAAAATAAATTATAGTGAAGGGAGAATGTTGTTATGGGGTTAAAAGTAGATATGAACGAAGTTCATAATATGAAACAATCAATTGATAGTTCTCTAGATTCTCTAAATTCTAAAGTTGAAAATTTAAATAGTAGTATGACAAGTTTGATTGGGACTGACGGTTTTGAAGGGAAAGCTGCCGATAGTGTTAAAAATTATACAAAAACTTTTCATGTAAAAAACATAAGTAAAATAAAAACAATAAATGAAAAATATAAATCAGATATAAAGAAATCAATAGATAAATTTGAAGGCGAAGTAGATAATAATTCATCTGCTATATTGGTCGAAGATGAAATAAAAGATTATAAACAAAAAATTGACGATACTTTAGGCGATGTCTATAAATCAAGTTACGACGCCAATAATTCGATTTTGGATGTAGCAGACTTAACCACTGCTAATAAAATTGACACCACTAATTTAGCTAATAAAATGGCCACATTCAATAAACAAATAGACAAGACATTGGAAAAACTTCGTGATTTTGATACTAATAATTCAATCGATGGGGATCGAACGAACAATTTAATCGAAGAATTAAGTGGGTTAAATTCATATGTTAAAAAGCTATCACCTAATAGAGCTAGAATAAGTTCAACGAGTGCAAAGATAGATAGAGCAAGATTTGCTCATAAAACAAGCGAAGAATTGATAAAATGGCAAAAATACATGGAAAGTATTAGCGATAGTATAGAAGGTCAACCTGGTTTAAATAAAAAATACTATGAAGCAATGGTCCAAGCAGGACGGGAGTACTTTGTTGTTAAAGCTATTGGTGATGGTAGTGTCAAAAGAGGTTTTGACAAATTTTTAAAATACAGAGACGTAAATAAAATATTCAATAGTATGAATAAAAGACAATTACGTAGAGTTATGACTCTATTTAATGTAAGTAAGTCAGACATTAAGTTAAAAAATTCATTTAAAAATGCTAGTGAATTTGTGAGAAATAACCCATTTAAAAAAGGAAACTTAGTGAATTGGCTATCAAAAGTGCAGAACTATGATAGTATGAATGCTAAAGTTTTAAGAGAAAGTATAAAAAATAAGAATTTTAAATACCAATTTGGTGATGCAAAGAAATTTTTTGATACAAAAGAAATGAAAAAAGCAGCTAGTACCGAATTTAAAAATACTTTTATTAATCAAGGTCTTAGAGAAGCTTTTGGAAACAAAGGGACTTTCACTATAAGTGGTTTTAAAAATAATTTCAAAAAATATTGGAATAAGAATGTTAGAGGTGGAGTGAACGAATTTAAGAATAAAAATATACTAGGAAAAATAGGTAAAATTACAAAAATGGGAGGGAAGATTTTAAAACCACTTGCAATAGGTTCAGCAATTATGGACAACTATAAAAAAGATGATCCACAAAAAACTTTTGTAGGTTCTGGCGTGGATTTAGCTGCTATTGGGGCGAGCAGTGCTGCAGGAGCAGCAATAGGTACTGCTATTCCAGTTCCAGTATTAGGAACATTGGTAGGAGCCGGTGTAGGAGCGATAGCAGGTTTAGCATTAGAAACGAAACTTCCATTTATTCATAAGTCTGTTACACAAGTAGCTAAAGACGGTATAAATAGTGGTTTGGACAATGCGAAGGATGCATGGAAGAAAACAACTTCAGCATTTAAAATGAATTTTAATTAGAGGTGAATTAAATGTTAAAACAAGCCGTTAGAAATATAAAAAATGCGTATTTAACTCCTTTTGGAATAGCTATAAATGGTCTAACGATTTTATTTTATGGAATATTATTATCTTTAAATAATACGTATCAACGTTTGCCAATATATATAATTATTTTCATAGTGTTATGGTTGATCATTAATATTATATCCATTCTACAAGAGAGAAATAAGAGTATTAACCTTAGTAAAAAACACGTCCTTACTTATATGATAGTAAACGTGTTGTGTGGTTACAGTTTGATAATCGCGTTTATTTCAATTTATTTTATAGGGGCAACTGTTAATGAATTTAATGTATTTAATTATTGGTTATATTTATTAATTATACTCTTAGTATCATGGATAGGATTTCATCTCTTTTGCATTAGTTATTTTAAAGTTATTGACTTATCAATTAATAAACTAATACAAGTAATAGGAATTATTCTTATCATTTTATCTATTATTTCTTTAATTTACTTTGCTTTTATCGTTCCAATTACAGATGGTGAAAATATGTTTATAGTTGGTGGAATTATAGCTTTATTATGTGTATATGGTCTTTTAACTAGAAGCTATTACAATTATTCATGGTATTTATATCTGATGAAAAATGGGGAAGAGGAAGTGCAATAATGGAACTGGGAATGTTAATCATGCCGTATTGTGTGAAAATTACATATGAAATTGATGAAAATGATGATTGGTTAGAAGGTTTGGATACGATAAATGATTTTTTTATGGATAAGGATATTTATCCTACGGGACCTATAGTATTTCAAAGAAAATCTATTGGTTTAGGTGAATTTAAATACACAGCCTATATTTCGTTAAACAATGAATTACAAGATATACCTGAATTAAATATTGAATATATTGATGTTTTAGAAGTAGGTCCAACATTATCTGAAAAGTGTTTTGATGAAGAAGAATTTGAACAAGTATATAGACAAATTGAAACAGCTGCAAAAGATAATGATATATCGATTAAAGATGAGCCTTACTATCATGTAATGGTAGATTATTTTGGTGGTACGGCATTTGAAATATATGCTCAGTTAGAAGTGAATGATGGTGAAGTAAATGAATAAACATAGTTATTCAACTATAATGTTGAAACATGTTGCCTACAAAACATATTTTGATGTAACTGAAAGTGACTTTGAGAGCGTATTTTTGAACTTTAATAAGTTATTAGAACGTAAAGGAGTAATTGCTAAAAGCCCGTTACATTTTGCGGTTACTCAAGTGGATTTACATAAGAATTCAAATATTGAAGTTTTTATAGCGGTCAATAAGCCATTCGAGTCATGTGAAGAACTACAGTATAGAACGTATTTCTATATTAACAATTTACTTCAGGGTCGCATATCCTCAAATAATTTTGTTAAAGATGAAATAGAATTGTTAAATGAAATGCAGACATTTGCCAAAGAAAATAATTTGACATTTATTTCACCTTACTATCATATATTCAAGACTAACTATAAGAATGAAAAAGCATGGGTAGAAGTTAAAGCAAAAGTTTATGAAAATGAGTAAATTTTTCTAATAAGAACGGAGAACTTTAATGGTATTTGTAGTATTAATAGGGTTATTTATTCTCTTTTATACAATAATTTTTGTGAGTTTATTAAAAACAGAGGGTTTTGCAATTTTACCTTTATGTATTGATTTACTCATTTTAATATCGATTATTGTTTTTTATTATATAGGTGGATATTTAAAACCTAAGGATTTAAGTAATTATCTTATGTTTACTATGTATGGTTCATATGTATATATGTATTTTGCAATAAAATATTTTTGGATAAAACCAAAAGTAGTTGAGTATGTCATTCTAAAAGAGCATTTAAACTCAGATGAAGATTTGGAAGAACGTGAATTAAATTTACAAACTGCTAGAGTTAGATCAGTATACTATTTTATTATTTCAGTGATGCTTTTCATTATTACAAAATTAAGGATGAATATTGATTTGAAGGATGATGCAGTTTCTGTGAATTCAACTTTGATGTTAATTGGGATTATTATAATAGTTTTATGGTTGATTATTGATTTTTATAGAAAGGGCCGTTATGGTATTTTCTTATTTAAAACAATAGTTCCTCTAACTGTTACTATTTGGATTATTATAACAACCTTAATTTTATAATAGTTTAATAAAATCAAATGATAGGGAGATACATATTATGAAAAGAGTTTTAGTTATATTATTGATGTTAACGATAGTTTTAGCAGGGTGCAATAATGGGGAAAAATATAAAAAAGATATTGATAAAGTTTATAAAGAACAAGAAAAGCTCAACAAAGAGATTTCACTGTTTAGTGATAAAGTAAATACTAAAATTGATCGAGATAAAAGTAATACTCATGTTTATAAAGATGGAAAAGTTATCATCATTGGCATTCAATTATTTAAAAAGGAGAATAAATTACATTACTTCTATTATAATATTAAGGATGGCAAAGCAAAATTTGATGAAGAAGCGGATCCAATGAAATATATGAAAAAACATGATGCTGATTATGAGGAAGAAAATCAAAAAGTTGAAAAGAAATAAATTAAGTAGTCAGTTGAAAATATAATTATTAATAATTTTAATGAAATAGTTATATCGTTGGTAATATCTTCGATTAATCTATATGAAAATGAATGAAATTTTCATATAATTGAATCATAGAATTTATATTTTATTAATCTATTTACTTAAGGAGAATTGTACACATGGAAAAAGATGGAAAAGCTCTAAAGGTATGGGCGTGGATTTTTATAGTATTAACGGTTATTTTACCATTATTTGCAATAGGGAGCATACTTTGTAGTATTAAATATAAAAAATACGAAGAGAAAAAAGGCGCGCAATTACTACAAATATCAATTATTGTTGTAGTAGTTGTTGTGGGTATAAATATAATTAGAATGTTTACTTAAAATGAAATGCACTATAACCATAGCAGTATATTCAATATAAGAAATTTATCAATATTATACTGAAAACGGAAGTTTTAAAATGGTTTAGTATTTATATTAGAGATTTATTTCCTATATTAATTTAGGAGATAAATCTTTTTTTTGGTTATCAATTTTTATCGAAAATAATACTAATTGATAAGTGAGACAAGTTGGACTATAAAAATAATTAGTATTTTTCTTTTAAGCATGAATTATTAAGTGTTAATAGAACTTAAAAAACGAGTGAATTACTTAAGAATTTTGGTAATGAGTACTCTATAGTTATCCTTTTTAAAAGGAGTTTATTAATGAATAAATATAGAATATATAAAGATGCTTATTTGGTACCTGTTAGTATAATAAATATTGTTTCTTTTTTTATAATAATTACAGGTTTTGTAGTATTAGAAGGAATTAATAAGGCAACACCATATATATACCTTAGTCTAATAATCATCTTATTCATTTGGATTTTAAACATAGTTTTCTATTTTAATGATTTTTATTTTGAAATTCGTAATGCCAATAGAGAATCAAAAATTTTATTGAAATCTTATTTATTTAATAATGTAATTTTCGGCTTAAGTATACCATATCTAATTTCAATGATTTATTTTACAATAGTACTATTTAACGATATTAATATTTATAATTTTTGGTTTAAAAATACAGCAGTTTACATTGGATTTATTTTAATTTTAACGACTTTCATAGTATACGCTAATAAAATTTTAAATATTGCTATTTTAACAATATTTCTTATATTGGGTGTGGTTTATATAATGATTAATTGTTTCACTTTTCCATCTTTAGAACAAAGCAAGTATTTTTTATGGTTTCAACTTATAGTACTAATATTAAATCTATTTTATATATTAAGAGTTATATTTATTTATCATTATTTAAGCCAGAGTCGTTGATTTTAAAAATGCAATAAGAATATAAATAAGATTTTATATGGTTATAAAAAAGAGTAATGTGAATTTTCATAGGGAATTTCTAAAACTATTATGATCTTAAAAATCGAAGCACCATATTTGTTTTAGTTTATATTTGAATATAGATAACATGACTAAATCAAATTTCATAACTAATTGGTCAGAAGTAAAAGTTAAAGTAGGTACTAAATAAAAATGTACAGAGGTGAAATATGACAATAGTTATAACTATAATAATCGTATTATTATATATGATTTCCTCGTATATAAGTAAAAATAATGATGATTTTAACACTAAAAGGTTTTACATTTGTATAGTGAATTTAAGTATACTTTTAATAATTTTTATATTAAGTTATTTCAATAATACTAAATCGTTAAATGAAAATCTTTTGCTCAGTTCATATGTATATATGATTTTAGCTGTTAGAAGTTATTTTGTGAAAATGAGAAAGACGTTAATTATTAAGAAAATAAAACATTCTAATGACCATATTAGACAAAGTAACCTTAAAGAAAAATTAGAATTTTTAGGAACTTCAAAGAATAGAGGATTTCACTTTTTCTATATTTCCATTTGTTTGTTTCTAATGACAATTATATTAAATAATAATGAATTTATAAGAAGTGATGATGAATTTTATTCTTTCGTTGCTGTAATAGTTGTATTTTACTTGATATTTACATTCATACAGATGATATTTTATTTAATTAAATATAAAATTGTTACACATCATATATTAGTTTCTATTTTGTGTGCTATTTGGGTGAGTATTAGTATCGCCTTGCTACTTAATTAACATTATGTATAGTGGGTAACATTTTTTTTGATATATATGAAGTGAAAATTAAATAATAAGAACATTCAATATTTTTATAATTGTCTAGTTTCATTGAATTAGAAACAGTAATTTTATTTAGATTGGATCGAATAAGAATATATAGTCATATGTTAGGGGATAAAAATGTCTACTGCGGAATTTTTAGATGATATAAGAAAACCAGGAGCTCAAGTACTTAGTATATTTTTATTTTTAATATTGAGTTATGCATCATTGGTATTTCTTTTTGGTGCAAATATTGAAGATATGTATTTAGGATTAAGAATATTTTTGATAGTTCAAATCATTATTATAATTATAAGTGTTATTCAATTTAAAGATTTTTTCAAATACGAAAATATAGATAATAAGTTTAAGGTAAAGAAGTATGCGAAATTTCTAACAACTGTTAATATTTTAAGCACTTATAACGCTATTTTTATGTTCCATAATATTTTCTATGTATTAGCACTACAAAGTAAATACAATTTAGAAAATTTTTGGTTAGTAACTACATCAATAGTTTTACTTTTTTGTATTTTAGACTTAATCAGTAACATGTTTATTTTAATCGATGTACCCTTTATTGAAAAATTTATAGATAATAAATTAATTGCAAAATTGGGTATTATCTTCAAAGCATTAGCACAATTAATATTTGTGGAGAAGATTATTGAATATTTTATGCTTCCATATTATTTAGACAATAAATTTACTATAATAGCTTCAATCCTCATTATTCTCTCAGCAAATGTGGTTGCCTTTTTATATATGAAAAAGTATGCGGATTTTAAAGCTATAATTATAGAGGATTAGATGACAGAATCTAATTGAGAGAATTAAATGCTAAATAAATTCAATTTTCCAACTACCTTCACACAATATAGAAGATGAGAGTATTAAGTTTATAACTTAGTATTCTCATCTTTTTTAATACGTACCACATTGGAATTGGTCCCGTTTCAAATACGTATTTCTCGGGAAATAGTTTATTAATGCTTAAATTGATTATTTCTATAAGGAGAATGCATCATGATTGTTGCGATTGTTATTTTGATTTTTGTCTCGTTTTTCTTTTCGGGAAGTGAGACGGCTTTAACTGCGGCAAATCGTACTAAATTTCAAACGGAAGCTAAGAATGGTGATCGAAAGGCCAAAGGGTTAACTCGACTATTAGACAATCCGAGTGAGTTTATAACTACAATCCTTATCGGTAATAATGTAGCAAACATTATTTTACCTATATTAGTGACGATTTTAGCTATTCGAATGGGGGTTAATATAGGAATTGCAGCTGCCATTATTACGATAGTGATTATTTTAATTTCGGAAGTGATTCCAAAATCAGTAGCCGCGACGTTCCCTGACAAAATTTCACGTTTGGTTTATCCTGTGATCAATATTTGTGTCATTGTTTTAAAACCGATAACAGTATTATTAAATAAAATGACTGACGGAATTAATCATATGTTTTCTCGAGGAAAGCCAGTTGAAAAACGTTTTAATAAGGAAGAAATACGTACGTTATTAAATATTGCTGGGCGAGAAGGCGCCTTTAATGAAGTGGAGAATGCACGTTTACAAAATGTAATGGACTTTGAGAAATTAAAAGTAACCGATGTAGATACAACGCCACGTGTGAATGTAGTGGCATTTTCAAAAGAAGTGACTTATGATGAAGCATATGAAACTGTAATGAATGAACCGTATACACGTTATCCAGTATATGATGAAGATATTGATGATATTATTGGCGTCTTTCATTCAAAATACTTACTTGCGTGGAGTAAGAATAAAAATGATAGGATTACGAATTATGCTTCAAGTCCACTATTCGTTAATGAGCATAATCGTGCGGAATGGGTCTTACGTAAAATGACAGTGACACGTAAACATTTAGCCATCGTGCTTGATGAGTATGGTGGCACCGATGCGATTGTGTCACATGAAGATTTAATCGAGGAATTGTTAGGTATGGACATTGAAGACGAGATGGACCAAGAAGAGGAAGAAAAATTGAAAAATCAAAAGTTCCCGCAAAGTGTGGAACGACGATAACTGAGTTGTAAAGGGGAGAGCATGATGTGGAATGATAATGACATGACTGAACGACTAGGCGTGCGCTATCCTATTATCCAAGCAGGGATGGCTGGTAGCACTACACCTCAACTGGTTGCGACTGTCAGTGAACAAGGTGGTTTAGGCACGATTGGTGCCGGTTATTTTAATGCTGAAAAGTTGGAAAAAGAAATTCAAGAAGTGAAACAATTAACTGACAAACCATTTGGTGTGAATTTATTTGTTCCTAGCGAGAATCATTATTTACCAGATCAAGTTGAGCATATGAATGCATGGTTGAAACCCTATCGACGTGCATTTAACTTAGAAGAACCTGTAGTAAATGTGACCGAAGAAATACAATTCAAGCAAGCGTTAGACATGATTATTAAATATCAGGTGCCAGTGTGTTGTTTCACATTTGGTATTCCTGACCATGAAACGATACAGAAACTTAAAGAAGCGAAAGTAACATTGATTGGTACAGCTACTACTGTAGATGAAGCCATTGAGAACGAACGGGCCGGTATGGATTTAATTGTCGCTCAAGGTAGTGAAGCGGGTGGACATAGAGGGTCATTTTTAAACAATGGGAAGTATGAACCAATGATTGGAACGATGTCTCTCGTGCCCCAAGTGGTGGATGCAGTGTCGTTACCTGTTGTCGCTGCAGGAGGCATCATGGATGGGCGAGGTCTTCTTGCAAGTATGATGTTAGGTGCTCAAGGTGTTCAAATGGGTACGGCGTTCTTAATTACTGATGAAAGTGCTGCGAATGATTTATTGAAAAATGCCATCCTAAATAGTAAAGAAACAGATACAGTTGTTACTAAAGTATTTAGCGGAAAGTATGCGCGAGGTATTCATAATGCGTTTATCGATGAGATGAATCAATATGATGGAGAAATTCCTGATTATCCTATTCAAAATCAATTGACGAATAGTATTAGGAAAGCAGCTGCTAAAGATGGTAACCCAGAACTCACACATATGTGGAGTGGTCAGTCGCCACGACTTGCTGAGAAAATGCATGCGGCAATGATTATGGATAAAGTTGTATCACAAGTTGAGGAAAGATTAAAACAGAATTAAATCAAAATAGTGTCACAATTGGAGGGGACTCGGACAAAATTTGTTGTTTGAGTCTCCTTTAATATATTGGCAGTAGATGGCTGAATTGAAAGTGCACTTAAATTTTACTTCCCTCAATCAAAGTAAAAGTGATTCGATTTTAATCATTAAAGAATATGTAAATTTTAGATTGATAAAGTGAATCGCTGATTTATTGTATGGTATCATGTTGGTGGTGATAAATATGATAGAAATAGGTCTTACTGGTTGGGGAGACCATGATACATTATATGAAGATTTAGAGCGTAAAACGGATAAGCTTAGGACTTATGCCAGTCATTTTCCAATAGTGGAACTGGATGCTTCATATTATGCGATTCAGCCAGAACGAAACATATTAAAATGGATAAATGAGACGCCCAAGCGCTTTCAGTTTATCGTGAAAATACATCAAGCGTTAACGTTACATGCGGATTATAAAGATTTTGCAGAGACGCGTAACGAATTATTTGAACAATTCAAGGCCATGATTCGACCTCTCAAGGAACATGGCAAACTGGCAATGGTATTAGTTCAAGTTCCACCGTGGTTTGATTGTAATGTTCAAAATATTAATTACATATTATATGTGAGGAAACAGTTAGAGGATTTCCCAATGTGTGTGGAATTTCGACATCAATCTTGGTTTGATGAACGTTTCAAAGAGCAAACATTGTCTTTCTTAATGGAACACCAAATTATTCATTCTGTAGTTGATGAACCACAAGTGAAAGAAGGAAGTATTCCATTGGTCAATCGTATCACTCATGAAATTGCCTTCGTTCGTTATCACGGTCGTAATAGGCACGGCTGGACGAAGAAGGATATGACTGATCAAGAGTGGCGAGATGTAAGATATTTGTATAATTATAACGATGAAGAACTTTCAGATTTAGCACAAAAAGTGAAAATTTTAAATCATAAAGCTAAAAAGGTTTATGTCGTTTTTAATAATAATTCTGGTGGTCATGCTGCTCAAAATGCTAAAACGTATCAAGATATTTTAGGTATTGATTACGAAGGATTAGCACCACAACAATTAAAATTATTCTAAGAGGCGAAATGTCATGTTATTAACTATTATTTTATTAGTACTTATCGGAGGCCTTTCTGCAATACTTGGTTCAATCGTAGGTATAGGTGGAGGCATCATCATAGTACCAACACTTGTTTACTTAGGCGTGAATCATCATTTACTTCACGGTATCACACCACAGATTGCTATTGGTACATCTTCAGTCATTCTTATCGTTACCGGATTGTCTTCTTCCTTAGGATATTTAAAAACGAAGCAAGTCGACATTAAAAATGGGTCAATCTTTTTATTTGGGTTGCTCCCGGGGTCTCTGATTGGTTCGTTTTTGAGTAGATATTTAACATTAGATTCTTTCAATTTATATTTTGGAATATTTATGATTTGTGTAGCCATTTTACTGATGGTTCGCCACAAAATTAAACCATTTAAAATCTTTGATAAGCCTCAATACGAACGTACATATGTAGATGTGGAAGGGAAAACTTATCATTACAGTGTGCCACCACTCTTTGCCTTTGTAGCTACTTTATTTATTGGAGTACTTACTGGACTATTTGGTATAGGTGGAGGCGCACTTATGACACCACTGATGCTCATCGTCTTTAGATTTCCACCTCATGTGGCTGTAGGTACAAGCATGATGATGATTTTCTTTTCAAGTGTGATGAGTTCAGTTGGACACATTGTGCAAGGCCATGTAGCGTGGGGTTACTCTATTGCGTTAATTATTTCTAGTATTATTGGTGCACAAATTGGAGTGAGAGTGAATCGCTCAATTAAATCTGACACTGTTGTCATGCTATTAAGAACAGTGATGTTACTTATAGGTGCATATTTAATTATCAAATCGCTATTATAATTTGATAAGCGCTTCTACTTTTAGATAACGTATTTAAATGCTAAAGTAAAAAATAAGTACATAATAATCAATGATTGAAGAGGGGGTCTAGTTATGGAGTTAACGATTTATCATACAAACGATATTCATAGTCATTTAAATGAATATGCACGTATTCAAGCCTATTTAGCCGATCACCGTCCGCAACTTCATCATCCCTCACTTTACATAGATATTGGTGATCACGTTGACTTATCAGCGCCTGTTACAGAAGCCACTCTAGGTAAGAAGAATATTGAACTACTGAATGAAGCGCACTGTGATATTGCGACCATTGGTAATAATGAAGGTATGACTATTTCTCACGAAGCGTTGCAAAATCTTTATAACGAAGCGAAGTTCAAAGTGATTTGTGCGAATGTGTTTGACGAGCAAGGTCAGTTACCTAACCAAATTGCTTCTTCCTATATTAAAGAAATTGAAGGCGTACGCATTCTATTTGTAGCTGCGACAGCACCGTTCACGCCTTTCTATAGGGCGTTAGATTGGATTGTGACGGATCCTCTAGCCGCTATTAAAGACGAAATTGATGCACAACAAGGTCAGTTCGATATTTTAATTGTTATGAGCCATGTCGGTGTGTTCTTTGATGAGAAATTATGCCAAGAAATTCCTGAAATTGATGTTATTTTTGGGAGCCATACGCACCATTATTTTGAAAATGGAGAAATCAACAATGGTGTTTTAATGGCTGCGGCTGGAAAGTATGGGCATTATTTAGGCGAAGTCAACCTTACTATTGAGCAAGGTAAGGTAACTGATAAAAGAGCAAAGCTTTATCCACTTGACGGTTTACCTCAGGTAGAAACGCACTTTGACGAAGAAGGTAAAGCACTATTAAGTGAACCTGTGATTAACCATCATGTGAAATTGCAGAAAAAAACAGATATGATTACTGAAACATCATATTTACTTGCTGAGAGTGTGTATGAATTTACCCATGCAGATTGCGCGATAGTGAATGCAGGCTTAATTGTAAATAGTATAGAAGCGGATGAAGTGACAGAGTACGACATTCATCGCATGTTACCACATCCTATCAACTTAGTGAGAGTACGATTAACTGGCGATGAATTAATCCAAGTGATTAAGAAAAGTCAAAAACAAGAGTACATCTATGAACATGCTCAAGGTTTAGGATTTAGGGGAGACATTTTCGGAGGATATATTCTATATAACATAGGTTTCATTGAGTCAGAAGATCGTTATTTTGTTAATAATGAGGAAATTCAAAGGGATAAGCAGTATACATTGGGCACTGTTGATATGTATACATTTGGGAGATATTTCCCCATTTTAAAAGGGTTACCAACTGATTATATTATGCCTGAATTTTTAAGAGACATTTTTAAGGAAAAGTTGCTTAGTCTTTAAATTTAACGTATATTAGATTTTAATTTATTGTTAATTTCGTTATAATATACGGAGAGAGAATAAACAGGAGGGTATGCGTTGTTATGGCGACTAAAAATGAAGAAATTTTACGTAAACCGGATTGGTTGAAAATAAAGCTTAACACGAACGAAAACTATACTGGCCTCAAAAAGATGATGCGTGAGAAGAATTTACACACGGTTTGTGAAGAAGCCAAGTGTCCTAATATACATGAATGTTGGGGAGCAAGACGTACAGCTACGTTTATGATATTAGGTGCAGTATGTACACGAGCATGTCGATTCTGTGCGGTAAAAACAGGGTTACCAAACGAATTAGACTTGAACGAGCCAGAACGTGTTGCTGAGTCAGTGGAGTTAATGAACTTAAAACACGTGGTGATCACAGCAGTAGCACGTGATGATTTAAGAGACCAAGGGTCAAATGTATATGCTGAAACAGTACGTAAAGTAAGAGCGAGAAATCCATTTACAACGATAGAAATTTTACCATCAGATATGGGTGGTGACTATGAAGCACTTGAGACATTAATGGCTTCAAGACCAGACATTTTAAACCATAACATCGAAACAGTTCGTCGCTTAACGCCAAGAGTTCGTGCGCGCGCAACGTATGATAGAACATTAGAATTTTTACGTCGTTCTAAAGAATTACAACCAGATATTCCTACAAAATCTAGCTTAATGGTTGGCTTAGGGGAAACAATGGAAGAAATTTACGAAACAATGGATGATTTACGTGCAAATGATGTAGATATTTTAACAATTGGTCAATATTTACAGCCTTCTCGTAAACATCTTAAAGTTGAGAAATACTATACACCATTAGAGTTTGGCAAAATGAGAAAGATTGCTATGGATAAAGGATTCAAGCATTGCCAAGCAGGACCACTTGTACGTAGTTCATATCATGCCGATGAACAAGTTAACGAAGCGGCTAAAGAAAGACAACGTCAAGGGGAAGAACAATTAAGTAAATAAATCTATTTTAAAAGAGGTCGGGACAAAGACGTTTAGGGTTTGAACAGAGTAACTTAACGATAATTGTCCTAACCTTTTTTATATTAATAAAATTAGGTGAAATCATGATTAAAGTGGAAGAACAATACTTTGAATTAATTGAAGAATATAGAGATTGTTTTGATGAAGAAATTTTTGCATCGAGATATTCAGATATTTTAGACAAATATGATTATGTGGTCGGCGACTTCGGATATGATCAATTACGTTTAAAAGGGTTTTATCAAGATAATAATAGAAAAGCTGAAATTAGCAAGCGTTTTTCAAGTATTCAAGATTACTTGCTAGAATATTGCAATTTTGGATGTCCTTATTTCGTATTACGACATATTCCGGCCGATGAACTGATTGAAGAAGTAGAAGATGAAGAAGTGCTTATAGATAAACTTCATGATGTTAAAATACAACCGACCATTCAAGATACTGAAAATAAAGATGAACATAAATAAAAGTCCGTTAAGTCGAGTCAATATACCTCGATTTAATGGACTTTTTGCTTTAATATTTTTTGAATTTGAAGGTGATAAACTTTCGGTCTATACAAGCTCAACTGAATCTTTCTTCAATTATTGAATGACCTCATTTAAATATTCGATAATTTCATCGCCTTCTTCTTCTGTAACGCCTAAAATATGCGCAATATAACGCTCTTCTTCTATATCATCAGTACCGATTATTCCAAATTTATTTGTTTGCATGTTCAATACGAGTGTTTTACCGTAATGTCTATCTGTTTGAACGAGCATTAAATCATAACGACTGTGTTCGCCAACAAATCCCACGAATTGAACTTGGCTTTGTTCTTCGTCATCGTATAAGTACATATCAATCATGCGTGATGCGCTCCTTTATTTTCCAAAAAGTGTTACGTCTAAGTATAACGACAAATGAAGAGGACTGCAAAATTATGATATGATAATCATGATAGACGTATGAAGAGGTGACTAGGGAATGTATTTCGTAGATAAAGATAAATTAACTCAGAAATTAACATACTTACAAAATTTAACGCAAGACTATGGTGAAAATAAAGAAAATCATTATGCATTTGAGAGAATTGCACAAATGTTAATAGAATCTTCTGTGGATATTGGAAATATGATTATTGATGGATTTATATTAAGAGACCCAGGTAATTATAAAGATGTGATTGATATCTTAGAATTGGAAAATGTCATTTCTAAAGAGACTCAAACTCATATTAATGACACGGTAGATGTGAGAAAACAGTTTGCTCATGATTATACAGAATTAAATATTGAAGAAATCGCTCCTTTATTTGATAAAGCTTTACCTTATTATAAGCAGTTTATTCAAGAAGTTGCGCAATTTCTTGAGAGTGAGAATGTCCCAATCACTGCATTCGGAAAAGGAGAGAATAAATAGTGAAGCATTATAAAGCATATTTAATCGATTTAGACGGTACCATGTATAAAGGTACAGATGAAATTGATGGTGCAGCACAATTTATCGATTATTTAAATCAAAACAATATTCCGCATTTATATGTAACGAATAATTCAACGAAAACGCCAGACGAAGTAACAGAAAAACTTCGCAATATGAAGATTGATGCTAAACCAGACGAAATTGTGACCTCAGCACTTGCGACTGCTGATTACATTTCAGAAGAACATCCTAATGCTTCTGTTTATATGTTAGGTGGTAATGGACTGAAAACAGCTTTAACTCAAGCTGGACTTACAGTCAAAGATGATGAACACGTAGATTATGTGGTAATTGGTTTAGACGAAGAAGTCACTTATGAAAAGCTCGCTGTTGCTACACTTGGCGTGCGTAATGGTGCTAAATTTATATCAACTAACCCAGATGTTTCTATACCTAAAGAAAGAGGATTCTTACCAGGTAATGGTGCAATTACTAGTGTTGTCAGCGTTTCAACAGGTGTTCAACCTCAATTTATTGGGAAACCAGAACCTATCATTATGAATAAAGCGATAGAAATTCTTGGGCTAGATAAATCAGATGTTGCTATGGTTGGTGACTTATATGATACAGATATTATGTCAGGAATTAATGTAGGTATTGATACGATTCACGTTCAAACAGGCGTAACGACATATGAAGAGATTCAAACTAAAGACGTTCCACCTACACATTCATTTGCTGATTTAAATGTTGCAATCTCCGAACTTGAAAAGTAAACCTAGATAATAAGAGCGTTAATAGAATGTGCAGAATAAGATTTTACTTTTTGGGAAGTAATGGAGTGATTAAATGAATAAAATACTGATTACCAGAAAGGTTCCGCAACCATTTGTGGAACAATTAGAACGGATTGGCAATGTTGTCATGTGGGATAAAGAACTAACGCCCATGCCTAGAGAAGCATTCCTAGAGGAAATCAAAGACGCCACGGCATGTTTGAGTACTTTAAGTGAAAGAATAGATGAAGAAGTATTAAAAGAAGCATCAAACCTTAAGGTTATTGCGAACATGGCAGTCGGATATGACAATATCGACGTAAATAAGGCAAGTCAGTATGGTATAACAGTAACAAATACGCCTCATGTATTGACTGAAACAACCGCTGAATTAGGGTTTACATTGATGCTTACTGTGGCGCGACGAATTATAGAAGCGGCAACATATGTGCAAGAAGGCCAGTGGGAAAGCTGGGGACCGTATCTACTTTCAGGCAAAGATGTTTATGGTTCAACAGTTGGCATCTTTGGTATGGGCGATATTGGTAAGGCATTCGCTCATCGGTTGAAGGGGTTTAATACACGTATTTTATATCATAATCGCTCTTGTCATTCAGATGCTGAAAAGGAATTAAACGCCACATATGTCACTTTCGAAGAATTGTTAAAAGAGAGTGATTTTGTGATTTGTACAGCACCATTGACTCAAGAAACGGAAAACAAATTCGACGCTAAAGCTTTTGAGATGATGAAAAATGATGCCATATTTATCAATATTGGGCGAGGTGCCATCGTTGATGAAGAAGCATTAGTTGCAGCATTACAACGTCATGACATTTTAGCTTGTGGCCTGGATGTTTTACGTCAAGAACCTATTGATATGAATCATCCATTGTTACAACTACCAAATGCAGTGGTGTTGCCTCATATCGGTAGTGCTTCTCGCCGTACACGAGATCGAATGATTCAACTTTGTGCTGATAATATTTTAGCCGTTTTAGAAAATAAACCACCAATCACTGCTGTGGAATTTAAAAATTAGATAGACATAAAAGCTCATGTAATCATAGTTTGAAGCACGTGTTTTGATTACGTGAGTTTTTTGTGGCTTAATCTAACAATTTTGTTATACAGTCTGTAATTGTCTATTTATCTGTTTAGTTTTAAAATGATGTTGTTCTAATAAAAGTGAGAACGTTCAATCGTTTAAAATACGTGATGACTTTTTTATTCGTCATTCAATATTAAGATAGCTCATTATACAAAGATTATAAAAATTGAATTGAATTATAATTCGAATACGATTATAATAAATTGTAAAACTAAAATATAAAAGTAGCTTTGTATTTTAAAAATCACGGTTCAAAACGTTAGATTTTAATAGACGTATTTTATATAAGCAGAATAGTTGTTTATGAACGAATAAAATAGTCCAAGTTTGAGAGGTGCTATATGAAAGCTAAAGGTAAAGAACCTAACAAGCATTTTGAGAAAATGAAGCCTTACTTACTAACATTATTATATTTAGCTATATTTATAGCTTTGTATTTAATATACGGTAGTGGCGATACACATAATAACTTCATTTATAATGAATTCTAATGAGGGAGAGTAATTATGGCAGAAATAATTAATACGTTAAACCATTTCGTTAAGGTACAACCTGAAGCGATTGCGGTTAGACATACAAATGAAGTCTTAACTTATAAAGAATTAGATCATGCATCAAGTAAGCTAGCGCATCAATTACAAGATAGTAAGAAACCAATGGTCTTATATGGTCATATGTCTCCTTACATGATTGTAGGTATGATAGGTGCAATCAAAGCAGGTTGTGGTTATGTACCTATTGACACATCAGTTCCAGAAGAACGTGTGAAAATGATCATTGAAAAGGTACAACCAGAATATATTTTCAATACTTCAGAAGAAGATGTAGACCAATCTATTGCTGAAGTCATTTCTATCAAAGACGTTAAGGAATCTCAATTTCCAATCGTTTTCGATAGCCAAATGAAAACAAATGACGTTGTTTATACCATTTTTACATCTGGTTCGACAGGTGAGCCTAAAGGTGTACAAATCGAATATGCAAGTTTGATTGAATTTGCAGAATGGATGGTTTCACTTAATAAAGCAGGCGAAGGTAAAGAATGGCTTAACCAAGCGCCATTCTCGTTTGATTTATCTGTAATGGCGATTTACCCATGTTTAACATCAGGCGGAACTTTAATTTTAGTAGACAAAGATATGATTAAAAAGCCTAAACTACTAAATGAAATGTTAGTCAATACGCCTATTAATGTGTGGGTTTCAACTCCGTCATTCATAGAAATGTGTTTACTATTACCTAATCTTAATGAGGAACAATATGGTAGTTTAAATCAATTCTTCTTCTGTGGAGAAATCTTACCTCATAGAACAGCGAAAGCATTAGTAAGTAGATATCCTAACGCTACAATTTATAATACTTACGGTCCTACTGAAGCGACTGTAGCTGTGACTAGTATTCAAATTACACAAGATGTATTAGATCAATACAATCCATTACCAGTTGGTGTGGCTAGACCTGGTACTACTTTATCAACCACAGATGAAGGCGAACTTGTCATTGAAGGTCAAAGTGTGAGCTTAGGTTACTTGAAGAATGAAGAGAAAACTTCAGCTGTTTTCAATTTTGAAGATGGTACAAGAACATATCATACAGGCGATAAAGCTAAAGAAGAAGACGGACAATGGTTTATCCAAGGACGTATTGATTTCCAAATCAAGCTTAATGGTTATCGAATGGAACTTGAAGAAATTGAAACACAATTGCGTCAATCTCAATATGTAAGAGAAGCGATTGTTGTACCAGTTTATAAAAATGGTAAAGTTGTACATCTCATTGGCGCAGTTGTGCCACATGAACCAGTTGAAGATAATTTAGCAATGACGACGAACATCAAACATGAACTTAAATCTCGCTTACCAGAGTATATGATTCCGAGAAAGTTCGAATGGATGGAACAGTTGCCACTTACTTCAAATGGTAAATTAGATCGTAAGAAGATTGCAGAGGTAGTTAACGGATGATTCCATATGGAACGTTTACCTTCTTCTTAATTGCTTTTATTGTACTTATTCCAGTTATTATACTCGGATTTTTAGGTAAGCGAAGTTATATTTATAACGGTATAAGTACTGCCATTATGATTGTGTTAATCTTCTCTTCAGATAAACACAATTTATTCGGTCAAAAGTATTTAAGTGTACAACTATTGAGTTTTATTATTTATGTTATTTGGCAAGTCGCATTGATTATGTTCTACTATAAATCAAGACAGAAGAATAATACATTTGCTAAGTTTGTAACTGTAATGGTTTTATCCATTCTACCTTTAGCTTTGGTTAAAATATTACAAAGTACTTGGTTAGGCGGACATCAAATTCATTTTCATGAGAGCAAGTTAATCGAATTTGTTGGATTCCTTGGTATTTCATATGTCACATTTAAAAGTGTTCAATTAATCATGGAAATTCGTGATGGTTCAATTAAAGAAATTAAAGTAGGGAAGTTAATTCAATTTATTTCATTCTTCCCAACGATTTCTTCAGGGCCAATCGATCGTTATAAACGCTTTGTTAAAGACGATAAAAAGGTACCTACAGGTGGAGAATATAGAGAACTTGTTCTTAAAGCTATCCACATGATTATGTTAGGTTTCTTATATAAATACATTATTGCGTATTTCATTCAAGTTTATGCGGTTAATCCGTTACAATTAAACTTACATGGCTTTACGCACATGTGGTTATACATGTACGCGTATAGTTTCTATTTATTCTTCGATTTCGCAGGATACAGTTTATTTGCGATAGCAGTAAGTTATTTATACGGAATTAAAACGCCACCGAACTTTAATCAACCATTCAAGGCTAGAAATATTAAAGATTTCTGGAACAGATGGCACATGACTTTATCGTTCTGGTTTAGAGATTGTATTTACATGAGATCATTATTCTATATGTCTCGTAAGAAGTTATTGAAAAGCCAATTCGCAATGTCTAATATGGCATTCTTCTTGAACTTCTTTATCATGGGTGTATGGCACGGTCTTGAAGTTTATTACATTGTATATGGTTTATACCATGCGGCATTGTTCATTGGTTATGGCTATTATGAACGTTGGCGTAAAAAGCATCCACCACGTTGGCAAAATGGATTTACAACCGCACTAAGTATCATTATTACATTCCATTTTGTAACATTTGGATTCTTAATTTTCTCAGGTAAATTTATTTAATAAAGGAGTAATTAATTATGGAATTTAGAGATCAAGTATTAGATTTATTAGCAGAAGTTGCTGAAAATGATATTGTAAAAGAAAACCCAGACGTTGAAATCTTTGAAGAAGGAATTATTGATTCATTCCAAACAGTTGGTTTACTTTTGGAAATTCAAAATAAATTAGATATTGAAGTTTCAATTATGGACTTTGATAGAGATGAGTGGGCAACTCCAAATAAAATCGTAGAAGCATTAGAAGAATTACGATGAAATTTAAACCTTTTTTACCTATCTTAATCAGTGGCGTGATATTCATTATTTTTGTTCTTTTACCAGCCAGTTGGTTTACAGGACTAGTAACGAATAAAACGCTAGCTGATAATAGAATTTCTCTAACTGATCAAGTTTTAAAAGGCACGCTCATTCAAAATAAATTATTTGAGTCAAATAAGTATTATTCTATCTTTGGTTCAAGTGAACTTGGTAAAGACGATCCATTTAATCCGGCAATTGCTTTGAATAAACACAATTCAAGCAAACAAACATTTTTACTCGGTACAGGTGGATCAACAGATTTGATTAATGCTGTTGAATTGGCATCTCAATACGATCAACTTAAGGGTAAGAAATTAACATTTATAATTTCTCCACAATGGTTTACAAACCATGGTTTAACGAACCAAAATTTTGATGCTCGTATGTCTCAAACTCAAATCAACCAAATGTTCAATCAGAAGGATATGCCAGCTGACTTAAAGAAACGTTATGCACAAAGATTATTACAATTCCCGCATGCTCACAACAAACCTTATTTAAGAGAGCAAGCGAAACATCCTGAAGACATTTCCGGCAATTACATTTCAGCATTCAAAGAAAATCAACTTGTTAAAATTGAAGCGATTAAATCTTTATTCTCATTCAAGCAACCTCCATTAGCACATGTTAAACCTGCTACTAAAGAGGATGCATCATGGGATGAGATGAAAGATAAAGCGGTTGATATCGGTAAGGCAAATACTAAAACAAATCGTTTTGATATTAGAGATCCTTACTGGAAATTAATTAAAGAAAATAAACGTAAAGTTAAACGTGATTATGAGTTCAATATTAATTCTCCTGAATTCGATGACTTAAAATTATTAGTACAAACATTGCATGAAGCAGGTGCAGACGTACAATATGTAAGTATTCCATCCAATGGTAGATGGTATGACCATATCGGTATTGATAAAGATCGACGTGAAGGCGTTTATAAAAAAATTCATTCTACCGTTGTCGATAATGGTGGTAAAATTTACGATATGACTAATAAAGATTATGAAAAGTATGTAATTAGTGATGCTGTCCATATTGGCTGGAAAGGTTGGGTCTACGTAGATCAACAAATTGCTAAACATATGAAAGGTCAAGATCCAAAAAATCAAAAAAAAAAAAACTATAAAAATAAACCACCACACGATACACACAAAGACCAAAAACATCATGAGAAAAAAGAAGATAAAAAATAATAAAGATTAAAAAGAAGCCAAACACTAACTCAAATTGGTGAGTCTCTGAAAAGTTTGATTAAAATCTGACTTTCAGGGTACATCTCACAAAGTAGTGTTTGGCTTTTTTGTTATAAAAAATAAGCGCTCATTAGAGCACTTATCGCGTTTCTTATATATTGAATTAGAATACTTGTTCTACTTCGATAACGCCTGGAACTTCTTCGTGAAGTGCGCGTTCAATACCAGCTTTTAATGTGATTGTAGAACTTGGGCATGTACCACAAGCGCCGTGTAGTTGTAATTTAACAATACCATCTTCGACGTCTACGAGTGTACAGTCACCGCCGTCACGTAATAAAAAAGGACGTAAGCGTTCAATGACTTCAGCTACTTGATCGAACATTGTTGCATTCTCAGTAGGCATGAGACATGTCTCCTTTCAAGTCATTTATTTCATAATCATTATTTATTCATTATAATAGATTCAGTAGTAAAAATCTATAAAACAAGATGGGGGATTTTGATGACTAAAATTAGTGTTGTTGTGTATGGCGCTGATGTGGTGTGTGCGAGTTGCGTTAATGCACCAACCTCAAAAGATACATTTGAGTGGTTACAACCATTACTTAAAAGAAAGTTTCCTGAACATCATTTTGAGTTCACATATATTGATATCAATAAAGATAAAGAGAATTTGACGGATCATGATGAACAGTTTATTGAAAGAATTCATGAAGATGAGCTATTTTACCCTTTAGTGACAATGAACGATGAATATGTCGCTGATGGATACATTCAAACGAAGCAAGTCACACGTTTTATTGACACTCACTTTGAAAATTAATTGAATATACAAATTGAAGGCAGGTTCTAGAATAAATAGAACTTGCCTTCATAAACATATTTAACCATTATGATATTTATAAAGCCATAATACGCCGGACTTAAGTATAGAAGCTAAACGTCCAGTCACCGTGCGATCCATAATGTACGCGAAACCTTGTTTGTCTCCAAGTGATCCTAAGAAACCTTGAATTTTAATTTCAGGCATCTTTTCAGGAAGTGGTTCATTATTCCACTGTTTCTTGAGCACATCAGCAATTTGATCGCCTTGATATTCAGCTAATTGAGCACTTGGTGCATGAGGAAGATCTGCACAATCGCCTACGACGTAAACATTTTTGTATGTTGGAACTTGATGATATTGATTAAGAATGACACGTCCGGTATTACTGATATCGATAGGTAAATTTCTAACCACTTCAACAGGTTGTATACCAGCAGTCCATACTACTAAATCAATGTTTTCTGGTTCTCCATTATTATAAATTTTCCCTGGTTCAACGCGATCAATGATTGAATTTGGTACTACAGTAACATTATGTTTTGAGAACCAATTTGATATGTATTTACTTAACTTTTCAGGAAAATTTCTTAAAATACGTGGACCTCTGTCATAAAGTAAGATTTCTAAATCTGAGCGACTTTCACGTAGCTCACTTGCTAATTCGATACCACTTAATCCTGCGCCAACGATACCTACGCGAGCGCCACTTGGTAATTCACTAATACTATGGAAAGTATCACGAGATTTAGACAAAGTCTGAATACTATGCGTGTATTCCTCTGCACCTGGTACATTATGATATTTATCTTCACAACCAAGACCTATAATAAGTTCATCGTAGTCAATTTTTGAATTTCCTACTGAGATAATTTGTGCGTCCAAATCGATGTCATTTATTTCTCCATAAACCGTATTAATTTGGTTATTATCAGGAAAGCGCATGCGCACATCTTTGTCGGATTTCGTTCCTGCTGCCAATGCATAGAATTCAGGCTTTAAACCGTGGAATGGCATACGATCGACTAACGTCACGTTGTACCCCTCGGGAATTGAATTAGGTAAAATACGTGACATAATTCGCATATTACCGTAACCCCCGCCTAGTAATACTAAGTTTTTCATTACCTTATACCCCTTTATTCAACATATTTTATTTATTAATTATTGAGACCCTTTTAAAAATATCTTTCATGTACCCGTTAACATCAAAGATAACTTTCGTAATATTTACTTAACCCCTGAATTTTAAAGTAAATATGTATGTGTAACACTATTATATCGGTTTTTCAAAATGACTACAAACAAATGTAGAATGCAATTTAATTTGTAAAAATAGTAAAAATGTAGGTTGTAGAAATCGTCAAGCTGACGGATAGTCATAGAGGCAGTAACTTTGTTATAATATGTGAACTAATAAATATTAAGAAGGTGTCTTATGTTCCCGTTAGTAGAATTTTGTGTCTCGAATATGGCAAAGGGCGGAGATATTGTCTACGAAAAACTAGAAAATGATCCAGGTGTTGATGTATTAGAATACGGATGCCTACAAAATTGTGGGATATGTTCTAGTGGGTTGTATGCACTTGTCGATGGTGATATTGTTGAAGGTGATACACCGGATGATTTATTAAATAACATTTATAAACATATTGAAGAAAATGATATTACGAATATGTTTTAATGAGAAAAGCAAATCATATTAGAATAGATTTAGTAGAATTTTATTATCAGAGAGAATGATCTTGGGAGGTAGTAATATGCCAACGGTAATCTTAACAGAAGCAGCAGCTTATGAAGTGAAAGATATGTTAGCAAGTAATGATATGTCAGATGGCTATTTAAAAATTAAAGTAAATGGCGGTGGATGTACTGGGTTAACATACGGTATGTCTGCTGAAGAAACACCTGGCGATAATGACGAAGTGTTAGAGTATTATGGACTTAAAGTGCTCGTAGATAAATATGACGCACCAGTTTTAAATGGTACGACAATTGATTTTAAACAATCATTAATGGGTGGCGGTTTCCAAATCGATAACCCGAATGCCATCGCTTCATGTGGTTGTGGCAGTTCATTTAAAACAGCTAAAGTTTCAGGAAACCCTGAACAATGTTAATTATCCTATAACAAATTAAATACAATGATTTTGTATTAAGGGGAGTGGGACAGAAATATAATTTAGCAAAATTATTTTCGTTGTCCCACCCCGGCAAGGATGGCTAGGATTGAAAGAAGCTTGATATAAGCGCACTTTCAATTCAGACATCTACTGCCAATATGTTAAAGAAAGCTGAGACAATTAATTATGTCCCAGCCTTTTTTTGTATTTTAAAAATGTTTAAAAGGGTATAAGTTAGTGTGTAACTGTTTGGATAATAGTTAATTTAATGGATCGTCTCTTAATTAAAATTGGTACACATTTACACTTCATTTTAGGAAGCATTCGTTAAATTAAAAATTTCACAATCTCGCTTGTTGTAACTTGAAAATGTAGTGTAAAAGCTATAAAATTATAGTTGGATTAAAAATTGTCTTTTGTGTGAACAACTAAAGATTTGGCCTGATTAAAAGACGTTATAATTTAAGATGTCGAGGAAGTCTATAATGATAAGGCAATTTACTTTGTCATAAGTTTATAGCCTTAATCTTCATTTTGGTTAAAATATTATGAAAGCTTAGGTGAATTAGAGATGGCTCAAAATCGTAAGAAAGTATTAGTTTTAGGTGCCGGCTATGCTGGTTTACAAACTGTTACTAAATTACAAAAAGAAATTTCTACTGATGAAGCAGAAATTACTTTAATCAACAAAAATGAATATCATTATGAATCAACATGGTTACATGAAGCTTCTGCTGGTACTATCAACTATGAAGACTTAATGTATCCAGTTGAAAGTGCTTTAAAACAAGATAAAGTAAATTTTGTTGTTGCTGAAGTAACAAAAATTGATCGCAATGCTAAACGTGTTGAAACTGATAAAGGTGTATACGACTACGATGTTTTAGTTGTAGCATTAGGATTCGTAAGTGAAACATTTGGCATTGATGGTATGAAAGACTATGCTTTCCAAATTGAGAACGTTTTAACTTCTCGTAAATTATCTCGTCACATTGAAGATAAATTTGCAAACTATGCAGCTTCTAAAGAAAAAGATGACAAAGATTTAGCAATCTTAGTAGGTGGAGCTGGCTTTACTGGAATTGAATTTTTAGGTGAATTAACTGAAAGAATTCCAGAATTATGCAGTAAATATGGTATTGACCAAAGCAAAGTAAAAATTACTTGTGTTGAGGCTGCACCTAAAATGTTACCAATGTTCTCTGACGAACTTGTTAGCTATGCTGTAAACTTCTTAGAAGACCGCGGTGTAGAATTTAAAATTGCTACGCCAATCGTTGCTTGTAACGACAAAGGTTTCGTAGTAGAAGTAAACGGAGAAAAACAACAATTAGAAGCTGGTACTTCAGTTTGGACTGCTGGTGTTCGTGGTAGCCACTTAATGGAAGAATCATTTGAAGGTGTTAAACGTGGACGTATCATCAACAAACAAGATTTAACTATCGAAGGTCATGACGATATCTTTGTAATTGGTGACTGTTCAGCGTTTATTCCTGAAGGTGAAGAACGTCCATTACCAACTACAGCACAAATTGCGATGCAACAAGGTGAACATGTTGCTAAAAATATTAAACATATCTTAAATGGTGAAGCTAAAGAAGACTTCCACTATGTTAACCGTGGTACAGTTTGCTCATTAGGTTCTCATGATGGTGTAGGTATCGTTTATGGCAGAGATATTGCAGGTAAAAAAGCTGCATTCATGAAGAAAGTCATTGATACACGTGCTGTATTCAAAATTGGTGGCATAGGTTTAGCTTTCAAAAAAGGTAAATTCTAAACTAAGTCATATTAACATATTATGTATTTTGCCTCCTGCTCACGAGCGGGAGGTTTTTTAATATTTATTTATATTACAATATACATACACTTATGTGGAACGGAGGAAGATAATGAATTTTCAAATCAATAAAGAATCTAATCAACCTATAGAAACACTTGTGATTGGTTTACCAGATCATATTAATCAATTAAATGATGTGAAATACTATGACGAATCAATGACCGACCAACTTGAAACGTTAAAACAGCATCACATTATTGGTAGTTCAGTAGGAAAAGTATCTTCAACTATGTTTTATATAAATAACCAACCTAAACGTTTGTTAACAGTTGGATTAGGTAACTTAAAAAATCTGTCATATCAACAATTATTAAAGGTATGGGGACATACTTTTCAATATATAAAGGCAGAACATATCAATGAAGCAGAGTTACTCTTAGATACGTTTATCTCTAAATATAATCATCCTTCAGAAGTCGCTAAAGCGTTCGGCTTACAAAGTGAACAAGCCATTTATCAATTCGATAATTATAAATCAGATAAAAAGGCACCGTATCAACTAAATATTAGTATCCAAACTACTCATAAAGATATAGATTCTTATATTCAAGAAGGTCAGCAATTAGGACAGTCTATTAATCTTGCGCGAGAATTGAGTCAAATGCCTCCGAATATTCTGACACCGAAATACTTTGCCGAAGAAATTGATGATCATTTTAAAGAAAGTGAAGTTACGGTAGATATTAAAGATGCTGAAACGATTGTGTCTGAAGGGTTTGGTCTCCTTCATGCGGTAGGTAAAGGTTCTGTAAATGGTCCAAGATTAATTACGATGACATATAACGGTGGCAAGGAAGACGAAGCGCCACTTGCGTTAGTTGGTAAGGGAATTACATATGATTCAGGCGGCTATAGTATAAAGTCTAAGATGGGTATGCAGACGATGAAATTTGATATGTGCGGGGCTGCGAATGTCGTGGGTATGATAGATAGCATCGCGAAATTACGTTTACCTGTGAATGTGGTAGGAATTATTGCTTCTGCTGAGAATATGATTAACGAAGCCTCTATGAAACCTGATGATGTGTTTACTGCATTAAATGGTGAGACAGTTGAAATGTTAAATAGTGATGCTGAGGGTCGTATGGTATTGGGAGATGCTGTATTTTATGCCACACAATTCCAACCTCATCTTATATTGGATTTTGCAACATTGACTGGAGCTGCAGTAGTAGCACTTGGCGAAGATAAGGCAGCTGCCTTTCACTCTCACGCTGAAAATGAAATCAACAGCTTGTTAGGTACTGCAAGAGCTGTTGATGAAAAGGTATTTGAATTACCAATGACAGAAACGGAAAAGCAATTAATAAAGAAATCAGATGTTGCTGATTTAGTTAATCATACGAATGGGCATGGTAAAGCATTATTTGCAGCAGCGTTTATTACTCACTTTAGTGGTCAGACGCCACATATTCATTTTGATATTGCAGGTCCTGCTACGATTAACAGAGCTACATTCAAAGGACCTAAAGGACCTACAGGCTATATGATTCCTACTGTAATTGAATGGATGAAACAGCAATATAAATAAATATATTCACTCATAGAAATGGATAACAATATAAATTTAGAGATTAGTCGGATGACGGAAAATTCCCTTCAAAGTTTATATTTTAATTATGAATTTTTGTCCGGGGAAAACGTAAGCGACTGATCTCTTTTAACATTGACATTGAAATCATGTATTGCTACTATGTAGATTATAAATACTTTAGTTCGATAGAGTGATAAAGGATGGAGAGCGTCATGGTTAATGCAGTTGTCATAGCGGTAATACTAATGATTGTGTTATGTCTATGTAGATTAAACGTAGTCATTAGTTTATTTATCAGTGCACTTGTGGGTGGTTTAATTTCTGGCATGAGTGTTGAGAAAGTTATTAGTGTATTTGGAAAGAATATTACAGACGGTGCAGAAGTTGCATTGAGTTATGCTTTATTAGGAGGATTTGCGGCACTCATTTCTTATAGTGGGATTACTGATTACTTAGTCGGTAAAATCATTGAAGGCATTCACTCTGAAAATAGTAGGCTCTCCCGAATAAAAGTGAAAGTCATCATTATTATTGCCTTATTAGCAATGAGTATTATGAGTCAAAACTTAATTCCAGTACATATCGCATTTATTCCAATTGTTATACCACCATTAATTAGTTTATTTAATGATTTAAGGGTTGATAGACGACTCATTGGTCTAGTCATTGGTTTTGGATTATGTTGGCCATATGTTCTACTTCCTTATGGTTTCGGTCAAATTTTCCAACAAATTATTCAAAGCGGTTTCCAAAAGGCACATCATCCAATTGAATTTAACATGATTTGGAAAGCGATGCTGATCCCATCAATGGGTTATATTGTAGGGCTGATATTAGGCCTTATCGTTTATAGAAAGCCACGTGGTTACGAGCAACGCAATGTGAACAATCGTGAAACAGTGACTGAATTAAAGCCTTATGTGTTAATCGTGACTGTCATTGCGATATTAGCTACTTTCTTAGTTCAAACATTTACAGATTCTATGATATTTGGTGCACTTGCAGGTGTACTTGTCTTCTTTGTTTCAAGAGTATATAAGTGGTATGAATTAGACGAGCAATTTGTAGATGGTATTAAAATAATGGCCTACATTGGTGTAGTTATTTTAACGGCAAATGGATTTGCTGGCGTGATGAATGCGACAGGGGATATTGATACCTTAGTGAAAGGTTTAACGAGTCTGACAGGTGATCATAAATTGATTAGTATTATAATGATGTACGTGATTGGTCTTATCGTTACGTTAGGCATTGGTTCTTCATTTGCGACCATTCCAATTATAGCGTCATTATTTATACCGTTTGGTGCATCCATTGGTCTTGATACGATGGCACTGATTGCGCTCATTGGTACAGCGAGTGCATTAGGTGATTCAGGTTCACCCGCTAGTGATTCAACATTAGGTCCAACGGCAGGGCTAAATATTGATGGTCAACACGATCATATTCGTGACACATGTGTGCCGAATTTCTTATTCTATAATATACCTCTAATGATTTTTGGTACGATAGCTGCTATGGTACTATAAAATATGAAATGAGGTGTAAAGCATGACGAATCTTTTAGAGACATTTGAAATGCGAATTGAAAATGAAGACAACGGCAAGGTAGTCATTTCTATGCCAGTCACTGACAAGGTAAAACAGCCTTTCGGTTATTTACATGGTGGGGCGAGTCTAGCTTTAGGTGAAACAGCATGCTCTATGGGAGCAGCAAATTTAATAGATACAAATCAATATATACCTTTAGGTTTAGAAATGAATGCGAATCATATACGCTCTACAAGAGAAGGTCGTGTAACAGCAACTGCAACGATTGTGCATCAAGGTCAGTCAACTCAAGTATGGAATGTCGAAATAAAAGATGACAATCATCAATTAATCAGCATTATGCGAGGTACAATAGCCATCAAACCAATCAAATAAATATTATACAAATAAAGCGCGTCCTTAGATTGTTAAAAAACATGTTAGTTTACAATCTAAGGACGCGCTTTTTTATACTACGATATCTTTTTACTTAAACGGCTTAACGCTTTACTAATACGTTCAGCACCTTCTTTACCACCCATAATGTTTCGAGCAAAGGGACCTAATTCAAGATCAGCAAGTCCGCCCATCACAAATAATTGTGGTAGCCACTCAAGATCATACGTTAATGATGGATAACCACACTCATTTAGCGGGGCATCTTCTTCGTGAATCAGAGCGCGCACAAATGGTTGATCACCTAACTGATTTACAAATCCAGTTGCAAGTAGAATGTGTTGGTAAGGATAGGTGTGACCTTCAGAAATAATTTGATTAGAACACACCTCATCAATAGGTGAATGATGTAGCTGTAATCTACCGGATTGTTCATGCTTCTTCAAACGTAAGAATAACTCCATAGGCATTGACCCTTTATGGCGTTCTTGCTCAATGAGCTTCATCCGTTCTGCAGATGATGAAATCACTGATAATTGATTCATTCGTTTAGGACCCAACCATCCTGGATCTGCATCGAAATCATGTATTTCAATTTGTTTGTTAAGCCAAAGATGTATGATGTCATCGCTATTTTGATGGTTTAATAATTTCAATGTTAAATGAGCAGCAGATATACCAGAACCTAAAACATGATTTGTTTTACTGTCTATTTCAGCATTGTAATTAGAATCAAAGATATGTGTTGCTTTTGCATTCTCTTTAAATTGTTCAGGTATGAAAGGTCTATGATTACAGCCACTCGCAATCACAACACAGTCAGTCGTGACCATCTTGCCGCTCTTTAACTGGATTTGCCACTTACCTCTATAGCGGTTTAATTTAGATACGGTACCTTGAATGTGACAATCATTGAGTTCGTACTGGTGCACTAAATCATGGACATGATGCATAAACATATCTCTTTGTGGACGTTTGTATGGACCATAATAAGCTGAGGTGTATTGATTTAATTTTGCGTATTGCTTGAGATGAAAGGGTTGGGGATGTATGTGATGCACGAATGGTGACCTCAAGAAAGGCATGCTAATACGCTGGGTGAACTGATTAAATTGTTCACATAAAGTTGTATAAGGATCAATAATGGTCAATTGCTCTTTTTCTAAACCTTCGTGTCTTAATTTAATCGCTGCCGTCGTTCCTTGAATACCACCACCGATTATTGTCCAATGCATTCAAACCGCTCCTTTATTTTTTTATTTTTAAATTTAAATAATTACGATTTAAATAGTATCACATTTCATCTAAGAGTACAAAATAATTATCGGAAGGTAAGGTGCATTCGACTAAATTGCAAATTAAGAGAAAGATGTTGTGTAGCATCATCAAATAGGAGATTTTCACAAAAAAGTACCCTCAATAATTGGTTTTTTCCAACTTTTGAGGGCATATCGCATGAATTCTACAATTTCGTATCCTTCATATCGTCTTTTATTTCATCTACTTTTGTTTCTTTACTATAAGGTGTTTGAATATTATAAGCTGCTTTCATAATCATATGACTAGAAAGGGGGCCGGTGATAAAGACAAAGATAATTCCAATAATTAACTGCATATTGACATAACCTTCAGTACCAATGAAATATAAGAAAGAACCGAAGAGTAAGAACATGGCACCAAGTGTGGCTGCTTTACCAGCAGCATGTGCTCTAGAATATACATCTTTTAATCGTAATAAACCTATGGCTGCAAAGGCACTTATTAAAGCACCTAGTACGACAAAGATTATTGCAATACTAGTGACGATCGTTGCTATCATGCTTTATCACCTTACCTTCATCCATAAATTTAGAAAAGACTGCCGTCCCTAAAAAGGCGAGTATACCTACCATTAAAATAACTACAATCATATATTTAATATTTAGTAAAATACTAAATAAGGCAATGACTGCCATCAATTGTAGTCCAATCGCATCTAGTGCAACTACACGATCGGCTAAAGAAGGGCCTAAAATGACACGTACAAGCATTGCTAACATTGATAATACGACAATAATGAGTGCAATTATGATAAATATATTATGTGTCATTATTTTTCACCCACCTTTCTTACTACCTTTTCTAGAGATGATTTGATACTTTCTACTTCTTCTTCCTTTGTACTAAAATCAATCGCATGGATATAGATTTTCTTGCGATCATCACTGATACCTAATACTACCGTTCCTGGAGTTAATGTAATGAGATTTGAAAGTAATACGATTTGCCAATCTGTCTTGAGGTCTGTTTCATACACGAAGAATCCTGGCTTATTGGTAATACTTGGTTTTAAAATAATTTTCAGGACATCAAAATTAGCCTTAATCAATTCACTTAAAAATGTGAGCACTAACATAATGATGCGATACACTCTTACCAAGTAGAATCGACCTGGCATGACACGATGTAGGAGGTAGACAAGAACAAGGCCAAAGATGAAGCCCAATACAAAGTTATTTAACGTGTAACTGTCTGTAACGAATAACCAAATCATTGCGACTAATAAGTTTACGATAAATTGTGCGGCCATATTATTTACCTCCTAAAACGCTATGAATATAAATATTTGGATCAGTAAATGTTTCAGCGCCTTCTTTAATGATAGGGAACAGTACATCTGCAGATAATCCGAATAGGACTGTAATCACTGTCGATACTACTGCGATTGTAGTCAGGTATTTGACATTCACTTTCTGCGCTGTATTATAGCCTCTTGCCTCGCCGAAGAAACCTTTGAGGAAGATTCGAATCACTGAATATAGAACAATTAAGCTAGATAGGAGGACTATGATACCGCTTAGGTAGAATCCCTTTTCAAATGTAGCCTGAACAATATAAAATTTCCCGTAAAAACCACTTAACGGTGGTATACCAGCAAGACTCAATGCAGCGATAAAGAATGTCCATCCTAAAATAGGATATCCTTGAATTAAACCACCAAACTTGCGTAAATCGGTCGATTTCGTAATCTTATACATCACTCCGATGAGTAAGAACAGTGAAGCTTTAACTAACATATCGTGAATCGTATAGTATATTGCGCCCATCATTCCTGCCTCGTTCATCATGGCAACGCCAACTAAGATAACGCCAACCGCTATCATTATATTGTAAAGAATAATCTTCTTCGTATCGTAATAGGCTATTGCGCCCACACATCCGAAAATGATTGTCAGTAACGCTAAGAAAAGAATCACATAGTGTGAAAAGCTAACCGTACTATTGAAGAATAAACTCAATGTTCTTGCAATGGCGTATACACCCACTTTGGTAAGTAGTGCACCAAAGAATGTAATAATAGCAACCGGTGGGGCATAATACGCACCTGGTAACCATACATACATAGGGAATACACCAGCTTTAGTGGCAAAGACGAAAATAAATAAGATAAAGACGATATTGACGAGACCACTATCGTGAACAGATAGATTAGATAATCTTTCACTAATATGTGCTAAGTTTAAAGTACCAACTACTGAATAAAGTACCGCGACACCCATAACAAAGAATGATGACGATACGACATTCACTAATATATATTTGATTGTTTCTTGGAGTTGAATTTTCGTGGTACCGATAACTAATAAACAATATGAAGACATTAAAAAGACTTCAAAGAATACAAACATGTTAAAGATATCACCAGTCGTAAATGCACCGATAATACCGATTAACATAAACATGATAGAAAAGTAATAGTAATAGCGTTCTCGATCTATACCAATGGAACGATATGAATATAAAATAATTAAAATCGTAATAACAATACTTGTGATGATAAGTAAAGCACTAAAAACATCTAATACAAACACAATGCTGTATGGTGCTTTCCATGAACCTAATTCTACTTTTAAAGGACCATCGTGTAATACATTTCTTAAATTAATGATAGCCACAATGAGTGTGAGTGCTGAACCAATCAGTGCAACATAACGCTTGATTATCGGGCGCTTTCCAATAAAGATGAGTAAAATTGCAGTTAGAATAGGTATCACAAGCGTTAAAACGAGCAAGTTACTCTCTGTCATCTTCCGGCGCTCCTTTCATACGTTCAACGTTATCTGTACCTAGTTCTTTATAAGTTCTAAAGGCAAGAACTAAGAAAAATGCTGTTGTAGCAAATGCGATAACGATAGCAGTTAAAATTAGTGCTTGTGGGATAGGATCGACATAGCTCGGAGTTCCTTTTTCATAGATAGGAACCGTACCATGTTTCAAACCGCCCATAGTAATTAAAAATAAATTTGCAGCGTGTGTTAGTAGCGTAGTCCCCATAATAATTCGTATCAAACTTTTAGACAAAACGAGATAGACACTAATTGCTGTGAGAATACCACTAACAAATATCATGATAATTTCCACTATTCGTTCTCTCCAATCGAAATAATAATTGTCATTACAGTTCCTACTACTGCACAAAGTACCCCAAAGTCGAAGAACATCGCAGTCGTCATATGCATAGGTTCAAGAAGGGGTAACGGAATGTCAAAAGTGACATGTGTGAAAAAGTTTTTTGACATGAACCAACTGGCAATCGGTGTGCCTACGCAGAATAACAAACCTACACCTATTAGAATTTTAAAATCCAACGGGAAGACTTTACGCATTGTTTTAACATCGAAAGCGATTGTAATGACTAAAAGTGCACTCGCAAATAATAAACCTCCGACGAATCCTCCTCCGGGTGTATAGTGCCCAGCTAGAAATAGTGAGAATCCAAAGACGATGACCATGAAGAAAATGACGATAGCTGCGTATTGAAACATTAAGTTATTCTTTTGTCTATTCATGGTCAGTCACCTCGCTTGATTGATTTTTCTGTTTAAGGCGTAACTTAATCATTGTATATACACCTAAACCGGCGATACCTAATACAGATGATTCGAATAATGTATCCATGCCACGGAAGTCAACAAGAATAACGTTCACCATATTTTTGCCGTGTGCTAAATCGTAAACATGATCTTGATAATACTTCGTGATAGAACCAAAATGTCTATTTCCATAACCGATTAGACCTAAAATAATGACTACTAAACCTACGCCAATAGAAATCAAAGCATTCGTAACTTTAAATGCAGGCTTTTCATTGTAGCGGTTAAGGTTAGGTAAATGATAAAAGCATAATAAGAATAAAGCTGTTGAGATAGACTCAACTACAAACTGAGTTAAGGCTAAATCCGGTGCTTTAAAGAATATAAATAATACAGATATTGCATAACCGACTGCACTCAACATAATAATGCTAAATAAGCGTGATTTCGCAAATATAATCAAGAATGAGGCAATAAGTAAGAATACCAAGATGCCGCCTTCAAATATACGAAGCTGACTTACATCTTTAAAGGTAATATGAAATGGCACACTTAATAAGGTTACGAATGTAAGTAGTATTAAGATGCCAAAAATAATCACTAAATTATTTCTAGAAAAACCTGTAACATAGCTATTTGTCATATTTTCAGAATAGCCTGGAACTACACGACCCGTCGTGTCATACCAATAGTTAAACTTAAGTTGATTAGGTTGTGCTTCAAGTAAACGAACCCAATAACTAAACGTAAGAATAAGTAAAATACCGACCACATAGATGACTAAAGTAGAGATAAATGCCGGCGTAATCCCATGGAAAAGATGGAATTCAGCAGTGATTCCAGTTGTTTGACTTACTGCTTGTGTTGCAGGTTCAATAATTGATTGAGTTAATATGCTTGGGAAAAGTCCAAATACCACAACTAATATAGTTAAAATAATTGGAGATAAAAGCATTAACATCGATGATTCATGTGCAGATTTCGGTAAACTGTCGGGTTTATATTTCCCAAAGAATATATGCATAATAAATTTAATAGAATAAACAAAGGTAAATATACTTCCTACTATCGCAATAATTGGGAAAATAATACCTAATGTGTTTAAGCTCATTAAATCTGCATGAGTAACATCAATCATAGCCTCTAAAAACTTCTCTTTAGATAAGAAACCATTAAATGGTGGAACACCAGCCATACTTAATGCGGTGATGATAGTCATCGTGAATGAAATTGGCATGATTGTAAGTAATCCACCTAATTTCTTAACGTTACGAGTACCTGTAGCGTGGTCTATACCACCTGTAATCATAAACAATGCACCTTTAAATGTAGCATGATTAATTAAATGGAAAATTGCAGCAACAAAACCTGCAACATACAGCTGACTATCAGCACCTTGATAATGGTAACTCACAGCACCAATACCTAACATTGACATAATCATACCGAGTTGAGACACAGTTGAAAACGCTAGGATTCCTTTTAAATCCTGTTGTTTCGTTGCATTCAGCGATGCCCAAAATAGTGTGATAAGACCTACTAAAGTGATGGTCCACACCCAACCTTCAGAAATGGCAAAGATAGGTGTCATTCTTGCTACTAAATAAAGACCTGCTTTAACCATTGTCGCAGAGTGTAAGTAGGCACTTACTGGGGTAGGTGCTTCCATTGCATCAGGTAACCATATGTAAAATGGGACTTGAGCCGATTTTGTAAATGCGCCAATCATAACAAGTACCATTGCTAAGATAAAGTATGGACTGTTTTGAATCTCGCTCGCTTTTTCAATCATTGTTTGAATGCTGAATGTATCTGCAGCTAAAGATAAGAGGATGATACCTCCTAATAAACTAAGTCCACCTAACACTGTTAAGATAAGTGACTTTTGCGCACCATATATAGAAGCTTTCTTCTCTCTCCAAAATGAAATAAGTAAAAAGCTAGAAAATGAAGTTAACTCCCAAAATAGATATAAAATAATTAAGTTATCAGAGAGTACAACTCCTAACATTGCGCCCATAAATAGTAATAAATAACAATAAAAATTCCCGAGTTGCTCAGATTTACTTAAATAGCCAATAGAATATAAAACAACTAAGCTACCTATACCTGTGATGAGTAAACTAAACAACAGTCCGAGACCGTCCACATATAAATTGAAGTTCATTCCAAAATGTGGCATCCAATTTAAGGTTTTCATTACGGTATTACCTGACATCGTTATTGAAATTAAAGAAATAAAATAAATAAATAAGACAATTGGGACAGGTAATACAAACCATCCTAAGTGTATACGTTTAACGAATCGATATAGGATAGGAATAATGAGTGCAAATATTAACGGTAGGAGTACCGCAATATGTAACCAACTCACTATGTTGTCCTCCTTTAAAATATATTTATGAATAACATTATACATGAATGAACTTCTTCTGAAAAACCTCGTCAACGCTTATAAGCATTGATTTTAAAGGA
>NZ_KV840039.1:557040-620606 GCF_001839105.1 Staphylococcus sp. HMSC62A08 | reverse complement strand
GCTTATAAGCATTGATTTTAAAGGACTGTTAAATAAGAAGAAACACGTCAAAATTTGGGTAAAAATTTTTATAAATTCATGTCTATTGATGTTATTTTAATATGATTTTTAAGTGAATTTTCTTTTATATTGAATTGAATAATCTTCTTTAAGTGCGTTTAAATTTTTAAGTGATAGACGTGCATGTTCAGAATCGTCTTCTTCTAGTTGGTGTTCTAAATTTGTAATGGCTTGTTGAAGTGAATCTTCATAGTTCATTTCTTCAACGTTGAATTCTCTCAGTTGTGAACGTTTGGCGTAACGTTTTTCGAAGTGACTTAGTGCTTTGCGTTCATGGAAGAAGACACCTTCAGTTTCATTTGGATTGTGCAAATCACCTTGTTTAGGATGTTTAATCACTTGTTCCACTTGGACTAAGACTTGATCACCATCATCTTCTTTAATACTCACACCGTAGCTTCCTGTCTTGTGAGCAAATCGATATAACATGCTATATTCCTACCTTTCAAATGTGTTAATATATGCATATATCATAACACGAATGGAGAATTTAAATGACGAACTATCCTCAGTTAAATAAAGAGATTCAAGATAATGAAATTAAAGTTGTCATGCATACGAACAAAGGTGACATGACATTTAAGTTATTCCCAGACATTGCACCTAAAACAGTTGAAAATTTTGTTACACATTCTAAAAATGGATACTATGATGGTGTGACATTCCACAGAGTAATCAATGATTTCATGGTTCAAGGTGGTGACCCAACAGCTACAGGTATGGGCGGTGAAAGTATCTATGGTGCTGCTTTCGAAGATGAATTTTCATTAGAAGCATTCAATTTATATGGGGCACTTTCTATGGCAAATGCTGGACCTAATACAAATGGTTCTCAATTCTTTGTCGTTCAAATGAAAGAAGTTCCTGAAAATATGTTAAATCAATTACTTGACGGTGGCTGGCCACAACCAATTGTAGAAGCTTATGGTGAAAAGGGCGGTACACCTTGGTTAGATCAAAAACATACTGTATTTGGTCAATTAATTGATGGTGAATCTACTTTAGAAGATATTGCGAATACAAAAGTTGGTGCACAAGATAAACCAGTTTATGACGTGGTTATCGAATCAATTGATGTTGAAGAATAAATTTAAAAGATAAACGTTTGAGCTTTAAGTTGTAATGTGTTGATGCAAACCATGCGACTTAAAGCTTTTTTATTTTGGTTAATCTTAGAAGTTGAACGGGGTAGCATTACGTTTCGCACAATAATTTTTAGAATAATTGAAATTTATTATCGTTTTAGTTAGTCCAAAAAAATGATTTATGCTATGATATGTGTGTTAAGAAAAATCGAAATAAGGGGTTATCACGTTGAATAATCACTACAAAGTAGGTCAACATATCAAGGTACGTGTGACTGGTATTCAACCGTATGGCGCATTTGTTGAGACCCCTGACCATACTGAAGGACTTATCCATATCTCTGAAATCATGGATGATTATGTCCATAACTTGAAGAAATTTCTATCTGAAGGGCAAGTTGTTAAAGCTAAAATTTTATCAATCGATGAAGAAGGTAAACTGAACTTGTCTTTAAAGGATAATGATTACTTTAAAAATTATGAACGTAAAAAAGAAAAGCAGTCAGTCTTAGATGAAATAAGAGAGACGGAAAAGTATGGGTTTCAAACACTTGAAGAACGCTTACCGGTCTGGATCAAACAGTCAAAACGTGCGATTCGTAATGACTGAATGACTGTACATTCGTGCCATATGTGATGAAGCTTGCGAAGGGCAAGAAATCACATAATAACGATAATCTTTACGACATTATCTCGTGAAGGTTATCGTTTTTTCTTATATTTAGGGATATAGAGGAATAACGATAATCGTTTTACGAAATGATATTACTGTATCGCTCCCAAGTCATGCCCGCGACAAAGGAGTTAAACAATACGAAGTATGCTACTGTAACCCATCTCTTAGTGTTGCTAGTTTTATATGCACGTGCAAGCAAATAATTAGGGTTGTATGAAACTTACATGATATATTCATGACAGCATTAAAATAAGGAGAGTATCAATAACATGAATAGTAAATATGAACCTTTATTCGAACCAGTCGTTTTACCAAATGGCGTAGAGTTACGAAATCGATTTGTTTTAGCTCCGTTAACCCATATTTCATCAAATGATGATGGTACGATTTCTGATGTGGAAGTACCTTATATTGAGAAGCGCTCTAAAGATGTCGGTTTAGCTATCAATGCAGCAAGTAATATTAACGATGTAGGAAAAGCTTTTCCAGGACAGCCATCAGTTGCGCATGATTCAGATATAGAAGGATTAAAAACACTCGCACAAGCAATGAAGAAAAATGGTGCTAAAGCGCTCGTTCAAATTCATCATGGTGGCGCGCAATCACTACCTAACTTAACACCTCAAGGTGATGTTGTAGCTCCAAGTCCTATGACACTTAAAAGTTTTGGACAAGAAGCTCATGATGCACGTGAAATGACATCAGATGAAATCGAACAAACTATTAAAGATTTTGGTGAAGCTACACGTAGAGTAATTGAAGCAGGGTTTGATGGTGTGGAAATTCATGGTGCTAACCACTATCTTATTCATCAGTTTGTTTCTCCTTATTATAATAGAAGAAACGATGTATGGGCTGATAACCTCAAATTCCCAATGGCTGTAATTAATGAAGTTGTTAAAGCTAAGAAAGAATACGCTTCTGATGATTTTATTATCGGTTATAGATTATCACCAGAAGAAGTTGAATCACCAGGCATTTCAATGGAAATCACTGAACAATTAATTAACCAAATCGCTAATGAACCACTAGATTATATTCATGTATCCATCATGGATATTGATTCTGAAACACGTGAAGGTAAATATAAAGGAGAAAATCGTCTTAAACTTATCCATCATTGGATTAATGGTCGTATGCCGCTTGTGGGTATAGGTTCAGTATTTACACGTGATGATGCGTTACATGCTGTCAATGACGTGGGTGTAGAATTAGTTGCATTAGGACGAGAAATCTTACTTGACTATGACTTCGTTGGTAAAATTAAAGACGGTCGTGAGGATGAAATTATTAACGAATTCGATCCTAATAGAGAAGATAAGCATCATCTACCACCAAACTTATGGCAACAATTCAATGAAGGATTTTATCCATTACCACGTAAAGATAAATAGGAAATAAGTTTAATCCAAGTTCTACTTTTAACATGTAGGGCTTGGATTATTTTTTATACCAAAATGTTGCAAACTGTATTTTAAAAATTGTGAAATTATAGAAAGTTTTGCTTGTAAATTGTAACAGAGTTGTGTCATTATACTTGTAAGGGCTTTCATAAATAAAATATACTTTTTCTAACTCTAAAATATTGTTGTGAAGAATGCCTTTGACACAGTGTTTGTTGGGTTTCCATTTTCAATCAAAAATAAGTATGAGAGCCGTAAGAAATAAGTTATGATATTGGTAATACGTTTTCATTATTTTAAAACAAAGGGGAGATATTATGACTAAATCTGAAGAAATTATTAAATTAACAAACCACTATGGGGCACAGAACTACGTACCACTTCCAATTGTTATTTCAGAAGCAGAGGGTGTATGGGTTAAAGACCCAGAGGGCAATCAATATATGGACATGCTTTCAGCTTATTCGGCGGTGAATCAAGGGCATCGTCATCCGAAAATTATACAAGCATTGAAAGATCAAGCAGATAAAGTCACATTAGTATCGCGTGCATTTCACAGTGATAACTTGGGTTTATGGTATGAAAAAATTTGTAAATTAGCAGGCAAAGATAAAGCGCTTCCGATGAATACAGGGGCTGAAGCAGTTGAAACTGCTCTTAAAGCTGCACGACGTTGGGCATATGATGTTAAGGGCATTGAACCTAACAAAGCAGAGATTATTGCGTTTAATGGTAATTTCCATGGACGTACAATGGCGCCTGTATCATTGTCATCTGAAGCGGAATATCAACGTGGCTATGGCCCATTATTGGATGGCTTCCGTAAAGTTGATTTTGGTGATGTAGATAAACTTAAAGTAGCGATTAATGAGAACACTGCTGCTGTCTTGGTAGAGCCTATTCAAGGTGAAGCAGGCATTAATGTACCACCAGAAGGCTATCTTAAAGCAATTAGAGAATTATGTGATGCGCATAATATTTTATTTATTGCAGATGAGATTCAAGCAGGGTTAGGCCGTTCAGGTAAATTATTCGCTACAGATTGGGACAATGTTAAACCAGACGTTTATATACTAGGTAAAGCATTGGGCGGTGGCGTACTTCCTATTTCAGTTGTCTTAGCTGATAATGAGGTGCTAGATGTGTTTACACCAGGGTCTCATGGCTCAACATTTGGTGGAAATCCACTCGCATGTGCCGTTTCAATTGCGGCATTAGATGTCATTGTTGATGAAGATTTACCAGGTCGTTCATTAGAACTAGGAGAGTATTTCAAATCTGAATTACAAAATATTGAACATCCTTCCATTAAAGAAGTTCGTGGTCGAGGTTTATTCATTGGTATTGAACTTCATGAAAGTGCTAGACCATACTGTGAAGCACTAAAAGAAAAGGGTTTATTGTGTAAAGAAACACATGATACGGTGATTAGATTTGCACCACCATTAGTAATTACTAAAGAGGAATTAGACTTAGCGATAGAGAAGATTAAAAGTGTGTTTGAATAAGTTCAAAAAGTTGTAACATTCGCTTTGTAAACTCTTTAAAAAGCGTATACTTGTGTTACAATAACATTTGAAAGCGAAATCATTAGTTAAAAAAGAGGCGAATAGGATCATGACTGAGAATAATAATTTAGTGACTTCCACACAAGGAATTATTAAAGAGGCATTACACAAATTGGGATTTGACGACGGAATGTACGATCTTATTAAAGAACCATTAAGATTTTTACAAGTTCGCATTCCAGTGCGTATGGATGATGGTACCGTTAAAACATTTACTGGTTACCGTGCGCAACACAATGACGCTGTCGGTCCTACTAAAGGTGGGGTACGTTTCCATCCGGAAGTTGATGAAGAAGATGTTAAAGCATTATCTATGTGGATGACTTTAAAATGCGGTATTGTTGACTTACCATATGGTGGCGGTAAAGGTGGTATCGTTTGTGACCCACGTCAAATGAGTATTCATGAGGTTGAACGTTTATCTCGTGGTTATGTAAGAGCTATTTCTCAATTCGTTGGACCAAACAAAGATATTCCAGCACCTGATGTATTTACTAACTCACAAATTATGGCATGGATGATGGATGAGTACAGTGCACTTGATAAATTCAACTCACCAGGATTCATCACAGGTAAACCTATCGTATTAGGTGGTTCTCAAGGACGCGACCGTTCAACTGCATTAGGTGTTGTTATCGCAATTGAGCAAGCGGCTAAACGTAGAGGTATGAATGTTAAAGATGCTAAAGTAGTGATTCAAGGTTTTGGTAATGCTGGTAGTTTCTTAGCTAAATTTTTATATGACTTAGGTGCCAAAGTTGTTGGCATTAGTGACGCTTATGGTGCATTACATGACCCTAATGGTTTAGATATAGATTATTTATTAGATCGTCGCGATAGCTTCGGTACAGTAACAAACTTATTTGAAGATACAATTTCTAACCAAGAATTATTCGAATTAGATTGTGATATTTTAGTGCCAGCTGCGATCTCTAACCAAATTACAGAAGATAATGCGCATGATATTAAAGCTGACATTGTCGTTGAAGCGGCAAATGGACCAACGACGCCTGAAGCAACACGTATTTTAACTGAGCGTGGCATTTTACTTGTACCTGACGTACTTGCAAGTGCTGGCGGTGTAACAGTTTCATACTTTGAATGGGTTCAAAATAACCAAGGTTATTATTGGACAGAAGAAGAAGTAAATGAAAAATTACGTGATAAATTAGTTACTGCATTCGATACAATTTATGAATTATCTCAAAATAGAAAAATTGATATGAGACTTGCTGCTTATATTGTTGGTATCAAGCGTACGGCAGAAGCTGCACGTTACCGCGGTTGGGCATAATAAGAATCAATTATAAAAAGACTTTGTGAAGCAATTCAAGCTCATCACAAAGTCTTTTTTATATTCATTATTGTTGTGTTTTTGAAACTGCTTTATATTGATCCGCATAATTTGTGAAGACACCATCGACGCCATACTGATTTAATCGTCTCATATCATTTACGTCGTTAACTGTATAAGGATGCACTAAGAATCCTAAATCTTTAAGGTGTCGAGTGTTTTTAATATTTAAATCTGTATATTCTGGACCTACGCCAATCGCATAAGATTTAATTGCTTTTAAATCTTGTTCTGAGGCATTTAATAATTCAAATTTATTCATCAATCTGATGAGTGGGACATGTGAGTTCATTTGATGTAACTTTTGTAAGCTATCTCCAGAAAATGACTGCAACATCACGTGACCATTTTTTAATGAATGATTAGAAAGCATACCATGTTGATTTAAAGTATTAAGTAATTGTTTCTCCATACCTGGATAAACATTAGGGGATTTTGTTTCAATATAGTAGTTCGCATTTTTACCATATCTATTTAAAATTTCATCTAATGTAGGTACTTTTGCATTTTTATATTTTTTATTCGCATATTCAGGATGTGCTTTGTTAAACCAACTTCCAGCATCCAATTTTTTCAATTGTTTCAAAGTATAATGATCTACTCGACCATGACCATTAGTGGTACGGTCTACAGTCTCATCATGCATTGCGACCAAATGACCGTCCTTTGTTCGCTGTAAATCAATTTCTATGTATGACGCGCCTAATTCGTTATGGCTTTTATCATAGGATTGAAATGTATGTTCAGGGGCATATCCACTTGCACCTCTATGCGCGATGGTAGTGAATTTTCTCCAGTTAAATTTTTAGCCCATTTTTTGTGCTTATCATTTGTTTTACCACTTACAGAATCAGCTTCTGGTTGTCGTTTAAACTGAGGATGTTGAGAATTTTGATTTTTGCTGGATTGTGTTGTAGTGTTCGATGTTTGATGTGTTGCTGATTGATGAGTTTGAGTAGATGTGCTTTTTGAATTCATAGAAGTGTTTTGGTTTCCTTTTAATCCAGTTTCATTGGCAAAAGTAGGTGCACTTACACTAGCTAGACCAATCGATAAAGCAGTCAAACTTGTGAAAATAACTTTTTTAGATTTGAACATAAAAACATCCTTTCAAATTAAAGTGATATCTTAAAATTACAATAATTTGAAAGGATGAAAGGCGATTTTACAATATATTAATTTAAAATTTAGTAACTTCAAAATTTATTAAAGTAATCTCAATAAACTGTATCATTTAGGTGTTTAATATTTACATTTGCGTTCTTATACTCACTTATTATGAGTTAGCTAGTAAAGATTTCGCTACCTCTAATTGATGTTTTACAGATTCTTGTCCTGTTGATCCATAACTTTTACGACGTTTTAAGCAATTTTCCGGAGTTAAGTAGTCGTAAATATCTTCTTCAATACTCGAATGATGAGATTGATATTCAGATAAAGGTACATCTAGAAGGTAAATCCCTTGATGGATACAATCTAGAACAATCTTTCCAACGATTTCATGAGCGGTTCTGAAAGGCACATGCTTGCTTACTAAGTAATCTGCAAGTTCTGTTGCATTAGAAAAGTCTTTCTTCACAGTTTCACTAAGTCGATCTGTGTTAACTGTCATTGAAGCAACCATACCTTCAAATATACGTAAAGAACCTTTAATTGTGTGAATTGCATCAAATAGACCTTCTTTATCTTCTTGCATATCTTTGTTATATGCGAGAGGTAGCCCTTTGAGTGTAACCAACATGCTCATTAAGTGACCAGTCGTTCGACCCACTTTACCTCTGATGAGTTCAGCCATGTCTGGGTTTTTCTTTTGAGGCATAATTGATGATCCAGTTGAAAATGAATCTGATAGGGTAATGAATTTTGCTTCATCGGTTGACCAGAAAATGATTTCTTCGGCAAAACGAGAAAGGTGAACCATGGTAAGCGAAATATTATGCAATGTTTCTACGATGTAATCACGATCGCTTACTGCGTCTAGACTATTTTCATAAATATGCGCAAATCCTAATAAATCTTGAGTTTCATGTCTATCAATCGGATGTGTTGTCCCACTTAAAGCTGCAGCACCTAGTGGGGAAATATCGATACGTTTCAGACTATCTTCAAAACGACCTTTATCACGTTCTAACATCCAGAAGTAAGTCAATATGTGATGTGCAAATGAAATAGGTTGTGCGCGTTGAAGATGTGTATACCCAGGCATAATTGTCTCAACATGTTGGTCAGCCAGATTGACAATCGTATGCTGGAAGGATTCAATGAGCTCAATAATATGTTGGACCTGTCCTTTCGTGTATAAATGCATATCTGTTGCCACTTGATCATTTCTACTACGTCCGGTGTGCAATTTACCTCCAGCTTCACCGATACGTTGGATTAATTCATGTTCAATATTCAGATGTATATCTTCTAAAGAAGCTTTGAATTCAATATGACCTTCATTGAAATCTTTTTGAATTTCTTTTAACCCTTTAATAATTGCCTCTGCTTCGTCTTGTGAAATAATACTTTGATTCGCGAGCATCGTTGCATGTGCAATACTGCCTTGTACATCTTGATTGATTAGATTTTTATCAAAATCTATTGAAGCATTAAAGTCATCAACCCAATCTTCAGGTTGCGCTTCAAATCTACCTCCCCAAGCTTTATTGCTCATTACTATAACCTCCATGTAACATCGCATTGACCTGTGTTGGTAATCCATAGATGTCGATAAAGCCAACAGCTGCTTCTTGATTAAATGCATCTTCTTTAGTGTATGTCGCAAGCTTTTCATCATATAAAGTATATGGAGACTGTCTACCATTAACGATAGCATTGCCTTTAAATAATTTAACTCTCACATCACCTTCAACATACTGCTGTGTACTATCAATAAAGAGTTTTAGACTATCTGTAAGAGGTGAGAACCATAGCCCGTTATATATTTGCTCTGAAAATTGCTTTTCAATAACAGGTTTAAAATGTGCAACATCTTTCGTTAACGTAATGGTTTCCAATGCTTTATGCGCTTTAAGTAATACTTCCGCACCTGGTGTTTCATAAATTTCTCTTGATTTAATACCTACCATTCTATTCTCAACATGGTCAATTCTTCCTATACCATGTTTCCCAGCAAGATTATTTAAGTACAAGATAAGGTCATCGAGTGGATAGGCTTTTCCATCGATTTGAACTGGAAGACCTTGTTTAAATGAAATGATAATTTCGTCAGCCTCATCTGGTGTCTCTTCAAGAGGTGTTGTTAAGTCAAATGCGTCTTCAGGCGGCGCAGCATAAGGATCCTCTAAAATCCCACATTCATTTGCTCTTCCCCATAAATTTTGGTCGATAGAGTAAGGTGAATCGTGATTAATTGATACAGGGATGTTGTGTTGAATCGCATAATCAATTTCTTCTTCTCTACTCCAAGCCCATTCACGAACTGGGGCAAAAGCTTTTAAGTTAGGATTTAATGCTTTGATTGCCACTTCAAAGCGTACTTGGTCATTCCCTTTACCTGTACAACCATGTGCAATTCCTACAGAATTTGTTTTTTCAGCTATTTCTACTAACTTTTTGGCGATTAATGGACGAGAAAGTGCAGAAACTAATGGATATGCATTTTCATACATTAAATTCCCTTTAATTGCATAGCTCACATAATCATCGCTAAATTCTTGAGTTGCATCGATAATGTGACATTCAATTGCACCCATATCTAACGCTTTTTGGTATACCACGTCTAAGTCTTTTCCTTCTCCCACGTCTAGGCAACATGCAACGACATCGTAACCCTTATCAATAAGCCTTTGTACCGCAACGCTTGTATCTAAACCGCCTGAATAGGCTAAAACGATTTTTTCTTTCATAAGTTTACACCTCAAATAATTTTCAGAATTTTAATATGGCTACATCATAGCAGATTGTTAATGAAAATAAAACCATTTTATTACATAAATATTCAAAAGTAAAAATCCAGTTAGTTTTATGTATAATGTTTAAAGTTCGATATAATAGTGTTTTTGATATATTTAAAAATTCTGTAAAATGAATAATATATTAATAGTAAGCTGAAGAAAGAAAAGTTTATTTAATTATATTTTGTGATAAAAGTCACAGAAAACTCACTTTTCAATAGAAGAGTTAAACTTGTGAATTGAATAGCACATACAAACTTAGTAAAATTAATTTAGTACATAACATAGGAGGCAATAAGATGACTCATATTCAATTAGATTATGGTAAAACTTTAGAATTTTTCGACAAACATGAATTAGAACAACAAAAAAATATCGTTAAAACGATTCATCATACTATCCATAAAGGCACTGGTGCAGGTAACGACTTCTTAGGTTGGTTAGATTTACCAGTTGATTATGATAAAGAAGAATTTTCAAGAATTGTTGAAGCATCTAAACGTATTAAATCAAATTCTGATGTGCTTGTAGTGATTGGAATTGGGGGTTCATATTTAGGGGCACGTGCAGCAATCGAAATGTTAACTTCTTCATTTAGAACAAGTACTGAATATCCTGAAATTGTTTTTGTAGGAAATCATTTATCTTCAAGCTATACGCAAGAATTAGTTAACTATTTAGCAGATAAAGATTTCTCAGTTAATGTAATTTCTAAATCTGGTACAACTACAGAACCTGCAGTCGCTTTCAGATTGTTTAAACAGTTAGTTGAAGATAAATATGGTAAAGATGAAGCTAAGAAACGTATTTTCGCTACTACTGACAAATCAAAAGGCGCATTGAAACAATTAGCAGATAATGAAGGCTATGAAACATTTGTTGTGCCTGATGATGTAGGTGGAAGATATTCTGTATTAACTGCAGTAGGTCTATTACCAATTGCAACAGCAGGTATCAATATTGAGTCCATTATGATTGGTGCAGCTAAAGCTCGTGAAGAATTATCATCAGAAGATTTAGATCAAAACATTGCGTACCAATATGCAACTATTCGTAATATCTTATATAGCAAAGGCTATACAACTGAAATGTTAATTAACTATGAGCCTTCTATGCAATATTTCAATGAATGGTGGAAACAATTATACGGTGAATCTGAAGGTAAAGATTTCAAAGGTATCTATCCTTCAAGTGCCAATTACACAACAGATTTACACTCATTAGGACAATATGTTCAAGAGGGACGTCGTTTCTTATTCGAAACAGTTGTGAAAGTCAATCATCCGAGACATGATATTACAATTGAAAAGGATAGCGACGATCTAGATGGATTAAATTACTTAGCAGGTAAAACAATTGATGAAGTGAATACGAAAGCCTTCGAAGGTACATTATTAGCACACACTGACGGTGGCGTTCCTAATATTGTAGTTAACATCCCTCAATTAGATGAAGAAACTTTCGGTTATGTTGTTTACTTCTTTGAACTTGCTTGTGCGATGAGCGGCTATCAATTAGGTGTTAACCCATTCAACCAACCTGGTGTTGAAGCGTATAAACAAAACATGTTTGCATTATTAGGTAAACCAGGATTTGAAGATAAGAAAAAAGAATTAGAAGACCGTTTATAATATGTAATATGATTAGGTCTCGTTTTACCATATATCATTAAAAATAAATGCCAATGTCTTGAGTTATATACTTGAGGTGTTGGCATTTTTACGAGGCTGGGACATAATTAATTGTCTCAGCTTTCCTTAACATATTGGCAGTAGATGTCTGAATTGAAAGTGCGCTTATATCAAGCTTCTTTCAATCCTAGCCATCCTTGCCGGCGAGGCCCCAACACCCGGCGGGGCCCCAACATAGAGAATTTCTTAAAAAGAAATTCTACAAACAATGCAAGTTGGGAGTGGGACAACGAAAATAATTTTGCTAAATTATAGTTCTGTCCCACTCCCCATATTGCTCAATTTCATTCATAGAGCCTTACAACTAAGGACTGATTTATATTGTTAACAAAATTTTGTTGTTTCAAAAAGCGTAAATTACCACTATAATAATAAAGTAATATTAACCCTAGAAAGGATTTGATGTTTTGTCGTTTCATCAATTAGAAGAATGGTTTGACGTATTTCGGCAATTCGGATATATTCCTGGGTTCATCATGCTCTACCTTAGAGCAATTGTGCCTGTGTTACCTTTGACGCTATATGTTGTACTATTAATGCACGCATATGGTTCAATTCCGGGAATTATCATCAGTTGGTTAGGCATCGTAACTGGTACATTTACAGTATTTCTAGTGTGTAAGAAACTTGTGAATACTGAGAGAATGAAAAGTGTTAAAAGAAGAAAGTCCGTTCAGAGACTTATAAGTTTTGTAGATAGACAAGGTTTAATACCTTTATTTATATTATTATGCTTTCCATTTACACCAAATACGTTGATTAATCTAGTAGCGAGTTTATCTCATATCAAAGTTAAGTATTACTTTATTGTATTAACTATTTCAAAACTAATTTCAATCACTATTTTAGGAGTAATGGGAAGGGAAGTAACTACCATTTTTACTAATCCGATACGCGCGCTTATTATGCTATTATTACTCGTTGCACTTTGGTTTATTAGTAAAAAAGTAGAAAAACATTTCATGGGTTCTACTAAGGAGTGAAAATGTGCGACGTGCGATTAAATATTTGATTTCCTTAATTTTTGCAATTATTATTGTACTATTCATTCAAAGCTTTATTATTATAGGCGCAGTCATACCAGATCAAAGTATGTCCCCAACTTTAAATAAAGATGATAGAGTGATTGTAAATAAAATTAAAGTTACCTTCGATTTACTTGACCATGGTGATATTATTATGTATCGACAAGATGGGCGAGTTCATTTTAGCAGAATCATTGGTAAGCCTGGAGAATCAATTGAAATTAGAAATCATCATTTATACAGAGATGATAGACGTGTAAATGATAAGTATGCCAAACATAGACAAATCAATAACATTGCATTACGTGATATTAAAAATTCAGATGGAGATACAGTTCCGCCTGGTTCATATGTCGTATTAAATGATAAAGATAGTGACAAATCAGACTCAAGACGCTATGGTTTGATTGACAAAAAGGATATCATTGGCGATGTAAGTTTAAAATATTCCCCATTTAAAGAATTTGCCTATCAATTTTAGGAATTAGAAGAGGTGTAAAAATTGAAAAAAGAAATTATGGAGTGGATTGTCGCCATTGCCGTAGCGCTTGCACTTATATTTGCAATCAAAACATTTGTAGCTAAGCCATACACAATTAAAGGTGATTCCATGGATCCAACGTTAAAAGATGGTGAACGTGTCATGGTTAACATCATTGGTTATAAAATCGGTGGTGTTGAAAAAGGAAATGTCATTGTCTTCCACGCTAATAAAAAAGATGACTATGTCAAACGTGTGTTTTTTTTTTCAGGCTTTAGTGTTCAATATAAAAAGGATACATTATATATCAATGGTAAAAAGCAAGAAGAACCATATTTAAACTATAATGAAAAGCGTAAACAAATTGAGTATATTACTGGTACTTTTAAAGTTAAAGACTTACCAAATGCGAATCCTAAATCAAATGTGATACCTAAAGGTAAATATTTAGTATTAGGTGATAATCGTGAAGTAAGTAAAGATAGTCGTTCATTTGGTTTGATAGATAAAGATCAAATCGTAGGTAAAGTTTCATTTAGATTCTGGCCATTTAGCGAATTTAAATCTAATTTCAATCCAGATCACACTAAAAATTAAGTATATAAAAACTTAACAGAAGAACATCAACGATGGGGATTTCTATAAATAAATTTTATAGAGATCTCCATTTCTATTTATATTAGAACAAGACTTTGATGTGATAATATTAAAGGTAAAGGAGTGAGGGAATGTCATGGAATTAAATACATATATCGGTAGAGCTGGTACGGGCAAATCAGCATCTATGCTTGATTATATAAAGAACGAAATGAAACAAGATCCATTAGGTGACCCTATCATTTTAATTGCTCCAACACAAAGTACATTTCAACTTGAACAAGCCTTTGTCAATGATCCTGAACTGAATGGTAGTTTAAGAACAGAAGTCCTTCACTTTGAAAGATTAAGTCATCGTGTTTTTCAAGAAGTGGGCGGGTTTACAGAGCAAAGGTTATCTAAAGCCGCAATGGAAATGATGATTTATCACATTGTCCAGCAACATGAGTCAGAACTTAAATTGTACCGTTCGCAATCCAGATATTATGGATTCAGTGAAAAGCTTGCTGAGCAAATTCAAGACTTTAAAAAATATAGCGTCACACCTGAGCATTTAGAACAATTTATTTCTGAACATCAATTACAAACACGAACGCAACATAAATTAGAAGACATTTCTCTCATATACAGACATTTAGAAGCACGTATGAGTGGAGAATTTATAACCACAGAGGATAGTTTAGAGCAATTTATAGATCAAATGTCGCAATCAGAATGGTTAAAACGTGCCGAAATATTTATTGATGGTTTCCATAACTTTTCAACACTTGAATATAGAATGATTGAAGCCCTTGTTCAACACGCGAAGAAAGTGACAGTACTATTAACCACGGATGGTAATCAAGACCAGTTTAGTTTATTTAGAAAGCCCTCTGAGGTTTTGGCTCACTTAGAGGACATTGCCAGTCACTTAAATATTGAGCTGAATAAAACACAATTTAGTCATCGTTACCGTTTTGAAAATGAGGAGCTCAAACATTTAGAAAGTGACTTTGATGCTTTACAAATGACGCCACAAGGGCATTCAAATGCTGTAGAAATACTTGAATCTTCCAGTATGCGAGAAGAAGTGAATGAATTAGCACGAAGAATCTTAAGAGACGTACGCGATCATCAATTAAGGTTTCAAGATATTGCAATTTTGTATCGTGATGAGTCATATGCCTATTTATTCGACTCTATTTTTCCTTTGTACGATATTCCTTTTAATATAGATACGAAAAAATCAATGTCACATCATCCAATCATGGAAATGATTCGCTCTTTAATAGAAGTGATTCAATCCAAGTGGAATATTAATGCCATGCTACGTCTATTCAAGACTGACATACTGACATCGCAACTTAAGAATAGTAGTTATTTGATAGATTTACTTGAAAATTTTGTCCTAGAACGTGGTGTTTATGGTAAACGTTGGTTAGATGAAGACATTTTTAATGTTGAGCAGTTTAACAAGATGGGACGTAAATCACATGCTTTAACGCCTGAAGAACGAGAAACATATGAAGAAGTCATTCGTCTGAAGAATAATGTGATTGATAAAGTGCTTTATTTTGAAAAAGCGATGAGCGAAGCAACTACTGTAAGAGATTTTGCGACTGCTTTTTACGAAAGTATGGAATATTTTGAATTACCAAATCAACTAATGACAGAAAGAGATGAATTAGATGTAGCAGGAGCGCATCAACAGGCTGAAGAAATTGACCAAATATGGAATGGTTTCATACAAATATTAGATGATTTAGTTACTGTATTTGATGCACAAGATATGACTTTGAAACAATTTCTTGAGGTGTTCGATATAGGTTTAGAACAACTTGAGTTCGTTATGATACCTCAAACATTGGATCAAGTTAGTATCGGTACAATGGATTTGGCTAAAGTGGATAATAAGCAACATGTTTATATGGTAGGTATGAATGATGGTTCCTTGCCACAGCCAGTATCTTCTTCTAGTTTGATTACTGATGAAGAGAAGAAATATTTCGAACAAAATGCTGATATAGAATTAAGTCCTACTTCAGATATTTTACAAATGGATGAAGCATTTGTTTGTTATATTGCTATGACACGTGCACGCCAGAAGGTGACATTTTCATATAGTTTAATGGGCAATTCTGGTGATGAAAAGGAAATCAGCCCGTTTCTATCACAAATTAAAGACATGTATCATCATTTAGAGATCACTAACATTCATCAAGAACATGAAGAACAACCAATCAGTCTAATGCAACATGTTCATCAAACTAAAATTGAATTATTTGATGCCTTACGTGCGGAGGATGTAGATATAAGATGGCTCGATGCGTATCAAGTCATACGAGATGATGAGCGACTCAATCAAGGTCTAGACTATTTAATCACATCACTTACGTACGACAACGAAACAATACAACTTAACGAATCGTTAACGCAAGAATTATATGGAAAAACAATCAATGCAAGTGTGTCTCGTTTTGAAGGTTATCAACAATGTCCGTTTAAACATTATGCTTCACATGGTTTACGTTTAAATGAACGTACTAAGTATGAATTACAAAACTTTGATTTAGGAGATATTTTCCATTCAGTGCTGAAACATATCTCTGATCGCGTTGAAGGAGACTTTAAAAACTTAGATCGCAAGAAAATCAGAGCATTAACAGAAGAAGCGCTGGAAATGATTTTACCTAAAGTTCAATTTAATTTATTAAATTCTTCGGCGTATTATAAGTATTTATCTAGAAGAATAGGTTCAATTGTAGAGACAACATTAAGTGCATTGAAGTATCAAACTGGATTTTCAAAATTTGTACCTCAAAGATTCGAAACAGGTTTCCGCAAATCTCCTAAAAATAAAGAGGAATTGGTAGCACAACCTTTACACACTAAACAAGCTATTCCTATTAATATTCGGGGGCAGATTGACCGTATTGATACGTATACTAAAGGTGATCATAGTTATGTTAATATCATTGACTATAAATCATCAACGAGCAGCGCTACATTAGATTTAACGAAAGTATATTACGGTTTGCAAATGCAGATGATGACCTACATGGATATCGTTTTGCAAAATCAAGAAAGATTAGGTCTCACAGATATTGTTAAACCTGGTGGTCTACTTTATTTCCATGTTCATGAACCGCGTATTAAATTTGAAAATTGGTCCAAAATTGATGAAGAAAAATTAGATAAAGAATTAATTAAAAGCTTTAAGATGAGTGGTCTTCTAAATAGTGATGAAGAAGTCATTGATGCGATAGATAGTCGTATGGAACCAAGTTTTACTTCAGATATTGTCCCTCTTGGTTTAACAACTAAAGGTGCAATCAGTAAGAATACCAGTCGTGTAGCTGATGAAGACGTTATTCGCCAATTTATTCAACATAACAAGAATAATTTCATCGACACTGCGACACATATTATGGATGGTCACACTGAAGTGGCACCTTTAAAATACAAAAACACATTGCCATGTCAATTTTGTAGTTATCAATCTGTATGTCATGTCGATGGCATGATAGATAGTAAACGCTATCGCACAGTAGATGAAACCATTAAACCTCTGGAATTAATTCAAAAAATGATCGACGAAGGTGGTGACAAGTGATGATTCCTACTAAACCGAATGATGTGATTTGGACTGACGCACAATGGCGTAGTATTTATGCGAAAGGTCAAGACGTGCTTGTTGCTGCTGCAGCAGGATCAGGTAAAACAGCTGTCTTAGTAGAACGTATTATTCAGCGTATCTTAAGAGATAAAATTGATGTTGACCGCTTATTAGTCGTAACATTTACAAATTTAAGTGCACGTGAGATGAAACATCGGGTTGACCAGCGTATTCAAGAAGCTTCAATAGAAGAGCCGAATAATGAACATTTAAAAAATCAACGCATTAAAATTCATCAAGCTCAAATCTCAACGTTACATAGTTTTTGTTTGAAATTAATTCAACAACATTATGACGTATTAGATATTGATCCGAATTTCAGAACAAGTAATGAAGCTGAAAATGTGTTGTTACTCGATCAAACGATTGATGATGTTTTAGACCGCCATTATGATATTTTAGATCCAGATTTTATAGATTTAACCGAACAATTATCATCTGATAGAAATGATGATCAATTTAGAGACATTATTAAACGTATGTACTTCTTTAGTATTGCGAATCCTAATCCTTTCGAATGGTTGAATCAATTATCTCATCCTTATAGAGATGAAGAACAACAAGCTCAATTATTAAAATTATTAAATGATTTGGCTATGATTTTCTTAAAAGCAGCTCATGAAGAAATACAAAAGAGTTTCGATTTATTCTCTATGTTAGAGGATGTGGAGAAACATTTAGAAGTCGTTGAAGATGAGCGTCGATTTGTTTCTAAAGTGATAGAAGGAGAAGTTATTCACACTGACGCGCTTGTGTCTCATCAATTTGTAAGTCGTTTTCCTTCTATATCCAAGAAAATTAAAGAAACAAATGAAGGTATGGAAGAGGCATTAAACGATGCTAAGAAACACTATGATCATTACAAAGAACTAGTCACTGAAGTGAAAAATAACTACTTTTCAAGAAGCGCAGAAGATTTGAAGTTAGATATGCAAAAATTGGCACCGAGAGTAGCATATTTAGCTCAAATCGTTAAAGATGTGATTGAGGCGTTTAGCAAGCAAAAGCGTAGTCGCAATTTATTGGATTTCGCAGATTATGAACACTTTGCCTTACAAATTCTCACTAATGAGGATGGGACACCTTCTCATATTGCCGAAACGTATCGAGAACACTTTAAAGAAATACTTGTCGATGAGTATCAAGATACAAACCGTGTACAAGAAAAGATTTTGTCATGTATTAAAACGGGTGACGAACATAACGGGAATCTGTTCATGGTAGGTGATGTAAAACAGTCGATTTATAAATTTAGACAGGCTGATCCCAGTCTCTTTATTGAAAAATACAATCGCTTTACAAGTGATGGTCAAGATTCAGGCATGGTTATTGACTTGTCACAAAACTTCCGCTCTAGACAAGAGGTACTCTCTACAACAAATTATTTATTTAAACATATGATGGATGAAAATGTAGGAGAAATCACCTATGATGATGCGGCTCAACTTTATTACGGTGCGCCATATGATCAAGCTGAGAATCCCGTACAACTTCGTGCATTAATTGAAGCGGATAAGGAGTCTAGTGATTTAACAGGTAGCGAACAAGAGGCGGACTACATTGTTGAACAAGTAAAAGATATCATCGAAAATAGACAAGTTTACGATATGAAAAATGGGACGTATAGAAATGCGACCTACAAAGATATAGTCATATTAGAGAGAAATACTGATAATGCTCGAAATCTTCAACAAGCGTTTAAAAATAGTGACATTCCTTTTCATGTTAAAAGTAAAAAAGGATACTTTGAACAAACTGAAGTTCGACTCGTATTATCTTTTTTACGAACTGTAGATAATCCTTTGCAAGATATTTATCTTGTTGGTTTAATGCGTTCAGTGATTTATCAATTTACAGAAGATGAATTAGCTGAAATTCGAGTGATAAGTCCTAACGATATCTATTTCTATCAATCAATAGAACACTATATTAAAGACGACAACGCAAATGCTCAACTTGTTGATAAGTTAAAACGATTTATCAAAGATATAAAAAAATATCAGATTTATAGTCAAAGTGAACCTGTTTACCAATTAATTGATAAATTTTATAACGACCACTTTGTTATTCAATATTTTAGTGGTCTTCTCGGTGGCAAGGGTAGAAGAGCTAATCTTTATGGACTCATTAATAAGGCTATAGAATTCGAAAATTCTAGCTTTAGAGGATTGTTCCAATTTATTCGATTTATTGATGAATTGATTGACCGTGGAAGAGACTTCGGTGAGGAAAATATTGTTGGGCCGAACGATAATGTCGTTAGAATGATGACTATTCATAGTAGTAAAGGTTTGGAATTCCCATTCGTCATCTATTCTGGACTTTCTAAGAAATATAATGAAAGCGATCTGACTAAGCCAGTCATTTTAAATCAACAATATGGTTTAGGTATGGATTATTTCGATACTGAAAAGGAAATGATCTATCCATCTCTATCCTCAGTAGCTTACAGAGCAATTAATAGTAAGGAACATATTTCTGAGGAAATGCGATTAATTTACGTCGCATTAACACGTGCGAAAGAACAACTCATCTTGATAGGTAGGGTTAAAAAAGAAAAAGAATTAACCGATCTTGAACAATTAGCAATATCTGGGAATCATATTGCTGTAAATGAGCGTTTAACTGCTAAGAATTCATTTAAATTAATCTATAGTATTCTTGCAAAGCATCAAAGTGCGTCATTACCTCATGATCAGAAGTTTGAACAGGATATTGAAACACTCAATTCTGAAATGAAGCCAAGGGTATCCATCGTTGTAGATCACTACGAAGATGTATCTACTGAAGAAGTTACCCCTGAAAATGAACGCCGAACAGTGAGTGATATGGATGACATCAATAGTGGCGATGATGACGTTAAAGCTAAAATTCATCAACAACTGACATATCAATATCCATATCAAGAGGATACTTTGAAACCTTCAAAACAGTCTGTGTCTGAATTGAAGCGTCAGCTTGAAACAGAAGAAAGTGACACGAACTATGACAGAGTCAGACAATATCGTATTGGGGTCGCTACATATGAACGTCCTCAATTTTTAAGTCAAAATAAAAAGCGTAAAGCCAATGAAATCGGTACTTTAATGCATACAGTCATGCAGCATTTACCTTTTAAAGAAGGGCGTATGACTAGTGAAGAGCTAGATCAATATGTAGACGGATTAATCGAACGTAATATTATTGAAGAAGATGCTAAAGCAGATATTAAATTTGATGAAATTATGAGTTTTATTGAAAGTAATCTGTATATGCAAATCGCACAAGCGGATAAAGTGTATACTGAATTACCATTTGTTGTGAATCAAGCGAAAGTAGATCAATTGCCTGAGTCGGAAGAAGACGTTTCAATTATTCAAGGTATGATTGATTTAATCTTCCAAAAGGATGGCGCATACTATTTCGTTGATTATAAAACAGATGCATTCAATAGAAGAAAAGGTATGACCGATGATGAAATTGGTCAACAACTTAAAGAAAAATATCAAATTCAAATGAAGTATTATCGTAATACGTTAGAGACAATACTTAAACAACCAGTTAAAGGATATCTCTATTTCTTCAAATTTGGTATGTTAGAAATTGATAAATAATCGAACAAATAAAAGAATAAAAAGTTAAAAATTTGCCATGTTTCTCGTAAGCGTATCGCATTCGAGAACATGGCTTTTTTAACAACTAAGAGAAATATGTTCTGTAAGAAATTTCTTAATTTTCTTACTTATATATTTGTTATTTGAACTCAGATATAGTTATAATATGTAATAAGATATAGATGAGGAGTTGATTATGAATGAAATTTCTATCATTCAAACACAATGACAGAACTTCATACGGTGTCAAAGTAAAACGTGAAGATGCTGTTTGGGATTTACCAATGGTCTTTGCAGAATTTGGTGAAGAAGATTTCCATCCTAAAACATTATTACAAGGCTTACAACAAAACCAAACACTAGATTTCCAAGAACAAGTGCGTAAAGCAGTAGTGGCTGCTGAAGATAGTGGAAGAGAAGAAGAATTTAAAATTTCATTTAACGATGTAGAGTTTTTACCACCTGTCACTCCACCTAATAACGTCATCGCGTTTGGACGTAATTACCAAGATCATGCAAGCGAGTTAAATCATGAAGTTGAACGTTTATATGTATTCACTAAAGCTGCATCATCTTTAACAGGTGATGAATCAACAATTCCTAATCACAAAGACATTACTGACCAATTAGATTATGAAGGCGAATTAGGTATCGTCATCGGTAAATCAGGTGAGAAGATTCCTAAAGCTTTAGCCTTAGATTATATTTACGGTTATACAATTATTAATGATATTACTGACCGTACAGCACAAAATGCTCACGACCAAGCTTTCTTATCTAAAAGTTTAACTGGTGCTTGTCCAATGGGGCCATATATCGTAACAAAAGATGAACTTCCTACTCCTGAGAATGTAAACATCGTTACTAAAGTCAACAACGAAATTCGTCAAGATGGTAGTACGGGAGAAATGATTCTTAAAATTGATGAATTAATCGAAGAAATTTCTAAATATGTTGCATTACATCCAGGCGATATTATTGCTACTGGTACACCTGCAGGCGTGGGTGCAGGTATGGAACCACCACAATTCTTACAACCTGGCGATGAAGTTAAAGTTACGATTGATAATATTGGTACGTTAACAACTTATATTTCTGAAGATAAATAATAAATGCTTTTCATTTATGTCTCTGTACTCTAATGAGTTTTAGACATGAATTTTTTAGAAACTACTTTATTATTTAAAGTGCATCCTAAAAGTTGGAGTAAAATTGAACTTTTTAGGGTGCGCTTTTTCTTGGAATAATATCATAAATTTAAAATGATGATTATTTTAATGAAGTTGTGAAATAAAAATAAGAGTGATGCTATCATTAACATTTCCTAAATATGTTATGATAGTTGAGAAAAATATATATGGGGGGACACATATGTTACATGTCCATATTTTAAGTTGGGTTTTAGCAATTATTTTGTTTATCGCGACTTATTTAAACTTTTCAAAAGTTCAAGGTGCAACACCTTACTTTAAACCATTACATATGGCATTGCGTTTATTCATGCTACTCACATTGATTTCCGGTTTCTGGGAATTAATAAAAGAGTTTGTTGCTGCTGCACACGGTGGCGGCGGTAACCACATGTTATTAACATTCAAAATGTTATGTGGTTTAGCGGTGATCGCTTTTATGGAAGTATCTATTGCGAAAAGAAAGAAAAAAGAAGAAGGGCATAAATTCTTTTGGATTACAATCGCATTAATTGTTATAACTATGGTCATTGGTATTATTTTACCATGGGGTCCTATAACTAAAATGCTTGGTTTAGGATAGAATTGAATATAAATAATAAGCTGCGTACGTTACCACAACGGTACATACGCAGCTTTTTAATTTTATCTTGCTTTGTAACCTATCATATTGATTAAATCTTTTGGATGACTGTAAGGAGGGGCATAAGCGACTTCAAATTCTGTTAATTCATCAACAGTCATTTGATTCATCATTGCCATTGACATAATATCTATTCTTTTGTCTACGCCTTCTTGACCGACTGCCGCAGCACGTAAAAGTTTACGAGAATCCTTTTCAAAGTAGACTCTTAAATGAAGGGGAGTATTTCCTGGGTAATAACCTGCATGCGCGCCTTGTTTCACTTCGACCATTTCATAATTGAAATAGTCAAGTTCATTAGGTTTTACGCCAACACTCGCAAGTGTATAATCAAAGAATTTAACAATATTTGAACCTAGATAGCCTTTAAATGAAATAGAAGCATCTCCAGCTAATTGTTCGGCAATAATACTTGCACCACGGTGTGCGCCCCATGCAAGCGGAACTTGTGCTTGCAAATCAACGTGACGATAAAACGATGTAATGACATCTCCTAAGGCATAAATATTAGGAATATTAGTTTGAAATTTGTCGTTCACTGGTACAAAACCATGTTCATCTAATTGAACATTTGAAGATTGAATAAACTTAGAGTTTGGATGTGTTCCAACACCTTCAATGATGAGGTCGTAATTTTCAACTTTACCAGAGGTGAAAGTGACTTGATGTTGATCAATTTTACTAATTTCTTCATTGAATCTATAAGAGATATTTCTTTTTTCTAATTCATCAATAATAGGTTGGTTCATATCTTGATCCATTAATTTATTAATATGATTTGAGCGATGGATTAAAGTCACGTTCAAGCCACGTTCATGTAAATTTTCTAATACTTCTAAAGAAATGTAACCTGCACCTACGACGAGTGCATGCTTTGCATCCGTTTCACTTATAAATTGATCAATCGCTTCAGTATCTTCGAAGTTTCTTAGAGTGAATGCAATATCACTTTCAAACCCTAAAGAATTAGCGCCAGCACCAGGGCTTAATATAAGTGTGTCATATGCTTCTTCAAATATTTCTCCAGATTGTCGATTGCATACAGTCACAGTTTGTTTATCATCATTAATTTCTATAACTTCATGATATGTTTTGACTTTAATTTGCTTTTTCTGATAAAAAGTTTCAGGTGTATAAGCCAATACGTTATCTCGTTCGTTAACGATTTCGCCGATATAATAAGGTAAAGCACAATTTGCAAAGCTCATGTCTCTGTCCTTTTCAAAAATAACTATCTCGCTTTCTTTATCTAAACGGCGAATTTGACTTGCGCAAGTAGCGCCACCTGCAACCGCACCGACGATAACAATTTTATTCACGATGTAAACTCCTTTATTTGTTTATAGGAAGGAAACTTCTATGAACGTCTTCCCATTTACGATTTGTATATATTAGTAATAACGTAGATTTAAATCAAAGAAATCATTTAAGTAGCGACCAATGCCATCGTTATTATTACTGTATGTTGTATGATTTGCTACATCTTTTAAGTCTTGCAATCCATTGTCCATGGCAATACCGTATGTAGCATATTTAATCATTTCTATATCATTATCTTCGTCGCCAAATGCAATAATTCGATCGTCTGCGATATTGAGATATTGTTTTGCATATTCAATGCCTCGTGCTTTATTAATACCACGTTTAACGATTTCTATTACTGGAAATGGTGCGCCCCAACGACGATGTTCAATATTTTCAGCATAAAAATGAGTGAGCATATCTTTAATTTCTGGAATATTATCTTCATCTGCTTCAACGAGTAAAGAAGTTGGAGATTCATTCAATTGCTCTAATAAATTACCTGTTTGTATTTTAGGATTCCCCATTGAAAAGCCTTCAAATAGACGGGGATCATGATTATTAATAAAGACATAATCTTTTACTTCAGCAATGATGTTAGTTACATGTGATTGTTGAAGAGCAGTAATGATATTCTTAGATATTTCAACATCTAAAACTTCATGAATTGTTTCAAAATCTTGAGCTTTTGGATAATGTACATAAGCGCCGTTAAAATTAACAACGGGTGTGTTCATGTTTAATTCATGATAGTAGATTTGACTTGCTCTATAAGGTCGACCAGTAGCAATCATAATGTAATGGCCGCGTTGTTGTAATTCAGTTAAAACTTGTTTTGTATAAGATGAGATTTCTTTGTTGTCGTTTAATAATGTTCCATCTAAGTCTAGACAAATTAAATATGGTTGCATAAATGACTCCTTGTGTTTCGTATTATCATGTATCAGTATCATAGCATTTTATTGGCGTTTTGTCGGATATTTGATATATTAGTATAAAGATAATTTAGAGAGGTGATACTCATGGAGGAAGCTTTAAAAGATAGCATCCTAGGAGCTCTTGAAATGGTTATTGACCCTGAATTGGGCATTGATATTGTCAATTTAGGTTTAGTATATAAAGTTGATGTAGACGACGAAGGTCTATGCACAGTTGAAATGACATTGACTTCTATGGGATGTCCTTTAGGACCACAAATTATAGAACAAATTAAAGGTGTTTTAGCAGAAATTCCTGAGATTTCTGATACAGAAGTTAATATTGTTTGGAACCCACCATGGAATAAAGATATGATGTCTCGTTATGCGAAGATCGCTCTAGGTGTTGGATAAATTTGTGTTTTTAAGGAATAGTTACACATTTTCTTTGTGAAAATGATAGTAGCTATTCTTTTTTGTGTGGAAAATGATAAAAAATATTTATGAAGTGATTATTTAACCTGAAATGGAGTTAAGAAATTTTTAATAAAATCAAACTGCTATTTAAATTGAATTAATGTTACAAATATATTACAATGTTTAACACTTACTACTTTTCGGGGAAAATTAATTCTCACATTAAAATAAATAACTTTATACTTTATTAATAGTATAATTAATAATATTGTGAAGAATTCGACATAAGTTGATAATGAGACACCAAGAATGGAACATAAGGTAATTAGTCAATTTACGGGAAAAATTGAATAAAATGTTTTATTCGAAGAGTGTGATTGAGAAGTTTGTCACTTCAATGAATCATTGTTAGAATCTCAATTTATTTATTTTTAGAAATTTATTATTAATAGGGAATGACTATAAAAAATGGAAAAAGAATTAAAGAAAGGTCATCAACGCGGTAAAAAAATGCGTTATATGCCTGGACTTGATGGTTTGCGCGCAATTGCGGTTCTTGGAATTATTATCTATCACTTAAATAAGAAATGGCTCACTGGCGGTTTCTTAGGAGTAGATACCTTCTTTGTTATCTCAGGTTTTTTGATAACAAGTCTATTATTAAAAGAATATGAAGAAACAGGAATTATTAACCTTAAAAGTTTCTGGATTAGACGTATAAAAAGACTTTTACCTGCGGTGTTAGCCTTATTGATTGTGGTTGGTTTTGCAACACTAGTTCTTGAACCTGATAATATCGTTAGAGTCAAGCATGACATTATTGCCGCAATTTTTTATGTATCTAACTGGTGGTATATAGCTAAAGATGTTAATTACTTTGAACAATTTTCATTTATGCCATTAAAACATCTATGGTCTTTAGCTATTGAAGAACAATTTTATCTGTTCTTCCCAGCAATATTAATTTTATTATTGATGACAATGAAGAAGTATAAAAATGTAGCGCTTGTATTTTGGATTATTTCTTTAATTTCACTTTTATTAATGGTTGTAATTTCTCAACCACATATGAATCATTCACGTGTATATTTTGGCACTGATACAAGACTACAAACATTACTGTTAGGTGTACTTCTTGCATTTATGTGGCCACCATTTAAACTTAAGGCAAATCCACCTAGGGCACTAAAAGCAACTATTGATACTGCCGGAATAGTCGGTTTGTTATTTTTAGTTGTTTTATTCTTTACAGTTAAAGATGAGAGTGACTGGATTTACAATGGCGGGTTTTATCTCATCTCGGCTATGTCTTTACTTATCATAGCGAGTGTCGTTCATCCTGCTACATTGGTATCTAAAGCCTTAGGTAATCCATTGTTTGTCTATATTGGTAAACGGTCATATAGTCTGTACTTGTGGCATTTTCCTATAATTAGTTTTATTCATAGTCATTATATAGACGGGCAAATTCCAGTTTATGTCTATTTCTTAGATATCATATTAACTGTTATGTTTGCCGAATTATCTTATCGATACGTAGAGACACCTTTCAGAAAGCAAGGGCTCAAAGCGTTTGCTATTAAGAAGAGATTTAAACCTCAATTTATAAGAACTGTGGTAACAATTATATTAGCATTACCACTTATTCTGATACTTGCAGGTGCATTTGATAAATTAGGTAAAGATAAAATTTCTGATAAAGCACAATCATTTAATACAAATGAAAATGACAAATATCTCATCCATATGTTGCCTATTGATGACATTACGCTTACGAATGATGGAAAAACAAAAGAAGGTAAGAATGAGGATGAAGTGTATTCTGATATTAAACCATTACTAATCGGGGACTCGGTCATGGTCGATATTGGTGAACAGTTTAAATCTAGAGTTCCGAAGGCAAATATTGATGGTAAAGTGGGGCGAAACTTGTATCAAGCACTTCCATTAGTAGATAGCAATTATAAGAATTATAGTAAATCTTCTGACCAAGTTGTTTTAGAATTAGGTACTAATGGGGATTTCTCAAAAGAGCAATTAGATGATCTAATTGATAAATTTGGAAAAGCTCAAGTCTACCTTGTTAATACGAGAGTGCCAAGATCATATGAAGGCCATGTGAATCAGTTAATGGCAAATGCTGCTAAAAGTCATAAGAATGTAAAACTTGTTGATTGGTACAAACGTTCAGAAGGGCATACAGAGTACTTTGCTCCAGATGGTATACATCTTGAAAATAGCGGTGTCGAAGCTCTAACAGATGAAATATTGAAAAATATGAAAAAGAAATAGGTTTAATGAGAAACTAGTTTGACGTTAATCAGCTAACGTTGGGCTAGTTTCTTTTTATGTAATTAAAGGTATAAAGAGATTAGATATTGTAGAATTTATTTTCAAAAATTAATAGAGAAAAAAGGTCAAAAAATAAGTGTAAATTGTTGAATATTGATGAAAGAGGGTCTATAATATAATTAAGGTCAAAGAAAGTCAAAGTCAAAAAACATTTGCCTTAGACCTATTTACTCTAAATAAATAGAGGTGAAAAAATTGGATATTAATCAAATGACATACGCTGTTCAAGGCGCTTTACAAAAAGCAGTCGAAATCAGTAAAGAATATGAATTACAAAATATTGAAAATGAAGCACTTCTAAAAGCAACATTAGAAGAAAGTGAAAGCTTATTCAAAAGTGTATTAGAAAGAGCAAATATTGATGTCGAACAATTAACGAAAGCTTATGAAAATAAATTAAAAAATTATCCATCAGTACAAGGAGATAATGTACAATACGGACAATATATTAGTCCGAAAGCCAATGAATTATTAAATAAAGCAGAAACATATATGAAAGAATATGAAGACGAATTCATTTCTATGGAACATATATTACGCGCTGCTATGGACATTGACCAAACAACGCAACAATTTATTGGTAATAAAGCAGAAGTTATCAAAGAAATTATCACAAAAGTAAGAGGGGGAAATCATGTGACAACTCAAAATCCAGAAGTAAACTACGAAGCTTTAGAAAAATATGGGCGTGACTTAGTAGAAGAAGTTCGACAAGGTAAAATGGATCCTGTGATTGGTAGAGACGAAGAAATTCGTAATACAATTCGAATTTTAAGTCGAAAAACTAAAAACAATCCTGTATTAATCGGAGAACCAGGTGTAGGTAAAACTGCCATCGTAGAAGGTTTAGCACAACGTATCGTTAAAAAAGACGTGCCTGAATCATTACTAGATAAAACGATTTTCGAACTCGATTTAAGTGCCTTAGTCGCTGGTGCGAAATATAGAGGTGAATTTGAAGAACGTCTCAAAGCAGTACTTAAAGAAGTGAAAGAATCAGAAGGTCGTATTATTCTATTTATAGATGAAATTCACATGTTAGTCGGCGCTGGTAAAACTGAGGGCGCAATGGATGCAGGAAACATGTTGAAACCAATGTTAGCACGTGGTGAATTGCATTGTATTGGTGCAACAACATTAAACGAATATAGAGAATATATTGAAAAAGATTCTGCCTTAGAGCGTCGTTTCCAAAAAGTAGGTGTCAGCGAACCAGATGTTGAAGATACAATTTCAATCTTACGTGGTTTAAAAGAACGTTATGAAGTGTATCATGGTGTTCGTATCCAAGACCGTGCGCTAGTCGCTGCGGCTGAATTATCAGATCGTTATATTACTGATCGATTCTTACCTGATAAAGCGATTGATTTAGTAGACCAAGCTTGTGCGACAATTCGTACTGAAATGGGCTCTAATCCAACTGAATTAGACCAAGTTAATCGTCGTGTAATGCAATTGGAAATTGAAGAAAGCGCATTGAAAAATGAATCTGATAATGCAAGTAAACAACGACTACAAGAACTACAGGAAGAGCTTTCTAATGAAAAAGAAAAACAAGCATCATTACAATCTCGTGTAGAACAAGAAAAAATAGGTAAATTACAACAAAAACGAGCTGAATTAGATGAAAGTAGAAAAGCCCTCGAAGATGCACAAACAAATAACAACCTTGAGAAAGCTGCTGAATTACAATACGGTAAAATTCCACAATTAGAGAAAGAATTAAGAGAGTTAGAAGATGTCTTCCAAGATGAAACAGGTGAAGACAGCGACAGAATGATTCGTGAGGTTGTATCTGATGAAGAAATTGGCGATATTGTAAGTCAATGGACAGGTATTCCAGTCTCTAAACTTGTAGAAACTGAAAGAGAGAAATTATTGCACCTTGGCGATATTCTTCATAAACGTGTCGTTGGCCAAGACAAAGCAGTAGACTTGGTTTCTGATGCAGTAGTTAGAGCACGTGCAGGTATCAAAGATCCAAATAGACCTATTGGTAGCTTCTTATTCTTAGGACCAACAGGTGTAGGTAAAACTGAATTAGCTAAATCACTTGCTGCTTCACTATTTGATTCTGAAAAACACATGATTCGAATTGATATGAGTGAATACATGGAGAAACATGCAGTCTCTCGTTTAATTGGTGCTCCTCCAGGCTATGTTGGTCATGATGAAGGCGGACAATTAACTGAAGCAGTTAGACGAAATCCTTATTCAGTTATTTTATTAGATGAAGTAGAAAAAGCGCACAGCGATGTCTTTAATGTGCTACTTCAAATATTAGATGAAGGTCGACTTACTGACTCTAAAGGACTCAGTGTTGATTTCAAAAATACAATCATCATCATGACAAGTAATATTGGATCACAAGTGTTACTTGAAAACGTTAAAGACGCTGGAGAAATTAGCGAAAGTACTGAGAAAGCGGTAATGGATAGCTTACATGCTTATTTCAAACCTGAAATCTTAAACCGTATGGATGATATTGTATTATTTAAACCATTATCAGTTAGTGATATGAGTATGATTGTCGATAAAATCTTAACTCAATTAAACATTAGATTATTAGAGCAACGAATCTCAATTGAAGTATCTGATAAAGCTAAAAAATGGCTAGGTGAAGAGGCTTATGAACCACAATTCGGTGCCAGACCATTAAAACGTTTTGTTCAAAGACAAATCGAAACACCACTTGCCCGCATGATGATTAAAGAAAGTCTACCTGAAGGTACAACAATTAAAGTAGATTTAAATTCTGACAATGAATTACAATTTGACGTTGAAAAAGCAGAAAATATTTAATGAAATAGAATGAATCAAACAAAGATCCAAGAAAGTGTGTGCAAGTCACTTTCTTGGATTTATTTTTTATTAAAGGATATTAATTTAAACGCCAGGGGTTTTGTAGTAGTATATATTTACACTTTTATTTTGTAATAATACACGCATGTATTTATATATCACTCATTAAATTAAAGGAGAAGACAACATGAAAATCAACACTAATTTTAACAACAACATTATACCTTATGACTATGCTGCAGGTGCACAACCGGTTGACTTAATTAACAATAATCCTATTAAATCATTTCCATTTAATGTAGTAGACTTGCCACCAGGTACGCAATATATTGCTTGGACTTTAATTGATTATGATGCCGTTCCAGTATGTGGTTTCCCATGGATTCACTGGGTCGTGGCTAACGTGAGCGTCAATAGCGATACAATCGATATTGTTGAAGACTTTTCTAGAATTAAAGGTGACTTTGTACAAGGTAAGAACAGCTTTGCAACAGGTTTATTGGATGAAGATTTTTCAGAGATTGAAAATCATTATGTAGGACCTACGCCTCCAGATAAAGATCATTACTATGAACTTGTAGTTTATGCTTTAAGTGACAAGCTTAACTTAAAAAATGCTTTCTATTTAAATGAATTATTGCATCAAGTAGATTCTAAATTATTAGATAAAGCAAGAATTAATTTAGTAGGAAGAAAAGTTTAATGAAGCACCAACATTAATGACTTTATGAATGATTTAATAAGCTGTATTTGTTAAAAATAAAATAGAGTAAAAAAGACGAGGTACGTTTGACACTGATGTCAACGTATCTCGTCTTTTATTCATGATGTTATGATTCGTATTGATCTGAACCTTTACTTGGTTTCATGATGGCACCAAAAATTGCTACAAAAATTGTAAATACAACAGCCATGATAATAGGGTTAATTGCATTTAATGCTGGACCACTGTTTAAACTGTTTAATACAAAGTTTACCATTTCTAGCAATAATACTGCCCATATAAATGTCATGAGGTATTTCATTTGATTTGACCTCCACTTTTATAATCGATATCTCTATTTTAAGTGAAATATTTAAATTTGTATAGTGTAAATCAATGCTTAACACATACATTGTACCAATTTTGTTGTGACTGATGTTTTTAAAATGATTGAGTGTTGCATAGGCATTTTAAAAATTAAAATTGAAATAATATTGAAGCGGATACTTTATTAAGTGTATAAATATAGCCCTTTAACCAACGAGGAAAAGTGAATCTACTTGAGTTTAAAAACAAGTATGTGTTAAATTAATACCTGGTATTAAAAATTTATTTAAGAAGGTGTACGACCATGAACGTGGGTATTAAAGGTTTCGGCGCATACGCTCCGGAAAACATTGTAGACAATGCCTATTTTGAGCAATTTTTAGAAACATCCGATGAATGGATTTCTAAAATGACTGGTATTAAAGAAAGACATTGGGCAGATGAAGATCAAGACACATCTGACTTAGCATATAACGCAAGTATTAAAGCAATTGAAGATGCAGGAATTCAACCTGAAGATATCGATATGATTATCGTAGCTACAGCTACAGGCGATATGCCATTCCCAAGTGTGGCTAATATTTTACAAGAGAGATTAGGAACTGGAAAGATAGCCACAATGGATCAACTCGCTGCATGTTCTGGATTTATGTATTCAATGATTACAGCTAAACAATATATCCAATCTGGTGATTATAAAAATATTTTGGTTGTTGGTGCTGACAAATTATCTAAAATTACAGACCTTACAGACCGCTCAACAGCTGTGTTATTCGGTGATGGTGCCGGTGCAGTCGTGATGGGAGAGGTTTCTGAAGGTCGAGGTATCATCAGTTATGAAATGGGTTCTGATGGTAGCGGTGGAAAATACTTATATTTAGATAAAGAAACTGGTAAATTAAAAATGAATGGTAGAGAAGTATTTAAATTTGCTGTAAGAATAATGGGCGATGCCTCAACACGTGTTGTTGACAAAGCTGGTTTAACTTCAGATGATATCGATTTATTTATACCTCACCAAGCAAATATTCGAATTATGGAATCTGCAAGAGAAAGATTGGGTATAGAAAAAGAAAAGATGAGTGTTTCTGTTAATAAATATGGTAATACTTCAGCAGCTTCTATACCATTAAGTATTAACCAAGAATTGCAAAACGGAAAAATTAAAGATGACGATAATTTAGTCTTAGTTGGCTTCGGCGGTGGCTTAACTTGGGGCGCAATCGTTATCAAATGGGGAAAATAGGAGGATAACGTATGAATGAAAAAAACAGAGTTGTTATAACGGGTATCGGAGCCTTATCTCCTATCGGTAACGATGCTAAAACAACATGGGAAAATGCTTTAAATGGAGTTAATGGTATTGATAGAATTACACGTATTAATACTGATAATTATAACGTGCATTTAGCAGGTGAATTAAAAGACTTTAACATTGAAGATCATATAGATAAGAAAGAAGCGCGTCGTATGGACCGTTTCACACAATATGCAGTTGTTGCAGCAAGAGAAGCGGTACAAGATGCGAAATTAGATATCAATGATGATACAGCTGATCGTATTGGTGTATGGATTGGCTCAGGTATTGGTGGTATGGAAACATTTGAAACGGCACATACTACACTTGTCGAAAGAGGACCTCGTCGTGTGAGTCCATTTTTCGTACCAATGTTAATTCCTGATATGGCTACTGGCCAAGTATCTATTGATTTAGGTGCTAAAGGGCCTAACGGTTCAACTGTTACAGCATGTGCGACAGGTACGAACTCAATCGGTGAAGCATTTAAAGTCATCCAGCGTGGTGACGCTGATGCGATGATAACTGGTGGTACAGAAGCGCCAATTACAGACATGGCAATTGCTGGATTTAGTGCAAGTCGTGCTTTATCTACAAATGATGATAAAGAAACCGCATGTCGTCCATTCCAAGAAGGTCGTGATGGCTTTGTTATGGGTGAAGGTGCAGGAATCGTTGTCCTTGAATCATTAGAATCAGCTAAAGCACGTGGTGCAGAAATTTATGCGGAAATAGTAGGTTATGGTTCAACTGGAGATGCTTATCATATTACTGCACCAGCGCCAGAAGGTGAAGGCGGTTCAAGAGCAATGCAAGCTGCTTTAGATGATGCAGGAATCGAAGCGAAAGATGTTCAATACTTAAATGCACACGGCACAAGTACGCCAGTAGGTGACTTATATGAAGTTAAAGCAATCCAAAATACATTTGGAGACGCTGCTAAAACATTAAAAGTAAGTTCAACTAAATCAATGACTGGTCACTTACTAGGTGCAACAGGTGGAATTGAGGCTATCTTCTCAGCCTTATCTATCAGAGACTCTAAAGTAGCACCTACAATTCATGCTGTGACACCAGATGAAGAATGTAATTTAGATTTCGTTCCTAATAAAGCTGAAGATTTAGAAATTACTTATGCGATGAGTAATAGCTTAGGCTTTGGCGGACACAACGCAGTGTTAGTATTTAAGAAATTTGAAGACTAATTGAATATAAATAAAAATCTTCAAGTGGGTTTATAGATGACGCACTTGAAGATTTTTTATATTGAAAATGAAATAACAATAGCTAAAACGAAATATAAGAGATTAATGAGTAATATAGGGATCACCCATGATGAAATCATGTAGTGGTCCTTTTTAATATGTTTAGGGTTAAAAAATTCATCATCTTCTATGGTTTGTTTTTTCTTAGATGAAGAAAGTTGATATTTTAAACGACGAAAACCATAACTGGTTGCATCGAAAATACCTTCTTGAACGATGAGTAAAGCAAAAACAATGATAAAAATAGTTAAAGATACATAAAATATTATATTAATGAAATTCAGTAATTCATGTGCAGTCAATAGCCAAATGATAAATGATAAGAAGGGCGTCAGTCCAGTGCCAATTAGTATAGATTTAAAACGCATAGGTGTACACCTCCGTTAACAATATTATACATATTTTACCTCATTACTATGATTACGAAAATATTGTAATGGAGTTTATTGCTACAATACAAATTACATTGTCAATTTATTATTTACTATATTACTTTAAAGTAAAACTATATTGCAATTGTATGAAAACTGTATATATAATATGTATAAATATTTCTGAAAATTGCGAAGGGAATGTTAATTTTGAAAATTTAATATTATAGGGGGAGATTAAATGACGAGGTATATTCTTAAGAGATTAGGTTATATGTTTGTATCATTATTTATCATTATTACGATTACATTTTTCTTAATGAAATTGATGCCAGGTTCACCATTTAATGATGCAAAGCTGAATCCACAACAAAAAGAGATACTTAATGAAAAATATGGTTTGAACGATCCAGTTGCTGTTCAATATTTTCATTACATCAAAAATGTGGTCACAGGAGATTTTGGGAATTCATTCCAATATCATAATATGCCAGTTTGGGACTTAGTGAAGCCAAGACTGATACCATCTATGGAAATGGGTATTACAGCAATGATTATCGGGGTAATTGTTGGGCTTATATTAGGAGTTGCTGCTGCCACAAAGCAGAATACATGGGTGGATTATACAACTACTGTTATCTCCGTTATTGCAGTTTCAGTTCCTTCATTTGTTTTAGCTGTACTACTACAGTATGTATTTGCAGTTAAATTAAGATGGTTTCCAGTTGCGGGGTGGGAAGGCTTTTCAACTGCAGTTCTACCTTCACTTGCGTTATCTGCAACTGTATTAGCAACTGTAGCAAGATACATAAGGGCAGAAATGATTGAAGTACTAAGTTCAGATTATATTCTTTTGGCGCGAGCTAAAGGTAATTCTACGTTAAGGGTCTTATTTGGGCACGCCTTAAGAAATGCGCTCATACCTATCATTACAATTATCGTTCCAATGTTAGCCAGTATTTTAACAGGTACATTGACGATTGAGAATATATTTGGCGTACCAGGATTAGGGGACCAGTTCGTCAGATCGATTACAACAAATGATTTCTCAGTCATTATGGCTACAACAATACTTTTCAGCACTTTATTTATTGTGTCTATCTTCATTGTAGATATTCTTTACGGCATCATTGATCCAAGAATTCGTGTACAAGGAGGTAAGAAATAATGAGTGATATGAAAAGACCTATTAAATTAAACGATGATGTATCTAACGCGGCAATGACACATACTTCAGAGGGAATATCTAATTCAGATTTTGTTATCCGAGAGTTAGATTTAAATCAAGAACCTGAAATGCAGCGTGAAAGTAAAAACTTTTGGCAAGATGCATGGAGTCAACTTAGAAGAAATAAATTAGCTGTAGTTGGAATGATTGGTTTACTAATTATTATCATTTTGGCGTTTGTCGGACCATTGATGAATAAACATGACTACGCTGAACAACACGTAGAATACCGTAATTTACCGGCAAAGGTTCCTGTATTAGATAAAGTTCCATTTTTACCATTTAATGGGGAAGGTGCAGATGGAAAAGATGCTTATAAAGAAGCAGGTGCTAAAGAAAATTATTGGTTTGGTACCGACCAACTTGGACGTGATTTATGGACACGAACTTGGAAAGGGGCACAGATTTCATTATATATCGGTATCGTTGCTGCACTTTTAGATATTTTTATTGGAGTTGTGTATGGTGCAATTTCAGGATTTTTTGGGGGTAGAGTGGACGATGTAATGCAAAGAATTCTTGAAATTATTGCCTCTATTCCAAATCTAATTGTCGTTATCTTATTTGTATTAATCTTTGAACCTTCAATTTGGACAATCATATTAGCGATGTCCATTACTGGTTGGCTAGGAATGAGCAGAGTTGTACGTGGTGAATTTTTAAAATTAAAAAACCAAGAGTTTGTAATGACTTCTCGAACACTAGGTGCTTCCAAATGGAAATTAATATTTAAACATATTTTGCCAAATACTTTAGGTGCGATCGTTGTTACTTCTATGTTTACTGTGCCTAGCGCGATATTCTTTGAAGCATTTCTAAGCTTTATAGGTATAGGAGTACCGGCGCCACAAACGTCGTTAGGTTCACTTGTAAATGATGGACGTGCAATGTTACTTATTCATCCACACGAATTATTTATACCAGCAATCATTCTAAGTTTGTTAATTTTATTTTTCTATCTATTTAGCGACGGGTTACGTGATGCATTTGACCCTAAGATGCGTAAGTAAAGGAGGCAAAAGTTATGACAGAGAGAATTTTAGAAGTCAATGACTTGCATGTGTCCTTTGATATTACTGTAGGGGAAGTGCAAGCTGTTAGAGGTGTAGATTTTTATTTAAACAAAGGGGAAACGTTAGCTATTGTAGGTGAGTCTGGTTCAGGAAAATCAGTAACAACAAAAGCTATTACGAAACTTTTCCAAGGGGATGCCGGAAGAATTAAAAAAGGAGAAATTTTATTTTTAGGTGAAGATTTGGCACAAAAATCTGAAAAAGAATTAATTCAATTAAGAGGTAGAGATATTTCAATGATTTTCCAAGACCCTATGACATCATTAAATCCAACGATGCAAATTGGTAAACAAGTCATGGAACCCTTAATTAAGCATAGAAATTATAGTAAATCACAAGCGAAGCAACGTGCGCTAGAAATTTTAAACTTGGTAGGTTTACCACATGCGGAAAAGCGATTTAAAGCATACCCACATCAATTCTCTGGCGGTCAGCGTCAAAGAATTGTTATCGCAACAGCATTAGCATGTGAACCCAAAGTACTTATTGCAGATGAGCCAACAACGGCTTTAGATGTGACGATGCAAGCTCAAATACTCGATTTGATGAAAAAGCTTCAAGATAAAATCGAGACATCCATTATTTTTATTACACACGATTTAGGCGTTGTAGCAAATATTGCAGATAAAGTGGCAGTGATGTATGGGGGACAGATGATTGAGACAGGAGATGTAAATGAAATTTTTTATGATCCTAAACATCCTTATACGTGGGGATTGCTTTCTTCAATGCCTGATTTAACTACAAGTAATGATACTGACTTAATTGCAATTCCAGGGACACCACCTGATTTACTTCATCCTCCTAAAGGTGATGCCTTTGCACGTCGTAGTCGATACGCTTTGGATATTGATTTTAAAGAAGAGCCACCATGGTTCAGGATTTCACCAACACACTTTGTCAAATCTTGGTTATTAGACGAACGTGCGCCTCAAGTGACACCACCTGAAATGGTTCAACGACGATTAAGACATATGCCTAATAACTACGAGCAACCACAAAAAGTAGAGAGGGTGTCGTTTAATGGAAAATAGCGAAAAGGTTCTATTAGAAATAAAAAATTTAAAACAATATTTTAATCAAGGTAAGAAAAATGAAGTCAGAGCGATTGATAATATAAGTTTCAATATCTATAAAGGGGAAACTTTAGGTTTAGTTGGAGAGTCTGGTTGCGGAAAATCAACTACTGGTAAAGCAATCATTAAATTAAACGACATTACAAGTGGAGCAATAGAGTATGAAGGTATTGATATTCAAAAAATTCGAAAGCGTAAAGATTTATTGAAGTTTAATAAGAAAATACAGATGATATTCCAAGATCCGTATGCATCGCTCAATCCACGTCTTAAAGTGATGGATATTGTAGGAGAAGGTATTGATATCCATAAACTTGCTAGTAGTAAGCGGGATCGAAAGAAACGTGTATATGACTTGTTAGAAACGGTTGGTTTAGGTAAAGAACATGCAAATCGTTATCCTCATGAATTTTCAGGAGGTCAAAGACAACGTATTGGTATTGCACGCGCATTGGCTGTGGAACCAGAGTTTATTATCGCTGATGAACCGATTTCCGCTTTAGACGTATCAATTCAAGCTCAAGTAGTCAATTTATTGCTTCGTCTGCAACGAGAGCGTGGGATAACATTTTTATTTATCGCGCATGATTTATCTATGGTTAAATATATTTCCGATAGAATTGCAGTGATGCATTTTGGAAAAATAGTAGAGCTTGGTCCTGCAGATGAAATTTATAATCACCCTTTACATGACTATACGAAATCTCTATTAAGTGCTATTCCACAACCTGACCCTGAGAGTGAAAGAACACGTCAACGTGTGTCTTATGAAGAAGATGCTTCTCTTAACGATTATCGACATTTGAATGAAATTAGACCAAATCATTACGTTTTTACAACGAAGGAAGAAGCGGAAAAATTAAGTGAAGCTTACGCTACTCAAAACATATAACTTAAAGGGAAGGGGGAAATGAGAGATGAATAAATTTAAATTCTTAACGATTATATTGAGTTTAATCATTGTTTTATCCGCTTGTAGTAATAAAAAAAGTTTATACTCAGACGAAGGACAAGTTTTCAGAAAGGTTATTCCTCAAGATATGACAACATTGGATACAGCCTTAATCACTGAAGCTGTATCTGGAGATATCGTTGCTCAAGCTTTTGAAGGTTTATACTCTATTAATAAAAAGACAAAGCAGAACCAGCGATTGCTAAATCCTTTCCAAAAAAGAGCAATGGTGGTAAAACATTGACGATTAATTTGAGAAAAAATGCAAAATGGTCTAACGGCGATTCAGTCACAGCACAAGATTTCGTCTTTGCGTGGCGTAAAGTAGTCGATCCAAAGACAGCATCAGAATTTGCTTACATCATGTCAGATATTAAGAATGCTGATGCTATTAATTCAGGTGAAAAGCCTGTAAAAGACTTAGGAATTAAAGCATTAGGAAAATATAAATTACAAATTGATTTAGAACGACCAGTGCCATATATTAATGAACTTTTAGCACTAAATACCTTTAATCCTCAGGATGAAAAAATTGCCCAAAAATATGGTGAACAGTATGGCACAACTGCAGATAAAGCAGTATATAATGGACCTTTTAAAGTAACCAATTGGCAAGTAGAAGATAAAATTCAAATGGTGAAAAATGATAAGTATTGGGATAAGAAACATGTCAAGTTAGATAGAGTGAACTTTAAAGTGTTAAAAGATGGTCAAGCAGGTGCTTCACTTTACGATACAGGGTCTGTTGATGATACCACAATTTCATCTGAACAAGTTGATAAATATAAAGGGAATAAAGCGCTTAACTATAGGTTAACAGCAGGTACGTTCTTCATTAAAATGAATGAAAAACAGATACCTGAGTTTAAAAATAAATATTTAAGATTAGCAATTGCTCAATCTATTAATAAAAAAGGATATGTTGATTCAGTTCTTAATAATGGGTCATTACCATCGAATAACTTTACGGCTATTGGAACTGCTAAAACACCAGAGGGAAAAGATTTTGCAAGTACAATAAAATCTCCATTAACTTATAATGATAAAAAAGCACGTACGAATTGGCATAAAGCTCAAAAACAATTAGGTAAGAAGAAATTTGAGTTTACAATGAATACGGAAGATACACCAGCTCAGAAAATTTCAGCAGAGTATATTAAATCCCAAGTTGAAAAGAACTTACCAGGCGTTACATTAAAGATTAAACAAATGCCATTTAAACAGAAAACGACATCAGAACTATCTGGTAATTTTGAAACAAGTTATTCTGGTTGGGTACCTGATTATCCAGATCCAACTGCATTTTTACAAACTATGACTAAAGGTAATGCTCAAAATAATACGGATTGGAGCAACAAGGAATACGATCAGTTATTGAAAGATGCAAATGGCAAACTTTTAAGAAAAACAGATGAGCGCAATGCTGCATTACAAAAAGCAGAAAATATTTTGTTAAATGATGCACCAGTCGCCCCTATTTATCAAAAAGGCGAAGCACATTTAACTAATCCACAAGTAAAAGGACTTGTTTATCATAAGGTTGGACCAGATACTACATTGAAAGATGTGTATATCGATAAATCTATTGATAGAAAAACAGGCAAGAAAAAATAAAATAATCTAAAGTAGAAGCGGTACTGGATAGTTGAATCCAGTGCCGCTTTTGTGGTTTATAGAGCTGACCTAAGTTTTGTTAAAAATACATAAGATTTTCAAATATTAAAATATATATCAAAAACATATTGCGCATAACATATGTTGCTATTTATAATATACATAATATTCTGAAAAAGGAGTGATAATATTGAAATCATATTTTTTAAAACGCTTGGGATATATGTTTGTTTCTTTATTCATAATTATCAGCATAACTTTTTTCTTAATGAAATTGATGCCTGGTTCACCTTTCAATGATGCAAAATTATCTCCTGAACAAAAGCAAATATTATCGGAAAAATATGGATTAAACGACCCTGTCGGTGTTCAATATCTAAACTATTTAAAAAATGTTATAAGTGGAGACTTTGGGAATTCTTTTCAATATCACAATCAGCCAGTTTGGGATTTAATAAGCCCTAGGTTAATTCCATCATTAGAAATGGGATTGATTGCAGTAATGATTGGTATTGTACTAGGTTTATTTCTTGGAGTAATAGCAGCAGTAAAACAAAATACATGGATAGATTATATGGCGACTACTGTTTCAGTAATAGCTGTCTCAGTTCCATCATTTGTTTTAGCAGTACTTTTGCAAAACGTTTTTTCAGTTCAATTAAGATGGTTTCCAGTTGCTGGGTGGGAAGGACTACCTACAATAGTTTTACCATCTTTGTCTCTATCAGCTATCGTTATGGCTACTGTTTCAAGGTATATCAGATCTGAAATGATTGAAATACTTAATTCTGATTATATTCTTTTAGCTTACGCTAAAGGAGTGCCACAATATAAAATTATATTTGTACATGCTTTGAGAAATGCGTTAATACCGGTTATTACTGTCATAGTTCCTATGACTGCCAGCATAATGACTGGAACATTAACAATTGAAAATATTTTTGGTGTACCAGGATTAGGCGACCAATTTGTAAGATCTATAGCTACAAATGATTTCTCTTTAATTATGGCAATTACTATATTATTTAGTTCATTCTTCATAGTATCTATATTTGTAGTTGATATTTTATACGGAATAATTGATCCAAGGATTAGAGTTAAAGGAGGTAAATAGATGAGTAACAGTAATTTAATAAATGAATTTAGTGATAAAGATTTTACCTTCAAAGATAAAAAAACAGTAGAAGATAATATAATAACTAGAAAATCTAAAAATTTTTGGCAAGATGCTTGGACACAAATGAAAAGAAATAAACTAGCTATAGTAGGATTAGTAGGACTTATAATAATTATTATTTTAGCTTTGATAGGTCCTTCAATAAGTAAGTATGATTATGCAGATCAAAATATTCAATATAGAAATCTTCCAGCTAAGATGCCGGTTTTAGATAAAGTTAAATTTCTTCCATTCGATGGTGTTGATTTTAATGGGGACAATACATATAAAAAAGAAAATGTTAATAAAAATTTTTGGTTCGGTACTGATCAATTAGGAAGAGATTCATGGGCTCGCACTTGGAAAGGTACTCAAGTATCTTTATTTATTGGTATAGTAGCAGCAATTTTAGATATATGTGTTGGTGTTATGTATGGTGCTATATCAGGTTATTTTGGTGGCAAGATAGATGTAGTTATGCAAAGAATCATTGAGATTTTAGCTTCGATCCCTACTTTGATAATAGTGATATTGTTTGTATTAATATTTGAACCTTCTATTTGGACTATTATTTTAGCAATGACCGTTACTGGTTGGTTAGGTATGAGTAGGGTAGTTCGTGGAGAATTTATAAAGTTAAGAAATCAAGAGTACGTATTAGCATCAAAAACATTGGGTGCTTCAAATTTAAGGATTATTTTTAAACATATATTACCGAATACTCTTGGAGCAATAATAGTTACCTCTATGTTTACCATTCCAAATGCAATATTTTTTGAAGCTTTTTTGAGTTTTATTGGAATAGGTGTGCCAGCACCCAAAACTTCCCTTGGTTCATTAGTGAATGATGGTAGAGCAATGTTACTAATTCACCCACATGAACTATTTATACCTGCAACAATACTGAGTTTATTAATTTTATTCTTTTATTTATTTAGTGATGGATTGCGTGATGCATTTGATCCAAAAATGCGTAAGTAGGAGGTATGAGTTGATGGTTAACAAAATACTAGATATTAAAAATTTACAAGTCTCTTTTTTTATTGACGATGGAGAAATACAAGCAGTTAGAAATGTAGATTTTCATGTTTTAGAGGGAGAAACCTTGGCCATTGTAGGAGAGTCAGGTTCTGGAAAGTCAGTAGTTACTAAGGCAATTACAAAATTATTTGATACTAATATAGGGAAAATAAAAAATGGAGAAATTTTATTTTTAGGAGATAATTTAGCTGTTAAAAATAATAAGGAATTGAGTAAAATACGAGGGAAAGAAATCTCAATGATTTTTCAAGATCCTATGACTTCACTTAATCCTACTATGAAAATAGGAAAACAAATAATGGAGCCTCTAATATACCATAAAAACCTAAATAAAAATGAGGCGAAGAATAGGGCAATGGAGTTATTAGATTTAGTAGGAATAGATAAAAGCGAAGAAAAATTTAATTCATATCCACATCAATTTTCTGGTGGTCAACGACAAAGAATTGTTATCGCTATTGCTTTAGCATGTGAACCAAAATTATTGATTGCTGACGAACCAACTACAGCCCTTGATGTTACTACTCAAATTCAGATTCTAGATTTGATGAAGGAAATACAAAAGAAAGTTAATACGTCTATTATATTTATAACGCATGATTTAGGTGTTGTAGCAAACATAGCAGATAGAGTAGCTGTAATGTATGCAGGTGAAATTATAGAAACTGGCAGTGTTGAGGAAATATTTTATGATTCAAGACACCCATATACTTGGGGATTATTGTCATCAATGCCGGATTTAGATACAAAAGATAATGAAACTTTAATTTCTATAGCTGGCACACCTCCTGATTTACTTAATCCTCCTAAAGGAGACGCTTTTTCAAGACGTAGTGATTATGCTTTGGAGATAGATTTTAAAAAGGAACCGCCTTTATATGCTATATCTCCAACACATATTGTTAAATCTTGGTTGTTAGATGAAAGAGTATCTGTGGTAGACCCTCCTAATATTGTTAAAAATAAAAGAAGAAAGATGCCACTAAATTATAAAATGCCACTGTTATTAAGTGAGGTGTCAGCTAGTGGAGAGTAAAAATAGAGTTCTTTGTGAAGTTAAAAATATAAGTAAAACTTATAATTTAAAAAGAATTAATGAAAAGAAAGCTTTAAATAATGTATCATTTAAAATCCTTAAAGGAGAAACATTTGGAATAGTAGGGGAATCAGGATGCGGGAAATCTACATTAGGAAAAATCATAATAAATCTAATCAATAATGATAAAGGTGAAATCATATTTGATAATCAAGAAATACATAATTTAAAAAGAAAAAAAGATATTTTGAAATTAAATAAACGTATTCAAATGATATTTCAAGATCCTTATGCTTCACTTAATCCAAGGATGAAAATTATGGATATAGTGGCTGAGGGCATAGATATTCACAAATTAGCTAAAAATAAAAGTGAAAGAGAACAAAAAGTATATGAATTATTGGCTAAAGTAGGATTAAATAAAGAGCATGCTAATAGATATCCGCACGAATTTTCAGGGGGTCAGAGACAAAGGATAGGCATTGCTAGAGCTTTAGCGGTTGAACCAGAATTTATAATTGCTGATGAACCCATATCTGCATTAGATGTTTCTATCCAAGCACAAATAATAAATTTACTTTTACATTTACAAGAACAAGAAGGTTTAACGATTTTATTTATCGCACATGATTTATCTATGGTTAAGTATATCTCCGATAGGGTTGCAGTAATGCATAAAGGTGAAATTGTTGAAATTGGTTCTTGTGAGGAAATATTCATGAATCCATTGCACGAGTATACTAAATCATTATTTAATTCAATACCTAAATTAGATCCTAATTATGAAAAAACACGTATCAATAAAACTTATAAAGATATTAATCAGGATATTGATAGATCTTTATATGAGATAAACTCGCAGCATTTCGTACTTACTACTGAAAAGCGAGCAAAAGAAATAAAGGCATCTAAGTTAAAAGTGAAGTAGATTAGGAGAGGCTGATAGAAGTGAGTAAATATTTTAGAACAACGATTATGTTAATTATATCAATTTTGATTTTAAGTTCATGTTCTCAAAATAAGGGTATGTATTCTGATGAAGGACAAGTCTTTAGAAAAGTTATACCACAAGATATGACAACTCTTGATACAGCAATGATTACGGATATGGTATCTAATGATATTGCAGAGCAAACCTTTGAAGGGTTGTTCTCATTAGATAAAAATGATAAAGCTACTTTAGCACTTGCAAAAAACATGCCTAAAAAATCAAAAGATGGTAAGACATTAACCTTTGATTTAAAAGAAGATGCTAAATGGAGCAATGGCGATGAGGTAACCGCAAATGATTTTGTTTATGCTTGGAGAAAAGTTGTCAATCCTAAAACAGGTTCCGAGTATGCATATATTATGACGGATATTAAAAATGCTGACGAAATCAATGCAGGTAAAAAGCCGGTTGATTCTTTAGGAATAAAAGCTATTAATAAACATAAATTAGAAATACAATTAAATCGACCTATTCCTTACATAAATGAACTTCTGACTTTAAGTACCTTTTATCCACAAAATGAAAAAGTTTCAAAAAGATATGGAGAAAAATATGGAACTAAGGTGGAAAATACAGTTTTCAATGGTCCATTTAAAGTAGATAAATGGAAACATGAAGATAAAATTTTACTATCAAAAAACAATGAATATTGGGATAAGAAAAATGTTAAGTTGGAAAAAGTTAACTATAAAGTACTTAAAGACAAGCAAGTTGGGGCTTCTTTGTATGAAACTGGTTCTGTAGATGACACTTTGATAACTGCTGATCAAGTCAGTAAATATAAAGATTCAAAAGCTTTAAAAAAGAGGATAACTTCTGGAAACTTCTATATCAAATTTAATCAAAAAAAGGTTAAGGAATTTAATAATAAGAATTTACGTTTAGCTATTGCACAATCTATAAATAAACAAGGTTATGTTGATGCGGTTAAAAATGACGGTTCTTTACCTTCGAATACATTAACTGCAAAAGGAGTGGCTAAAGTTGAAGGAGATAAAGATTATGCTTCAACTATTAATTCTCCTCTAGAATATAATCCTAAACTAGCTAAAGAAAACTGGGAAAAAGCAAAAAGAGAATTGAAATTAAAAACATTTACTTTTACGATGAATACTGAAGATACTCCTGATGCAAAGATATCTGCAGAGTATATAAAATCTCAAGTAGAAAAAAATCTTCCTGGCATCACATTAAAAATAAAGCAATTACCTTTTAAACAAAGAATAGCGTTAGAAACAAAGATGAATTATGAAGCATCATTAAGTGGTTGGGGAGCAGATTATTCAGATCCAACTTCATATTTAGGAACAATGACTAAAGATAATCCTCAAAATAACACTGGGTGGAATGATTCCTCTTATGATACTTCATTTAATGATGTGAATGATAAATTACTAAAAAATATAAAGAAAAGAAACGCGTCTATGAAAGGTATGGAGGAATTATTACTTCATGATGCACCAATTGCCCCAATTTATCAAAAGGGCGAGGCGCATCTAACTAACCCTCAAGTAAAAGGTTTAATTTATCATGTAGTTGGTCCTGACACTACACTTAAAAATGTCTATATTGATAAATCTATTGATAGAGATACAGGCAAGAAAAAGTAAGATGATTTAAAATAATAGCGGTCCTGGATAATTAGTCCAGAACCGCTATTATTTTACTTTTATATTATCTTTTACGTCCTAATCCCATTGCTTTTTCCATTTTTTTCAATGTTTTAAATGAAGCTTTATGCGCTTTGTCTCTACCTTTATCTAAGATGTCGTCTAATTCATCTGAATTATAAAAGCTTTCATATTTTTCTTGGAAATTAATAAGGAATTCTTTAACGATTTCAGCTAAGTCGCCTTTAAACTTACCATAGCCTTCGCCTTCGTATCTTGCTTCAATATCTTTAATAGGTTCATCAGTTAAACCAGAATAAATTGATAATAAATTAGAAACGCCAGGTTTATTATCTCGGTCGAATTTAATAACCCCGTCAGAGTCTGTTACAGCACTTTTGATTTTTTTAGCAGCCACATTTGGCTCATCTAAAAGTGAAATAAAGTTTTTCTGATTATCATCACTTTTACTCATTTTTTTAGTAGGGTCTTGTAAACTCATTACGCGCCCGCCAACCTTAGGCATACGGATTTCTGGTTTTACTAAAACATCATTATAACGACTGTTAAAACGATCTACTAAGTTACGTGTAAGTTCCATATGTTGTTTTTGGTCGTCTCCTACTGGAACGATATTTGTATTATAAATAACGATATCGGCTGCCATTAAAGGAGGATAAGTTAATAAACCTGCTGGTACGCCATCGACACGTTTTTGAGCTTTATCTTTAAACTGTGTCATACGTTCAAGTTCACCTATTGAAGCAATTGTTGTAAGCATCCAACCAGCTTGCACGTGCGCAGGAACTTCAGATTGAATAAAGAGTGTTGATTTATCTGAATCAATTCCTGTTGCTAAATAAATTGCTGCTAATTGTCGAATTTGTTTACGTAATTTCAAACGATCTTGTGGTACTGTAATGGCGTGTTGATCAACGATACAGAAAAAACAATCATAGTCATCTTGTACATCTACGAATTGTTTTAGTGCACCTATATAATTGCCAATAGTAGGAATACCACTCGGTTGAATTCCTGAAAATAAAGTTTCCATATTAGATGCCTACTTTCTAATTAATATTGTTTAGATAACATTATAACAGTATTTCGTTAAATTGTAAGTTGTGTTAGAATATTAGTATATTTGGGTATACACAAAATACAAATTAATTATTTGATGAATTTCAAGATTTCTCAGAAAAATTAGGATTTTCTCATTTAATTTTAATCTTAGGTGGTTATACTATTAAGTGTAAGATTAAGAAAGCTTAAAAATTCAATTTCTTAAATCGATAATTATATTAAAAATAATGAATTTAATTCATTCAATAGGAGAGTGAGATGTATGGTAACATTATTTACTTCACCAAGTTGCACATCTTGCCGTAAAGCGAAAGCATGGTTACAAGAACATGACATTCCATATACGGAGCGTAACATTTTTTCTGAACATTTAACAATTGATGAAATTAAACAAATTTTAAAAATGACTGAAGACGGAACTGATGAAATTATTTCAACTCGTTCTAAAACATATCAAAAATTGAATGTAGACATTGATTCTTTACCTTTACAAGATTTATATTCTATCATTCAAGATAACCCAGGTTTATTACGTCGTCCTATTATTTTAGATGACAAACGTTTACAAGTTGGATACAACGAGGATGAAATTAGACGTTTCTTACCAAGAAAAGTTCGTACGTTCCAATTACAAGAAGCTCAACGTTTGGTTGACTAATAACCAATATAACTATGTGATTTAATCACTTTACTAAAAGATTCAAAACAACACTATTCATTGTTGATAGTGTTGTTTTTTGCATGTTGTAACTTATTATTGACGGTTGGTTTTTTGGCGTCAAAATAGGGAATATGTTAATATGAATATCCAAATGAAAATAGTTAAATTTAATCAAACAAATAGATTGTAATTTACGTTCCGTTCTAATACAATATGATTACTATTCATCGACTGTAAGGAGTGAGATGATATGAGAATAGAACGCGTTGATGATACAACAGTTAAATTGTTTATAACATACAGCGACATTGAAGCACGTGGTTTTAACCGTGAAGATTTATGGACTAACCGTAAACGTGGCGAAGAATTCTTCTGGTCAATGATGGACGAAATTAATGAAGAAGAAGATTTTGTGGTAGAAGGTCCTTTATGGATTCAAGTACATGCTTTTGAAAAAGGTGTGGAAGTTACCATCTCTAAATCTAAAAATGAAGATGCAATGAACATGTCTGATGAAGATACAAATGAACAGTTTGATGATCAAGTTAATGAATTACTAGCTCAAACCTTAGACGGTGAAGATAATTTAGAAGAGTTATTTGAGCAACGCAGTCAACAGAAGAAAGCAGAACAAAAAGCTAATCATGAACGTACTCAAAAACGTTCAAATGTTAGAACAGTAATTGTTAAATTTGACGATTTAGAACATGTCATTAATTATGCATATCACAATAACCAAAATACGAGTGAATACGAAGATTTATTATATATGATTAATAATCAGTATTATTATTCAATCCATTTTGATGACTCTGTTTCTCAAGAAGCCATTAATGATAGCTATAGTCAATTATTAGAATTTGCTTATCCAACTGATAAGACAGAAGTTTATTTAAATGACTACGCTAAAATCATCATGAGTCATAATGTTACTTCTCAAGTTCGTAGATATTTTACTGACGCAGAAGAATAATTTGATTTCTTTTACAAGGTGCCTGATAAAGGCGCCTTTTTTAATTTTTAAAAGTAAAAATACCTACAACCTCGTTGTAATATATGAGGTGAAGAGATGTTAGTAGCAATTGGTGAAAATAATCAAAGAATTTTAGCTAAAAATGCATCAAAAAAACAAATGTATGTGTGTCCACATTGTCAATCCGAAGTCGTGTTTCGACGTGGAGAGAAAGTCATTCCCCATTTTGCACATAAAGTAAAAGGTTCTAGACCGTGCTATAAAAACGAAACGTATGAACATTATCAAACGAAAATATTATTAGCTCAGAAATTTGAGAAATTAAATCATCATGTACAAATTGAGCCTTATTATGGTGGGGTATATCAATATCCTGATTTAGTTATTGATAATAAATATGCTATAGAAGTCCAATTTTCTAGAATAAGTGTAAATGAAATTATGAAAAGAACTAGAGGATTAGAAAGCATTGGATTAAGCGTTTATTGGTTGATTAGTGATATGGTAATCAAAAAGAACATCATGAAACTTAATCAATTTCAAGCTACATTTATTAACCCTATGAGTCGGACACTTTTCACATGGAGTATCGACAAAGCAGAATTGGTAATCTATAGACATCTTCAAAATATTGGTGGGAAAAAATTTGTAGCTAAAAGTTATACATCAAATTTAACAACGCTTTTTAATAAAAGTAATCATAGACATTATAAAGTCTACCAATTAACCAGAGCCAAAATTTTAAACTACATTAAGCAATGTAGATGGAAAAATTCAGTATTAGAGCCAACTTTAAGTGCAATGTATCAATTACGAATGAATGATGAAAAGGTTTGCGATAGATTAGGATTTATTTTTGAAAATCAAATATACATCGAAACACATCCTATTGAATGGCAGCTTCAATATTTATTACTGAGACGAGATTTTAAGAGTTATGAAGCGTGTCAATTATTGATGCGTAAAGTTAAATTCAGGCGTTTTGCATGTTATAGGTACAACAAATTCACAGTATTGAAGAATCTAGTAAACGAATTTGAGAAAATGTATTTTATTAAATGCTTAAACGTGCAAAAGTAGTGCTAAAATGAGAAAATTAAGCTATTGATATAATCAAGGAGGTTTACTTTATGAGTCAACAATTAACAAGAGAAGAACAGGAACGTAAATATCCTGAATATACATGGGATTTAACTACAATTTTCAAAGATGATAATTCTTTCGAAGAAGCCTTTAAAGAAGTTGAAAATGAAATAGGTAAAGAAGAGCAGTTTAAAGGTCACTTAGGGGATAGTCCTGAAACGCTATACAACGCATTAGCGTTTGAAGATGAATTAGGAACTAAACTGGAAAAAGTTTATGTCTATGCACACCTTAAACAAGACCAAGATACTGCTAATGATAAATATACTGGATTAGAAGCACGTGCACATCAATTGGTAATTAAATATAGTTCTGCGTGGAGCTTTTTAGTGCCTGAAATACTTCAAATTGATGAATCTACAATTGAATCTTTTGTTTCATCTTACGATAAATTAAAACGTTACGAGTTTGATTTGAAACTCATCAATGAAAAGCGTCCACATATTTTAGATGCGAATACAGAAAAATTATTAACAGAAGCACAAGATGCTTTATCAACGCCTTCAAATGTTTATGGCATGTTTAGTAATGCAGATTTAGAATTTGAAGACGCAATTGATAAAGATGGGAATGCACATTCACTCACTCAAGGTACATTTATCAAATATCTTGAGTCAGACGATCGTCATTTAAGAGAATCAGCTTTTAGAAATGTATACAAAGCTTACGGCTCACATAATAATACATTAGGTGCAACATTAGCAGGTGAGGTTAAGAAAAATGTGTTTAATGCTAGAACACATAACTATAACTCTGCTCGTGAACGCGCATTAAGTAATAATCATATACCAGAAGAAGTATACGATAACTTAGTTAAAACAGTGCACAAATATCTTCCGTTGTTACACAGATATACAAAATTAAGAAAAGAGTTATTAGGTATTGAAGACTTAAAAATGTATGACTTATATACGCCTCTAGTTAAGGATGTAAAATTTGAAATGCCTTATGAAGAAGCTAAATCATGGATGCTAAAAGCTTTAGAACCAATGGGTGAAGAATATTTAAATGTAGTTAAAGAAGGTTTAGAGAATCGATGGGTCGATGTATATGAAAACAAAGGTAAACGTTCTGGGGGTTACTCATCTGGTGCGCATTTAACAAATCCTTTTATTTTATTAAATTGGTCTAATACTGTTTCTGATTTATACACATTAGTACATGAGTTTGGTCATTCAGCACATAGTTATTTTAGTCGTCAAAATCAACCATCAAATTTAAGCGATTATACAATTTTCGTTGCTGAAGTAGCATCTACATGTAATGAAGCATTACTAAGCGATTATATGGATAAGCATTTAGACGATGAGCGTCGTTTACTTTTATTAAATCAAGAATTAGAACGTTTCAGAGCAACGTTGTTCCGCCAAACTATGTTTGCTGAATTTGAACATAAAATTCACCAAATTGAAGAAGCTGGGGAACCACTTACACCGACTCGTATGAATGAAGAATACGCGAAGCTTAATAAGCAATATTTCGGTGATGCTGTTGAAACGGATGAAGATATTAGTAAAGAATGGTCACGTATTCCACACTTTTATATGAATTATTATGTATATCAATACGCTACTGGTTATAGTGCAGCACAAAGTTTAAGTCATCAAATTTTAACAGAAGGTAAGCCGGCAGTTGAAAGATATATTAATGAATTCTTGAAAAAAGGTAGTTCAAATTATCCTATTGATATCTTGAAAAATGCGGGTGTAGATATGACTACTCCTAAACCAATTGAAGAAGCATGTGAGGTATTTGAACAAAAATTAGACGCTTTTGAAAAACTTATGAAAGCTTAACATGATTGAATTCGCTTACAATTTGAACAGATTGTGACAATTTAAATTTATAATTAATCAAAGGTTGAAAAGGGGTATGTACCGTGTTATATTATGAACATGAAATTAATCACATAACAAACATACCCCTTTGTTTGAAGTGAAAAATTTCTCCCATCCCCTTTGTTTAGCGTCGTGTAATCAGACACGGCGTTTTTTTATGTTTAAATTTAAATTGCTAACTTTTGCATGTGTAAAATATACATTTTATATGCATAAAAGAGTATAAGAATACTCATATATAGATATGAAAAAGGACGACTAATTTTCTAGTCGTCCTTTTTTATATCTATGATTCGATTAACACTGAGGCATTTTGGATTTCCAAAAATCGCCTTCAGGATACTGTAATTTCTCAACCTTTTGTTTCTTTTATAGTTTTTTTTATTCTTTATTTAATAATTTTTCTGGCCATTCGTATATGGTTAATAATTCTTCCATTGTAACTAATTGTTTCTTTTGAATATATTGTTCTAATTTAGGCGGAAGATTCTTTTCGATAGGTTTGCCCATTAACTCATTAATGATATAAGTATAAATATGGTATGGATATAAGCCTTCGACTTTTAAACCTTCTTCGTGCACATCTTCACTGAAGAAAACGAGAGAAGGCGCTTGTTCGATATCCATTTCGCGAGCAATATGAAGATCAACTTTTAAACTGTCTGTGAGTTTACTTTTTTGTAAATCTTCCTTGAAAACTTCATAATCTATGCCTGCATTTTTTATGCAATCACAAATCATGTCTTCTGTAATAATATCACGCTTAGGTATTATTTCATTCTGCATTAAATGAATAAATCTCTCAGCTCTTATACGACCTTGTAGTTCTGCAGCTTTATATGCAAGAGCGATATTATCGAAATCCGAAGTACTTTGAGCTTGACACTTTGTTAAAACCTTTAGAGATGGATTTAAGATATGTCTTACTCGGATATATTGATTATATTCAATTCTTAATTTAGATAAGATAGCTGATAATTTAAAACACTCTTTACTAAAAGGATCAAAAAATGAATAGATTTCTATTTTACTTACAGGTGACAGATTTGTCTCTTCACGACTCTTATTATCCATTATTCTTAATTCTTCAGCCATGTATATTCACCTACAATTATTTTTCGGAATTTACCATGTGATTAGCAGTTAAACGTAGTCTTTCGAATAAATAATCACCGACACCTGCAGGGAAGTTTGCATGTTGAATCGCTGTATACATGTTTTCTAACCATGCATCACGTTCGTATTCAGTAATTGTAAATTCCATATGTCTTCTTTTTAACATGGGATGACCATGTTCTTGAGTATATAAGTCTGGTCCACCAAGAAACTGAGTTAAAAACTGCTTTTGTTTTCGACTTGTTTCCCTAAAATCCCCTGGAAATAGATAATTAATTCGTTCGTCTCTTTCGACTAGATAATAAAAGTGGTCAATCATTTGATACAATGCTTCTGGACCTACTATCTCATATGGTGTTTTAGACATAATATCACCGTGTTCCATTAATATATATCTAATATAACATGAATTTTTACATTTGAAAGTAATTTGCCCTTATGGGAAATCTCGTTATTCTTAGCTTGAATTTTGCTTTTCTTCAAAAAATCGTTGAACTTTATTTAACGGTTTCTCATGACTTAAATTAAACTCTTGAAGTAAATGATTAAACTTTTCATAACCTTCATCGTATGAATGAACTTCAAATTCAAGTTCATAATCGGTTTTACCTAGATATTCACTTTGGTCTAAAACTAAAAGTTCATTTTGAAATTGCGTTTCTAATCTATGAGTGGTAAGCGCTCCTAAAATGATAAGTTCTTTATCGGAAACGCCAAATTGATTTTCAATAATATCCCTGATGTCTTCAGGTAGTTGAGACAATGAGATTGTTGTATCTATTTTAGGAGAAATATTAATCTCGTGGTTATACTCGGTTAAACCAACTTTTGCAGGTACCTTTAAGGTCATTTCATATTGATTGTCTTTAACTCTTATACGCAATGCTGATTGATGTTTCTTCAATTTGAAATCATTCGTATCAATATAATAGTTCGTTTGAGTAAAGGGTTTATCATTTTCAAAATAAGTGTTACGAATTTGATGATATACGTTTTCATTTAAAATTTGCTTGAACTCAATTTCATTATTTGTTGCCATAATTAACACCTCGTTTAAACGCTTCTGAGTATTTCTCATTATGAAGAAAGTTCTTGTTAAATTAAAGTAATTTAATCATTGTAAGTAGCAATCTGAAATTTTTTTCTGAGATCTTTTTTACCTGAAAATGAATTTAATATTTGCTAAGATTTCTAAAGTTGAAAATAAGTTGTGAAAATATGAATTTTAGTGAGTTGTACTATGATTTCTATGTAAGTTGTGGCGTGTTTTGTAAGTATATATTATGTTAAACTAGTATGGAATAAGGAGGAAGACAGGCATGCGTATTTATATAAATGAGATTAGAGTAGAAGAAGATGGCATTTATTGCTTCTCTGAGGATCCTACAGACGGATTAGAAGAAGTTGGACAAATGCTTGTTGATAGTGATAATTATGGTTTCGCATACATACTTGATGACGGCGAATCGTATTCTTATTTAATTTTTGTACAAGAGACATGGTCGATGTTACATGAAAATAGAGATAAGAAGGTTATCATCAATAATCATTTAGAATTAGAGCACTTCCAAGAAGAATTAGATTATATATTAGATAATATTGAAGGAAATAATAACTATGGTAAGGAGTTTGTTTCAGCTGTTGAAAAAACTTTCGAACTAGAGTGAAGCGGAGTGAAACAAAATGAACCAATGGGATCAATTTTTAACACCTTATAAACAAGCGGTAGATGAGCTAAAAGTAAAACTCAAAGGTTTACGTAAACAATATGAAGTGGGTGAAAACACGTCACCTATCGAGTTTGTCACAGGAAGAGTAAAACCAATATCAAGCATCATTGATAAAGCTAATAAAAGAGGTATTCCGTTTGACCGCTTACATGAAGAAATGTATGACATTGCTGGGTTGAGAATGATGTGTCAATTCGTAGATGATATTGATGTGGTAGTGGACATACTAAGACAGCGAAGAGACTTTAAGGTTATTGAAGAACGAGATTATATTCGTAATACAAAAGAGAGTGGTTATCGTTCTTATCATGTCATCATTGAGTATCCAATTGAAACGCTTAATGGACAAAAACATATCTTAGCAGAGATTCAAATTAGAACTTTAGCAATGAACTTTTGGGCAACAATAGAACATACGCTTCGTTACAAATATGATGGCGATTATCCTGATGAAATTCAACATCGTCTTGAAAGAGCTGCTGAAGCTGCATATTTACTTGATGAGGAAATGTCTGAGATTAAGGATGAAATTCAAGAGGCACAAAAATATTATACTCAGAAACGTGCCAAGAAACATGAAAATGACTAATGAGGTGTAAATGATGCGTTATACAATCCTAACTAAAGGTGATTCAAAATCGAATGCATTAAAACATAAAATGATTAATCATATGAAGGATTTTCAAATGGTAGAGGATAGTGAAAATCCAGAAATCGTCATATCTGTTGGTGGGGACGGCACGTTACTTCAAGCATTCCATCAATATAGTCATATGCTTTCAAAAGTTGCGTTTGTAGGTATACACACCGGTCATTTAGGTTTCTACGCAGACTGGTTACCTCATGAAGTCGAAAAGTTAATTATTGAAATCAATAATTCTGAATTCCAAGTTATTGAATATCCTTTATTAGAGCTAATCGTAAGATATAACGATAACGGTTATGAAACGCGATATCTTGCTTTAAATGAAGCCACCATGAAAACTGAAAATGGTTCAACTTTAGTTGTGGACGTTAATATTCGTGGCAAACATTTTGAACGATTTAGAGGAGATGGGCTTTGTATTTCAACACCTTCTGGTTCAACAGCTTACAATAAAGCTTTAGGAGGTGCCCTCATTCATCCATCATTAGAAGCGATGCAAATAGCTGAAATAGCTTCAATTAATAATCGTGTGTTTAGAACTGTGGGATCGCCTTTGGTATTACCAAAGCATCATACTTGTCTAATTATGCCTGTCAATCATGACACAATTAGAACAACAATTGACCACGTAAGTATTAAACATAAAAATGTAAATGCCATTCAATTTAGAGTAGCAAATGAAAAAGTAAGGTTTGCGAGATTTCGACCATTTCCTTTTTGGAAAAGAGTGCACGATTCATTTATCTCAAGTGATGATGAAAGATGATTTTCACTTATGTAATAAAGGGATTTGAAACAGTTAAATCTTTCTTGCAGAGACATGATTACTCTAAAAAGACTATTAGCGCCATTAAACGTAATGGCGCTTTAATTGTAAATAAGCAACCTGTAACCGTCAGGAAAGAAATGTCTTTTGGTGATCATTTAGAAGTCCATATGCCAATAGAGCGACCTAGTTCAAATTTAATCCCTTATCAAAAAGCATTGGAAATTATTTTCGAGGACGATTTTCTAGTTATAGTTAACAAACCTCAATATCAAAACTGTGCGCCTTCTAGAGAACATCCTCATGAGAGTTTAGTAGAACAGGTGTTAGCATATCTAATCAATAAAGGCGAACAGTCAAACCCGCACATAGTTACTAGGTTAGATCGTAATACGATGGGAATAGTTGTATTTGCTAAGTATGGACATGTCCATCATTTATTTTCAAAAGTTAAGTTTGAAAAGGAATATGTCTGTCTTGCATATGGTCGGACAAAATCAAAAGGTGTCATTGAAGCACCTATAGCAAGGGATAATAAGAGTATTATTACTCGTAAAATTTCAAAAGATGGTAAATATGCTAAAACAAGTTACTACACACCAGCTCAAAAAGACAATGCGAGTTTGTGTAAAGTCAAATTACATACCGGACGTACGCATCAAATCCGTGTGCACTTTCAGCATATAGAGCACCCGATAGTTGGCGATGACTTATATGGAGGACACCATAGACAGATAAAAGGACAAAGTTTACAATGTTGTGCAGTTAAATTTCTTCATCCAATTTACAAAAATGAAATATCAATAAATATTGATTACAAACAATTAATTAATTTATTTAACATGCTATAATAAATATGCTTTGGAGGTGTAATGAATGTCTAACGACGCAGAGACAAAAGAGAATGTGCGTGAAGACGTATATAATGAAGAATTATTAGATAAATTATTAGATGAAAATGATATAGATCAGTTTAGAGATGAATTTTTATCTATGCACAATTACGAACAAAGTGAGTACTTTGAGGACACAGACGATAATAAAAGACAAAAAATATTTGAGTTTTTATCCCCGAAAGAAGTAGCAAATTTCTTCGATCAATTAGATATTGACGATGAAGATTACGAAGACCTTTTTGATAAGATTAATGCTACGTATGCAAGTCATGTTTTAGAAGAAATGTCTTATGATAACTCAGTAGATATTTTAAATGAGTTATCTAAGTCTAAAGTCGCTAGCTTACTTACACTAATGGACAAAGATGAAGCAAATGAGATAAAAGCTTTATTACATTATGAAGAAGATACCGCTGGCGGTATCATGACTACAGAGTATATTTCTCTTAAAACTACGACACCTGTTAAAGAAGCACTGATGCATGTTAAAGAACAAGCTCCAGATGCTGAAACAATTTACGTTATCTTCGCTGTGAATGAAGCAGGCCAACTTGTGGGCGTACTTTCTTTAAGAGACTTAATTGTTGCGGAGAATGATTCATATATAGAAGATGTTATGAGTGAACGTGTCATTAGTGTAAATGTCGCTGATGACCAAGAAAACGTTGCACAAGTTATGAGAGATTATGACTTTATCGCAGTACCAGTTGTAGATTACCAAAATCATTTATTAGGTATCATTACTATAGACGATATCTTAGATGTCATGGATGAAGAGGCTAGTGAAGACTACTCACGTTTAGCCGGTGTCTCTGATATAGACTCTACAAGTGATTCTGTTGTGAAAACTGCGACTAAACGTCTTCCGTGGCTTATCGTCTTAACGTTCTTAGGGATGATAACGGCAACAATTCTAGGTAGTTTCGAAGATACTTTATCGAAGGTTGCTTTATTAGCTGCGTTTATACCTATTATTAGTGGGATGTCTGGAAATTCAGGTACACAATCGTTAGCCGTTTCAGTACGTAATATTTCAACTGGAGAAATAAATGAACAAAGTAAATTTAGAATTGCATTAAGAGAGGCCGGTAGTGGATTTTTATCTGGACTCATTTGTGCTATTGTACTTTTCTTAATTATTGTAGTTATATACAGACAACCGTTATTAGCACTTATTGTAGGTGGAAGTCTAACTTGTGCTATGACAGTGGGTACATTAGTAGGTTCAATGATTCCGCTTCTTATGAATAAATTTAAAATTGACCCAGCAGTTGCAAGTGGTCCATTTATTACAACAATTAATGATATTGTCAGTATGTTAATTTATTTCGGTTTAGCAACTTCATTTATGTCATATTTAACTTAGGAGGTCTCATGGAGTTTTTATCATTAGTTATTGTAGTTGTTGCTGCATTTTTAACTCCAATTATCGTTAACCGACTTAATATTAATTTCTTGCCTGTCGTTGTGGCAGAGATTTTGATGGGAATTATTATTGGCCATTCTCTTCTCAACATAGTAGAGAGAGATTCGGTACTTAATATTTTATCTACATTAGGTTTTATATTTTTAATGTTTTTAAGCGGTTTAGAAATTGATTTCAAGGCTTTTAAAAAGGATTCCCGTTCAAGACAAGGTGAAAATAAACAAGAAACAAATATACCGAGTCATTTAAACCTAGCATTAACTGTATTTGGTTTTATCATGCTTATTTCAATTATTTTAGCCTACATATTCAAGTGGTTAGGTTTAGTAGATGACGTACTATTAATGGTAATCATAATATCTACCATATCTTTAGGCGTTGTGGTTCCGACACTTAAAGAAATGAATATTATGCGTACAACGATAGGTCAATTCATACTATTAGTCGCAGTTTTGGCTGACTTAGTTACAATGATTTTATTAACGATCTATGGTGCTATCAACGGTCATGGTGGTAGTACGATTTGGTTAACTGGTATATTAATTGTTTTCACTGTCATTTTCTACATACTAGGCGGACTATTCAAAAGAATGTCGTTTTTACAAAAGTTAATGGATGGGACGACACAAATAGGGATTCGTGCAGTTTTTGCATTGATTATCTTACTAGTAGCCCTTGCTGAAGGCGTAGGCGCTGAATATATACTAGGTGCATTCTTAGCAGGTGTAGTCGTGTCTTTACTTAATCCAGATGAAGAAATGGTGGAAAAATTAGATTCTTTCGGTTACGGATTCTTTATACCGATATTCTTTATTATGGTAGGTGTGGACTTAAATATTCCGTCCTTAATTAAAGAACCATCGATACTTTTAATTATTCCTGTACTTATTTTAGCTTTTATCGTTTCAAAACTTATACCAGTATTCTTTATCAAGCGTTGGTTTGATACAAAAACGACGATTGCTTCGGCATTTTTATTAACTTCTACACTTTCATTAGTTATTGCAGCAGCAAAAATTGCAGAGCAACTCAAAACAATTTCAGCGGAAACGTCAGGCATTTTAATTTTAAGTGCTGTCATTACATGCGTTTTTGTACCGATTATTTTCAAAAAAATGTTTCCAATTCCGAATGAAGTTAATCGTCGCATAGAAGTGAGTTTAATTGGTAAGAACCAGTTAACAATTCCAATTGCACAGAATTTGACCTCTCAATTGTATGATATATCACTTTATTATCGAAAGGATTTAAGTGACAGTAGAAAATTATCAGATGAAATTACAATGGTAGAGATTTCTGATTATGAAGAAGACTTATTAGAACGTTTAGGACTTTTTGAACGAGATATTGTGGTATGTGCCACGAATGATGATGAAATTAATAGAAAAGTTGCTTTAATGGCTAAGAGGCATGAAGTGAATCGTGTGATTTGTAGATTAGAAAATTCAAACGAAGATGCTGAAATTAAAGCACAAGGTATTGAAGTATTCAGTAACTACCTTAGTAATAAAATATTATTAAAAGGTTTAATTGAAACACCGAATATGTTAAATCTTTTAAGTAATGTGGAAACATCTCTATATGAAATTCAAATGTTAAATCATCAATATGAAAATATTCAATTACGTAATTTCCCATTCGGAGGAGACATTATATTTGTTCGAATTTTACGTAATAACGAATCCATAGTGCCTCATGGTGATACACAATTGCGTTATAAAGACCGTTTAATTGTTACAGGATCAAAAGAATATGTTGATGAACTTAAACAAGAATTAGAATTTTATTATTAAATTAGAATAACCCATAGTTAATGAACTGGTGCATGATAAAATGCGCCAGTTCTTTTAAGTAGGGTTGAGTATAAGTCTTTCGTGGCATGCTAAATCACTTTATTATCAGGTACTAAAAGTGTTAAACTGTATATGGTAAATAGGTTATAAATGAAGTTGGTTTTTAACCATAAATAAACATTAATTATTTTATTATTAAGGAGTTATACTGCAATGTTAAATTTGGAGAATAAAACATATGTCATTATGGGTATTGCGAATAAACGTAGTATCGGTTTTGGCGTTGCTAAAGTATTAGACAAATTAGGTGCGAAATTAGTATTTACATATCGTAAAGATCGTAGTCGCAAAGAATTAGAAAAGTTATTAGAACAATTAAATCAATCTGAACATCATTTATATCAAATTGATGTGCAAAGTGATGAAGACGTTATCAATGGTTTTGCTAAAATTGGTGAAGAAGTAGGTAACATTGATGGTGTATATCATTCAATTGCTTTCGCTAATATGGAAGATTTAAGAGGTCGTTTCTCTGAAACATCTCGTGACGGTTTCTTACTTGCACAAGACATTAGTTCTTACTCATTAACAATTGTTGCACATGAAGCTAAGAAATTGATGCCTGAAGGCGGTAGCATTGTCGCAACAACTTATCTTGGTGGAGAATTTGCGGTTCAAAACTATAATGTGATGGGTGTTGCTAAAGCAAGCTTAGAAGCTAATGTGAAATATTTAGCTTTAGATTTAGGAGAAGATAATATCCGTGTGAATGCTATTTCAGCTGGTCCTATTCGTACTTTAAGTGCAAAAGGTGTAGGCGGATTTAATACAATTCTTAAAGAAATTGAAGAACGTGCACCATTAAAACGTAATGTGGATCAAGAAGAGGTTGGTAAAACTGCAGCTTACTTATTAAGTGATTTATCAAGCGGTGTAACTGGTGAAAACATCCACGTTGATAGTGGTTTCCACGCAATTAAATAATAAATAACTTCATTTAAAATATTGAAGTGTATGAAGCGGTTGAGTTGCAAGCTCAACCGTTTTTTCTGTATTCAAAAAAACACCACTTACGAAGAGGTAAGTGATGTTTATATAACAAGTTATTGTTAATCTTTAACATTGCTATTCGCTTTATCAATGATACGTTGGCGATATTTAAATATATTGCTAACTAATGTCTTAAGTACTGCATATAATGGTACCGCGATAAGAATTAAAGTAAAGCCACCTAAATCTCCTGCTGCCAAAATTACAACAATGATTGTTAGAGGGTGGATACTTAAAGATTTACCCATAACATTAGGCGTAATTACATTACCTTCAAGTTGTTGAGCAACTAAAGTTACAATACATACCCAAATGAATGTTGTTGGTCCATCGATAATACCTAGAATAGCGGCAGGCGCAAATGATAGCCATGGTCCTAGGAAAGGAATTAAGTTAGCTACACCGGCGAATAATACTAGTAACGGCGTATAAGGCAATCCAATAATAGTATAACCAATATATAAAATGATACCTAGTATGACACTAACCGTTACTTGACCTTGGATATAAGATTTTAAAGTGAAGTTTAAGTCTTTTAATAAATCTACTACGAATACTTTACGTTCACCTTTGAAAAATTTACCAATAGCAGGAATGAATTTTTCATGATCTTTTAACATATAGATTAAGAAGAAAGGCACCATAATTAATAAGAAAACTGTTGAAATAAATGATGTAATATATGTGACTGAATTAGATAGGATTGACGTTACGCCATCACCCATAGATCTAACAGCTTTATTAATACGGTGTGTCACGTCATCAGGTAGTTTATCCATTTGTTTTAAAGAGAAGTTGATGAGATGTTCAGCCTCTTTTTGCAACGCTGGTGTTTGTTTGATTAAGTTATTTATATTGGAAATAATAATCGGTGCGATAAATGAAACTACAATAGCAATGATTGCTATTAAACCGATAAATATTGTTAGAATACTTGCCCATCGTGGAAATCCCCACTTTTCAAGCAAATTTTGGAATGGTAAACATATGTAAAATAGGAAACCACTAATTAAGAATGGAAGGAATACAGAGCCGATAATTGTAGCAATTGGTGTAAATACATTGTGTACTTCCATAAATAGTTTGATGAGTATGAACAGCATGATGAAAAATATGCCAGTTCTGAACCAAACTTTATTGAACATAAACCTCTTTCCTCCTATTACGTTTCATTTATTTATTCCTAATAAGTATATCTTAAAAACCTATCTTTAAAAAGAGAAAAATGCTTTCCTAGTCATCGTTAAGAATGATGAGAATCAGAAAATATGATTTGAACAATGAACATGATTTAGTGAACAACTTTGATTTTTAAGAATGTGAATTAAACATGATATTCAATCGTTAAATTGATTTTCAAGAATTTAAAAGTAGTTTAAGTATTGGTACAATAATATTACTACGACGAGGGGGCTCATATATGACAGAATTTAATGCTGGAAAGATAAATAAAAAGGTAATACATAGTGATATTTTAGATAGAGATGTAACGCTCTCCATTTATTTGCCAGAGGAGTATACAGAACTATTTAAGTATCAAGTTATTTTATGTTTTGATGGATTAGATTTCTTAAGATTTGGTAGAATACAACGCGCTTATGAACAATTGAGAAAGGATAATAACATACAAAGAGCAATAATTGTAGGATTTCATTATGAAGATGTTGATAAACGTAGAGAAGAATTCCATCCTTCTGGAAGCCGTTCTCATCTAACAGTACAAGCTGTAGGTAAAGAAATTCTGCCGTATATTGACTCTACTTTTCCAACTTATAAAGTAGGTAACGCTAGATTACTTATCGGGGACAGTTTGGCTGGTAGTATTGCTTTGATGACAGCTTTAACGTATCCGACGATTTTCAGTCAGGTTGCAATGTTAAGCCCGATGTATAACCAAAATATTAAACAGAAATTAGAAAGTTGTGATGATAGAAAGCAACTTACTTTATGGCATGCAATTGGTTTAGAGGAAGAAGATTTTACTTTACCTAC
>NZ_KV840039.1:532377-556940 GCF_001839105.1 Staphylococcus sp. HMSC62A08 | reverse complement strand
AGAGGAAGAAGATTTTACTTTACCTACTAATGGTGAAAGAGCTAATTTTCTCACACCAAATAGAGAACTTTCTGAGCTCATTAAAGGCTATGATATGGATTATTATTATACTGAATTTGAAGGCGGTCATAGTTGGAAATCGTGGAAACCTATGTTAGGAGATATCTTAAAATATTTCTTAAGCGATGTTATCCCTGATTAAGTCCTTGTTTTAAAAGATATATTTGACATTATAAAAATGATTTAGAAGTTTCTTGAAAAGTAAATATCTTAAATGTAGAAATTTCTAAAATGTAATTGTTTTCACTTTTAAAGTAACGGTTTTCAAAAAATTTTGATATAATGGAAATATGTTAAACAAAGGAGGAATTTAAATGATTTTAGGATTAGCATTAGTTCCGTCTGAGTCATTTCAAGATGAGGTGAATGCATACCGTAAGCGTTATGATACGCATTATGCACAAATTATGCCTCATATTACAATTAAATCTCAATTTGAAATCGACGATAATGAATTAAATTCTATTAAAGAAGAAGTGAAAAAACGTATTAGCGACATTCAACCTGTCGATGTACATGCGACAAAAGCTTCAAATTTCGCTCCAACAACAAATGTGATTTACTTCAAAGTGGCAAAAACTGATTCATTAGAAAAATTATTCGATCAATTTAACGCTGACGAGTTTTATGGTAAAGCTGAACATACTTTTGTTCCGCATTTTACAATTGCACAAGGCCTTTCAAGCCAAGAGTTCGAAGATATTTATGGTCAAGTTAAATTAGCAGGGGTAGATCATAAAGAAACAATTAGTGAACTTTCTTTACTACAATATAGTGAAGAAGACGATAAATGGTCAGTAATAGAGACATTTAAGTTAGGATAATAAAAATATATGGAAGTGGGGCAGACATTTCATTTGGCATATTATTTTTGTTGTTCCACATCCAACTTGCATAATTTACAGAATTTCATAAAAAAGAAATTCTCTATGTTGGGAACCGTCGGCAAGGATGGTTATGATTGAAAAAAGCTTTGTATAAGCGCACTACCAATTCAGACATTTATTGCCAATATGTTGAAGAAAGCTGAGATAATTATGTCTTAGCTTTCTTTTTTATTAGGATAAAAGAAAAACGTTCAGAACACAAAAATTCTGAACGCTTTAGTGATCTATTATGATTTGGAGTTTTGTTTACCACTAATAAAGTAATAACCGTAAAATACAGCTAGCGATATAAAGATTAAAGCTGAAAAATAGAATGTATTATTTAAACTATTTGTAAATTGTGTAATTAAACCACCGATTAAAGGACCTATCATAGATCCGAAACCTTGAACACTATTAAATACGCCCCAAGTTTCTTCTTGTTCGTCGGGGTTAATATGTCCAGCCATAAACGTATTCCACGCTGGTAACAAAATTCCGTACATTAATCCAATAAACAGGGCAATGACCCATACGATATAAATATTAGTTACCATTGATAGTCCGAATATTAGGATAGTATATAAGATGAATCCACCGAAAATAATACTATACATAAATCCGCGACTGTTATTGTCAATAATCTTCGATAAAAATAACATTGAAACTGCGCAACCAATACCGCCAATAATGATAGCAACAGTATATTCAACGGTAGAAACTTTAACTACTTTAGTAGCATATTTAGGTAAAATTGGGACTAGTGCTGCTATAGCTGCACCTTGTAATAATATCCCGGGAAATAAAACAAGGTGGCGTTTTGTTACATCTACAATTTGTTTAAGTTGCTCGGGAACTGGTTTAGTATTATAGTTAGTTAATTTAATGTTAACAAAGTAATATAAAATCCAAGCTATAAGAACAACTAATGACATCATAAATGCAAATCGAGTAGGATGTAATTTGATTAATAAATTCATTACAACCATACCGACTAATAAACCAAGTAACCATGAAAAATAAACATAGCCCATCTGTTTGCCACGATTATTTTCCTCGACACTAGACAGCATAATCACCCATATAGGGCTCACAGCAATACCCAGCATAATTGAACTAAAGATAATTACAAAAGGTGAGGCTGGAAACCAAATCACTAAAAATAAACTTACAAATGCGAGTAAAAATCCAGCAGTAAGTACCACTTTGGCACCAAATTTCTTGAGTAAGAAACCAATGACAAAGTTCGTAGCTGCATCAGCTATAAAATGAATGGAAAATGCAAATGAAGTAATTGCAATTGCAATCGACGTCACAGTAGGTAAGAAGTTAATATAACTTAGTATGTACATGCCTCGTGCAAATTCCATTAAGAATAAAATAACTAACATAATAACGAAATTTCTGTTATTAGAATAATTATTTAACGAAGAATCTTGCATATAAAGGAACCTTTCCGTATATTTCTTCAGGTTGTGATGAGTGACCAATTAAGTCTAATAAGTCTCTACATAATTTTTGAGTTGAATAACTTACCTTTGATTCTCGCATTTGATTAGTCATATTTTCCAATTTATGTTCATGATTGGTTAAATCGGATACGATATTGATTGCTTCATTAGGTGTATCTGCAATCTTGCCGAATCCTTTTTCTTCGAAATAATGAGCATTTTCAAGTTCTTGTCCAGGAGCAGGATTTAAGAAAATCATCGGAATACATCTTGTTAATCCTTCGGAAATTGTAATCCCGCCTGGTTTAGTAATCATGAGCTGACTTGAAGCCATCCATTCATTCATATAATTTGTGTAGCCAAGAATTAATACACTTGGATTATCTTTAAATTTTGATTTTAATGAGCGTTTGAGTTCTTTACTACGCCCACATATCATCACCACTTGAGAGTGAGGACTCTTATCTAATATTTCATTAATCATGTAATCGAACCCTTTAGATACGCCGAATGCACCAGCTGACATTAAAATCGTAGGTTTATTCGGGTCTAAATGATGTTTGGCTAACCAAGCTTCTTTATTAATAGGTTCTTCAAATTTATCTGCAATTGGGATACCTGTAACTTTAATATGAGAGGCTGGAACACCAGCTTCTACGAAATCTTGTTTCGTATCCTTTGTAGCTACGTAATATCTTTGCGAATCCGGAGTAATCCAGTTCTTATGCATACGATAATCAGTCATGACAGTGGCAATTGGGATGTTAATGTTGAATTGTTCTGTTAATACTGACATTACTGGCGTAGGGAATGTTAATAAGATTAAGTCCGGTTTCTCTTTAATAAGTAAATTAATTAACTTATTTAATCCATAATATTTATAAAAACATTTATCAAGCTCGTTAGGGCGGCTATAATAAAAACGTTTATACATATTTCTAAAATATCTAAAGCTATTGATGTACCATTTTTTACATATAGAAGTCATAATTGGATGAGCTTCCATAAATAAATCATGTTGTATTACTGATAAATGATCGAGGTTCATTTCATTCAATTGGTTGACAATACTTTGCGTGACTTGCATATGACCGTTACCAAAAGAGCCAGTAATAATCAATATCTTTTTATTTTGAGTAACCATTTATAGCCACCCTCCATTAATTTTTAAAATTTATAATAAGTGTAACGTATTTTCATACATTATAAAAGGAATTAAGCGACAATAAATCTTAGCAATCATCCACTATAAATGCAGTGTGCAACACTTTTCGAATAGTTTAACTACTATGCAAACTAAATAACTAAAATTTTTATTTATGCATTATACCATACTCATCTTCAAAATAAGTTTTAAATTACTCAAATAAAAATTCGTTGTACCTCAAAAGTATCTTAGCAAAATCTTTATAATTTCTTAACCTATTTTCATACTAGCATTATTTGTAGAAATTGTATCGGGATGAAAAGGGTTATGGAAATATTTTAAAGATATTTTTACTTTAGCTTAATAAAATAGCTTCATATTAACATTAAAATCATATATAGATAGTTAAAATGAAATAATATTAAATATTGAAGAATTCATTTGGAACACATTGAATTGCACAAATAAGAATAAATTTATCAACACTCACAAAACGTGTATAATAGAATTATTGTAAAAAAAGGAGCGATACATTTTGAATGCAAGTGCGTTGTTCGAAAAAATAAGAGTAAAAAACGTAATTGGAACGTTAGATATAAATGTAGATGATATTACTACTGATTCACGTACAGCCAAAGAAGGAAGTATATTCGTTGCTTCTAAAGGATATACAGTCGATAGTCATAAATTTTGTCAAAATGTCATTGAACAAGGATGTCGTATTGTTGTCGTGAATAGAGAACTAGAACTTGAGGGAGACGTAACACAAGTCATTGTTCCTGACACTTTACGTGTTGCGAGTTTGCTTGCCCATACGTTATTTGATTTTCCGAGTCATCAATTAACAACATACGGTGTGACAGGTACCAACGGCAAAACTTCAATTGCTACGATGATTCATTTAATTTACAGAAAGTTAAATAAAAGTAGTGCATATTTAGGAACAAATGGATTCCAAATTAATGAAAAGAAAACGAAAGGTGCAAACACTACACCAGAAACGGTCTCTTTAACTAAGAAAATTAAAGAAGCTGTGGATGAGGGTGCTGAAGCAATGACGTTGGAAGTGTCTAGTCATGGTTTATCTCTTGGACGCTTAAGAGGCGTTGAATTTGATGTAGCTATCTTCTCAAATTTAACTCAAGATCATTTGGATTTCCATGGCACAATGGAAGCATATGGTCATGCTAAATCATTATTATTTAGCCAACTCGGTGAAGATTTATCTAAAGAAAAATATGTTGTGTTGAATAATGACGATGATTTTTCAGGTTACTTAGCAAGTGTCACGCCTTATGAAGTATTTACATATGGTATAGATAACGAAGCACAATTTATGGCTAAAAATATTAATGAATCTCTTCAAGGTGTCGAGTTTGATTTGAGTACACCATTTGGAGATTTTCATGTGAAGTCACCATATGTTGGACGTTTCAACATTTCTAATATTATGGCAGCTATCATTGCGGTATGGAGTAAAGGTGCCACAATGGAAGAAATTATTAATGCTGTAACTTCTTTAGAACCTGTGGAAGGCCGTTTAGAAGTGCTTGACCCATCATTGCCAATCGATTTAATTATTGACTATGCACATACTGCAGACGGAATGAATAAATTAATTGATGCTGTGCAACCATTTGTAAAACAAAAATTAATATTCTTAGTTGGCATGGCTGGTGAAAGAGATATGACTAAAACTCCAGAAATGGGTAGTGTTGCTTGTCGTGCAGATTATGTTATCTTTACTCCAGACAACCCTGCTAACGATGACCCTAAAATGCTTACAGACGAATTGGCTAAAGGCGCTACACATGATAATTATGTGGAATTTGACGATCGTGCAGAAGGCATTAGACATGCAATAGATGTAGCTGAACCTGGCGATACTGTCGTATTAGCCTCTAAAGGTAGAGAACCTTATCAAATCATGCCAGGACATGTGAAAGTGCCGCATAGAGATGATTTAATCGGATTAGAAGCTGCGTATAAGAAATTTGGCGGTGGCCCTGTTGAAGATTAAGCAACTTTGCCATAATAGTTTAAGAATGAATGTCTATTTTTACCAAAATGTAGATAAGGAAGTTATGATGATCGCGATTCCAGATATATACTGGTCTGTTGAACTGCCTATTGAAATGTCTAAAGATGAAATTCATGAAGAACTATTAATGCAATTTTTTAATTTTTATACGGAAAATGAAGCGGACGCACTTGCACGCGACATTTGTGAATTAATCGCAACAAACTAAAAGGAGAATAAATGAATGAATTTAAAGGAAGAAGTAGAGTCTAGAAAAACATTTGCCATCATCTCACATCCCGATGCTGGTAAAACGACCTTAACTGAAAAATTGTTATACTTCAGTGGTGCGATAAGAGAAGCAGGTACTGTTAAAGGTAAAAAGTCAGGAAAATTCGCAACAAGTGACTGGATGAAAGTAGAACAAGAACGTGGTATCTCAGTTACAAGTTCTGTGATGCAATTCGATTATGATGACTATAAAATTAATATCTTAGATACACCAGGACACGAAGACTTCTCTGAGGATACGTACCGTACATTAATGGCAGTGGATAGTGCTGTAATGGTCATTGACTGTGCGAAAGGGATTGAGCCTCAAACACTCAAATTATTTAAAGTTTGTAAAATGCGTGGCATTCCAATTTTCACTTTTATAAATAAGCTCGACCGAGTAGGTAAAGAGCCGTTTGAGTTATTAGATGAGATCGAAGAAACTTTAAATATTGAAACGTATCCTATGAATTGGCCTATAGGTATGGGACAAAACTTTTTCGGTATTATTGATAGAGAATCTAAGACAATTGAACCATTTAGAGATGAAGAGAATTTATTACATCTAAACGAAGATTATGAACTCGAAGAAAATCATGAGATAAAAAATGATAGTGCCTTTGAACAAGCAATCGAAGAAATGATGCTTGTAGAAGAAGCGGGTGAAGACTTTGATAATGATGCGTTATTAAACGGAGAACTTACACCAGTTTTCTTTGGTTCTGCTTTAGCTAATTTTGGTGTGCAAAACTTCTTGAATGCATATGTTGATCATGCGCCTATGCCAAATGCACGTCAAACAAATGAAGAGGTTGAAGTAAGTCCATTTGATACTGATTTTTCAGGATTTATTTTCAAAATTCAAGCAAATATGGATCCAAAACATCGTGACAGAATTGCCTTCATGCGTGTTGTCAGTGGTGCGTTTGAAAGAGGTATGGACGTCACATTACAAAGAACGAGTAAAAAACAAAAGATTACACGTTCTACATCATTCATGGCGGATGATAAAGAAACAGTTAACCATGCAGTAGCGGGAGATATTATTGGTTTATACGATACAGGTAATTATCAAATCGGTGATACACTGGTTGGTGGTAAACAAAAATATAGTTTCCAAGATTTACCACAGTTTACACCTGAAATATTTATGAAAGTTTCTGCTAAAAATGTGATGAAACAAAAGCATTTCCATAAAGGAATTGAACAGCTCGTGCAAGAAGGTGCAATTCAATACTATAAAACACTACATACCAATCAAATCATTCTTGGTGCTGTGGGACAATTACAATTTGAAGTTTTTGAACACCGTATGAAGAATGAATACAATGTCGATGTAGTAATGGAACCGGTTGGACGTAAAATTGCACGTTGGATTGAAAATGAAGAAGATATTAAAGACAACATGAATACGTCACGTTCAATTCTTGTGAAAGACAGATACGATAATTACGTGTTCCTATTTGAAAATGAATTTGCGACAAGATGGTTTGAAGAAAAGTTCCCTGATATTAAATTATACAGTTTATTATAAGTTGTAAGTTTAACTTTCATTTTGAAGGGTATTTAATGGGTATCTTTAAGAAAAGTATAAAACGAATTTAATATAATTTAGATTGAGTTAGTTATACAAACTATGTATACTATTATTAACAAATGAATACCTATGACACGTTTGTCAGAGGGGAGTAACTTGAGGATAGTAAATGCTAATCAAAGTGATTAGTAGAATACTATTTAACACTTTATCGTCATTACGAAGGTAAGTCTTCCGGTAAAGTGGGCAATACTATTGCTTAGTGAGACCTTTGCTAGGATATAGCATAGGTCTCTTTATTTGTATTTCGAAATAAAAGGAGTTGTCCACTATGGATCCAAGTTTGATTTTACCTTATTTATGGGTGCTTGTAGTACTTGTGTTCTTAGAAGGATTATTAGCAGCTGATAACGCAATTGTTATGGCTGTGATGGTCAAACATTTACCACCAGAGCAACGTAAAAAAGCATTGTTTTATGGTTTATTAGGTGCATTTATATTTAGATTTATTGCTTTATTCTTAATTAGTATTATTGCGAATTTCTGGTGGATCCAAGCGATTGGTGCAATTTATTTAATTTATATGTCTATTAAAAACTTATGGGATTTCTTCCATAAATCTGACGAAGAGCATCATAAAGAAACAGGTGATGACCACCACTATGATGAATCTGGTAATGAAAAGAAGGTTGGACCTAAAGCTTTTTGGGGCACAGTCTTCAAGGTAGAATTTGCTGATATAGCATTCGCAATTGATTCTATGTTAGCAGCCCTAGCTATTGCGGTGACGTTACCTAAGATGGGCATCCATTTCGGTGGAATGGATTTAGGCCAATTTATCGTTATGTTCTTAGGTGGTATGATAGGTGTCATTCTCATGAGATTCGCTGCTAATTGGTTTGTTGAACTTCTAAACAAATACCCTGGTTTAGAAGGTGCAGCATTCGCGATTGTTGGATGGGTTGGTATTAAGCTAGTAGTAATGGTACTGGCACATCCTGATATTGGTGTCTTACCTGAAGAATTTCCACACGGGGCACTATGGCAGTCAATCTTCTGGGCGGTACTTATCTTATTAGTACTTATAGGATGGTTTACTTCTGTAATTAAAAATAAAAAGAATCAAAAGTAATGGTATTAGTTTTGAAATGCTCCACTCACTTAAAATTTGAGTGGAGTTTCTTTTTAACTTTGTTGTGTTGAACATTGCAGTTTTATAGTTTAAATATTAGAATTTAAACTATGAACTAAATCATTATGAATTTGGAAAAGCTTAGAAATAACTTATATATATTTTTTTACATATCATACGAATCAAAGTAATTTTAGGAGTGGGTCATCAAGTGGATAATGATAAAAAGCAAGTCATACCCCGTAGCCAGTATCGTCGTAAACGACGAGAATTTTTTCATAATGAAGAAAGAGAAGAACGTATAAGACGAGAACGTGAAGCACGAGAGAAAAAAGTTGAAAAAGCACAGCACCAATCTAAGATGAATGAAGAGCGTGTGAAAGATAATTTACGTAAAGCTAGAATAGAGAAATTAACTCAGGAAGAAATTCAACAGCAACATGAGTTAGCTCAAGAAAGACAAAACGGTGAAAATCAAGAATTACAAGCAAGTCGGTTAGAACAAACAGAAACTAACAAAACTAAAGATGGTTTAAATTTATCAGAAGACCAACGAAATAATAAAGAACATAGTCAAATTGCGCAAAATAAAGACAATAGAGACAATAAGGTACCTTATTCAATAACAAATCATCACCAAGATGTAGATAGTAAAGATAATAATCTTTCTAAGGATGAAGGAAATCAACCACAGTCATCTAAAGCAGATGTAGTGGATAATAAAGAAATAACTCGTGATAAAAATGAGATTCATAAAGATTCAGCTACACGTAATGAACCAGAAAAAAATCATAAGACAGCAGAGAAAAGTAAACATGAAAATAAAAAGCCTTACTCACCTATAAATAATCAATCTACAGAACCTAAAAATCAAAATATTGAAAAGGACAATACTCATTCATCACAAGAGACTTCACATAATCAACATCACGAAAACAAAGGTGATCATTTTGATCACATTATAAATGTGATTACCTCATTCTTTAAAAAACATTGGCCTAAATTACTGATTATTATAGGAATCATCTTATTGTTATTAATACTTAATGCTATTTTTACTACAGTAAATAAAAATGATCACACAAATGATAGTGCATTTAATGGGGGGAATAAAAATTATACTACAACAATGAAGAATGCGAATAACACTGTCAAATCAGTAGTCACTGTTCAAAATGATTTATCAAATAATACTACTGTACCAAAAAGTAAATCTGGCTCAGATAATGAAATTGGATCAGGTGTCGTCTACAAAAAAGTGGACGACTCTATTTATATTTTAACGAATGCACATGTTGTAGGCGACAAAGAAAAACAGAAAGTTACATATAGTAATAATAAATCAGTTGAAGGTAAAGTCATTGGTAAAGACAAATGGTCAGATATAGCTGTGGTTAAAGCTAAAATTTCAGACGACAGTATCAAAACTATTACGATGGGAGATTCAAATAATTTAGTATTAGGTGAATCTATTTTAGTCGTGGGCAACCCATTAGGTGTAGACTTTAAAGGCAGTGTTTCTAAGGGTATTATTTCAGGTTTAGATCGTCATGTACCTGTAGATATAGATAAAAATGGTAGTTATGATGTATTAATGAAAGCATTTCAAATTGATGCTCCTGTAAATCCTGGTAATTCAGGTGGCGCAGTTGTTGATAAAGATGGTAGGCTAATCGGTATAGTTTCTTTAAAAATTGATATGGAAAATGTCGAGGGCATGGCTTTTGCTATTCCAATTAATGATGTACGTAAAATAGCGCAACAATTAGAAGATAAAGGAAAAGTAAAATATCCGAATACTGGCATTAAAATTAAAAATGTAGCAGATATGGATGAGTCAGAACGTAATTCTTCAAATTTACCTTCTAATGTAAACAACGGTGTCTTAATTGGTGACGTTGAAAAAAATGGCTTAGGTGAAAAATCAGGCTTGAAAAAAGATGATGTAATAGTAGAATTAGATGGTAAAACTGTTGAAGATAATCTACGTTATAGACAGATAATATATAGTCATAAAGACGATTTAAAAACTTTAACAGCTAAAATTTACAGAAATGGTTCAGAAAAAAATATCAAAATTAAATTGAAATAAACGTTGAGGTGAAATCTATGTCTATTTTAAGTCAATTACTTAAGAAATCGAGTCCTCAACAAGGGATTGTACTATATTATCTCTTTGCAATTGTGGTTGCATTCTTATTATTAAATCTACCTTATGTGCATAAACCCGGTGTAAATGTTAATCCTATTGATACATTATTCGTTGCAGTTTCAGGAATTAGTGTGACAGGGTTATCTCCAGTAAGTATTGGAGACACTTATTCTACGTTTGGACAAATTATCATATTAGTTATCTTAAATATTGGTGGAATTGGTGTTATGGCCATCGGTACACTGTTATGGGTAGTTTTAGGCAAACACATTGGTATAAGAGAACGTCAACTTATTATGTTAGATAATAATAAGGATACAATGAGTGGTACAGTTAAACTGATTTTGGAAATTGTAAGAACAATATTTGTGATTGAACTTGTAGGAGGATTATTATTAGCTTTTTATTTTTATCGAGATAATCCTGACTTGAAAAATGCTTTTATGCAGGGAATATTTGTTTCAGTTTCAGCAACGACCAATGGTGGTCTAGATATTACTGGTCAATCACTTGTACCCTATGCCAAAGACTACTTTGTTCAAACCATAGTGATGTTCTTAATTGTATTAGGGTCAATTGGATTTCCCGTGCTATTAGAATTAAAAGCGTATTTAAAGAATAGAGTTACTAATTTTAGGTTCTCATTATTTACTAAAATTACAACGTCTACATACTTATTTTTATTTGTATTTGGTGTTATATCAATTTTCTTACTTGAACATAACCATGCTTTTAAGGGATTAAGTTGGCATCAATCTTTATTCTATTCATTATTCCAGTCAGCGACTACTAGAAGTGCTGGTTTACAAACAATAGATGCATCGCATTTCAGTGATGCAACGAATATTATTATGAGTATATTAATGTTTATTGGTTCCTCTCCAAGTTCGGTTGGGGGAGGAATTAGAACGACTACCTTTGCAATTCTTATACTTTTTGTGATTAATTTTAATAATACTGCTGATAAAACAGCTATAAAGGCCTTTAATAGGGAAGTTCACATTATGGATATCCAAAGATCCTTCGCAGTATTTACAATGGCATCAATTTTAACGTTTATAAGTATGATTGTGATATCAGCCACTGAACAAGGTAAGTTATCATTTTTACAAGTGTTCTTTGAAGTCATGTCAGCTTTTGGGACTTGTGGACTGAGTCTAGGTGCGACTGCTGACAACATTAGTAATATAACTAAAATTGTATTAATGGTTCTTATGTTTATAGGACGTGTTGGCTTAATTTCATTCATTATCATGCTTGCTGGACGTAAAGAACCAGATAAATATAGCTATCCTAAAGAACGTATACAAATTGGTTAAAAAATATGAAAACACTTTTGGTAAAATATTTTATTTTGCTGAAAGTGTTTTTATTTTAATTTGAAAATCATTACGTAACTTAATAATTGGCCATTAGTTTAATAACACTCGATACTGCTTCCATGTTAAACTTAATCTATTGAGAGGAGTGGCCTGATGGAAAAGAATGAAAATATAACTGTAGATGTCATCGCAACGTCAGATATGCATAGTCACTTCTTAAATGGTGATTATGGATCTAATATATACAGAGCAGGAACTTACGTAAAAAATGCACGTAAACTAAACAAACATGTCATTTTATTAGATAGCGGAGGAAGTTTAGCCGGTTCACTTGCTGCTTTCTATTATGCAGTTGTCGCTCCTTATAAGCGACATCCAATGATTAAATTAATGAATGCTATGCAATATGATGCTAGTGGTATAAGTCCTAATGAATTTAAATTTGGTCTATCATTTTTAACGCGATCTGTTGCATTGGCACGATTTCCATGGTTATCTGCGAATATAGAGTATACGGTAACTAGAGAGCCATATTTTTCAACGCCATATACGATTAAAAATTACGATGATTTAAAAATAGCCATTGTCGGATTAACAGCGGACGGACTTATGAAAAATGAATATGCCGAAATGGAAGATGATGTCAGTATTGAAAAGACGTTATTATCTGCTAAGCGATGGATTAGATATATCCATGAAGTAGAGGAACCGGATTTCCTTATTGTTATCTATCATGGCGGACTCAATAAAATTAGCAAACAAAATAAAAGAAATGAACAAAATGCAAACGAAGCTGAAAAAATCATGGAAGAATTAGGTGTGATAGATTTAATTATTACCGCACATCAACATCAAACTGTAGTTGGTAAAGATCATGAGACAGTTTATGTTCAAGCGGGGCAAAATGCCGAAGAATTAGTTCATCTCTCCATACACTTTAAAAAGCGTACGACCTCATATGAAATTGATAATATAGAATCGAAAGTCATAGATTTAAATAATTATGAAGAAGATGAGTTATTACTCAAAGAAACGTATTATGATCGTAAGGCTGTAGAATATTGGGCAGACGAGGTCATATCTAATAATAAGTTTAATCTCGAAATTAACGGTATCGAGGAGATAATTTGTAAGCCTCATCCATTTGCTCAATTACTTCATGATGGTATTAGGAATGCATATGATTACAAAATTTCTTGTGTGCATATACCTAAGAATGGTGAAGAAGGGTTAAACGGTGTCATTCGTAATAGAGATTTATATGATGCTTATCCTCATCCAGACAAACCAGTTGATTTAACTGTTAAAGGTAAAAATATCAAAGACATCATTGAATACAGTTACTCTCATATTGAATTTGAACAGGGAACATTGAGTTTAACGATTGTAGATGAAACTTTATTTACATTTTGGCAAGGTTTTAATTATACAGTTGATATGAATAAAGAACCATATCATAGGGTCGAAATAGAAGACTTAGATAGTGAGCGAATGTATAGAATAACTATGACGGATTATTGTTATAGAAACTATAAAGAATATTTAGAAGATGCAATCATTCATGAAACATATGGAGAAACTATGGGTGGCTTGATTAGAAACAATTTAAAAAACACAAACTATGATGTAAAAGTTGAAAATAATTTTAAAGTTAACCTTTAAATAACCCGTCATTATTATTAACGAGACACGAGGTAAATTTACTTCATTAAAAAAGCATTTCTTAGCCTAAAGTAATCAGACTAAGAAATGCTTTTTATCCGTGAAAAATCAATAATAATATTATAGCAACAATCTGAGCAATAGAAGTTGTAGCTATACGTCTAGTATATTCGTAACTTGCTGATAAAATTAATTGAGTTATAAATATAAAGAATACTATCCACCAGTTATCGAGATAAATGAATAAGGAACTTGAACAAATTGCGACAATAAGTATGCTTAACCATTTAGGTAATTTGTATCGAATTAATTCCTTCTGTAAGACGGTTCTCATATATAATTCATGACATGGAATCACGAACAATAAAGTGACGAGCATTTGCCATTTAAAATAAACACCCGTTCTAGATAATTCTTTAATTAACGATGCGTATGATAAATCTGATGAAATAAGTGAAAAAATAAGTTGTACAATAATAAGTACAATACTTGTAATTATACCAATCCCAATTGAAGTTAATAAACGTTTTGATGCAATGTCTCTTTGATAAAACACATAACTTATTCCTGCTATTAGCATAATGCCAGTATATAAGTACCAGTACTCTTGGTGTTCACCCCACATCACAAATAAAATAGCGTGAAATACGATGAAACTTATAATAAACCAAATTAAAGCTTTAGAAACATTTTTCATTATAATTAACCTTCTTGTTCAACGATTTTATATCGCTTATGATTAATGACAGTCTTCTCAGGTAAATCTAGTTCATTAAAGTTTTCCATGATTGTTAAATCTACAATAACAGAATTGTCATTAATTTTCTCAACACGGCCTCTTAAACCATCATAAAATTCTACAATATTACCTACTTCTGCAACAGTCATAATGAGTCCTCCCTTAAATCATAGCTAGGTAATATTGTACTAAAATTTACATAACAAATAAACTAATATCTTTAAAAAAACTCTATTTGCAGATTTAATTATGAAAAGTAAGACATAAATGAGTATATAATTGGAAATTTTATTATAAATCATTCATAACTAGGGTAAGGGCATATAGAGAGACTTTTTAAGGAGAGGAATGTTATGAAGTTTATTAGTAATAATAATATTACTGATCCCACACTTAACTTAGCAATGGAGGAATATGTTCTTAAAAATCTTCCATCTGAGGAAAGTTATTTTTTATTCTATATTAATAGACCTTCAATTATCGTAGGTAAAAATCAGAATACGATAGAAGAAGTTAATAAAGCGTACATTGATCAACATAAAATTGATGTCGTTCGACGTATATCTGGTGGCGGTGCGGTTTATCATGACACTGGAAATTTAAATTTTAGTTTTATTACTGATGATGATGGTAATAGTTTCCACAACTTCAAAAAATTTACAATGCCGATTGTTCAAGCTTTACAATCACTTGGTGTCAACGCTGAAATGACAGGACGAAATGATATTCAAGTGGGAGAAGCTAAAATATCGGGAAATGCTATGGTGAAAGTGAAAAATAGAATGTTCAGCCATGGTACGTTGATGTTAAATTGTGAATTAGACGAAGTTCAAAATGCTTTGAAAGTTAATCCTGCTAAGATTAAATCTAAAGGTGTGAAATCAGTTAGAAAGCGTGTTGCTAATATAGATGAGTTTTTAGAAGAACCTTTAGACATTAATGAATTTAAACAAATTATTCTTAAAACTATTTTTGGTGAAAATGAAGTAGAAGAATATGTTTTAACTGATGAAGATTGGAATAACATTGAAAAGTTGAGCAATGAGAAATATCGTACTTGGGAGTGGAATTACGGTAATAATCCTAAATATAATTTTGAGCGTGAAGAAAAATTTGAAAAAGGGTTCATACAAATTAAATTGGATGTTAAAAAAGGTCGTATAGAACATGCTAAGATATTTGGTGATTTCTTCGGCGAAGGAGATATTACTGAGTTAGAGCGTGCACTTGTAGGTTGCTTACATGACTTTGAACATTTAGAAGAAGCATTAGCAAATTATGACTTTTATCACTATTTTGGTGATATTGATAAATATGAAATTATTAGATTAATGTCTTAATTATATTAAAAAGGTCTATTCTCAAACTTAAATTAAGTAGGGAATAGACCTTTTATAATGAGTGACTCGAATCTAAATTATTCACTGAGAAAAGCCTCCAATTTTTTATATTCTTCTGTATACTGAATAAAATCTTCCTTATTTTTGTTAACAAGTGCTTCATCAATAAGCGTTTTAAGTTGTTTCTTTCTCGCTTCCCTTAGCGCTTCATCGATAACGAGTTCCACACCTAAATCGTTTACAGTGGTCACAAAGTCTTCGAGAGTAGTGTGCTTAACATTAGTATTATGATTCATAAAAAATCACTACCTTTCTTTTTTATTTATATATGAGTAGTATACAGTTTTTGTATTTTGAAATCAATGAATATTCTGACATTTAGAAAGAAATATGTGTAAAAAGAAAATAAAAGTAGAACTTGATTTAATTTATGCTTCGTATAAACTAATATTAAGTTATTATTATTAAAAGAAAATAGTAACAATAATTAATATTTTTGTGAAGTGAGGTAATCAAATGACTAATTTTAGTGAATCAATCTATGTTATTAGAAAAGGTGACATGTTAATTCGCCCAAGGTATGATGAATATCAACAAACTTCAGGAGCTGAGATTATTAGATTTGATAAAACTAGAAAGGAGAGTCCTTTTAAAGTACAAAGAATTATTGAAAGGTCTTGCAAATTTTATGGTAATAGCTATCTGAGCAAGAAGTCTGAAACAAATCGAATTACTGGTATTACTAGTAAACCACCTATTTTACTTACTCCTTTATTTCCAACTTACTTTTTCCCAACTCATTCTGATCGACAAGAAGAAAATATCTGGATTAACATGCATTATATTGAAAGTATTAAAGAACTTAAAAATCGTAAAAGTAAAATCACATTTGCTAATAATGAATCATTTATATTAAATGTTTCGTATCATAGTTTATGGCATCAATATACTAATGCAATTATTTATTACTACATGGTCGATAAACAAGCACGTATGAAATCAAATGATCCTGAGCAACCCATTGACTATAATCAATCCTCATTAAATATTTTCGAAGCTTTATCTAGATATTCTCTTTTTGAAGAGAAATAGCCGTAAATTCTAGCATTTTAATATTAATAATTGTTTTGAACTTCGTGTGTTTATTTTTAAAATATGCGGAACGTTAATATTAAATTAGTGTAAATGTTCCGTATATTTTTTTAAGATATCTCTTGAAAAACTCAACAAGATTGATATAATAATATTTGTGCTTGATAGAGATACATAAAATAACATTAATCCGCAGTAGCTCAGTGGTAGAGCTATCGGCTGTTAACCGATCGGTCGTAGGTTCGAATCCTACCTGCGGAGCCATATGGAAACGTACTCAAGTTGGCTGAAGAGGCGCCCCTGCTAAGGGTGTAGGTCGCGAGAGCGGCGCGAGGGTTCGAATCCCTCCGTTTCCGTAAAATAGTAAAATTTAGTAAACTTTTGTTTTACTGAATTACGTTAGAACGTTGTTAAATCAACGTTCTTTTTTATTTTGGTAGAAATTTGTAAAAGTCTGTTTCAAATTAAAATGTCAACGAGACTGACAATATTTGAAATTTTTCTTGAAGTTGTCGACTTAGTTGTCGGCTTATTCCTCCAATCCTTAGAACGACGTTAGTTTAATGTCTAAACTTTTATCTTCCTTTGTTAAATATTTCTTTAAAATATTAACGTCACAGTTAAAATCTTAGTATCATTCACATTAATTTATTTTATACAACTGTTTATTTTTACTTCTTTAATAAAATAAAAAAAGGGTAGATGTGCTACCCTAAAATTAAATTACTTTTCTAGATGATCTACAGCATATTGTGCTTCTTCGTTAGTAAATTTCTCTCCGTAAGAAGAAGTTAATTGATCATATACCGCATCTTTTGACATATTTTGTTGTTCAACGTAATCCTTAGCTTTCTTTTTAGCATTCTCTTTGTAGTTAGCTTTTAAATGTTTTATTGCATAATCAGCATCTTTTTCTTTAAATTTCTCACCTGCATCAGATGTTAGCTGATCATATATCCCTTGTTTTGACATGTGCATAGTATCAGAATAAATTTTTGCTTTGTTCAAAGCAGCTTTTTCTTGAGTAGTAGCGTTAGTATCATTTGTACTATTATTTGAACTGTTATTTGAGTTAGTGTTAGTTATGCTAGCAGTACAAGCAGAAATGCCTATAATGATTAAAACAATTAAAACTAAACATCCACCACAACCCCATAGCCAACCTTTTTTAGACTTCTTTTTTTGTTCCTTTATTTTCTGATATTCTTGAAATTGTTCCTGTTGTCTTTCTTGTTGATACTTATTGTAGTTTTCTTCCATTTTTTTACTCCCTTTTAATAAGTTTTTAAAGCCGCATACTAATAGATCAATAATATATACTACATCAGCTTTATGTTGAACTTTGAGGCTGAAACTTAAGTTGTATATTATAACAAGATGATGTTGTCATTATTGATATGTGTCTACTTGAATGTAAGGCGTAACCATATTAAGACTAATATTTAATTGATCTTTAATTTGGTAACATTATCATATTCAATATATTTCTTCTTTATAAAATTTAGGTGTAGTATTTCCATTAATAACTATACTAAGAGTATTGGTTACTTTAACTTATATGTATGTATTAGAAATGCAGCGGTAAATTCTATAAAAAATTGATATAGCGTTATTATACCAAAAATCCAAAAATAAGTTAATGTTTTTTAAAACTGTTGTCTTCAATTAATTAGTGACTATTTTCAATTAAATTATCATACTTAGTTAGTAATTTTTCATTACAAATCAGTGTTTGATTATTGTTAATATATTACAGGATCCGGGAGACTGTTCAACAAGCAATATCTAAAGGTTTGCATAATAGACTAGTGTTTAACAAAACAATAGCTGACGTTAGTACCTCTACATTTGTTACCGTAGTATTATGAGAGGTGTTATTATCAGAAGAAAACAAATATACCTTATATTAGTCATCATAGTTATGGTTCTAGGTGTGTTCTTACCTTTATTTATAGATATGCCTGAAATGTTAAGAAGATACTTGAAATTAGTACTAGTATTTTTAATAACTATGTATTTCTTAGCTCCGGATAAAAATGATTATAAGAATAAAGATAGAAAGTAAATATAAGCTAAGCCAGACTTATATGTAATCTAGCTTATTTATTACTATATACTAAAAACAGTGTAGTTAATTCATTTAAATTTTTCAGTCAGATTGTGACTAAGAGTGTGAATAGTAATAAAAAAGTTGAAAGTGTTTACCATCAAATTGGTATTTTTGATATAATATAATAAAATTATTTAATTAAGGTGATTTTGTATGAGGTATTTTAAACATATTAAGGATGTTTTAATTCCAATCAGTATTTGTACTTTGGTTATATTATTAATAGGGTGTGGAAAAAGTAGCGATGGTCTCGCTGGCAGAGAGTTTAAAGGTATTGTAGATGGAAAAACAGATGCGATATTTACTTTTAAAGATGACGGTACATTCAAAGTGGTTTCAGCACAAGGAAAATCAAATGCTGGCGAAGAATTTACAGGAAAATATCAAATTAAAGAAGAGGGTAATAGTAAATATTTAGTTCTCTCTCACTTTTCAAAATACATTTTTGGAGAGGGTATTAAAGATCACAAGTTAATTTATAATGAAGGTAATAGCTCTTATTATGTTTATGAATTAGTAAAAGATGGAGAAGGTCTTAATTTAGCTATTTGTGACGGGGACGGGTTTGAAAAGAATCACGATTTTAAGTTACTAAAAAGATATGAAAAACAAAAGAGTGATATAAGACTTATTGAGAACGATAATTAACAGTATTTAAAATTTGTTTACATTTAAAGATAGGATTTAGCAATCATATTTAGTGGTTGTTAAATCCTTTTTTATATACTACGCAAAAGTTAATCTAAAAACTACAATCTGTCTAGTAAGTCAATGGTTCATAGATAGGTAGTTAATGTCATGCAAAAAAATGGCGACCACTTTATATGGCCACCATTATAAAAGCTTTTATTCGATTATTATAATACAAAGTATTCTAGTGCTTGTGTTGTCGCTCATCACTTTAACTTTAAGAAATATTTTTAATTTCTTTATCAAAGTAGAGTATTTTCTAAATTGAAAGTGTTATTATCTCAAACTCCTTTCAATGTTACTCATTCTTGCTCTTGAATACCCCCAACATAGAGAGTTTCTTTTTTAAGAAATTCTACAAACATTGCAAGTTGGGTGTGGAACTACGCAATTCATTTTGTTAAGTGATATTTCTATTCCACTCACTACTTTTCTTTATTATCACTGTCATTTTTGTTGCCTTGGCTTGATTTTCCTGAAATAAGGTTTCTAATAACTTTGACAATATAGCCAGTGACTAAGATTCTAAATACTCTTCTTAAAATATCCATAATCATTCTCCCTTTATTAAAGTTTTATTATCTAGTTACTACCCGAATTATGATTCTCTTAAAAGTAAATTTTAGAATTTTAGAAAATTTCATACAGCATCAAAGTTAAAACAATCGTTTTAGTAATAATTTTATTTAATCAAATAAATTATATATAATGACATTGCAACCTAATTTATAAAGGGGAATGTATGATGATAAGAAAGGCACGTCCAAGTGATAACAAACAGATTGCTGAATTGTGTTATATCATATGGAAAGATATGGAACTAGATATAACAAAGGCCTTGACTCAAGAGCGTGTCATTGAAGCAATTGAATTAAGTATTGTAAATGTTAAATATCGTACGTATTATGATCATATTTGGGTATATGAGAAAGATGGCAGCGTTGCGGGATGTATCATTGCTTATCCTGGGAAACAAGAGTTAGATTTGGAACAACAGTGGTTAAATTTACCACTCGAAGATGATATTCGTGAATTAGGTACTCCTTTACCTCAAAAAGAAGCCTATAATGATGAAATTTATATTGAAGCGGTAGCTACTTTTCCGGAATATCGTGGACAGGGGATTGCAACACAATTATTTAAACATTTGATTGATAGTGATCCGAATGCAAAGTGGAGTTTGAATTGTGATTATGATAATGAGGGTGCGCTAAAGCTATATAAAAAGTTAGGTTTCGAAGATATAGGGGACATTGATTTATATGGTCATAAGTATCATCATATGACACTAAATTAAAAACTCGACAATTGAATATGATTTCATTGCCGAGTTCGTTATCAAAAATATGAAATTAGATACCGCCACAAAGTGCACTAATATATATACCTAATGCATATAAAAGTCCAAAGAATGTGTTGGTTTTGCCTGTGGCAGCCATTGCTGGCATCATTGTAGCTGGTGTATCGTTCTTATTGAATCGTCTTACAGCTTTAATTGGCATAGGGAATGATAACAATACTAATAAATAGAATAGTGAACCCGGTGCTCTAAATAGTGCTGTGAAAATGACGAACACATAAGCAACAATATACATTGCAGCCATAAAAATGATTGATGCGCGTTTACCTAATAAAATAGGTAAAGTTTTTCTGCCGCTTTCTTTGTCTTTAACACGGTCACGGATATTATTAGCCATATTAATGAGGCCAATAGTAATAACGATTGGAATACTAATCCAGAACGCATAGCCTTGGACGTTTCCAGTTTGGATGAAGAATGATAATACAATGATAATCATACCCATAAATAAGCCAGAGAATAGCTCACCAAATGGAGTCCATGAAATTGGCATTGGTCCGCCAGTATAAAGGTAACCGATAGCCATACAAATGATTCCGACTGGAATAATCCAGAATGAACTTTGAATAGCTAAAAAGATACCTAACAGTGCTGCGATAATGTAAAATGCAATTGCTATGTTCATGACAAGTTTCGGACTCATACCATTTCGCACGATGGCGCCACCGATACCTACAGAATTGTGGTCATCAAGACCTTTTTTGAAATCATAGTATTCATTAAACATATTCGTTGCTGCTTGTATCAATAAACATGCAATTAACATGGCTAAGAATAAACTAAATTTCAGATGGTCTTCACTACCAAGTAGATAAATTTTCGCAGTGGCTGTGCCAACTAAAACCGGTACAACTGCTGCGGTTAAGGTATGAGGTCTCATTAACTGCCAGTATTTCTTAACGGTTGAGTATTGTTGATATTGATCTGACATATTATGCATAACCTCTTATTTTTATATATTTATCATAAATATTTTAAAGGAATCATAGCTAAAGGTCAATTGACGTGAAAAATTGCATTTTTAGTTTAAGCAATAATGATAACACTTACGTATAAAAGTGATACAATACATTAATGAGTCAAATTCGAAGGAGAAAGAAGTGAAATAAGAATGGCTGTGAATGTAAAAGAAGAAGACATTGTCGATAAGTTATACGCAAGTACCAAAGACTGGGTTTCTGTAGAAGTCGAAATAGACAGAACGATTGAACCAAGTGCTTTGTTCCGTTTAACAGAACAAGAAGCGGGAGACCGTTTTTACATGCGATTGAACGACAATTATTCTTCATATTTTGGATATCACGCTGTTCAAAGGTTTAAAAATAACTTTGAAAATAAGCAGTCTATCTTTAGGGAATGGGAAAAATTAAAAGATGAAATCGAATTAATTCATCCAGATACAAGTAGACACCATCTTAGATTATGTGGCGGATTTCAATTTTCAAGTCATAAGTCTGATGATGAGTGGCGAGAGTATGGATTGAATCACTTTGTATTACCTAAAGTATTGATATCTAATGAAGGGGAACGTACATTCATCACTTATACTACTGAACGTCAAGATTTTGATATTGAAGCGTTCAAACAATTGGTTTCGTATTTCGAGCATACGAAAGTTGATTCTTCGGAAACAGAACGAGGTAACGTCACACGTATGGAAGATATTTATAAAGATGATTGGCGTGAACTCGTTGAAGAATCCATTGAAAAGATTGATGAATCTAAAAAAATTGTTCTTGCACGTAGACGTTTAATTAAGTTTGATAAAGAAATTGATATTCCTTATGTGTTGAATCGAGCACTCCAGAATGAGAAGAATAGTTATATTTTCTTATTAGAATCTAATCAATCTATATTCTTTTCACAAACACCTGAACAATTAATTAAAGTTGAAGATGGCATTCTTTCGACAAAGGCTGTAGCAGGTACAATTAAACGTTCTCATAATGAAGCAGAAGATGAAGAGAATATTAAGGCGTTCTTAAAAGATAAGAAAAACCTAGGTGAACATCAGTTTGTTGTTGAAAGTATTTTGAATGATATTAAACCCTTTGTGCAAGATATCGATTATAATGAAACGCCAAATATTCTAAAGAATGATCATTTATATCATTTATATACAGAAATAAAAGGTCATTTAAACGACAAATCATACATTGGTTTAATCGATTGCTTACATCCAACACCAGCGTTGGGTGGTTATCCTAAAGCCGAAGCATTAGAATTTATTGAGAATAATGAATTCGGTACGCGTGGCCTTTATGGATCTCCTGTAGGTTATATTGACGTGTACGATGATTGTGAATTTATCGTAGCGATTCGTTCCATGTTGATTAAGGGTGATCAAGCAACGTTATTTGCAGGTTGCGGTATCGTTAAGAATTCTGATCCTGATAGCGAAGTTGCTGAAACGGCAGTCAAATTTTCACCAATGATGAATGCATTAGGAGTAGATAATTATGACGAATCATAGCGATGCTTTGACACAACAAGTGTTTACGTTTGCATCAGAATTATATGCGTATGGCGTAAGAGAAGTTGTTATTAGTCCAGGATCTCGTTCTACACCATTAGCGCTTGCATTTGAGGCACATCCGAAAATTAAAACCTGGATACATCCTGATGAACGTAGCGCAGCGTTCTTCGCATTAGGGCTGATTAAAGGAAGCGGAAAGCCAGTTGCGATATTATGTACGTCAGGTACAGCAGCTGCGAACTACACGCCTGCAATTGCTGAATGTCAAATTAGTCGAGTGCCACTGATTGTGTTAACAAGTGATAGACCACATGAATTACGTAGTGTGGGCGCACCTCAGGCAATCAATCAAGTTAATATGTTTAGTAATTATGTTAATTTCCAATTTGATCTACCTATCGCGGATGGCACTGAGCAAATGCTTTATACGATTCACTATCAAATGCAAATTGCTAGCCAGTATTTATACGGCCCACATCGAGGCCCGATTCATTTTAATATGCCTTTTAGAGAGCCATTAACACCTGATATGAATCGTGTAGATTTACTGAAGTCTCAAGTTAAAACATTACCGCATTATCAAAAGAGCATTGCGGTAAAAGGGATTAGTGCGATACTGCAAAAGAAAAAAGGACTTATCATTGTAGGAGATATGCAACATCAAGAAGTCGACCAAATTCTGACGTACTCTACAGTTTATGATATGCCGATTTTAGCTGACCCATTAAGTCAATTACGTAAAAGTAATCATCCCAATGTAATTACAACATATGATTTACTTTATCGTGCAGGTTTAGATTTAGATGTGGATTTCGTTATTCGTGTGGGTAAACCGGTGATTTCTAAGAAATTAAACCAATGGTTAAAACGTACGAAAGCGTACCAAATTTTAGTGCAGAATAATGATAAAATTGATGTTTTCCCAATGCCGCCTAATATTTCATATGAAATTTCGGCAAACGATTTCTTTAGATCATTGATGGAGGAAGAGAGTGTTCAACGTAAAGATTGGTTAGAGCTATGGCAATCACTAGAACAACAGTCTCGTGTTGAAATTAAAGAGTATCTCAATCATGCATCTGATGAAGCGGTATATGTAGGAGAGGTCATTCATAAATTATCTAAAGGTGACGC
>NZ_KV840039.1:524696-532277 GCF_001839105.1 Staphylococcus sp. HMSC62A08 | reverse complement strand
CTTTTTGTAGGTAACAGCATGCCAATTCGAGACGTTGATAATTTAATGTTTGAAACTGAAGCCGAAGTTTATGCCAATCGTGGCGCTAATGGTATCGATGGCGTCGTATCTACTGCTATTGGAATGGCAGCACATAAAAAAGTAACGTTATTAATCGGTGATTTATCGTTTTATCATGATATGAATGGCTTATTAATGGCGAAATTAAATGACATCAACATTAATATTGTTTTAGTGAACAATGATGGTGGAGGTATCTTCTCTTATCTTCCTCAAAAAGATTCGGCCAGTGACTATTTCGAACGTTTATTTGGCACGCCAACTGGTTTAGATTTCGAACATGCGGCGTTACTTTATGATTTTACTTTTGAACGTTTTGAAAGCTTAAATGACTTTAAATATGCGGAATTATCTTCTATGGATTCGCATATTTATGAGGTTTTAACTAGTCGAGAAGATAATATGCAACAACATCAAATTTTATATAAGAAATTGAGTGATATCGTTAATGTTACACTTTAAATTTTTTGAATCTGAAAATGATAGCAAGCAATTGCTTGTTATGTTACATGGTTTTATTAGTGATTCAACAACGTACGATAGTCGTGTGGCGTATTTGTGTCAACATGTGAATGTATTAACGATTGATTTACCTGGACATGGTCAAGATACTTCAGACATGCAAGATACTTGGGATTTCCCGTATATTGCTCGTGCACTTGATGAGGTATTGTCGCAATTTGACACGTATGACGTGTACCTACTCGGCTATTCTATGGGCGGCCGCGTAGCGCTATACTATGCTTTATATGGCAGTGTAGCACTACGTGGGTTGCTCTTAGAAAGTACTTCAGCGGGGATTCAAGATGAGGCGGATAAAGTGGAACGTGTTCAAGTGGATGCGGCTCGTGCGAAGGTGCTTGAGATTGCTGGGTTGGAGATATTTGTGAATGATTGGGAGAAGTTGCCGCTTTTCCGGTCGCAGTATGAGCTTGATGCTGAGGTGCGGAAAGCCATACGGGCGAATCGAATGAGCCAGAACCCTGTGAGGTTGGCTAAAGCGCTACGTGATTATGGTACGGGCAATATGCCGAATCTTTGGCCTCAAATTTCATCGATAGCTGTTCGCACGTTCATTTTAACGGGTGAAAAGGATGAAAAATTTGTTCGTATTGGCCAAAAATTAACTGAAGCGATACCTCATAGTCGTACGGTAAACATTTCGAATGTTGGGCATACAATTCATGTGGAAGATAGTACGGAATTTGATACAATGGTAGTAGGTTTTTTAAAGGAGGAGCAAAATGACTAGACAGTGGGAAACACTTAGAGAATATGATGAAATTAAATATGAATTTTTCGAAGGAATTGCAAAAGTAACGATTAATCGTCCAGAAGTACGTAATGCGTTTACACCTAAAACAGTAGCTGAAATGATTGACGCATTCTCACGTGCACGTGATGATCAAAATATATCAGTCATTATCTTAACTGGTGAAGGCGATAAAGCTTTCTGTTCAGGTGGAGATCAAAAGAAACGTGGACATGGTGGTTATGTAGGCGAAGATGAGATTCCTCGTTTAAATGTATTAGATTTACAACGCTTAATTCGTGTCATTCCTAAACCAGTTATCGCAATGGTTAGAGGCTATGCGATTGGTGGCGGTAACGTATTAAACGTTGTATGTGATTTAACTATTGCTGCTGATAATGCAATCTTTGGTCAAACAGGACCTAAAGTAGGTTCATTTGATGCAGGTTACGGTTCAGGTTATTTAGCTCGTATCGTGGGTCATAAAAAAGCGAGAGAAATTTGGTACTTATGTCGCCAATACAATGCTCAAGAAGCTTTAGATATGGGACTCGTTAACACAGTCGTACCTTTAGATAAAGTTGAAGATGAAACAGTTCAATGGTGTAAAGAAATGATGAAACATTCTCCAACTGCACTTCGTTTCTTAAAAGCAGCGATGAACGCAGATACTGATGGTTTAGCTGGCTTACAACAAATGGCTGGGGACGCGACATTACTTTACTATACAACTGATGAAGCGAAAGAGGGTCGTGACGCTTTCAAAGAGAAACGTGATCCTGATTTCGACCAATTCCCTAAATTCCCATAAGCGTTTAGTGAATATATAAATAAATCCACTTGATTGATAAGATGATGTCAATCGAGTGGATTTTTTGTTTATTGATGATTTTTAGATGAAAAGAAGAGCGAGATGCTATGACATTTTATCAGGATAATTCTCTTGTAAATATTTTTCTAAACGGCGCATGCCTTCTTTAAGCATTTCCATTTCATAGGCATATGAGATACGAATATAACCTTTACCTATATTTGTGAATGAAGATCCAGGAACGATGGCAACATGTGCTTGTTCTAAAACATCTACACAAAAATCAAAGTCATTATCGGTGAATTTTTTAATACTAGGAAAAATGTAGAATGCGCCTTCTGGTTGAGCAGTTAAGTCAAATCCGAGTGATTCTAGTTTATCTTTTAAGTAATCGCGACGTTTAATGTAGGCTTCATTCATATATTGAGGTGCTTCTAATCCTTCATTTAAAGCAGCGATACAGGCAATTTGAGCTGGAACATTGGCACAAATGCAATTGTAGGCATGCATAAATGTTAATTTTTCAATTAAGTATTCTGGACCGATTAAAAATCCTATGCGAATACCAGTTGCAGAATGTGACTTACTTAAACCACCAATAAGCAATAATTGGTCTCGAATTTCTTCAAATTCTGCAAATGACGTATGATTGCCTTTGAACGTATTTTCAGCATAAATTTCATCACTAATAATAAATAGTTCTTTATCGACGAGTGTTTCTACGATAGCTTTAACCTCTGAGCGCTCTAGAATAACGCCTGTAGGGTTAGTAGGATAGTTGAGTAATATAGCTTTCGTTTTACGCGTCATATGGCTCTTAATAAGCTCTGGAGTCACTTTGAACTCAGATTGCGTTGTATCCATATAAATAGGAGATCCGCCTAATGTTTCGATAAGCGGAATGTAGCCTGCATAAATGGGACCTGGGATTAAAATTTCGTCTCCTGGTTCGATGATACTTCGAAGAGAGGTGTCTAATGCTTCGCTTGCACCATTTGTGACAATAATTTCCTCTTCGCTATAGGTAAATCCATATTTTTGATTAAAGTAGTGGCTGATTGCTTGTCTTGTTTCTGGTAGCCCTTTATTGTGTGAATAACTTGTTTTATCTTCTTTTATCGCATTGATATATGCCTCTTTAACCACGTCTGGCATGGGGAAGTCTGGTTGGCCAATGGTTAAGTTTACGCAATCATCGATGTGTTTAATTCGATTTGAAAATTGACGTATGCTTGGCGCTCTTAAAAACTTTGAATTTGTATTTAATGATAGCTTCATTTTCCGAAAACACCTCTAAAAAAATACCAAAATGTAGTATTTGAATTGTTAAAATAGTCTCATAATTCTTTCAAATTATTACTATCATAACATATTTATAGCACTACATTCTGGTATGAAATACATTAATATTTAATTGTTAATCTCTAAATTCTGAAGGTCTGCGTAGGTTAATCACAGGATTCGTCCATTTGCAAACAAATCTTGATGATAAAATGAGAACAATAATGCCTGAACTTATCAATAAGAATAAATAAGTTAATATTGAAACGTTGTCTTTGAATGGATATATTTCAAAACCTCTTAAGACACCAATAACAATGCCGTGAAGTAAGTAGACAAACATTGTTCGACGTCCAATATAGGTATAGAAACGCTTCTTCTGGGATGTCAGATTAAGGAATGCACCCATTGTTACTAGAATAATGATATATAAGAGTAATCGTTTGAATGGGCTATATACGTCTTCACCGTTACTTTCTAACGATGTATAAGGAGAACTACCTAATAGCCAATCACCGTTGATAGGGTGGATAACATAACCTATAAAGAAGGCTACTAGAGTAATGATTGATATGGGTACCCACTTTTTATTACGTAGTTTCATAGTGTGTTCCTTAGTGACTAAATGACCTATATAAAAAATAGGAAAGAATACAATGGTTCTTGAAATACTCATATAACTATCTATATTCCCTGAAAATCCTGCTAACACAGATACCAATATTGCTACAGATAACACGATATAAGGATTGTATCTACGAACAATAACTAGTACGACGTGGAAGAAGAATAGTGTAAGTAAGAACCATAATGCAAAGACAGGGTTAAATGGATCTAATTGAATTGCATCTTCTTTGCCCGTTAAATAATAATATATCGAAAAGAATGCGAAAAAAATGACATATGGTACAAGTAATTTCTTCGCAATTTTTTCAAGGTAATGTGGCTTATCTAAATTTTTAGCAAAATAGCCTGAAATAAATAGAAATGTCGGCATATGAAAACTATAAATAAGCAAATATAGAGCTGATAAATATTTATCTTCGGTAGTATAAGGTTGTAAAAGATGACCGAAGACAACTAAAAATATGAGTACTGCACGGGCATTATCGAAAAAATAATCCCTATCCTTGATGGCTGTCATAAAGCGTCTCCTTTTTCTCTCTGTTTAGACTTCTTCTAATTTAGTATACTTGTAGGTAATTATGCAACGAATTTGTGCAAAGTGTATAATAGTATTGTATATTTTATAAATAAAGCATATAATATTAACAACTTAATATAGTGGAGTAGAACAACATGTATAAACAACTTGAAAAACTTATAACACTTACAAATAATGATTTAAATTTAGTAAACAGACGTTTCGGACAGCGCACAGATATTACTTCTGAGCAATTAGAATTATTACGTATTTTATATAATTACGATCGTTTATCACAATATGATTTAACGATGAAAATAAGCCGAGAACAATCAATCGTATCTCGATGGATTAAGAAACTAGTATTAAAAGGATATATTACGAGTCAACAATCTCATGAAGATTTACGATGTAAGGAATTAATTTTAACTGATGAGGCTCGCTCACTTATTCAACAAATTAACACTGCAAGATGTGAATTGATTGAAGCAAGATGCCAGTGTTTATCGCCTGAGGAAATTGAAAGCCTAAATCAGCTATTAAATAAATTGAATAGTAGACATATTTACATTTAATGCACGCTTTATTTTAATTTTTGTTTTAGGGTGCAATATACATCTAATTAAATATTTGACTAAAAAGGTAAGTAACTTTGAAGTAATGCTTTATTACTCTTCAAAGTTGCTTATTTTTTATTGGAGAAAAGAATGGGAGGGGGAGGTTGATTTTGAAATAGAGTTGCTTTGTTAATGCTCTCCAATGTTTAATGTGAGAGATTTAATTTGGAATTTATTAGAGTAATTATGCCGGTTAACTCGTTGATATATAATGAAGGGAGTGGGACAGAAATATAATTTAGCAAAATTATATTTCTGTCCCTCAACTTGAAGAAATTCTCTATGTTGGGGCCCCGCCGGCAAGGATGGCTAGGATTAAAAGAAGATTGATATAAGCGCACTTTCAATTCAGACATCTACTGCCAATATGTTAAAGAAGCTGAGACAATTAATTATGTCCCAGCCGCTTAACATTAATAATTATTTATATTTTGGAATTTCGTAGTATTTACCAACTTCACCAATTTTATCGTAAAAGCCTTTAATAGTTTGAGCATTTACAGTTGCCCAGTGAATATCTGTAGCATATTGATGAGTACCTGGATTTGATGGGTTCCAACGCATTTTATAAAGCGTATTTTGTCCTGCTTTAATATAAGATTGACCGATAAATTTAGCTCCACCAATAATTGCCTTAGATACTGAATCCCATCCAGCGTTTTTGGCATATTTGATGCCTTCAATTAATGGGCTACTGTCATAAGCGCCTATACCAAAGACATTATGATATTTCGTTTTTGTTTTATCAGAGAATTTACCATTTACAATGTCTCCACCTTTAGCTAATTGTGAAGTACCGTTTCCAGTTTCGACTAAAGCATGTGCGACTAAGTAAATTTCATTGATACCATACTTTTTAGCTGCTTCACTAAATGCTGCACCTTGTCCTTCTAATACGCCTTGTCCTTTTAATAATTCATTAAGCGCTGCTACAGATAAAGATTGAGGCTGATCTAAGCGTAAGAATTGATATCTAGCACCTGAATCTTTAGTTAACTTGTTAGGGTCCATAGCGTCTTTGATTTCATTATAATTAGCATTTGTCCATTGGCCTGGAACCTTTTGAATTTGTGGAGTATCATAAAGGTCATTTTGTATCTCTGCAGCATGAGCTAAAGTATATCCAGTATTAACATATTTTACAGATTCTTTAGCGACGTCTGTTGATTTAATCCATACATATTTACCATTTGTTAATTTTCCATAATACCAAGTTACACCATTGATATATTTTTGTTTAGAAACTACAAATGTCTTGTCGTAATAAGGTTTCAATGAGTAACGTGCATTCTTACCAAGATCTTCATAGTAATAGCTATTACTGTTGCTGATTACAAATGTGTAATTATAAGGACGAGCTTGTACATCTTTATTACTTTGGATAAGATCTTTTGCTGCAATCCATCCAGTACGATTGTTTACAGTTCCATATAAATACAAGTCTTTTCCAACATAAAGTGATTTTGAAGCATTAAATGTTTTACTAGCAATTGTATTTGATGGAAGTAATTGTTGATTTTTAGTACCCCAAGCAATAGAGTATAACCCATTATTTGTTTGGCTAACTTTGTATTGGCCAGTAGCTTTAGTTTGGTTACCAATATTTTGACTTGTTACATCTTTAACATTTACCCAGCCTAATGGCGTGTTTCGAGTACTATCTTGAAGTAAGACATATGTGTTATTACCTTCAGTACGTTGTTTCGTAATGATGTAAGTACGGTTACCATATTTTGCACCACTTTTAGCTTTTTTATCAAATACAGAAGCTCTGATACCTGAATTGTTAGCTTTAACTTGCGCGATTTTATTTATCGTTTGAGTCGAGTTAGTGTTAGACGCTTTAGCAGATGTTTGCGTTGTAGCAGCTCTATCTGCTGTTGTAGCTTTACTATTCGTACTTACGACTTTAGTAGAAGTCTTTGGTTTAGATACTGCTACTTTAGATTGCGTAGGAGTAGTTAGATAGTATTTGCTAACCCAACCAGATTTACCATTTACTGTACCATATAAATAAGTAGCTTTATCGATCTGTTGTTGTTTTGTAGCTTTAAATGTTTGGTTTCCAGAACCTGAGACAGTGCTAGCAACTTGGTTAAATGTACCCCAAGGCACTGTATATAATTTAACACCAGGTTTAATACTGTAATTTTGATTAACTTTGACAGGTGATTTAGCAGTGTTGTAAACAACATCGTCTTGTTTTACCCAACCATATTTTTTACCAGTATTATAATCTTCTACAAGGTAGAATTTATCATTTCCTAAAGTAGCTGACTTTGTAACTGATAATGTACGTTGAACTTGATCAGTAGTTTTACCTTTTTTATCGTAAACAGTTGTGTAAACACCATTATTTTTAGCTTTAATTTGAGCAACACCACTGTTAGCAGAAACAGTTAATTTATTGTTGTTT
>NZ_KV840039.1:516156-524596 GCF_001839105.1 Staphylococcus sp. HMSC62A08 | reverse complement strand
AAACAGTTAATTTATTGTTGTTTGAACTATTATCTGTAGATGGTTTACTTGGTTTCGTATTAGACGATGAAGGTGTTGTTAAGTAATATTTACTAATCCAACCAGATTTGCCGTTCACTGTACCGTATAAATAAATGGCTTTATCAATTTGTTGTTGTTTTGTAGCTTTAAATGTTTGATTTCCAGAACCTGAAACTTTTGAAGCTACTTGACTAGGCGTACCCCAAGGTACTGTGTATAAAGTTGAACCAGCTTTTACATTATATGTTTGGTTAACTTTAACAGGTGATTTAGCTGTATTATAAACAACATCGCCTTGTTTTACCCAGCCATACTTCTTACCAGTGTTGTAATCTTCGACTAAATAGAATTTATTATTGCCAAGTGTTGCAGATTTAGTAACAGATAATGTTTTTTGAGCTTGATCTGTTGAATGTCCTTTTTCGTCATAAACAGTTGTGTAAAGGCCGCTATTGCTAGGTTTAATTTGAGCAACACCACTATTAGCAGAAACAGTTAATTTATTGTTGTTTGAACTATCTGATGGTTTAGATGGCTTAGATGGACTTGTAGAAGATGTACCCCAAGGTGCCACTTGACCAGTTTTGATTAAATATTTTTCATAAATTAAGTCATAAAGCTCTGCATAAGAGTAGTTATGGCTTCTAAAGTATTGATGAGGGTCTGTATGGTCAGTTCCGCCTAGATATCTACTAATTGCATAGTGCGTCCATACTGTACCTTGACCATCGTTTTCAGCGCTATCAGGTTTTAAACCATAATATTGAAGTTGTGTTTTTGCATAATCAGCTTAGTTGTTCATAGAACGTGCAAAGGAATCATAATCGTGAGTGTGTACAATCTCAACATTAATGAAACGTTCGTTACCTTGTGGCCCAGCACCCCAAGATAGATAATCAGTAGGAGCTGTTTCTACAATTCTGTTACCGTCTACAAAGGCATGAACAAAGGCTGATTGGTAATTATTCTTCATGTAATTAATTTCGCCATCAATTGTTGAATTATCATTTGCAGTATCATGTACAACGATACCTTCTGGGCGACCTACACCATTTCTATATCCATATTTGGGGAAATAAGAAGTATAGTTTTCTTCAATTTGTGGTGCTTTATAGTTTTTCTTACGAATATAATCATTGATTGAAGATTTCACTTGAGGTGTGTATTTAGGTAAAGAAGAAGTCGTTTTCTTATTTACTGCATACATCATTCTAGGTTTGGCAACTGAACTGAATGTTGAAACTTTGTTATTACTTTCAGTTGTCGTGTTATTAGCTTGAGTGTTAGAAACTTTTGTATTTTGAGTTGCTGATTTGCTAGTATTTGTACTGTTAGTACTATTTTTAATAGTAGGATTTGATTCTGACTTAGTATTTACATTGTTTTGTGCTGAAAGTGATGCAACTTGAGGTTGGTCAGCTTTAGTATTTTTACTTGTAGCGTTTGTAGTATCAACGTCATCTTCATCATCGTCAAAATTATAACCTGAACTATTTGTATGACTTACCTTAGTATTAGATTTCTCAGTTGAATCTGTTGTTGTCTGTTGAGATGTTTTATTGTTAGATGCTTGATTAGATGTAGCTTCTTGTTTTTCTTGATCATTAAGGTTATTAGTTTGATTAGAAGAGGCTTGAATATTGTTATTACTGTTTTCATCTTTATTAACATTTTCAACAGTTGGTTCTTGTTGTTCAGTTTTTGAAATTTCTTTATTCGTGTTGTCTACTTTTGAAGTTTTATTGTCTTCTGAAGTGACAGCATCTTTAGAAATGTCATTGTTGTTGATGTCTTTAGTTGAATTTTGGTATGTATTGACTGATGGTGTATTTGTTTCCTTTGAATTATTCGATTGTTCTTGTTGAGAAGCTTTACTAGAAGAATCGTTTAACTCATCTAATGATGCATCATAATTGTTAGAAGTAGTATCTTGTTTAGATTGAACTTTTGTTGGATCTTGATAAGTTTGAGTGCCTGAAACATTTTGTGCAGATTGTGTCACTTCATTTTTAGCTTGTTCGGCTTGCTTAAGTGTGGCTTGGTCATCAAGTACATTTGAATTTTTAGTTTGATCTTGTGTTTCTTCTGCAGCATGTGCATGGTGGGCAGTAAAGGCAGTTCCAAATAACGTTAATGCAACCATCGACGGTAATTTGTAATTGAATTTCTTCGTCATATTTATTTACTCCTCTTAATATGTTATTTTGAGTCAATTATAATATTAGTTGTAATTTCTGTATTACTTTTAACAGATTTGTAATATAACTTTAACCTGTAGCTTATAAAGATTTTTTGTAAAATTTTTGTCCAAACCACTGATTTCAGCGTTCCTCAGTAAAAAGGGGACTCGAAATTTATACGTAGTATTACATTTTTGTTTTTAAATTAAGTTGCTTTCTCGATGAAAGGTCATTCCATAGTTTTCTTCATAATAATGTGCTCTATATTCTCTTCTATAAAGGTTTCCCCGTGAGTGCTATATCCAAGACGAGTATAAAAGCCTTGTGCTTGTGTTTGAGCATGCATCATCAATTCTTTAAAATTCAAATCTTTGGCAATTTCTTCAATGGTTTCCATTAATTGAATGCCATAACCTAAACCTCTGTTTTCTTTTGTAATCGCGACACGTTCAATTTTCCCTGAATAGTTATCAATTGGTCTTATTCTTGCAGTAGCAAAAGGTTCTCCATTCACTTTGTAACCAATAATATGGTAAGAAATCGATTCTTTATCATCAATTTCATTGGCTAGGGGAACATTTTGTTCTTCAACGAATACTTTTTTTCTAACTGTATAACAATCGTTCAACATATTATCATCAAGCACTTTTTTAAACATTTCAAACACCTCCATTATCTCTAGTTCTTCCCGAAATTAAGTAAATAAATCAAAAACAAGATGAAAATTTATTGAATTTTTCACACATAAAAATGTACACACTTTAAATCGAAGTCGTCATCGTTTTTGATAAAAGCATAAAAAAAGAGGCTGGGACATAATTAATTGTCTCAGCTTTCCTTAACATATTGGCAGTAGATGTCTGAATTGAAAGTGCGCTTATATCAAGCTTCTTTCAATCCTAGCCACCCTTGCCGGGGTGGGACAACGAAAATAATTTTGCTAAATTATATTTCTGTCCCACTCCCTAAGTACTATTTTATTTATTAATGAAAGGATCAAGCTATTTTATAAAGCTTCCTTTCGAACAATGGCACAATATTGCCAAAATATACGTAATTGTGCAATATTCCAGTTATTCATCCCCATTGTAAATCCTGATGGTTTAAAGAGATTCACATCTGTAACTTCAAGAGCAGCAGCTATTAAATATTGTAATGGTATGCTAATACTTTTCATTGTTTCTGTAATACCATTTTCATCATAAACCCATGTGAATGGTAATTCAGATTCGAATACATCCACTTTATCGAAAATTTCGGGTAGGGCAACAATATAACATGCGCCGTCTACTACTGGATTATCGATACTATTCTTATAATAAATTAAAAGGGCCTCATAATTTTCTCTATGTTCATGATTAACATAGAAGAATTCATTTCGAAATAGCGCCATATCTTTACTATGGATAATTTGTTGTTCTAACATATTAAACATGCCGTTAATATGGGCGACTTTTTCGTATGTTTTACGACTCATTGCTTTAGCTCCTCTCTTAAATGTACCAATACTGAAATATGAATACTCATTCAATCTTTTATTGTACGTTCATATTATTACCATCATTCATAGTATTGTTTTGATAATTATTTTGTTGATATTGGTCTTGATTATTATTCTCGTAAGTATTTTGGTTATCTGTAGTTTGATTATTTTGAACGTTATTCTGTTCATTATCATTGTTATTGGTATTCTCATCGTTGTTATTGTTACTATCATTATCGTCACTTGTAGTATCTTTTTGATTCTTACGTAATAAACTGTCATCTAGTTCTGTTAGAGGTACGAGTGAACCATAATGCTTGATAACTCTGTGATCTAAAAATTCATCTTTATCTGTTATTTTAGATAAGCCTAAATCAGAGCGCAAGATATTTGAATATTTCATAATGCTTTTTACGCTTGGATTGTAATAATAAATGCCGTCTAAGTAGTCATCTTTACCTTCAAGTTGTGAAGTTTTTATATCTGTGTCTCCAGATAAATACATTTTTGCTAAAGCTTTAATTTCTTTTTTAGTAAGGTTATGTTTAGAATTTTTACCAACAATCGTTATTACATTATCTAATTTATCAATAGAATCTAAACTTTGTGCTTTTTGGAAAAGAATTTTAATTAAGTCCATTTGTCTTTGTCCGCGTTTTAAGTCTGAATCTTGATGTCTTGTTCTGGCTACTGCTAAAGCTTGATCACCATTAAGTTTTTGATAGCCTTTTTTAATTTGAATTCTTCCAGTGTCATCACTATTTGGTTCGTTTAAGTTGTAAGGCACATCGTAATAAATGCCACCTAATTCATCAACTGCTTCAACGAAAGCTTTCATATTAACGCGAACATAATAGTCAACTGGTACATTCATTGTTGCTTCAACTGAATCCATTGAAGCAATTGGGCCACCATAGGCATGCGCATGTGTAATTTTATCGTAATAACCAACTTTAGGTATATAACTAATTGTATCTCGTGGGATACTAAGCATTCTAATTTGATGTTTTTTCTGATTGAATGTGGATAATATCATTGCATCTGATCTGGAATGTTCTATACTTTGTCCATTCTTTTCTCTACCTTCATTATCATCAATTCCTAAGAATAAAATTGAAATAGGTTGTTTTTCAGGATTAACTTTTGAATCTCTTAAATTTGAATGACGTTGCGCGTCATTTTTATCTTGAGACTTTTCAAAAGCGGATTCTGAACTTTTATATAATTGAGTAGCAAATAGGATTGGACCAACGACAAGAACTAATGTTAATAATATTAAAAAATACTTTAAAAATTTGTTCATCGGGAGTGCTCCTAATTTATTTTAAAATTTATCATTATCTAATTCTATGTTGTTATGTAAGCATTATTAATAGAAGTACGATTACATTTCGTACTTATGCACTATAGCCTTAAATTGTATTACTTTATTAGCAAAATTACAACTCTTAGATTCATATTAATTTTACATTCTTCAAACAAAATTTACATTTAAATCTACAATGTGATTGAATTTATTTCGATTAGAAATCTTTATGGTACTAAAGTACTATAGAATTATTTTTAAATAAGCGTATTATCTAATTAAAGTGATTTATCTAAAGTGTTAAGTTATAATAATGCTTAGCTAAACAAATACATAACTTGCTAAATTAGATTTTAGTGACAGTTACAGATAACCAAATTTTTCATCATAGATTTAACATGCTACTTTCCTTTACAATGATTGTTTTTAGAAAGGAGATTACTCATGAAACAAGAATGGATAAAACGATTGGATGAAAGTTTGATTCGACCGTTTTATGAGCAACAAAATGATATAGAGATAGAAGAAGGATTAACAACTCAATTGTCTTTTGGGACTGCAGGCATTAGAGGTATATTCGGTATAGGTCCTGGAAGAATGAATGCTTTCACGGTAAGAAAAGTAGCTTTAGGTATAGCTCAATTTTTTAAATCGAGAAATAAAGAAGCGAGTATTGTTGTTTTTTATGATTCTAGATTACTTTCTGATTCATTTTCAAAAGAGATTTCAACTACACTTGCACAAAATAATGTAAAAGTTATCACATCCGATATTTATAAATCCACGCCGGAACTTTCGTATGCAGTAAGATATTATGGTGCAGATGGCGGTATTATGATTACTGCGAGTCATAACCCTAAAAATTATAATGGCATTAAGGTTTATAACGAATATGGAGGACAACTTCTTCCGAAAGATTCTGAAATATTAAGTAATTATATTGAAGAAGTTGAAAATCCACTGGATGTTGTAGGTGGGGAGTTCGAAGCACTAGTTAACGCTAACAAAATTGTTTATGCCAAAGATGATGTTAGAAATAGTTATAAAAATAAAGTCATCCAAGCGACAGGAAAAATTGAAAAGACAAATGCCAAAACAGTATTAACAAGTCTTCATGGAACAAGCTTACCTATCGTTTCTGAAATATTGGATGAGTTGAATTATTATAATTACATTATCGAAAAGGAACAATCAAAGCCAGACGGGACATTTCCAACTGTTGATAGTCCTAATCCTGAAGATGAGTCTGCTTTTAATGCTAGTAAGATGCTCGCAGAAGAAAATGACGCACAATTGATTATAGCTACAGATCCAGATGCGGATAGACTAGGTGTAGTTGAACGTTTAGACAATGGAGAATGTAGATTTATTAGTGGTAATGAACTAGGACTTATTTTGATGAAATTACGATATCAAGATTTAATTGACGCTTCATATGAAAACTTATATATCGTTAAGTCGATTGTGACAAGTGAATTGAGTGATAAACTTGCTGAAGCACTCAATGTTAAAGTTTATAACGTGCTTACAGGATTTAAATATATATCGGAAATTTTAAATTCAAAAGATAACAGTGCTGAGAAGTTGTTACTCGCTTTTGAAGAAAGTAATGGGTATATGGTTAAACCATTTGTTAGAGACAAAGATGCGATTCAAATTGTACCGTTGATCATTAAGTACAAGAATTTACTTTATGAGAACAATATTACTTTAACAGATACGCTGAATGACATATATCGTGCAATTGGTCATTATAGAAATGTTAATTTAAGTCCAGTTTTTGAAGGAAGAGAAGGACAGCTCAAAATAAAAGAGATTATTGATTCCTTTAGAAAAGAATCTATACACCAAATATGTGGGTTAGATGTTAAAGCGATAGAAGATTATCAGTTAGGTACCATTGAATATATGGATAGTGGCGAAAAAGAGCCAACATATTTACCTAATTCGAACTTAATACGTCTAATATTTGATGAAGGATTTATAGCGATTAGGCCATCTGGAACTGAACCTAAAATAAAAATATATTTTTCACTTAATGTAGAAGATATTGAAAGTGTAATTAAAGATTTTCAAAAAACTTATATTGAATATTAAAGACTTGAATGTGTGAGGCCAACAAAAGAAGATGAAACTTAATAAATTTAAAATAATATTTTTTATTGTCGTATTAGTTGTATTAATCGTATTAGTGGGATTAATAGGATTTAGATGGAGTAAGCATCAACATATCGAAAATCAAGTTTTAAAAAACGAAAATGATAATACCCACTATATTGAAAAAAGAGATAAAACAGTTAAAGCTCCTAAGAAGTTAAAAACAGTTCTTGATAAAAAAGAACCAATGTATGAACAAATTAATAAATATTTAAAATCAACAAATTTTAACGGGACAGTCGCAGTTTTTGATAATGGTAAAATAAAAATGAATAAAGGCTATGGCTATCAAGATATAGAAAAAGGGAAGAAAAACACTGCTAATACAATGTATTTAATAGGTTCTTCTCAAAAATTTACTACTGGATTAATGTTAAAGCAATTAGAATTAGAACATAAGGTTAATTTACATGATCCTGTAACCAAGTATTTACCATGGTTTAAAACAGATAAAGAAATTACAATTAAAGATTTAATGTTACATAAAAGCGGATTATATAAATATGAAGCTTCTACTAATATTAAAAATTTAGATCAAGCAGTATTATCAATTCAAAAACGTGGCATAGATGATTCTATTTATCATAAACATAGTTACAACGATGCAAACTATTTAGTATTAGCTAAAGTCATCGAAAAAGTAACTGGAAAACCATACGTTAAAAACTATTATCAACTCCTAGGAAATAAATACCATTTAAAACATACATCATTTTATGATGAAAAACCGTTACAAAGTGAGATGGCAAAGGGATATAAATTCAAAAATAATAGCTTCTCATTCTTACGTCCAAATGTATTAGATCAATATTATGGAGCAGGGAACTTATACATGGCTCCATATGATATGGGTAAATTGATTTATGCGTTACAACAAGATCAATTATTTAATTCTAAAGTAACAAAACCAATGCTTCATGAGTTAGGAACAGAAGAGTATCCAGAAGAATATCGTTATGGTTTCTATGTGACACCATATTTAAATAGAATAAATGGCGTATTCTTCGGACAAATATTTACAGTTTATTTTAACGATCGATACATTGTCATTTTAGGTACTAACGTTAAAAATACCAATGGTTTCGTTCCAAACGAAGATAAAATGAAACACATTTTCTATAATATTCTTAATCAAAAGAAACCATATAATACACCAGGCGTAAAAGTTCAATAAAAAAGACAAATAAATCACTTACAAAGTTAAAATAATTAAGTAGACTGATTTAATTATTTATAAAATATTTTGAAGATATTTTAGTGCATAAACGAAGTATTGACGGCGACACGCCTGCA
>NZ_KV840039.1:433729-516056 GCF_001839105.1 Staphylococcus sp. HMSC62A08 | reverse complement strand
GGCTCAAGCCATGCCCGCGGCAAGGGAGCCAAGTAATACGAAGTATCTACAACTTGGCTTTTTCTTTAAAAGGGTTAGTCTACAATCTGAAATAATAAGCCATTAATCTATTATAAAGTGCATCCAAAATTTCATTTTTTGGGTGTGCTTTTTTTCGAGATTAATGGCTATTTGTTAATCATTTTATTTACAATAATTGAGTGCTTCTAAGAAAACCTCTTCATACATGTTTTCTACAGGAGATAATACGACTGTACAATTCGGATATTGCGATTTGAAATCTACTACAGTTGCTCCTTTAGTATAACGACCATCTAACTCAATTTGTACATCTGCTTCAATCACACTAAATGCTTGTGGACATAGTAAATAGAGGATAGTGAATACATCATAAATTTTAACACCATATTCAAAATCTTCGCTTCTATAATGTTGAAATATATCATGAAGCATTAATCCAGTTTCATTTGTATTTTTGAATTTTTTCACAAAGTCATGTGTAAACATAGCTTCTCTAGCTAAATCAAGACCAATCATTGTTAAAGGTAATCCAGAATTGAATACAACTTGAGCGGCTTCAGGATCACAATAAATATTGAACTCAGCTAGGGGTGTGACATTACCTCGACCGGTACTTCCTCCCATAAGAACAATTTCTTTAATATGTTTTGTTACTTCTCGATAAGTTGAAAGGAGTATGGCTATATTCGTTAATGGACCTATGGCTATGATGGTAACAGGTTCTTCGGAATTTAATAATGTCGTTTTCATAGCCTCCACAGCATGAGTAGATGCTAAGTCCTTTTCAGAAATAGGTGGAAATTCGTAGCCATCCATACCTGATTCACCATGAACAGGAATCGCATCGACAATTTCATTTAATAATGGTCTCGAAGCACCTCTGTGGACAGGGACATCGCTATTAAAGAATCGTTTCAATTTCAAAGCATTGGCGGTTGTCTTTTCAATTCCAACATTTCCATTAACTGTAGTAATCATCTTCAAATCAAATTCGGGATGACATAGGGCAAGACTTATCGCTGCCGCATCATCTATACCTGGATCTGTATCAATAATAATTGGTGTAACCATCATTTCTCTTCTCCTTCTTGAAAATAAATTCCCATTAAGCGTAACACTATAGTAATGTAATTTCGACAATAAAAAAAGCAAGCTAACATATAAAATGCTAGCTTGCTTGTGATTAACAAAGCCATGAGCTTGATAATCTGACTCATTTTTATAAGTGGTGAGAGTGACCACCTTGCATTACCCAGTATGTTCCGATAACAATAGCTAGAGTAATGATAATTGCGAAGATAACTTTGAATGATTGAAGACGTCCGTCTCTACCTTCAGTTAAGTGCATGAACATTAATAATTGAACTGCAGCTTGGATAAATGCGAAACCGAAGATAATTGTTACCTTAGCATGGAATGTCATTGATGTGTATAGTGTTACGAAAACTGCTAAAAGCGTTAAAACGATAGAAGCAATAAATCCGACTGTATGTTTTACGATTGTATTCATCCGCTATACACCATCCCTATCATATATACGGCAGTGAAGATGAAGATCCAAACAACATCTAAGAAGTGCCAGTATAAACTTACTATAAATAACTTAGGAGCATTGTAAGAATCTAAACCGCGTGTGCCGATTTGGATTAATAAGCAAATGATCCAAACAATACCTACAGATACGTGACATCCGTGCGTACCTAATAGGATGAAGAAACTAGACCAGAAGGAACCGATAGTTGGGTTAACTCCTTCTTGTGCATAGTGTGCGAATTCGTAAATTTCAAAACCTACGAATACAAGCCCTAATAGTACAGTGATGATCATCCAAATCATCATTAAGTTTTGTTTCTCTTTACGCATGTAGTAAATTGCAATACCACAAGTGTAAGAACTTAATAATAATGAAAATGTCATTATTAGTACAAGAGGCAATTCAAATAACTCAGTAGTCATTTTGTGTGCGTAATCGCCACCGTGTTGCAAAGTTAATAACGTTGCGAATAGGGTACCGAATAACGCGAATTCAGCTGTAAGGAATATCCAGAAGCCAAGTTTATTTAATTCGCCTTCATGACTACGTGAATCGATTGTTTTTGTATCATGACTCATGACTTACAGCCTCCCTTTCTTTAATACGAGCTTCTCTTAAGCGTTTTTCAGTTTCAGCAACTTCAGAAGCAGGGATATGGTAACCATGATCAATTTGGAAACTTCTCCAAATCATAGTAATGAAAATACCTGCTAAGCAAATAATTGCAGGAACTAAAGTTTCAAAGATTAAGAAGAAACCGCCGATTGTAAAGAAGATACCCATCCAGAAACCTACTGGAGTATCGTTTGGCATATGAATATCTTTGTAATTATGGTTGTCTAAGTAATGACGACCATGTTCTTTCATATCAACAAATGTATCGTAGTCATTCCAGTCTGGAGTGATTGCAAAGTTGTATTTAGGTGGAATAGCTGATGCTGTTGTCCACTCTAAAGTACGACCAAGTCCATCCCAGTTATCACCAGTAGCTTCACGTGGTGCTTTGATGTGACTGTAAACGATACTTGCTACTAAGAATAGGAAGCCGATTCCCATAAGTAATGCACCGATAGTTGAGATGAAGTTTAATAACCACCAACCATCAGAAGGCATGTAAGTGTATAAACGACGTGGCATACCATCTAATCCTAGGATGAATTGTGGTAAGAAACAAACGTTGAATCCAATCATGAATAACCAGAAGCACCATTTGTTTAACGTTTCGTTTAATTTGTAACCCATCATTTTTGGATACCAGAAGATTAAACCAGCTAAGCAGGCAAATACTACACCAGTAACCAATGTATAGTGGAAGTGGGCTACTAAGAAATAAGTGTTGTGATATTGATAGTCCGCAGAAAAAATCGCTAACAAAACACCAGTAACCCCACCTAATAGGAAGTTAGGGATGAATGCTAATGAGAATAGCATAGGTGACTCAAATGTGATTCTACCTTTATATAGTGTTAATAACCAGTTGAATAGTTTAACACCGGTAGGAACACCGATTAACATTGTTGAAATTGAGAAGAATGAGTTGATTAACGCACCATTACCCATTGTGAAGAAATGGTGAACCCAAACTAAGAAACTTAAGAACGCAATACCTGCAGTCGCCCAAACCATGCTTTGGTGACCGAATAGGCGTTTACGTGCGAAAGTTGGAATAATTTCAGAGTAAATACCAAATGCAGGCAAGATAACGATATATACCTCAGGGTGCCCCCAAACCCAGAAGAAGTTTGCCCATAACATTGGCATACCGCCATCTGCTACTGTAAAGAAGTGTGTACCAAATATTCTATCTGTTGTCATTAAAGCTAACGCTACTGTTAAAACAGGGAAAGCTAAAATAACAATTAATGTAGTAATAAATGTTGTTACAGTAAACATTGGCATTTGCATAAACTTCATTGTAGGAGTTTTACATCTAAGTATTGTTACAAAGAAGTTAATACCGGTCATCAATGTACCTAAACCGGAAATCTGTATTGCAACTAAATAATAGTTGACACCTGGTCCAGGACTAAATTCACCAGCAAGTGGTGCGTAGTTAGTCCAACCTGCAGCTGGAGATCCACCTACGATAAATGAAAGGTTGAATAAAATCATACCAGCGAAGAATAGCCAGAAACTAACGTTGTTCATTACAGGGAAGGCAACATCACGTGCACCAATTTGTAATGGAACTACGATATTCCATAAACCAAAGATGAAAGGCATCGCCATGAAGATAATCATGATTACACCGTGCGTACTGAAAATTTCATCATAGTGGTTTGCTTCCAAGAACTTATTATCTGGAATAGTTAATTGAGTACGAATTAATAACGCGTCAATACCACCACGAACGAACATTAATACGGCACAGATTAAATACATTACACCGATTTTTTTATGGTCTACGGATGTGAACCATTCTCTATATAGATATTTCCATAATTTAAAATACGTAATTACTGCGATAAGTCCGATAACTAAGAACGGGGCACCAATTTGTGCCATGATAATCATCCAGTTACCTTTAACGAGTAATTCATCCCATGGAAAATTCATTAATGTCCACCTCCATGATCATCATGTTCTTTTTTTTGAAGTTTAGACGCATTTTCGTCTTTTGCTCCTTTAGAAATTTTTTCCATTTCTTTAGAGTTATGGTCCTCTTCTTTTTTGAACTCATTGTCATATTTTTCATTGTTGCCGAGAATTATTGGTTTCATACCATGACGTTCATAGTTTGCGTTTGTAACTTTAACCTTACGAGCAGGTTTAATTGGTTTGTCCTTAACATCTTTATAAAGATCTTCTTCTGATGTGAAGTTAGGATCTTTCTGAACGAAGTTATATCGTTTATATGCGTAAAAGATATATTCAGGATCAGCCGCTGGGTCAACAAACGCCATATGAGTACCATTAAATGTTAATTCTTTGTTAGGTGTACTTGGTAAGATTTGTTTGTCAAAAGTATCTTGACTTAATGTTTTCTTACCTTTAGCTTCTTTAACCCATTTATCGAAATCACTTTGGCTTACAGAGTGAACTTTAAATGTTTGACGTGCAAATCCGTCACCATTGAAGTTAGAGTTACGACCTCTGAAGGTACCTAATTGATCGGCTGTTAAAGTCCAATTCATTGTCATACCAGTCATAGCATATTTCTGACCACCTAATTGTGGAATCCAGAAACTTGTCATAGTATCCATCGCTTGAAGCTTGAATACGACTGGACGATCTTTAGGAATTGTTAATGTATTAACAGTTTCGATGTGTTGATCTGGGTAGGCAAAGAACCATTTGTAACCAGCGCTTACTGCGTAAACCACAAGTGGGTCCTTGTCTTTTTGAGGTGGTTTCTCGTAATCGTATAATGTTTTAACTGTTGGGACAGCTAATGCAATAACGATTAAGATAGGTACCACAAACCAAATTGTTTCAATTAAAGAATTGTGGTGCATCTTGCCTGATTCTGCATTTTTATTATAGCTATACTTATAAATAAAGAATGCAAACATGGCAAGCACAACGACAACAATAACAAGCATGAAGATGATTGAGTAGATGATCAAGAACTTCTGACTACTTGCTACTGGCCCTTTTGCATTAAAAACTTCTATATTTGAGCAGCCACTAAGTAAAATTAGTGTGCCAAATAATAGAAGCAAAGACTTAAATTTTGACACTTTTTTTGACCTCCTAATACTACAAATGTAGGGCTTACCATTAATTTTAGTTTATTACACAATATTTACAAGTACCTGTATTAAAAAAAATATTGTTATATGTAAAGAATATGCATTGATATAAGGTATGACGGGGATTGTAAGATTTGTTAAAATTATGTGTACATTTTGTGAAAATCGACAAATTTAACAAAATTACATGTAATGCAATATAAAATTGAGAAACGTTATCAATTAGAGGGTTTGAGAGGGTTTATAAACAAAAAAAGTTGAGAAAATTTCTCAACTTTGTAAAAAAATATTTATTTTACTTCAATATATCTTGTGGAAGTTTGTTCGGCTCCGTCAGAATCAGTCACTTTATATTTAACTTCATATTTACCTACTTTTGATGTATCTACTAGACCGTCGACTTTAATTTTATGTGTTAAGTCTCCATCTTCTTTATCATAAGCACTTACACCATTTAATAAATTGTAGTCTTCACCTTTTTCAATAACAATGTCGTTAACGCCTCGTAATTGAGGTTCGGTATTTGAAGTAGCTTGGGCATTTAAATTAGGTGTCACTAGGGTAGCTGAAACGCCAAGTGCCGATAATGACTGAATTAATTTGTTCATAACGTAACCTCCGTCTGATAGTCATTTATGATTTAAGTCTAATATACTTTATATTAGATATTTATACATCATACTATGGTCTTAATATAACCTAGTATTAATCTAAATTAAATATATTTTTGGTAAATTTCGTTTAAGTTTATGTAAATTGAAAGTTTTGTGAAATATTTAGCATTTTGTTTAATTTTTAAATAAATAGGAATAAACTGTAATTGCGTCAAATTAATAGGCCTTTAAAAAGACCTTAATGTGGGAGTGGAAATAATGTTAACAGAAAAAGAAAAAAGTATCGTTAAAGAAACAGTGCCTGTACTTCAAGATAAAGGTGTGGAAATTACTTCACATTTTTATAAAAGAATGTTTAAGCAACACCCTGAGTTGAAAAATATGTTCAACCAAACCAATCAACAAAAAGGTCTTCAATCTACAGCACTAGCGCAAAGTGTTTTAGCAGCGGCTGTAAATATAGATCATTTAGAAAACATCATGCCAGTTGTAAAAGAAGTTGCGTATAAACATTGTGCACTTCAAGTTCCGCCAGCAGGTTATGATATTGTTGGAGAAAATCTTATTGCAGCCATTAAAGAAGTTGTTGGGCTAGACGATAGTCATGATATTATAAAAACTTGGAAAAAAGCATATCAGGAAATAGCTGATGTATTTATATCAGTAGAAAAAGATATCTATAGCCAAATGGCTTGGGATGGTTTCCAACCATTTAAAATTGAAAAAATTAATCAAATTTCTTCTGATATCAAATCATTCACTGTAGTATCTGATGAATATGATTTAAGCCAATTTGTACCAGGTCAATATATTACGGTCGATGTAAGTAGTGAGAAAATGCCATATCGTGCTAAACGTCACTATTCTATCGTTGAAGGAGATAAACAACATTTAACATTCGCAGTTAAACGTGATGTAACTACTGATCATGAAGGTGAAGTTTCTACTATATTACACGATGAGTTATCAGAAGGAGATTCAATTAACCTTTCTGCTCCAGTTGGTCCATTCAAAGTGAGTAACTTATCTAATGAACAGTTATTCTTAGGCTCAGGAATTGGAATTACTCCATTAGTTCCTATGTTTAATGAAGTTGTTGAAAATGGTTCAAAAGCTAAATTTATACAAGTTATTAATGATGTGAATGATATACCTTTTGAATCTTTAATTACTGAAATAGCTGATAAAAGTGAAAATGCTGATTATCAACTTTATGATAAAAATGAACAAGGCTATTTAGATAAAGAAAAATTAAAAGCATATATAAATGAAGAAACTGAAATTTATATTTGTGGAGGAACACATTTCTTAAAATCAATTATTGAAGCATTGAAAGAATTAAATGTAGATGCTAGCAAGATTCATTATGAAACATTTATTCCTAAACTAAGTGTTAATGTATAAAACTGTATAGAATAGAATATAAATTTTAAAATAAAAGCTCTAAGATGATTTCTAATTGTAATTTGCACCTCGAAAAGTCGGACCAAGAATCCAACTATATGGTGAGTATTACTTTGAAGAAATGGTCTTAGAGCTTATTTTGTATTAGTCATATATATATTTATTAAGAATTAAACTATTGCGTCAGTAACAATTCAATATTGAGAGGCATTCTACTTAATGCCGCGACGCATTTTTTCTGCAAGTAATGTGTTATTAAGTACCATCGTAATTGTTAATGGTCCTACGCCTCCAGGTACAGGCGTAATAGCGCCAGCGATTTCTTTTACTTCTTCATAGTCAACATCGCCTTTTAATTTACCGTTTTCATCTGGCGTATTTCCGACGTCTATGATAACGGCCCCCTCTTTAACCACATCTTTACTAACTAATCCGGGTTTACCTACAGCGCTCACAATAACGTCAGCATCTTTTAAATGTTTACTCATATCTTTTGTACGAGAATGTAACACAGTAACAGTTGCATTAGCTTGTAATAATAATTTGGAAACTGGTTGTCCTACAATATGACTTCGGCCAATCACTACCGCATGTTTACCTTCTAAATCAATATCTGCATGTTTTAGAATTTCCATAATACCTAATGGTGTACATGGAACGAAAGTTTGCTCATCGATATAAAGCTTACCTATGTTAGAAGGGTGAAAGCCATCTACATCTTTATCAGGATTAATAGATTCTAAAACTTTTTGTTCGCTTACTTGTTTAGGTAGGGGAACTTGGACAAGTATTCCGCTAACTGAATCATCATTGTTAAGTCTTTCTAATTCTTTTAATACGTTTTCTTCGGAAGTTGTTTCATCTAAATGGACAATTTCAGAAATCATTCCTATTTTTTCAGCAGCTTTTTTCTTCGCTTTGACATAACTTTGACTTGCACCATCATTTCCGACTAGTATGACTGACAATTTCGGAGTATAACCTTGCTTATTTAATTCTTCGACTTGTTGTTGTAGACCTTGTCTATATTCTTTTGCGATTTGCTTACCATCTAAAATTTTAGCAACCACTTAAAACGCCTCCTTATTTTAATTAATATCTTAACTTTAACACTAATATTAATCTAATTAATAGTCAAAAGACGTAAATTAAATTTAAATTTAATATTAAAGTTCGATTTTTGATTGAAAAAGTATGACATGATTGTTATGCTATATCTGTAATATACAACTATTTCTTATCACAATACAAACTTTTGAAAGGGTGTGCAAAGTGAGAGTAGCAGTCATTATGGGCAGTTCTTCAGACTGGGAAATTATGAAAGAAAGTTGCAAAATGTTAGAAGAATTTGAAATACCGTACGATAAAAAGGTCGTTTCTGCACATCGTACGCCTCAGTTAATGTTCGAATTCGCTAGCGAAGCACGTCAAAATGGTTATGACATTATTATCGCAGGTGCAGGGGGCGCAGCACATTTACCTGGAATGGTAGCATCGATGACAACTTTACCTGTAATAGGTGTTCCCATTGAGTCGAAAAGTTTAAAAGGTTTAGATTCATTGCTTTCAATCGTACAAATGCCTGGAGGTATTCCAGTAGCCACAACAGCTATAGGTAAATCCGGAGCGAAAAATGCTGGAATTCTAGCAGCAAGAATGCTAGGAATAAACAATTCAACAGTTCAAAAGAATTTGGAAAATTATGAAAAATCTCTAGTTAATAAAGTGGAGGCAATGCAAAATGAGCTTCAATAAATTAAAATTCGGTTCAACAATCGGAATTATTGGCGGAGGTCAATTAGGGAAGATGATGGCACAATCTGCGCAGAAAATGGGCTACAAAGTGATTGTGTTAGATCCTAACGAAGATAGTCCGTGTCGATACGTTGCACATCAATTTATCCACGCTGAATATGATGATGAACAAGCTTTAAATGAACTAGGTGAGAAAACTGACGTCATTACTTATGAATTTGAAAATATTTCCTCAAAGCAGCTTAAACAACTGACAGAACATTATAACGTACCTCAAGGTTTCCAAGCGATCCAATTACTTCAGGATCGATTAACGGAAAAGCAAACATTACTAGAAGCAGGAGCGCAAATTGTTCCTTTTCTACAAATTAAAAATTCACAAGATTTAACACAAGCGATTGAAACATTAGGTTATCCATTCATCGTTAAAACTCGTTTCGGTGGCTATGATGGCAAGGGCCAAATATTAGTTAAACAGGAATCAGATATTCAAGAAGCAGTGTCATTAATTGAAAATCAAGAATGCGTAGCTGAACAATATCTTGATATCGATAAAGAAGTGTCTCTTACTGTCACAATTGGTAACGAGCAACAAACCACGTATTTCCCATTACAAGAAAACGAACATAGAAATCAAATTTTATTTAAAACAATCGTGCCTGCTAGAACAGATAAAGAAAAAGAGGCACGTAAAGAGATAGATAAGATTACGAACGTCATCCATTTTGTAGGTACTTTTACAGTTGAATTTTTCATAGATAAGAATAATAACCTTTATGTAAATGAAATTGCGCCACGTCCACATAACTCAGGACATTACTCTATAGAAGCATGTGATTTCTCGCAATTTGATACACACATATTAGCCGTCACTGGTCAGAAATTGCCTCAGCAGATAGAAGTGCTTAAACCTGCTGTAATGATGAATTTACTCGGTCGTGATTTAGATTTACTTGAAAATGAATTCGGAAATCATCCGGAATGGCATGTTCATATTTATGGTAAATCACAAAGAAAGCCCGACAGAAAAATGGGACACATGACGTTACTAACTGATGATGTGAATCAAACGGAACAATATATGTTAATGAAGTTCGAAGGGAGAGACAAATAAGTGTCATTATTATATGAAGGAAAAGCAAAACGAGTATACACAACAGATACAGAACATCAACTGCGAGTAGAATACAAAGATGAAGTAACCGCAGGCAACGGGGTCAAAAAAGACACAATGCCTGGCAAAGGAAAGTTAAATAATCAAATCACATCCATTATATTTGATTATTTAACTCACCACGACATCAATAACCATTTCATTAAGCAACTCTCTGAAACAGAACAATTAGTCGAACAAGTAGACATTATCCCATTGGAAGTAGTAGTGAGAAATATCGCCACTGGTTCTATTACCAAACGATTAGGCTTTGAAAAAGGACACAAATTTGAAGAACCATTAGTCGAATTTTTCTATAAGAATGACGACCTTAACGACCCGCTTATTACAGACGATCACGTGAAATTGCTCCACATTGCAAACGATGAAGAAATCGTCCAATTAAAACAAATGGCAAAAGAAATTAATCAAGTGTTAGTACAGCTCATGGACGAAATGTCATTAAGACTTGTCGATTTCAAAGTCGAATTCGGTAAAACACACGATGGCACTATTCTATTAGCAGATGAAATTTCACCTGACACATGTCGTATATGGGATAAGCATTCAGATACTAATTTCGATAAAGACGTTTACAGAAATGACACTGGCTCACTCATTGACACATACCAAACATTTTTAGATAAATTGGAGGATCTTAAATCATGAAAACAATCGAATTACACATCACTTTACAACCCCAGGTGCTAGATACACAAGGACAAGCTTTAAACAGAGCCGTTCACGATTTAGGTTATACGCAAGTGAATGATATTCGAGTAGGTAAAGTTTTATACATGACAGTTGATGAAGCTACAGATGAAGCCGTGGATAACATTATTACAACATTAAGTGAAAAGTTATTTGCGAACACAGTCATTGAAGAATATAGCTATAAAGTGATTGATGAAAAGGAGAATGCATAAGATGAAATTTGCAGTTCTTGTATTTCCAGGTTCAAACTGCGATAGAGATATGTATAATGCAGCGATTAAATCTGGTGTAGATGCAGCATATGTCGATTATCGCGAAACAAGTCTAGAGGGGTTTGACGGAGTACTGATTCCTGGAGGCTTTTCATTCGGTGATTATTTAAGATCAGGTGCAATGGCAAGTGTTGCTCCTATTATTAATGAAGTGAAACGTTTAGCACAAGAAGGTAAGCCAGTCCTTGGCGTGTGTAATGGATTCCAAATTTTAACAGAAATTGGTTTACTTCCAGGTGCATTACTACATAATGATTCACACCTCTTCATAAGTAGAAACGAAACATTAACGATTACTAATAACCAAACACCATTCACACATTTGTATGAAGCAAATCAAGAGGTTGTTTATCCAGTTGCCCATGGCGAAGGTCATTATTACTGTACCGATGACATGTTTACTGAACTTGAACGAAACAACCAAATTATACTTAAATATACGGATAATCCAAATGGCTCATACGAAGATATTGCTGGAATCGTCAATAAAGAAGGAAATGTATGTGGGATGATGCCACATCCTGAACGTGCGCTTGAAACATTGTTAGGCACAGATAGTGGTGTGAAATTGTTTGAATCAATGGTCAAAAGTTGGAGGGAACAACATGTCTAAATTTATCGAACCAAGTATTGAAGAAATTAAACTTGAAAAACTTTATCAAGATATGGGGCTCAGTGATAAAGAATACGATAAAGTAGTAGAAATTCTTGGCAGAGAACCCAACTTTACAGAAGTAGGCATATTCTCAGTCATGTGGAGTGAACATTGTTCATACAAGCATTCTAAACCTTTCTTAAAGCAATTCCCAACAACAGGTGAACATGTGTTGATGGGTCCAGGTGAAGGTGCTGGTGTCGTGGACATTGGAGATAATCAAGCCGTTGTATTCAAAGTGGAATCACATAACCATCCATCAGCAATTGAACCTTATCAAGGTGCAGCAACTGGTGTAGGCGGCATCATAAGAGATATCGTCTCAATAGGTGCACGTCCAATTAACTTACTTAATAGTTTGCGATTTGGTGAATTATCAGTCAAACAAAATCAACGTTTACTTAAAGGTGTAGTGAGTGGGATTGGCGGTTATGGCAACTGTATTGGTATTCCTACAACAGCAGGAGAAATTGAATTCGACGATCGTTATGATGGTAATCCTCTTGTCAATGCGATGTGTGTGGGTGTCATTGATCACGACATGGTTCAAAAAGGGACTGCAAAAGGTGTCGGTAATTCAGTGATTTACGTCGGTTTGAAAACAGGACGTGATGGCATTCATGGTGCAACATTTGCCTCTGAAGAACTAACAGAAGAAAGTGAAAGTAAACGTCCTTCAGTACAAATTGGTGATCCATTTGTAGGTAAGAAACTCATGGAAGCTACACTCGAAGCAATTACTTATGACGAGCTTGTTGGTATTCAAGATATGGGTGCTGCTGGTTTAACCTCTTCTTCATCAGAAATGGCTGCAAAAGGTGGAAGTGGTCTTCATTTAAGACTCGATCAAGTTCCAACTAGAGAACCTGGTATTTCACCTTATGAAATGATGCTTTCTGAAACACAAGAACGAATGCTACTCGTTGTTGAAAAAGGCACTGAACAAAAGTTCCTAGACTTATTTGATAAACATGAACTTGATAGTGCAGTTATTGGTGAAGTGACGGATACTGACAGATTCGTTTTAACATATGAAGACGAAGTATTTGCTGATATTCCTGTACAACCTCTATCTGATGAAGCACCTGTATATATTCTTGAAGGAGAAGAAAAGGAATATAACACTTCTAAAAATGATTACAGCCATGTTGATGTGCAAGATGTCTTTTCAAAATTATTAAAACATCCAACCATTGCATCGAAACATTATTTATATGAGCAGTATGATCAGCAAGTAGGCGCAAATACTATTGTTAAACCAGGATTACAATCTTCAGTCGTACGTGTTGAAGGTACAAATAAAGCGATTGCTTCAACGATCGATGGAGAAGCACGTTACGTATTTAATCAACCTTATGAAGGTGGAAAGATGGTCGTTGCTGAAGCCTATCGTAACTTAATAGCTGTAGGTGCTACACCACTTGCGATGACAGATTGCTTGAATTACGGTTCACCTGAAAAGAAAGAAATTTATCAACAATTAATTGATTCGACGAAAGGCATGTCTGAAGCATGTGAAGTTCTAAAGACACCTGTAGTGTCAGGTAACGTTTCTTTATATAACGAAACGCGTGGTACATCTATTTTCCCAACACCAGTTGTAGGTATGGTAGGACTGATTGAAGATATTAACTATTTAAATGATTTCCATCCTAAAGCTGGGGAGACACTTTATTTAGTTGGTGATACACGTGATGATTTCGGTGGAAGCCAAATTGAGAAATTATTATACGGTTCAGTAAATCATGAATTTGAAGCGATTGATTTAAGTGATGAAGTTGAAAAGGGTGAACAAATTAAGAATGCCATTCGTCATGGTATAGCGTCACATGTTCAAACAGTAGGTAAAGGCGGATTACTCCTTACATTAGCTAAAATTAGCGCTTATTATAACATGGGACTTGAGGTTCAACTTGATGTCACTAATGCACAATTATTTAGTGAAACGCAAGGACGCTATATTGTATCGGTTAAAGAAGGGCAAACCCTAGATATCGACCATGCTAGAGAAATTGGACGATTTACTCAAGATGGATTATTCAAAGTATCTAATTCAGAAATTTCTATTTCGGAAAAGGTCTCAGACATTAAACAAACATGGGAAGGAGCAATTGCTCAATGTTTAACTACTCAGGACTAAATGAGGAATGTGGCGTATTTGGTATTTGGAATCATCCTGAAGCAGCACAATTAACGTATATGGGACTTCATAGTTTACAGCATCGTGGTCAAGAAGGTGCAGGTATCGTGGTTTCTGATGATGAACATCTTAAAGGAGAAAGAGGATTAGGATTACTCACAGAAGCGATTAAAGATACGCAATTAGAACAATTAAAAGGTCATCCTCATGCGATTGGACATGTCCGTTATGCCACTTCAGGAAATAAAGGGATTGAAAATATTCAACCTTTCTTATATCACTTCTATGACATGAGCGTAGGGATTTGCCATAACGGTAATTTAATCAATGCACAATCTTTACGACAAAACTTGGAAAAGCATGGCGCCATTTTCCATTCGTCTTCAGATACAGAAGTGATTATGCACTTAATTCGACGTAGTAAGGCGCCTTCATTCGAAGAGGCACTAAAAGAAAGCTTACGTCAAATTAAAGGTGGTTTCACCTTTGCAATACTAACAAAAGATGCATTATATGGTGCGGTTGATCCTAATGCGATTCGTCCACTTGTAGTCGGTAAAACTGAAAATGGTGCATACATTTTGGCAAGTGAAACGTGCGCCATTGATGTATTAGGTGCGGAGTATGTCCAAGATATACATGCTGGCGAATACGTCATTATTAACGATGAAGGTATCGAAGTGAAATCATATACGCGTCATACGAATACTGCTATTTCTGCAATGGAATATATTTATTTTGCAAGACCTGACTCAACCATCGCAGGTAAAAACGTGCATGCTGTAAGAAAAGCATCAGGTAAGCGACTTGCAGAAGAAAGTCCTGCAGAAGCGGACATGGTTATTGGCGTTCCAAACTCTTCATTATCAGCTGCCAGTGGTTACGCTGAACAAATCGGTCTGCCATATGAAATGGGACTTGTGAAGAATCAATATGTAGCCCGTACGTTTATCCAACCGACTCAAGAATTACGTGAACAAGGCGTACGTGTCAAACTGTCAGCAGTTAAAGATATCGTTGATGGAAAGGATATCATTCTGGTTGATGATTCTATTGTGAGGGGCACAACATCAAAACGAATCGTGAAGATGTTGAAAGATTCAGGTGCCAACCAAGTGCATGTAAGAATTGCTTCACCAGAGTTTATGTTCCCAAGTTTTTATGGCATTGATGTTTCCACAACTGCTGAATTGATTTCAGCGAGTAAGTCACCTGAAGAGATTAGAGACTATATTGGTGCTGATTCACTAGCGTATTTAAGTGTTGATGGACTTATCGATTCAATAGGATTAAATTACGATGCACCGTATAACGGATTATGCGTGGAAAGCTTTACAGGAGATTATCCTGCTGGACTTTATGACTATGAAAAGAATTACAAAGCGCATTTAAGTGATCGTCAAAAAGCATATATAGCAAATAATAAACATTATTTTGATAGTGAGGGAAATTTACATGTCTAAAGCTTATGAACAATCAGGTGTAAATATTCATGCAGGCTACGAAGCGGTAGAAAGAATTTCAAGTCATGTTGAACGCACAATGCGTAATGAAGTCTTAGGTGGATTAGGTGGCTTTGGTGCTACTTTCGATTTGTCTCAACTCAATATGAAAGCACCTGTACTAGTTTCAGGTACAGACGGTGTTGGTACGAAATTAAAACTTGCTATTGATTACAATAAACACGACACCATCGGCATCGATGCAGTAGCAATGTGTGTGAATGATATTTTAACAACAGGCGCTGAACCATTATATTTCTTAGATTATATAGCGACGAATAAAGTGGTACCAGAAATCATTGAGCAGATTGTTAAAGGTGTAAGTGATGGTTGCGAACAAACGAACACAGCATTAATCGGTGGCGAAACTGCCGAAATGGGTGAAATGTATCATGAAGGTGAATACGACATTGCTGGTTTTGCTGTAGGGGCTGTCGAGAAAGAAGACTACATTGATGGTTCTAAAGTTGAAGCAGGTCAAGTTGTTATAGGCTTAGCATCTAACGGTGTACATTCTAATGGTTATAGTTTAGTTCGTAAATTAATCGCTCAATCAGGCATCAATTTGAACGATGATTTTCATGGTCAATCATATTTAGATACATTCTTAACACCTACGGAATTGTATGTGAAACCGATACTTGAACTGAAAAAGCATATTAACATTAAAGCGATGAATCATATTACTGGTGGCGGTTTTTATGAAAATATACCAAGAGCGTTGCCTAAAGGCTTATCAGCACAAATCGATACACAATCTTTCCCAACATTAAAAGTCTTTGATTGGTTACAACAACAAGCAAAGATTAGTACTGATGAAATGTATCATATTTTCAATATGGGGATTGGATACACAATTATCGTAGATAAAAAGGATGTTCAAACCGCCTTAACAACTTTACGTGCACTTGATACACAAGCATATGAAATTGGTGAAATTATTGAAGATGCGAAAACACCTATACATTTACTGGGGGTAGAATCGTGATTAAGATAGCGATTTTTGCTTCTGGTTCTGGTAGTAACTTTGAAAATATTGTAAATCGTGTGCAAAAAGGAGATTTACCTGGTATTGAAGTCACGGCGCTATATACGGACAAAGCGGGTGTAAAGTGCATTGAACGTGCTGAAAAATTAAATATTCCAGTCCACATCAATCAACCGAAAGATTTTATATCTAAATCATCATATGAACAACACTTACTAAAACTGTTATCCAACGAAGGGGTTCAATGGATTGTTTTAGCAGGATATATGAGATTGGTCGGCGAAGACTTACTTCATGCATATGAAGGCCGTATGTTAAATATACATCCTTCACTGTTGCCTAAATATAAGGGGTTAGATGCAATAGGACAAGCATATGAAAGTGGAGATAAAGTGACAGGTTCAACTGTACACTTTGTTGATAGTGGCATGGATACGGGAGAAATTATTGAACAACAACAATGTGATATTAAACCGGACGACACAAAAGAAGATTTAGAAGAGAGAGTCAAAAATTTAGAATATGAACTTTATCCAAGAGTTATCGCTAAAATCATTAAATAGAGGAGTATCTTAAACAATGAAAAAAGCTATTTTAAGTGTTTCTAACAAAAGTGGAATTGTAGAATTCGCCAAATCATTAACTCAATTAGATTATGAATTATATTCTACTGGGGGTACAAAACGAGCTTTAGAAGAAGCAGGTGTTACTGTTAAATCAGTATCTGAGCTAACACAATTTCCTGAAATTATGGATGGACGAGTTAAAACATTGCATCCAGCGGTACATGGTGGCATTTTAGCTGATCGTGACAAAGAAGAACACCTTAATCAATTAAGAGAACAACATATTGATCTCATTGATATGGTTGTTGTTAATCTCTATCCTTTTCAAAAGACTGTGGAAAACCCTGATGTTACTGAAGAAGATGCAATAGAAAACATTGATATCGGTGGACCAACAATGTTGCGTGCAGCTGCGAAAAACTTCAAACATGTGACGACGATTGTACATCCATCTGATTACAACGACGTCATTGATAGAATTAAGAATAATCAATTAGATGAAACATTTAGAAAAAATTTAATGGTTAAAGTATTTGAACATACAAATCAATATGATCAAGCGATTGTGAGTTTCTTTAAAGGGGATAAAGAAACACTAAGATATGGAGAGAATCCACAACAATCAGCATATTTTGTAAGAACGTCAGATAGTAAACATACCATTGCTGGAGCGAAGCAATTACATGGTAAACAACTAAGCTTCAATAACATTAAAGATGCGGATGCGGCGCTTAGTTTAGTGAAGAAATTTGATGAACCTACTGCAGTGGCTGTCAAACATATGAACCCTTGTGGTGTAGGTGTTGGTCAAACAATTGAAGAAGCATTTAAACACGCATATGATGCGGATAATCAGTCAATCTTTGGTGGAATTATTGCGTTGAATCGTACAGTTGATACTAAACTCGCAGAGACGCTTCATTCAATCTTTTTAGAAGTGGTTATCGCGCCTAAATTTACTGAAGAAGCACTTGAAATTTTAACTCAAAAGAAAAATATTCGTTTATTAGAAATTGATATGACAATTGATAATGCTGAACAAGAATTTGTTTCAGTATCTGGTGGTTATTTAGTACAAGATAAAGATAATAAAGATGTTTCTCGTGAAGAAATGACTGTTGCAACTGATGTACAACCGACTGAAGCACAATGGGATGCAATGCTATTAGGTTGGAAAGTTGTAAGCTCTGTGAAGAGTAATGCAGTTATTTTAAGTAATCATAAACAAACGGTGGGTATCGGTGCTGGACAAATGAATCGCGTCGGTTCAGCTAAAATTGCTATTGAAAGAGCCATCGAAATTAATGATAATGTAGCACTTGTTTCTGACGGATTCTTCCCAATGGGAGACACGGTAGAATATGCTGCTGAACATGGTATTAAAGCAATTATTCAACCTGGTGGTTCTATTAAAGATCAAGATTCAATTGATATGGCTAATAAGTACGGTATCACGATGGTAATGACTGGTATGCGTCACTTTAAACACTAAGTTTCACTTATAGAAAGGGGTCAACTGATGAAAGTATTAATTATAGGAGCTGGCGGTCGTGAACATGCACTCGCTTCAAAGATTCATCAATCTGCTATTGTAGATAAGGTTTATGCCATTCCCGGAAATGAAGCAATGGTGAACGTTGCGGAAATTCATAACGAGATTGCAGAATCTGATCAACAAGCTATAGTTCATTTCGCTAAACAAACTCATATTGATTGGGTTGTTATCGGTCCTGAACAACCTTTAATCGATGGTTTAGCAGATTTACTTAGAAATGAAGGAATTAAAGTTTTTGGTCCAGGTCAAGCGGCTGCACAAATAGAAGGTTCTAAACTCTTTGCCAAACAGTTAATGGAAAAGTATGATATTCCTACTGCAGACTATAAAGAAGTATCGAATCGTAAAGATGCACTAGCTTATGTAGAAACGTGTGAGTTACCCGTTGTCATCAAAAAAGACGGCTTAGCAGCTGGTAAGGGTGTAATCATTGCTCATACTAAAGATGAAGCAATTGATGGGGTTAAAGCGGTTTATCCTGAAGAACAAGGCCAAGTTGTGTTTGAAAGCTTCTTAGAGGGTGAGGAATTCTCTCTCATGACTTTCGTGAATGGAGATTATGCAGTGCCATTTGATTGTATTGCACAAGACCACAAGCGTGCGTATGACAATGACGAAGGTCCTAACACTGGTGGTATGGGTGCGTATTGCCCAGTTCCGCACATTAATGATGAAGTACTTCAACAAACGAATGCGCGTATCGCTCAGCCTATCGCACGTGCGATGTCACAAGAAGGTTATCACTTTTTTGGTCTACTCTATATCGGAGCCATTTTAACTAAAGAAGGACCTAAAGTGATAGAGTTTAATGCTCGATTTGGTGATCCAGAAGCACAAGTGTTATTAACGCGTATGGAAAGTGATTTAATGCAACATATTGTAGATTTAGACGAACGTCAGCCTATTGACTTTAAGTGGAAAGATGAAGCGGTAGTAGGTGTAATGTTAGCGTCTAAAGGTTATCCAGGTGCCTATGACAAAGGTCATGAAGTAAGTGGATTCGACTTAGACTCACGTTATTTTGTGAGTGGTTTAAAGAAAGACGGTGATCATTACGTCAACTCTGGTGGACGTGTGATTTTAGCTATCGGTGAAGGTATAACAGTTAAGGATGCGCAAACCGCTGCTTATGACAATGCCAAAAAAATAAAAAGCGACAATCTTTTCTATCGTAGTGATATTGGAGATAAAGCGATTAAATAAAGAATGAAGATTGACTCAAAAATAATAGCTCTAAGATGCATTTCGTTGAAGAAACATCTTAGAGCTATTGTTATATCATTTACTACTTGTATGAGTATGAAGCAACGAGCTTCGTTTATTGATAAAAGCAGATTATCTCACTTCAAAAGGAATATTCTATTTGAAGGATACGTTTGTTTATCCTAATTTTCCAAAACGAACATCATGAATACCAGTTAATGGTACATAACTAGATAATAAGAATGATAATCCAATAATGACTAATAGACAGAGTATAAATACTAAATCTTTATATGAAAAAGGTGTCTGATAATAATACGTTCTTGGTCCATCTTTGAATCCTTTAGATTCCATTGCGACTGAAAGTTGATGTGCACGTCTAATATTTTGACTTAATAATGGGATAACTAAATGATTTAAACGTTTGATGCCTTTATAATTTGAAGCATCAATCATTTGATATCGCATTTTTAATGAACGGCGCAATTGAATCAGTGAACTAATGATTAATGGAACCATTCTAATTGCTGCCATAAAGGCATATGCGATTTTTGGTTTTACTTTCAAATGTTGCATTAAACTGTAGAAAATCATGACGATTTGAGAGGTTAATGCAATGAGAATACCAAACATTGAAACAGTAATCGTTCTTAGAGATAAATGTAAACCTCTTACAATACTTTCCTCACTGATTTGAATGATGCCGAATTTCACTAACATATGTTCACCATCACCATATAGAATCATAAATAATGAAGAAAGTAGGGCGAATAGGGCGGTTACTAATATAAAGAGACCTGTAATTTTAAATTCAGTGCCGTTAAATAGAAGTAAGAAAATAAACATCAGTATAACGATATAAATCATAAAATCAAAATTATGAATAAATATAATAAAGAAAAAAAGTGCAACTCCTAATATTAATTTAGTAATTATATTTACATCATCTACGAAGGTGTGGTGTTTTTTCCATCTTTCAAACATTGCGTTCACCTTCAATCTCTATAAGTTTACCATCTTCTACATGTAATCGACGCGTTGGGTAACGATGTATAATCTCTGGATCATGTGTCACCATTATAATTGTTTGACCTTGTTTCACCCGTTCTTGGAAAAGTTTGATAAGTTGAAATGTATTATGACTATCCAGTCCAAATGTAGGCTCATCTAATAATACGATATCTGCTTTAGAACTTAGGGCGGTAGCAACACTTAGACGTCGTTTTTGTCCAGTTGATATTTCAAAAGGATGTTGGTTTTGAACCTTATCCAAATGAAGTAACTCGAGTAATTGCATCGTTTCTTGTTTAGCATTTTCAGAATCTAAATGGTTGTAGTGGATATGAACCTCATCATATACAGAATTAGTAATAAATTGTAACTCTGGGTTCTGATATACAAGATACATATGTTGTGCTGCGTGTTTAATCTTCTTCAATTCTTTATTGTCGTAAGTCATTAGACCTTTATATTTGATTAATTGTAGCATGGATTCTAATAATGAAGTTTTACCTGCACCATTTTTGCCGGTAATAGTTAACCATTCTCCGGCGCCAAATTTAAATTCATCAACGGAAAATAATGTTTTCTTACCACGAATGATTGCGCCATGTTCAAATTTAAATAACGCTTTATTAGACATAGGAGCAAGTGGCACAGGGCGAGGGGCATTATCCCAAGCTTTTGGGTGCCAAACGCCATATTCAGTTAATAAATGTTCATAGTGATTAAGAATATGGTCAGGGGTATCATCTGCAATAATTTGTCCTTCATAATTCATTAGAAGAACGCGATCCACATGTTGCCAGATATGTTTAACTTTATGTTCAACAATTAATACCGTTTGATTGTCCCATAACTCAATTAATTTCTTCCATAAATCTTCAGTCGCTTTGACATCTAACATAGCAGTGGGTTCGTCTAGAAATAATGTTTCAGCTTTTTGCAATATCGTTTCTACAATGGCTAATTTTTGCTTCATACCACCACTTAAATGATTAATATAAGTTTGATCGGTCACTTTTAAATCAACTGATTCAAGCGCGTGTTTAATTTCCTTGTCCATCTCACTGCGAGGGACTTGTCTGTTTTCAAGAACGAAAGCCAGTTCTTCATACACTTTTGGCATACAGAATTGTGTATCAGGATCTTGAAAAATAACACCACTTTGGCGGTCAATTTCTAATTCATCATATTTCATAGGAAGCTCAATCAAATTAGGAACAATGCCGCTAAGTACATTAAGTAACGTGCTTTTACCCGATCCAGATGGACCGAGTAAAAGCACTTTTTCTTTATCATTAATTTTAATATTTAAGTTATCAAATATTTTTCTATCCCCGTTTGGATATTTCAAACGTAAGTTTTTTACTTTTAACAATTAAAAAATCCCCTTATAGGTTGTCGTAGTCATTTTGAGAAGCTGGTCTAAAGAGTTTGGTTACTCCCGTCTTATCGAGTGCTTTAACAATCCAATAAGAAATTAATCCTGTAATCACAATACCACTAATTGCTCGGAACAGAATAAATAGGAATAAGTTCCATCCAGCAACTTCATTTAAATAACCGTAGAAATAATCGACAGGGAAAGTTGCGATGGCAGTCACAAAACCGGCAAGCATTGCTACTGCTGCTGAGCGTGACTGATATTTAAAGATTGCAAATACGATTTCACACGCTAAACCTTGAAGTAAAGCGTAAATAATCGTTGGTATATCAAATTTACCCATAACGATTGTTTCCCCAGCGCCAGCTGCTAACTCTGCTAATATAGCTATCCCTGGTTTAGGAATAATGAGGTAACACACAACAGCTGCCATAAACCATACGCCGTATGTAAGCTGTTCTAGATGAATACCTGCAACTTGAACGATATTGTAGAAGAACCACCATAAGTTATAAATGATAGCAAATACTACAGAAATCAATACTGTTACAAGTATTTCTGATAGTTTTAAACCTTTTGACATTACTTTTCCTCCTAAAAAAACGCACAACCCTCCCTAGGAAAGTTGTGCGTCAGAAAATATATCTAAATGTTTCAAGTTCATTAGATTCTATAGTTAACAACACTTTCCTACGCTAGTATCTAGCTAGATCAGGTTCAAAGGGTTTGAGGATAAACCTCATCTCAGTATAAATACATACACCCCTAGTGCGTTCGTATATTTAATTTAACTTTAATGTATGATTTTTCTAAAGTATTGTCAAGATAGTTTTGTCATTTAAAATATAGTTTAAATATTTTTTAGAATAAAATGAATTGAATCAATAAAAGCGTATAGGTATAGAAATATCATTTAGCAAAATGAATTGCGTTCTTCCACACCCAACTTGCATTGTTTGCAAAATATTCTTGAAAAAGAAATTCTCCATGTTGAGGCCCACGGGCAAGGAGGGCTATGATAGAAGGAACTTACTATAAGCGCATTCCGACTCAAGCCTGTACGTTTACATGAAAGAGGCTGAGATATGAAATGATATCCCAGCCTCGTAATGATATATTGTTATTAGTCTAACGTATCTTGAACATCTTTTTTGGTTTGTTCTGTATCATTAGATTTTTCTTCGTTTTGTTCTTTTAGCTTTTCTTCTGCTTCTTTTGCTTTTTCAGCTGATTTCTTTTCAAATTCTTCTTTTCCCATAATAATTTCCACCCCTTATATAGGAATTATTGTTTACACATTACATTTACCCCGTTATCCTATTAATAAACCTTTGTAGGTCTCTAGACGTATTTATGGTTAATTTAAAGACAATTAGAAAATCTTCATATATAATAACGTTTGAGGTGAACAGTATGTCTTTTCTTAAGAAACACACCGAGATCATATTTAGCTATATTATCGGTATCGTTTCACTTTTCACAGGTCTCATCATTCTCATAAATCTACCATTAATTAAGCAGTTTAATGGTGATAAAAAAGTTAATACACATGTACATAATGTATGGGAATTTCTTAATGCATTCTTCGGTGAAATTATTAAAGTGATGAGTAGGTTTATAGGTAGTTTCCCAATTATAAGTGCCATTATCATTATTTTATTTGGTATCTTAGTCATGTTATTAGGTCATACTTTATTTAGAACAATTAAATATGACTATGACATTTCTATTTTCTTTTTAGTTGTTGGTATTTTGTATTTCATCATTACATTATTATTAATGACTCAAGTATATGGTTTCTTCGCAATTGTATTTATCATACCGTTCATCGTACATATTGGTTACATTGTTTATAAAGATGAATTAAACAAACATAATCATAAAAATCATTTTATGTGGATTATTGTAACGTATGGTATCAGTTATTTAATTACGCAAATAGCTTTATATGGACGTATTGATTCTAACGAAATTGAATCCATCGATATTTTAAGTGTGAATGCCTTCTTCATTATTATGTGGTTGTTAGGACAAATGTCTATTTGGAATTTCTTATTCTTAAGACGTTCATTACCATTAACGAAAGAAGAACTCGGTGAGGAAGAACCAGAACTTTCTAGAACGAATAAAGGAAATGTATCTAATCAAACTAAAGTTCATTTTAAACAACTACAAGATAAGACAACAGAATATGCACGCAAGACGAGAAGAAGTGTAGATTTAGATAAAATTAGAGCTAAAAGGGATAAATTCAAAGAAAAAGTTAAAAATATTGTCGATATTCAAGAGGATGATATTCCTAATTGGATGAGAAAGCCAAAATGGATTAAACCTATGTATGTTCAGTTGTTATGTGGCGTAGTTATTTTATTCTTTACTTTCTTAGAATTTAATAACCGCAACTCACTGTTCTTATCAGGAGAGTGGGAGTTATCACAAACACAATACGTTGTAGAATGGGTAACGCTTATTTTATTACTCTTCATAGTCATCATCTATATTGCTACGACTTTAACTTACTATCTAAGAGGTAAATTTTATTATTTACAACTCTTTATGGGTAGTATATTGTTCTTTAAATTCTTAACTGAATTTATCAACATCATGATTCACGGTTTATTACTATCAATCTTTATTACGCCTATTTTATTACTCATGTTAATTGCGATTATTGTCGCTTATTCATTACAATTACGTGAGAAGCCGTAAGTGAATGATTGATCAAAGCCATTGTTATTGATATTTCAATGACAGTGGCTTTTTTACGTATTATTAGATTCTATTATTTGTTAAAATGATTTTTGAAATTGAACTTACGATTTTTTGAAAATAAAAGATAGGAACTGAAATAAATAGAAAGAGAGGTTTAATGATGATGAAGATTGCTACTTTAAATAAAGGTAAAGAGACAAAGTATCTCAATCATTATCCACTTATTGATGAAGATGATATTTATGCGCACGACCATTTAAAAGAAGGAGATTTAGTCAAAATTGTAACTGCGCAACAGCAATATATTGCTACGGGTTATGTAGGACGCCAACACAAAGGGTTAGGTTGGGTATTAAGTTACGATGAGAACGAAGTTATCGACACTAACTTTTTCATTAAATTATTCGAAAAGGCATTAGAAGAAAGAGAATATTATTTTAATATCGAAGGTACCAATGCATTTAGACTTTTTAATGCTGAAGGAGATGGTGTAGGGGGACTCACTATCGATAATTATGATGGGCATTTATTAATACAATGGTATTCTAAAGGTATTTATAAATTCAGATACAATGTCTTAGAAGCGGTGAAGGCAGTCTTTGGTTTTACATCTATTTATGAAAAAATGAGATTTAAAGATACGGAATATACAGGTGGATTTGTAGAAGGTGAGGCGCCTGAATTCCCTATAATTATAGAAGAAAACTTTACATTTTATAATGTAGATTTAGAAGATGGATTGATGACAGGTATCTTTCTAGATCAAAAGGAAGTACGAAAGAAATTACGTGATCAATTCTCTGAAGATAGAAATGTATTGAATCTATTTAGTTATACGGGTGCCTTTTCAGTGATAGCAGCTCAAAATGCACGATCAACTACTAGCGTTGACTTAGCAAATCGTTCAAGAGGGTTAACTGAAGAGAATTTTGGACTCAATGGTATTGATCCTAAATCCGAATATATTTATGTCATGGATACATTTGATTTCTATAATTATGCAGCACGTCATGGTCATCAGTATGAAACAATCGTTATTGATCCACCTAGTTTTGCCCGAAATAAGAAAAAGACATTTTCAGTGCAAAAAGATTATGATGCACTAATTGAAGGTGCATTAAACATTTTAGCACCAGAAGGATCATTATTATTATGTACAAATTCAAGTGCTTTTCCATTGAAATCCTTTAAAAATGTGATTAAAAAGACATTGGCTGATGCAGGTGTAGAATTTGAAATAAGCGAAGTGATGGGCTTGCCAAAAGACTTTAAGACACATCCACACTATAAACCTTCAAAATATTTAAAAGCAGTATTTATAAATATTAAGCATTAATTTGTCTAAAATGGGTATAACGATTTATTGAGATGAAACTATGAAAGGGTGTAAGAATATGGGTATTAGAAGTAAATTTACTAATGATATTACAAATAAAGTAGGTAATTCACTTTTAAATATTGAAGAAATTAAAGAAAAAAGTAACTTACCCACGACACAAGAGGAATTAAAGCAACGTCGTGAGAAGGCTTTGACACTTGTTAAGAAGAAATCTTTACTTTCTTCTGGTGCGAGCGTTGTACCAATTCCAGGTTTAGACTTTGGTGTAGATATTAAATTAATGAGAGATATTATTGAAGATGTTAATAAAATCTATGGACTAGACCATAAACAAGTGAATTCTCTTGGAGATGACGTTAAAGAAAGAATTATGTCTGCAGCTGCGATTCAAGGAAGTCAATTTGTAGGAAGAAAAGTATCAGAAGCATTATTGAAAGTTGTAATCAAAGATGTTGCTAAACGTGCGGCTGCCAAGCAAACAAGATGGTTCCCAGTGATTGGTCAAGCTGTATCAGCTTCAATCAGTTACTACTTTATGAGTAAGCTTGGTAAAGATCACGTAGAAAAATGTGAAAAAGTTATCAATAACTTGTAGTAAATGATATAATTTTCACTGAAATGTAAATAATGACACTGAAACCGGTTTTAAACGAATTGAATTTAGCAACCGGTTTTGGTAAAGTTATTGTATAAAATCTATGTTAGATTGTAATAATATTGAAGATTCTAACTATACGAAGGAGAATATAATTATGGAACAAAAATCATATGTAATTATCGATGAGACAGGGATTCACGCTCGCCCTGCTACAATGTTAGTTCAAACTGCATCAAAATTTGATTCAGATATTCAATTAGAATATAACGGGAAGAAAGTAAACTTAAAATCAATCATGGGTGTTATGAGTTTAGGTGTAGGTAAAGATGCTGAAATCACTATTTATGCTGACGGTAGCGATGAAACTGATGCTATTGAATCAATCAGTGATGTCTTATCAAAAGAAGGATTAACTAAATAATTATGTCTAACTTAATTAAAGGGATTGCTGCGTCAGACGGCGTAGCAATCGCAAAAGCTTACTTATTAGTAGAACCTGATTTATCTTTTGACAGTAATGAAAAGGTCACTGATGTAGAAGGCGAAGTTAATAAATTCAATAAAGCTATCGAAGCATCTAAAGTTGAATTAACTAAGATTAGAAACAATGCAGAAGTTCAATTAGGCGCTGATAAAGCAGCTATTTTTGATGCTCATTTATTAGTTTTAGATGATCCAGAGTTAATTCAACCTATCCAAGATAAAATTAAAAATGATAAAGTCAACGCAGCTACTGCTTTAAATGATGTAACAACTCAATTTGTTACTATTTTCGAATCTATGGATAATGAATACATGAAAGAACGTGCTGCTGATATTAGAGACGTTTCTAAACGTGTATTAGCGCATATTCTAGGCGTAGATTTACCAAATCCAAGCATGATTGATGAAAGTGTCGTTATTATTGGTAACGACTTAACACCTTCAGATACTGCACAATTGAATAAAGAATTTGTGCAAGGTTTTGTAACTAATATTGGTGGTAGAACAAGTCACTCTGCAATTATGAGTCGTTCACTTGAAATTGCAGCAGTCGTGGGTACACAGTCTATCACGCAACAAGTTAAACAGGGTGATATGATTATTGTCGATGGTATTACAGGTGACGTAATTATTGATCCGACTGAAGATGAGTTAATTGCTTATCAAAATAAACGCGAACGTTTCTTTGAAGATAAAAAGGAATTACAAAAACTACGTGATGCTGATACAGTAACTGTTGATGGCGTACATGCAGAGCTTGCAGCGAATATTGGTACACCTAACGATTTACCAGGTGTCATTGAAAATGGCGCACAAGGTATCGGTTTATACCGTACAGAATTCCTTTATATGGGAAGAGACCAAATGCCAACCGAAGAAGAGCAATTTGAAGCTTATAAAAAAGTATTAGAAACAATGGACGGTAAACGTGTTGTTGTTCGTACTTTAGATATCGGTGGAGATAAGGAACTTCCATACTTAAACTTACCTGAAGAAATGAATCCTTTCTTAGGTTATAGAGCAATCCGTCTATGCTTAGCGCAACAAGATATTTTCAGACCGCAATTGCGTGCATTATTACGTGCATCTGCTTACGGTAAATTAAATATCATGTTCCCAATGGTTGCTACAATTAAAGAATTCCGTGATGCTAAAGCTATTCTTTTAGAGGAAAAGAAAAACCTTGAAAATGAAGGTTATGACATTTCTGATGATATTGAATTAGGTATCATGGTAGAAATTCCAGCAACTGCAGCGTTAGCAGATGTATTTGCGAAAGAAGTGGACTTCTTCAGTATCGGTACAAATGATTTAATACAATATACATTAGCTGCTGACCGTATGTCAGAACGTGTATCTTATTTATATCAACCATACAACCCATCTATTTTACGTTTAGTGAAACAAGTGATTGAAGCTTCTCATAAAGAAGGTAAATGGACTGGCATGTGTGGTGAAATGGCCGGAGACGAAACAGCGATTCCATTATTATTAGGTTTAGGTTTAGATGAGTTCTCAATGAGTGCTACGTCTATTCTTAAAGCGAGAAGACAAATTAATGGTCTAAGTAAGAATGAAATGGCTGAATTAGCTAACCGCGCGATTGAATGTGCAACACAAGAAGAAGTTATGGAATTAGTTAACAACAAAGCTAAATAATTTGACTACAAGAGAGTAAGTACACCAGTGTATTTACTCTCTTTCTCTCTCTTAAAAGGGTAGAGCAAGCGTATTAGAGAAGGACTAAGACTAAGTGAATGAAGCTATAGGGCGTTCTTCTTTCATGTTAGATTACGCTCATGCAGACAATTCATGTCTAACCGTACTCAAAATAAATCACTCAACATCAAAGAATTGAATTTGTTGAGTGATTTTTGTGTGTTTAATTAATTTTCGATATTTAAAGTGGAGTTAATTTTATCCATATCTACGCTATACATGGGTTCACCTTTTAATAGAATAAAAGGCGTTGCAAATGCGTCATAATTGATCATTTCATTTCGATATTGAGTGTTTTTAATATTCTTTTCAGTATATTCAATACCATGTTCTGAGAGGTAATTTTTTACAAACGTACATGGTGGACATTCATCTTGAGTATAAATGATGATGTTAGAAGTCATATTTAACGTCCTTTCGTCTTTATTTCTGAAAATACTATACAGAAAAGTATATATGATTTCAACTATGTGAACATTATGTGTCCTGTCAAAAAATGGACATACAAATTTAGAGCAACTTAATTTAGTTCAAGCTCTCAGAGATTTATAATTTTAAACATTGTGACTCCAATTTTCAATATATTAGAAAAAAAGGTGATAAATATGGATTCAGTTGAAATTAGCCGATTTCTCACTGGTATGACACTAGCAGTGCATATCATATTTGCTACAATCGGCGTGGGTATGCCATTAATGTTTGCGATTGCAGAATTTATTGGCATTAGAAAAAATGATGCAAACTATATTGCATTAGCTAAAAGATGGTCAAAAGGGTACACAATCACTGTAGCCGTTGGGGTCGTAACAGGTACTATTATTGGGTTACAACTTTCGCTCGTTTGGCCGACATTCATGAAAATGGGCGGACATGTCATCGCTTTACCATTATTCATGGAAACTTTTGCATTCTTCTTTGAAGCAATCTTCTTAAGTATATATCTTTATACTTGGGATAGATTTAAAAATAAATGGACACATTTTATTATTTCATTACCAGTTATTATCGGTGGTTCATTTTCAGCGTTCTTTATAACGTCTGTAAACTCATTTATGAATACACCAGCTGGTTTCGAAATGAAACATGGACGCATGGTTAATGTTCAACCACTAGAAGCGATGTTTAACTCATCCTTCCTTGTAAGAGCATTTCACGTCGTTGCTACAGCTGGTATGACAATGGCATTTATATTGGCAGCTATTGCAGCATTTAAATTATTACGAAATAGATACTCAGAAGATAGACAGTATCATAAGAAAGCATTGAAAATGACGATGATCGTAGGTTTCTTATCAACGATATTATCTATGGTGGCTGGGGACCTTTCAGCTAAGTTCTTACACAAAGTTCAACCTGAAAAATTAGCTGCCTATGAATGGCATTATGATACGCAATCACACGCTAATTTAGTATTCTTTGGTGTACTAAACGAAAAGACGCATGAAGTTTCTGGCGCAATTGAAATTCCAGGATTACTTAGCTTCTTAGCGGATGATAGTTTTAAAACAAAAGTTAAAGGTTTAAATGATTTTCCTAAACATGATTTACCACCTATGATTGTCCATTACTTCTTTGATTTAATGGTTTCAATGGGGGTCTTCTGTTTTGTCATTTCAGGAATTTACATGTTCATTCTATTCTTCAAGAAATTACGTAAATTTATAACAAACAAAGCTGTATTATATGCTATCTTGTTGACTGGTCCAGCGTCATTACTTGCTATAGAATTTGGTTGGTTCTTAACAGAAATGGGGCGCCAACCATGGATTATTAGAGGATACATGCGTGTGTCTCAAGCTGCTACCCAAGCAGGCGGTATTACATTAGTCACAATCCTGTTCGGTATATTATATTTCGTCCTCATGGTTACAGCAGCGTATGTGTTAATTCGCATGTATAGAAACAAACCTGCATATCAAGATGTAGATAAAGTGATTGAAAAGAGAGGTGGAACAAAATGATATACGCCCATATCGGAATAACAGTATTATGGATATTTTTATTTTGTTACATCATCGTCGCTTCAATAGATTTTGGTGCAGGATTTTTCGCATTACATTCTAAAATTACTGGTGAAGAAAAGAAAATAAATCATTTAATTCATCGTTACCTTAACCCAGTATGGGAAGTTACGAATGTTTTCTTCGTATTCTTCTTTGTAGGATTCGTTGGATTCTTCCCAGATTCTGCCAAATATTTAGGCACGGTACTACTTGTCCCGGGTTCAATTGCTTTAATCCTTATTTCAATTCGAAGTAGTTTTTATGCCTTTGAAAATTATGGTCAAGATACGAAATTGCCATGGATTTGCTTATATGGTTTAACAGGATTACTTATACCGGCGTCATTAGCTACCGCTTTAACAATTTCAGAAGGTGGCTATATACGAGAACATGGATCTCATATAGATTTAAACTGGGTACAGTTACTACTAAGCCCATTTGCGTGGTCGGTTGTGTTCTTAGCAATTATCTCAGTACTTTATATTTCATCAGGTTTCTTAACATTTTATGCAAGTAAAGCGCAAGATAAGCCAGCCTATGATTTAACGAGACAGTGGCACATATTCTGGGGCCCACCTATGATTATTATTTCATTATTTGTCTTCTTATCATTAAGAATTCAAAATGCTGATCATTTTAATAATGCTGTATTCAATTATTGGTGGATGTTTGCATTGAGCTTTGTCTTTTTCTTAATTGCAGGTGCTTTAACGATATTCAAGAAAAACCATGGCTTAGCGTTTATTATGGTTATCTTACAAATGTTCTTTGCATTCTTTGGATATGGAATGAGTAAATTACCTTATCTATTGCATCCATTTGTTAAAATTACAGGTACTCATGTTAACCCTGAAATGGGATTAGCTTTAGTCGTTGCCTTTATTTTAGGTTTACTTTTATTAATTCCATCGTTAATATTATTATTAAGATTATTTGTTTTCGACAAAGATTATGTAGAAGGAAAGAAATAATATAATCTATGAGGATAAGGGAGAGTATGGAGGTCTTATTATCATACATCAAAAATTTTCCTCTTTTATATAGTGGAGGACGTATATGGAAAAAGAGTATGTCGTAATAGGACTAGGCCGTTTCGGTGGCAGTATTGTTAGAGAACTTAATGCTTTAGATATGGACGTCATGGCGATTGATAGCGATGAGAATCGTGTTAATGAATATAGTGATATTGCTACACATGCTGTCGTTGCTGATACCACAGATGAAGCAGTGATGAAAAGTTTAGGAATACGAAATTTTGATCACGTTATTGTAGCTATTGGTGAAAATATTCAATCAAGTACTTTAACTACGCTTATTTTGAAAGAACTGGGCGTTAAAAAGGTAACCGCTAAAGCACAGAACGATTATCATGCTAAAATTTTAAATAAAATAGGTGCAGATACAGTCGTACATCCAGAACGAGACATGGGTAGACGTATTGCACATAATGTTGCGAGTGCAAGCGTGCTTGACTATTTAGAGCTAGCTGATGAGCATTCTATAGTAGAACTTAAAGCTACTGAAAAAATGGCCGGTCAAAGCATCATTGATTTAGATATTCGAGCGCAATATGGGATTAATATTATTGCTATTAAACGAGCAAAAGAATTTATTGTTTCTCCAGATCCTAATATTAATATTGAGATTGGTGACATATTAATTATGATTGGTCACGATAACGACTTAGGTCGTTTCGAGAAAAACATTAGTAAATAAACACAATTTGAGTTAGTCAACAAATTAAATAGATAGACAACGTTCTCCAATAATAGAAATATTTGGGAGCGTTTTTTATTTAGAGAAAGAGTTGAAACTTGGTGTAATTTGTTTACCACATTTTTATATTTCATTATAAATAAACTTGATTGAATAGTATTCTAATTAATAAACGTTTAATATTATATAATGTTTTGTAAACACTTAAGAAAAAGAATATATCATTTAGGGAAGATAACAAAAATATATAAACATTGATGTTAGCATTATTTATGACAAATAGTATATAAGGAGAGTAGGTATGTATCAGTTTATTTTAAAATGCACATCAATGTTAGCAATCATTTTACTTTTATGTGGTTGTTCCACTTTTAAATATGGGAATACAAAGAAGCCTCAAGATCATACCAAATGCGTGACAATCTATGGTGATTACAAATGCGCATATTGTAAACAAATTGAAGCGTCTATTGTTCCTAAGCTCAAAAAAGATTACATCAACAAGGGTAAGGCTGAAGTGAAGTTCGTCAATCTTGGATTTCTAGGAAAGGATTCAATGAATGCTGGAAGGGCTACGCATGCAGTTAAACTCATATCTGATGATGAATATTTAAAATTAAATCGACTTATTTTCAAAGCGCAGCCGAAGAATAGCCATCAAACGTGGATTACTAAACGTACAGTGGATAAACAAATAGATAAACTTGATTTAAATAAGTATGAAAAAAATAAAGTTAAGAAGATGTACAAAGATAAAGATAGTAAAGCATGGAAAATGGCTAACGATGATAAAAAAGCTGCTAAAAAGAAAGATGTTAAAAAAGTACCTTTAGTATATATAAATGGAGAAAAAGTTAAAAACCCCTATAAGTATAAAGAGTACAAAAAACTATTAGATAACAAGCAAACATAAGCGTTCCAACTAGGGTAAATTAAAGAAAAGACGAGATTGGAACCACAATTGATATAAAAAAGCTCTAAGACACTTTCATCAAAGAAAGCGACTTAGAGCTTATTATTTTGGGTATATATCCCGATTTATTAACTTCTACAATTACTTAGTTTCTTGTTTATTATTATTTTTACTATTTGATTGCTTATGATTACCTTTATCTTCATTAACTTTCATAATGACTGGTAAAATCATAGGTCTACGAGCAGTCTTTTCAAATAGATAAGGTTGAAGTGTTTCAATAATAGAAGACTTAATTTGGTGCCATTGAATATCTTTATTACCATTCAGCTTAGAAATAACATCTGTTTTAATTTTTCGTTGCGCATCATAAATTAATTGACCTGACTCACGCATGTAGACAAATCCGCGTGAAATGATATCTGGACCAGACAATAATTTATTGGTATTGAAGTCAATACTTACGACAACAATTACTAAGCCTTCTTCAGAAAGTAATTTACGATCTCGAATAACAACATTACCTATGTCGCCAATGCCGCTACCATCTACAAGGACATTTCCTGAAGGGATTCTTCCAGCTTTACGTGCAGAATCATGTGTTAAAGCTAAGACATCTCCGATATCGAAAATAAATACATTATCTTCATCAACACCACATTCAACACCCGTTTCACCATGCGCTTTCAACATACGATATTCACCATGGATAGGTAAGAAGTATTTAGGTTGAATTAAACGTAACATCAACTGTTGGTCACCTTGAGAACCGTGACCTGATGTGTGAATGTTAGAAATTTTACTATGAATGACATCAGCACCTGCTTTATATAAAGCATTGATAGTGCGGTTAATACTTTTCGTATTACCTGGAATAGGAGATGAACTAAATACGACTGTATCTTCAGGAATAATTTTAATTTGCTTATGCGTACCATTGGCAATTCTTGATAAAGCTGCCATCGGTTCACCTTGAGAACCTGTACAAAGAATTAATAATTCATGTTTAGGGATATTATTAATCTTATTTGGTTCTATAAATGTTTCAGGTGGTGCTTTAATATAACCGAGTTCCATACCAATTTTGATATTATTTTCCATTGAACGACCAAAGGTAACAATTTTACGATTATATTTAATTGCAGCTTCTACAGCTTGTTGTACACGGTAAATATTAGAAGCAAATGTTGCAAAGATGATACGTCCTTTACAATTTCTGAAGATCTTATCAACGTTTTGTCCAACTTCACGTTCGCTAAGTGTAAAGTCAGGCACAAGTGCATTTGTAGAATCAGAAAGTAAACATAGAACGCCTTCTTCACCAATTTTTGCCATTTTAGCGATATTCGCAGGTTCACCCACAGGAGTAAAATCGAATTTAAAGTCACCAGTGTGGACGATTTTACCTTCAGGGGTATCAACGATGACACCATATGCCTCTGGAATACTATGTGTAGTGAGATAGAATGAAATTTCAAAGTGTTTAGATTTAATCACACTATTTTCATCTATTTCATGAAGTTCGGTAGTTCTAAGTAAATGATGTTCTTCTAACTTGTTACGTATGAGACCTAACGCTAATGGACCACCGTAAATAGGTACATTAATTTGCTTTAATAGGAAGGGCACACCGCCTATATGGTCTTCGTGGCCATGTGTAATAAACAGGCCGACAATTTTATCTTGATTCTGTTCTAAGTAAGTGTAATCTGGAATAACATAGTCTATACCTAAAAGGTTATCGTCAGGGAATTTAATACCTGCATCGATGATAACGATTTCATTCTTGTACTCGATTGCATAGGTATTTTTTCCGACTTCACCTAAACCACCAAGTGCGTATACACCTACTTCATTAGAATGTAATTGCTTCATTATTCAGCATTCTCCACATTAAAATGAGTTGAATGTTCTTTTTCATAGTCTAAATGTGCGCCCTCTAATTTTGTAATAAACTCAATATTGAAATTACGGTCTTTTAAATAACGTCTCACTTGTTCTTCTGTTTGTCCTTCAACATAAATTGTTTGTGTGTTCTCACGGACGATAACTTCGTCTTTATTATGTTGATAAAATACTTTAAATACTGCCATTTTATATATTTCCTCCTAGATTAAAATTCTACAATTTATTTACGACCCTAGTGTGAAATACTCGGGTTATTAAAGAGTTTTATCCATATTAAAATTTGTTTCTTCAATAATTTAGTGTTCTAATTTTTAATTTAGAAACATACCAGCTCAATCTAAACTTTGGTTTCTTCAACGCTCGTTTAATTTCACTGCCCAGTATGCTTTCTAGGGTAATAGTGTCGTTCATTATTTGAAATTAGTATTGAATTACTAAGATTTCAGTTAAGTTATATTTTACATGATGTATTTGAATAAATAAAGCAGTTTTATCTTATCCAGTCGACAAACTTTTAAAGGATAATCTTTTAATTTTCAAACAATCTAATTTAGACATCGTTAATATTCGTTCGTGATAAATGGTGTATATTGTGTCATGTAATGAATTTTAAAAAATACATAAAAAGACACTTCACCAAATGTAATTAAATCATTACATAGTGAAGTGTCGTTATTTTAAAAACTTGGATTAAACCTCTACTGCATCTTCATGAGGTTTAAGTGGATTGTTAGCGTCAATATGGTCATAAAACATGACGCCATTTAAATGGTCAATTTCATGTTGGAATACAATCGCAGGGTAACCTTTAAGTCTTAGTTTAACTTCATTTCCGTCAATGTCTTGAGCTTTGATTGTTACTCTATTGTGACGGTGTACTAAACCTGGAATGTTTTCATCTACACTTAGACAACCTTCGCCAGTAGGTAGGTAAGCTTCCTGAACACTATGGCTCATTACTTTAGGGTTTACGAGCATATAATCATATGATTTACCATTACCATCATCCGGTAAATAAACTGCAATCATACGTTTAGCAACATTTATTTGTGGTGCAGCTAAGCCTACACCTGAACGTAAACCATAACGTTTAGCGATTTCCTCATCTTGACTATTAATTAGAAACTCTCGCATTGAGCGTAATGTTTCTTTATCTTCTTCTGAAATTGGGAAACTTAATTCTTTAGCCTTTTCACGAAGTGTTGGATGACCATCTTTTATAATATCTTTCATTGTTAACATGTCATACACCTTCCTTATTAAATAATATATCAGATACTACAGTTATAAGTACATTATTAGATACTCAATATGACGTATTGATTTAATTTTAATAGTGAAAAATAAATCAAACTCATACAAGACATCACAGACACTAATCAATAGCTTTATTCCTCTGTATTGATTTATAATCAATTATTATTTAATATTACAAGCGAACAACTATGAGGAGGTAACAGTTAATGAAGTTTGGTAAAACTGTCGCAATTGTCCTAACGTCAACAGTGTTATTAGCTGGATGTACAACTGACAAAAAAGAAATAAAAAAATATGATGATCAGGTTCAAAAAGCTTTTGACCAAGAAAAAACAGTCAATTCTACTAGTAAGAAAATTAATAAATTAGAAGAAGATAAACAAAAATTATTCAAAAAAGTTAATGACAAAGATCAAAATACAAGAAAGCAAGCAGCTGAAGATATTGTAGACAATGTTAAGAAACGTCAGAATGAATTTAAAAATGAAGAGGAAGCTTTAAGCAAATCAGAAAAAGAATTTAAAAAAGCGAATCAATATATGAATCATATTGATAATTCAACTAAGAAAAAAGAAGTTACACAACTTAATGATGCTATTAAAGAAAAATACAAAGCACATGATGCATATGCAAAGGCTTACAAAAAGGCACTTAATAAAGAAAAAGAACTGTTTACTTACTTAAATCAAGATGGTGCAACACAATCTGAAGTAGATAGTAAATCTAAAGATTTATCTCGTGCTTATAAAGATATGAATAAAAAGTTCAATGCCTACTCAAAAGCGATGAGAAAGGTAACTCAAGAGAAACAAGATGTTGATCAATTGAAGTAATGAAAAATATTGATACAGTTATGCGGAAAGTACTATAACAGACCGTGTAACTGTATCTTTTTGTATTGAAACAGAACTTTATGAAATCGTTTAACAGGTAAATTCATTTGTGATACAATTAGGGAGGATAAAATGAATTTCTATTTACATGGGAAAGGTATGGTGAATTGAATGGCTCCTAAGTTACAAGCCCAATTCGATGCAGTTAAAGTATTAAATGAAACTCAATCGAAATTTGAAATGGTTCAAATTTTGGATGAGGATGGTAATGTCGTAAATGAAGACTTAGTACCTGATTTAACAGATGAACAATTAGTAGAATTAATGGAAAGAATGGTATGGACACGTATCCTTGATCAACGTTCAATCTCATTAAATAGACAAGGACGTTTAGGTTTCTACGCGCCTACAGCTGGTCAAGAAGCATCTCAACTTGCTTCACAGTATGCGTTAGAAAAAGAAGATTTCATCCTACCTGGTTACCGTGATGTTCCACAAATTATTTGGCATGGTTTACCACTTACAGAAGCTTTCTTATTCTCAAGAGGACACTTCAAAGGTAACCAATTCCCTGAAGGCGTTAATGCGTTAAGCCCGCAAATTATTATCGGTGCTCAATACGTACAAACTGCTGGTGTAGCATTTGGTCTTAAGAAACGTGGTAAAAACGCTGTAGCTATTACTTACACAGGTGATGGTGGTTCATCACAAGGTGACTTCTATGAAGGAATCAACTTCGCTTCAGCATATAAAGCACCTGCAATTTTTGTAATACAAAATAATAATTATGCTATTTCTACACCTCGTAGTAAACAAACTGCTGCTACTACATTAGCTCAGAAAGCAGTTTCAGTAGGTATACCTGGTATTCAAGTAGATGGTATGGATGCTTTAGCAGTATATCAAGCGACTTTAGAAGCGCGTGAACGTGCTGTCGCAGGTGAAGGACCTACTGTCATTGAAACTTTAACTTATCGTTATGGACCACATACAATGGCTGGTGACGATCCTACTCGTTATAGAACTTCAGATGAAGATGCAGAATGGGAGAAAAAAGACCCATTAGTTCGTTTCAGAAAATATTTAGAAGCTAAAGGTTTATGGAACGAAGATAAAGAAAATGAAGTCATTGAGCGTGCTAAATCTGAAATTAAAGCAGCTATTAAAGAGGCCGACAATACAGATAAACAAACTGTTACTTCTCTAATGGATATTATGTATGAAGATATGCCTCAAAATTTATCAGAACAATATGAAATTTACAAAGAGAAGGAGTCGAAGTAAGCCATGGCACAAATGACAATGGTTCAAGCGATTAACGACGCGCTTAAAAGTGAACTTAAAAGAGACGAAGACGTATTAGTCTTTGGTGAAGACGTTGGTGTTAACGGCGGTGTATTCCGTGTTACTGAAGGATTACAAAAAGAATTTGGTGAAGATCGAGTATTCGATACGCCTTTAGCTGAATCAGGTATTGGTGGTTTAGCTTTAGGTTTAGCTGTAACAGGATATCGACCAGTTATGGAAATCCAATTCTTAGGATTCGTATTTGAAGTATTTGACGAAGTTGCTGGTCAAATCGCTCGTACACGTTTCCGTTCAGGTGGTTCTAAACCTGCACCTGTAACTGTTCGCGCACCATTTGGTGGGGGAGTACATACTCCAGAATTACACGCAGATAACTTAGAAGGTATTTTAGCTCAATCTCCTGGGTTAAAAGTTGTTATTCCATCAGGTCCATATGATGCGAAAGGCTTATTAATTTCAGCGATTCAAAGTAATGACCCTGTCGTATACTTAGAACACATGAAATTATATCGTTCATTCCGTGAAGAAGTACCTGAAGAAGAATATACAATTGATATTGGTAAAGCTAATGTCAAAAAAGAAGGTAACGATATTTCACTTATCGCATATGGCGCTATGGTACAAGAATCATTAAAAGCAGCAGAAGAACTTGAAAAAGACGGACATTCTGTTGAAGTGATTGACTTACGCACAGTTCAACCTATTGATATTGAAACTTTAGTAGCTTCAGTAGAGAAAACAGGTCGTGCGGTTGTCGTTCAAGAAGCACAACGTCAAGCTGGTGTTGGTGCTCAAGTAGCTGCTGAATTAGCAGAACGTGCAATCCTTTCATTAGAAGCACCTATTGCTCGTGTTGCTGCAGCTGATACAGTGTATCCATTTACTCAAGCTGAAAATGTATGGTTACCTAATAAAAATGACATTATCGAGCAAGCTAAAGCGACATTAGAATTCTAATTTTATTTAGTTTCTACGAATTATTTAGCTATCTATAGCATTGAGTAATGAATAAGTGTAAACTAAGTTGTAAGGGCTTCCTTAACTTGCAACTTTAGTATATAAATTTTTGAAATGATTTTGATCAAGTAAAAATCTTAGGAGGACAAGAACGTGGCATTTGAATTTAGATTACCCGATATTGGGGAAGGTATCCACGAAGGTGAAATTGTTAAGTGGTTTGTTAAAGCTGGAGATACCATCGAAGAAGATGATGTCTTAGCAGAAGTACAAAACGATAAATCCGTAGTAGAAATACCTTCACCAGTTAGCGGAACTGTAGAAGAAGTTTTAGTAGATGAAGGAACTGTTGCAGTAGTTGGTGACGTTATTGTAAAAATTGATGCTCCTGATGCTGAAGAAATGCAATTTAAAGGTAGTCATAGTGATGATTCTTCTTCTAAACAAGAAGAACAACAAGAAGAAGCACCTGCTAAAGAAGAAACAACTTCATCACAATCTCAAGAAACTTCAACATCTTCAAGTCAAGAAGCAGAAGTTGATGAGAACAAAACTGTTAAAGCTATGCCTTCTGTACGTAAATACGCACGTGAAAACGGTGTAAATATCAAAGCTGTTACGGGCTCAGGTAAAAACGGACGTATTACTAAAGAAGACGTAGATGCATACTTAAACGGAGGAAGCGCAGATTCAGCTTCTAACGAAAGTGCTGCTTCATCAGCTGCATCAACAGGTAGCGAAGAAACGAGTGCTTCAACTAGTCAATCATTACCTGAAGGTGACTTCCCAGAAACTACTGAGAAGATTCCTGCTATGCGTAAAGCAATCGCTAAAGCAATGGTTAACTCTAAACATACAGCACCTCATGTTACTTTAATGGATGAAATTGATGTGCAAGCGTTATGGGATCACCGTAAGAAATTTAAAGAAATTGCAGCTGAACAAGGTACGAAACTAACGTTCTTACCATATGTTGTAAAAGCATTAGTTTCAGCACTTAAAAAATATCCAGCACTTAACACTTCATTTAATGAAGAAGCTGGTGAAGTTGTACACAAACACTATTGGAATATCGGTATCGCAGCTGACACTGACAGAGGCTTATTAGTACCTGTAGTGAAACATGCTGACCGTAAATCAATCTTTGAAATTTCAGATGAAATCAATGAACTTGCTGTTAAAGCACGTGATGGTAAATTGACTTCTGAAGAAATGAAAGGTGCAACTTGTACAATTAGTAATATCGGTTCAGCTGGTGGACAATGGTTCACTCCAGTTATCAATCACCCAGAAGTAGCCATCTTAGGAATTGGCCGAATTGCTCAAAAACCTATTGTTAAGGATGGAGAAATTATAGCAGCTCCAGTACTTGCATTATCATTAAGCTTTGACCATAGACAAATTGATGGTGCGACTGGACAAAATGCTATGAATCACATTAAACGTTTATTAAATAATCCAGAACTATTATTAATGGAGGGGTAAAAACATGGTAGTTGGAGATTTCCCAATTGAAACAGATACTATTGTAATCGGAGCAGGTCCTGGTGGATATGTTGCAGCAATCCGCGCAGCACAATTAGGACAAAAAGTAACAATCGTTGAGAAAGGTAATTTAGGTGGCGTGTGCTTAAACGTTGGTTGTATTCCTTCTAAAGCATTACTACATGCTTCTCATCGTTTTGTTGAAGCGCAACATTCAGAAAACTTAGGGGTTATTGCTGAAAGCGTTTCTTTAAACTATGAAAAAGTCCAAGAATTCAAATCATCAGTAGTTAATAAATTAACTGGCGGTGTTGAAGGATTATTAAAAGGTAACAAAGTTGAAATCGTTAAAGGTGAAGCTTACTTTGTAGACAATAATAGTCTTCGTGTAATGGACGAAAAGAGTGCTCAAACTTACAATTTCAAACATGCAATTATTGCAACTGGTTCTAGACCAATTGAAATTCCTAACTTTGAATTCGGTGAACGCGTTATTGACTCAACTGGCGCATTAAACTTACAAGAAGTTCCTGGTAAACTTGTTGTTGTCGGTGGCGGATATATCGGTTCTGAATTAGGTACAGCATTTGCAAACTTCGGTTCAGAAGTAACAATCCTTGAAGGTGCGAAAGACATCTTAGGCGGATTTGAAAAACAAATGACACAACCAGTTAAAAAAGGCATGAAAGAAAAAGGTATCGAAATTGTCACTGAAGCGATGGCTAAATCTGCTGAAGAAACTGAAAACGGTGTTAAAGTTACTTATGAAGCTAAGGGCGAAGAACAAACAATCGAAGCTGATTACGTATTAGTAACAGTTGGACGTCGTCCAAACACTGATGAATTAGGTTTAGAAGAATTAGGTCTTAAATTCGCTGATCGTGGCTTATTAGAAGTAGATAAACAAAGCCGTACTTCTATTGAAAATATCTTTGCAATTGGTGATATCGTACCTGGTTTACCACTTGCACATAAAGCAAGTTATGAAGCTAAAGTTGCTGCTGAAGCCATTGATGGTCAAGCAGCAGAAGTTGATTACATTGGTATGCCTGCAGTATGCTTCACTGAGCCAGAATTAGCTCAAGTAGGATACACTGAAGCACAAGCTAAAGAAGAAGGTTTATCAATCAAAGCTTCTAAATTCCCATACGCAGCTAACGGACGTGCGTTATCATTAGATGACACTAACGGTTTCGTTAAACTCATCACACTTAAAGAAGACGATACAATTATCGGTGCGCAAGTTGTTGGTACTGGTGCTTCTGATATTATCTCTGAATTAGGTTTAGCAATTGAATCAGGTATGAATGCTGAAGATATCGCATTAACTGTTCATGCTCATCCAACTTTAGGTGAAATGTCAATGGAAGCTGCTGAAAAAGCAATTGGATATCCAATCCATACTATGTAATTAAAATAGTTAAGGATTAATCATTATATATAGCTGAGACTCGTTATTCACGGGTCTCAGTTTTTTTATGCACTTATTCAAACTAGTTGTTTTATGAAAATAGCTCCGATACACTAAAAATATATTATTAACATTAGGAGGCTAGAATTAAATGGAATATCAATATCCTCTAGATTTAGATTGGACAAATGAAGAAATGATGAAAGTCATTCATTTTTTTAATAAAATTGAAAATTATTATGAATCCTCTGTCAAAGGTGAAGAGGTCAAGCATGCTTATAAACAATTTAAAGAAATTGTGCCAGGTAAAGCTGAAGAAAAACAAATCTTTAAAGAATTTGAAAATAAAAGTGGATACAATAGTTATAAAGTTGTTCAAGAGGTTAATAAACATCCTGAACAGCAAATATTTGGTAAAGAAGTTTAAAATACGTCGTTATCGATCTAAAACATAAAATAATGACATATTCATTTATTTGAAACTATCTCATAAAACTATTGCTTACAAAGCTATATTCTGTTACTTTTATAAAGCATTAAACAAAATGTTTGATATTAGTAAACTTAATATAGCTTTTTTTAGGTGGTTAAATGATGGATATAGGAAGTAAATTGCGCAACTTAAGACGTATTAAAAACTTAACTCAGGAAGAACTTGCAGAACGTACAGATTTATCGAAAGGGTATATTTCACAGATTGAAAGTCAACATGCGTCTCCAAGTATGGAAACCTTTTTAAGTATATTGGAAGTATTAGGTACTTCGGCAAGTGACTTTTTTAAAGAAAGTACTAACGAGAAAGTTTTATATAAAAAAGCAGATCAAGTCACATATGATGAATATGATCGCGGATACATACTGAACTGGCTTGTTACAGATTCTAATGAATTTGAAATGGAGCCACTCATTCTTACATTACGACCAGGCGCATCCTATAAGAATTTCAAACCATCTGATTCAGACACATTTATTTATTGTTTAGAAGGTGAAGTGTCTTTATTATTAGGTAATCAAACATATCAAGCTACCACTCGGGATGTTCTTTATTTTAAAGCTAAAGATAAACATCGCTTATTTAATGACACAAATGAAGAAGTGAAGATTTTAATAGTTGCCACAGCTTCATATTTATAGGGAGGAATGTTCATGAATCCATTACTTTCATTTAAATCTGTGAGTAAAGGTTATGACGGTGTACAAATTTTAGACGAAATAGATATAGATATTGAGTCAGGGCATTTTTATACATTATTAGGGCCTTCAGGCTGTGGTAAGACAACGATATTAAAGTTAATCGCTGGATTCGAATATCCTGATAGTGGTGAAGTTATTTATCAGAATAAACCTATAGGGAAATTACCGCCGAACAAACGTAAAGTGAATACAGTGTTCCAGGATTATGCACTATTTCCACATCTTAACGTTTATGACAATATTGCTTATGGTTTAAAATTAAAAAAACAAAGCAAATCGGAAATAGATAAAAAGGTGACTGAAGCATTAAAATTAGTTAAGTTATCTGGATATGAACAAAGACAAATAGAGGGTATGAGTGGTGGTCAAAAACAACGTGTAGCGATTGCGCGTGCCATTGTCAATGAACCTGAAATTTTGTTACTTGACGAATCTTTATCTGCATTGGATTTGAAATTACGTACAGAAATGCAATATGAATTGAGAGAACTTCAATCTCGTTTAGGTATTACCTTTATATTTGTTACCCACGATCAAGAGGAAGCATTAGCACTAAGTGATTATATATTTGTGATGAAAGACGGTAAAATTCAACAATTCGGGACACCTATTGATATTTATGATGAGCCAGTCAATCGTTTTGTTGCTGATTTTATTGGTGAATCTAATATTGTTGAAGGGCGCATGGTTGAAGATTTTGTCGTAAATATTTATGGTCAAGATTTTGAATGTGTAGATATGGGTATCCCAGAAAATAAAAAAGTTGAAGTCGTAATACGTCCTGAAGACATTTCACTCATTGATAAGGAGCAGGGGCTTTTCAAAGCAAGAGTGGATTCTATGTTATTTAGAGGTGTACATTACGAAATTTGTTGTATCGATAGAAAAGGATACGAGTGGGTGATTCAATCGACTAAGAAAGCTGAAGTTGGCAGTGAAGTAGGCCTATTCTTTGAACCTGAAGCGATTCACATTATGGTGCCAGGTGAGACTGAGGAAGAGTTTGATAAACGAATTGAGAGTTATGAGGATGTAGATAATGCGTAATATCAATAAATTATTAATTATTCCTTATTTATTGTGGATGGTAATATTTATCATCATTCCAGTCATTTTACTTGTATATTTTTCATTTATGGATGTGCATGGCCATTTTAGCTTTACCAACTATGAACAAATTTTCACGATGCGATATTTCAAAATGTTCATAGATTCAATATGGTATGCAATTCTCATTACATTGATTACTTTAGTCGTTAGTTATCCAGCGGCATATTTTATCACGCATTCTAAGTATCAAAATATTTTATTGATGATAATGATTATTCCTACATGGATTAATTTACTGCTGAAGACCTATGCATTTATAGGATTATTAAGTCATGATGGTATTATAAATCAAACACTTCACATCTTTCACTTGCCAGTATTCAATATGCTGTTTACAAGTGGTGCGTTTCTACTTGTTGCAAGTTATATTTATATTCCATTTATGATACTACCTATTTTTAATAGTATGAAAGCAATCCCTAATCATTTATTGCAAGCGTCGAGTGATTTAGGTGCTAGCCCAATGACAACCTTTAGAAAGGTCATTATGCCTTTAACAAAAGAAGGTGTCATGACAGGTATTCAAGTTACATTTATCCCTGCATTGTCGCTGTTTATGATTACTCGACTGATTGCTGGTAATAAAGTTATTAATATAGGAACTTCAATTGAAGAACAATTCTTAACGATTCAAAATTATGGCATGGGTTCAACCATTGCATTGTTCTTAATTATATTTATGGCGTTCATATTAATTGTAACGAAATCTAAATCATCGAATGGGAAGGGGTGAATGACGTGAAGTGGTATGGAAAGTTGTACATAGGAATACTTATCGCAATCTTATATATACCTATTCTATTTTTAATGGTATATTCTTTTAATTCAGCTGGAAATATGATTCATTTTGAGCATTTCACGTTAGCACATTATCAAACGCTTTTCCAAGATGACCGATTAATGTCTGTGATATTTAATACGATTGCCATTGCATTGTTAGCTGCCTCAATCTCAACAGTCATCGGTACCTTTGGTGCGATTGCTTTATACTATTTACGTAACAAGAAATTTAAAGTTACTTTACTGACTTTGAATAATGTACTGATGGTGTCATCAGATGTTGTTATTGGTGCTTCATTTTTAATTATGTTTACAGCAATTGGACATTTTACAGGCTTAGGTTTAGGATTTTCTACAGTTTTAGCATCACATATAGCATTTTGTATCCCGATCGTGGTGATTATCGTGCTACCGCAACTATACGAGATGAACGATAATATGCTGAATGCTGCTAGAGATTTAGGTGCTAATGAATCGCAATTGTTAAGTAGTGTTATTATCCCTAATATTATGCCTTCCATTATTGGTGGATTTTTCATGGCATTAACTTATTCATTAGATGACTTTACAGTAAGCTTTTTCGTAACAGGAAATGGCTTTAGTGTTTTATCTGTAGAAGTTTACGCGATGGCTAGAAAAGGTATAAGTATGGAGATAAACGCTATTTCTACAATTTTATTTGTAGCTATATTAATAGGTATAATAGGATATTATGCTATTCAACACTTCGTTAAACGACAAAAGATGGTGAAGCGGGGTGTAAATGAATGAAACGATTTTTACAACTCATCATTTCTGCAATAGTCATTGGCGTATTATGTTTAGTTGTAAGTCATTGGTTTAAATCAAAGGAGAACACCCCAACACATGAAAAGATTTATGTTTATAATTGGGGTGAATATATCGATCCTAGTTTAATTAAAAAGTTTGAAAAAGAGACTGGTATACAAGTGGTTTATGAAACATTTGATTAAAATGAAGCAATAAAAACTAAGATTCGTAATGGTGGTACACATTATGACGTCGCATTCCCAAGTGAGTATACGGTCCAAAAATTAAAACGTTCAAATTTGTTAGTACCCTTGGATCATAAAAAAATTCCTAATATGAAAAATCTTGATTCAGATTATACGAATATGTCATATGATCCACATAATAAATATTCTTTACCATATTTCTTTGGTACAGTGGGTATCCTATATAATAAGGAAAAATATCCTCACGCAAACTTTAATAGTTGGAGTGATTTGTATCAATCTAAATATAAAAATGATATTTTATTAGTGGACGGTGCTAGGGAAATCATGGGCATGGGTCTGAATAAACTAGGATATAGTTTAAATGATAACAACCCTTCCCATATTAAAGAAGCGGAAAAAGATTTAAAAAAATTAGCGCCACAAGTGCGAGGTGTCGTAGGTGATGAAATTACGATGATGCTTCAACAAAACGAAGGTAATATTGCCGTTGTTTGGAGTGGCGTAGCAGCACCTTTAGTACAAGATAATGACAAATTTGATTACGTGATACCTAAAGAAGGTTCTAATCTTTGGTTTGATAACATGGTTATCCCTAAAACAGCACAAAATAAAGAAGGTGCATATAAATTTATGAACTTCTTATTAGATGCGAAAAATAATAAACAGAATACGGAATGGGTAGGCTATGCAACACCTAACAAAGCAGCAAGAAATCAATTGCCTAAAGATGTTAGAGATGATGATAGATTTTATCCTACAAAGAAAGAACAGAATCGCTTAGAGGTATATAAAGATTTAGGACAAAAAACGCTTGGAGATTATAATGAAAGTTTTTTAAATTTCAAAATGTCTCTGAAATAATGTAGAGATAAATGGTAGTTATTTATTCGTTTATCCTATATAATGATTTGATAGTAAAGTAAGGAGTTGTAGCGGATGTCAGGAGAGCAATACACACAAATTAAGCGTCCAGTCAGTCGGCTAACTGAAAAAGTTTTAGGTTGGTTTAGTTGGGTATTCTTACTCATATTGACGATTATAACTATGTTTATTGCACTCGTATCATTTAGTAATGATACGTCAATAGCTAATTTAGAAAGTTCATTAAATAACAATGAACTGATACAACAAATTTTAGGAAACAATGATTTAAGTACAACTCAATTTGTCATTTGGTTACAAAATGGTGTATGGGCGATTATTGTTTACTTTATCGTTTGTCTATTAATTTCTTTTTTAGCATTAATATCAATGAATATTAGAATTCTTTCAGGTTTCTTATTTCTATTGGCAGCAGTAGTTACGATTCCTTTAGTATTTTTAGTGGTCACTTTAATTATTCCAATTTTATTCTTTATCATCGCAATTATGATGTTTGCTAGAAGGAATAAAGTTGAGACAGTGCCCGCATATTATAACGATGATTATGGTCAACCATACTATGATGAACGTGAATATTATGATCATCACGAACCTCATTCTAGACCTCGAGATGATTATTATGAAGAGGACTATCATCAAGGTTATTACGATGAATATGAACAACCACGAGACGAAAAGGAAAATAGAAATACAAGAAGACAACTTAGAAAAGAACGTCGACAAAAAGAAGCATTTGAAGCGCAACAATATGAACAGCCATATGATAATCATTTAGATCATGACTACGCTAATAGAGAACAGTATGAGGAAACAGATGATAAATATTCACAATTTCCTAAACGTGCTGTAGAAAGTGAATATGCTTCTAGTCAGAATACTGAGGAAGAACCTGAAGTGATGTCTAGACAGGCAAAATATAACAAGAAATCTAAAAAAGCGAATCGCGAAGATCAAATGCAAGAGAATAACTATCAGGATAATGATGATTATAGTTATGGCTATGACGATGGCTACAATAATTATCAGGAACCAATAGAACCTCAAGTTGATCCTAAAGAACTTAAGGCACAGCGGAAGAGAGAAAAAGCTGAAATTCGTGCGAAGAAAAAAGAAAAGAAAAAAGCTTATAATAAACGCATGAAAGAAAAAAGAAAAAATCAACCAAGTGCTGTTAATCAACGTCGAATGAATTATGAAGAGCGACGTCAAATGTTCCATGGTAATCATGATGATGAAGGTACAAAAGAGAACACAACTGAACAAGATGACAATAGTGAAAATAAATAATATTAATCATTGTTAGGCTGGGGCATAATCAATTTATTACCCCAGCCTTTTTTGTATGCATTCGCGATACAACTTAAATTTTAGTATGATTAAGATAAGAAGATTATTTGAGGTGGTGCATAGAATTATGAACAGAAAAACAGAAATCATTTTAGCATGGGTAGCGAATGGGCTAAGTATCATGTACTTATTATTAACAGGGATGTCACTCATTGTTATGAAAAGTAGTGAGAATCAACAACAATATAACGATATACTCAAACAATTCTATGGAAGCGAACAAAATGTTACTCCTGATATTTTATTTGCATCTATGATTATTTCAATTGGCTTTTTAGCCTTTTCTACTTTGCTTGGTGTTGTAGGGGCGTTAATTATCAAAGGACGTAAAAATTTAGCAGGTTGTTTATTTATAGCAGCAGCGATTACAGGAATTGTTACTATGAATCTTATTGCTATGATTTTATGGATTATTGTAGCTGTATTGCTATTTTCTAAAAAAGATAGTCGTCATCAAAGTTACTTTAACAATACGAATGGTACGCAGAATTCAAATGAGCGTCGTAATCTAGCAAACAATGATAATTTAAACCAGAATCATACTCGCCAAGATGAGTGGGACCCAGAAAAAGAACTTAAGGATCGTAAAAAAGATGACCCTTATATATATTAGTTGATTGGACATAAAAAAAGATGGCGTATGCCATCTTTTTTTATAACTCTTGAAACGTTTGAATAATTAAATAGATATTTAATCCACTTAGTATTACAATCAGCGTCCATGAAATAATGTTAACCCACATCTTATTAATAAATGGTCCCATTAATTTCTTATTACTTGTAGCCAATTGAAGCGGTATTAATGAAAAAGGTAACGCTATACTTAAGAATACTTGTGAAAACACTAGTAATTGTTCTATTTTTTCAGCATTACCTCTGAAAATGATTAAACAAATAATAACTGGTATGACTGCAAGCGAACGTGTGATTAGACGACGCATCCAGTTAGGAATGGATAATCTTAAGAATCCTTCCATAACGATTTGTCCTGCTAACGTTCCAGTAATCGTTGAGTTCTGTCCTGATGCTAATAGGGCAACTGCAAATAGTGTGCTCATCACACCACCCATTGCTGCACCTAATGCCGGTTCAGTTTTCAACGCATGATATAAATCATAGAATCCACCTAAATCGTTAGTTTTAGTTCCGAAAAAGAGGGCAGCACCTAGTGTTAGTAATAAACAATTGACTACAAATGCAATAGATAATTGAAGATTTGAATCAATTGTTGCGTACTTAATAGCTTGTGCTTTTTCTTGATTATCATGACGATTATACTTACGTGATTGCACGATAGATGAATGTAAATATAAATTATGTGGCATGATTGTAGCCCCAATAATACCTAAAGCGATATATAGTATGCCTTGGTTTGTCACAATTTCTTTATGTGGAACAAATCCATTTAGAATATCAGTTAAATGTGGTGAAGAAATAAACACTTCAAACACGAATATTGCCAGAACTGTAAATATTAAAGTACCTACAATGGCTTCGATCTTTCTGAAACCAAAACGCATAATAAATAGTAATAGAAATACATCGAATACTGTGATTAATGCACCAACGATTAGTGGAATGCCGAAAATTAAATCTAAAGCAATCGCACTCCCAATCACTTCGGCGATATCAGTGGCAATGATTGCTAACTCTGCAATAATCCAGAAAACTATCGCAATGGGTTTACTTAAAAAATGACGTGTCATTTGTGCAAGGTCTTTACCAGTTGCTATTCCTAATCTTACCGTCATACTTTGTAATAACATCGCTGCCAAACTTGAGATTAAAATCACGAATAGCAAGGTATAACCGTATTGCGCGCCACCTTGCATAGATGTAATCCAGTTTCCTGGATCCATGTAACCCACAGCTACTAATAATCCAGGTCCGAGAAATGCTAGAAATTTCTGACTTGCACTACCTTTATGATCAAAATGAATAGTATTATTGATTTCATCTAAGCTTTGATGTTGTTCATAATTGTTGTCTTTTATACTCAATAAACTCACCTCTAAAATCTTATGAAAATATATTAACCTAAACAAAAAGTTAGGTCAACCTAAAAATGTTGCATCACATTAAAAAAGCTTGAATAGCATTGTATTAAATACTACTCAAACTTTATAAATCAAAATTATTTTATTGATAAAATTTTAAGAACTGATCAAATGTTTCTTCTACGAATTGTAAGAAAGCTTTGTCGCTTTTCAATCTTTTATCAGAAGGTTCAATTGCTCGTGCTACGAAAAATTCACCTTTTTTCACGTTAATCGCGCGATCAATTGCTTTTTTAAGATCATCTTCACTCATCTCTTTAATAAGTGTTTTTTCTGGTTTCATGTGATCTAAACATAAGCTATAGTCGTTAGGTAATGCTTTGATTTTATCAAAATGCTTTTTAAAGATTTTCATTTGTTCGGCTTTATTTTTAGCCTCATGCATGACACCGAACATAATAAATAGTTGATCTCTAAATAATCCAATTTGGAAATGAGGTAACATCTTATAACCACGTTTATTAGGTGCGAATGCGACCCAAGTATCTACAGGTGGGTTCACGCTTCGACGTGCATGTTTCGCTACGTGAGGATAGAACTCTTCACCTGTTTGTGAACTGAAATAATCAGCGAAATAGTCTCCTAATTGATTTAACTGTGGTCTAACATGCTCATTCAGTGCTTCCATTCTATTCTCTAAACCATCAACATCAAATGCTTTAAAATCTTTTGGCGCAAATGTATATTTAGTCATTTTATGCCTCCTCATGTATTGATTACCGTTATTGTAGCATAAGTATTTACCTATTATCTAAAGTTAGAACCTTACTTATGAGGGTTTCAAATTTTACAATTAAGGTATATCAATATGTATTAATATAATTTTCGAGAAAACATCATGTATAATGTTAAGTAATAGGAGATGATACGATGGCACTATACGATTTTGCTAAAGGTATAATATTAGAGGCTGGGAATAAAGTAAGACATTGGATGAAAGAAGACTTGGATATTGAAACGAAGTCTAATCCTAATGATTTAGTTACAAATGTAGATAAAGCTACTGAAAATTTCCTTTATGAAACAATACACCATAATTATCCAGACCACCGTGTGATAGGGGAAGAAGGGCATGGACATGAATTAACGGATACGAATGGTGTCATTTGGGTCATTGATCCAATTGATGGAACGCTTAACTTTGTACATCAACAAGAAAATTTCGCTATTTCAATTGGGATTTATTATAATGGGGAACCTTATGCTGGTTTTGTTTACGATGTCATGAAGGATGTTCTGTATCATACAAAGGTTGGAGAAGGTGCCTATGAAAATACTCATCTACTTAAGCCTCTAGAAGATACTGAACTTAAAACAAGTATCATTGGAATCAATCCTAATTGGTTAACCAAACCGATTATGGGCAAGATATTTATGCCAATTGTAAATGATGCAAGAAGTGCACGTGCTTATGGAAGTGCTGCACTCGAAATTATAAGTGTGGCTAAAGGACAACTCGCTGCATATCTCACTCCAAGATTGCAACCATGGGACTATGCCGGTGGTTTGATGATTTTGAATGAAGTTGGAGGAATAGGTACAAACTTATTAGGTGACCCATTGGAAATGAATCGACCTAATTCTATAGTAATGGCAAATAAACAATTACATGACCAAATATTAAATCAATATTTAAGTGAGTTTAAAGAGACCATCGCGTCGCATCATGAAAAGCGATTTGGTAGAAAATAATGGAAAAGACGACAAGACACAACGTTTTGTTTTGAAAATGATAAATGAAATCTTGAAATAAAATGAGCTCCTAAAATGAAAGTGACTATCCTTCATTTTAGGAGCTATTATGCTTATATTAATGGTCTAGCCAGTTTGTAACATGATTCAAAATAAATTAATCAGATGATTTCTTTATAGCCAATTATTTTCACGGTATTTCTTTTTAACTGTGAAGCCAACGCCAAATGTTGCAATGAGTAGTATAAATGTTAAAATCATCATTGGAACATTTGCAGCGCCTACTGCAAAGCTAAATAAAGTTAAGAAAACGACTGCTAAAATAGAGAACACCCAGAAGATGCCTTTTGATTTTTTTTGTTGCATCCCATACCCCACCTTTTACTTATCTTTTCACTAATATATGATATAATAAAACAGTTGTAATTAAAAGTGGGAGTTTACTCAAGAAAGGAAATTTATAAAATGACTAATTTAAGAGAAGATGTTCGTAATATAGCGATTATTGCGCACGTTGACCATGGTAAAACAACTTTAGTAGATGAGTTGCTTAAACAGTCTGGTATTTTCAGAGAGAATGAACATGTCGACGAACGTGCAATGGATTCAAACGATTTAGAAAGAGAACGTGGTATTACGATTCTTGCTAAAAATACGGCGATTGATTATAAGGGCACACGTATTAATATATTAGATACACCTGGACACGCCGATTTCGGTGGGGAAGTTGAACGTATCATGAAAATGGTAGACGGTGTTGTGCTTGTTGTCGATGCTTATGAAGGTACAATGCCTCAAACACGCTTTGTGCTTAAAAAAGCATTAGAGCAAAACTTAAAACCTGTAGTAGTTGTAAATAAAATTGATAAACCTGCTGCACGACCAGAAGGTGTAGTAGATGAAGTATTAGACTTATTTATCGAATTAGAAGCAAATGATGAACAATTAGACTTCCCAGTTGTTTATGCATCAGCAGTAAATGGTACAGCAAGTCTTGAGTCAGATAAACAAGATGAAAACATGCAATCTCTTTATGAAACAATTATTGATTACGTACCTGCACCTGTTGACAATCATGATGAGCCATTACAATTCCAAGTTGCATTATTAGACTATAATGACTACGTTGGCCGTATTGGTATTGGCCGTGTATTCAGAGGTAAAATGCGTGTTGGTGATAATGTCTCATTAATTAAATTAGATGGGTCTATTAAGAACTTCCGTGTAACTAAAATCTTTGGTTATTTCGGATTAAAACGTGAAGAAATTGAAGAAGCACAAGCAGGTGACTTGATTGCTGTATCAGGAATGGAAGACATTAACGTGGGTGAAACAGTTACACCACATGATCATCAAGAAGCGTTACCTGTATTACGTATTGATGAACCAACACTTGAAATGACTTTCCGGGTTAATAACTCACCATTCGCTGGTCGTGAAGGTGACTACGTTACTGCACGCCAAATTCAAGAAAGATTAGAACAACAACTTGAAACAGACGTTTCATTAAAGGTTACACCAACAGACCAACCAGATGCATGGGTTGTAGCTGGACGTGGTGAATTACATTTATCAATCTTAATTGAAAACATGAGACGTGAAGGTTTCGAATTACAAGTTTCTAAACCTCAAGTTATCTTACGAGAAATTGATGGCGTATTAAGTGAACCATTTGAACGTGTACAATGTGAGGTTCCTTCAGAAAATGCCGGTGCAGTCATCGAATCATTAGGTGCACGTAAAGGTGAAATGTTAGACATGTTGACAACAGATAATGGTCTAACTCGTTTAATCTTCATGGTTCCAGCGCGTGGTATGATTGGTTATACAACTGAATTCATGTCTATGACACGTGGTTATGGTATTATCAACCATACTTTCGAAGAGTTCAGACCTCGTGTTAAAGCTCAAATTGGTGGACGTCGTAATGGTGCCTTGATTTCAATGGACCAAGGACAAGCAACATCATATGCAATTATTAACTTAGAAGACCGTGGTGTAAACTTTATGGAACCAGGTACAGAAGTTTATGAAGGTATGATTGTTGGTGAGCATAATCGTGAAAATGACTTAACAGTTAATATCACTAAAGCGAAACATCAAACTAACGTACGTTCAGCAACGAAAGACCAAACACAAACAATGAATCGTCCTAGAATTTTAACGCTAGAAGAAGCGCTACAATTTATCAATGACGATGAGTTAGTAGAGGTAACACCAGAAAGTATTAGATTAAGAAAGAAAATCTTAAATAAATCTGCACGTGAAAAAGAAGCAAAACGTGTTAAACAAATGATGCAAGAAGATCAATAAGATATAGAAAAGGTGCGACTCAAGCTTTAAAATGACTTGAGTCGCACCTTTTTATTAGTTACGATTCATTATTATTTTGTGAGTGACTATCTTGCTTTTGAGGATTCTCATTGATCACTTGTGGTTGGCGTTGCTTAGGCGTGTCTAAACGACTCTTACAATCATCACACATAAAAGTGCGAATAGGGTTATTTCTTAGACGTTTAGCTTCCAAAGTATTCTCATCTATGAATACTTTAGTTTCACAAATGATACATTGAACTTCTAACACATTAAATCACCTCAATATGAGTTACATATTTAAATTCATATGTATACCCTTCTTCAGGAATGTAAACAAAGCTATCTACTGCGTTATCGCTGTATAAACGTTTGCCATCTTTTGCGAATTGGAAGAATAAATAAGGTAATAAATCCATTGGTACTTCAATAGAATGCTCTTCATTATATAATTTAATCGCTTTTGCTTGTTGATGTGGTTCAGCATTTTTGAAAAATGGAGTCATATTAATCACAAAAGTACCTTCTAGAACTGAACGTTTTTTATATTTAATTTCAGAATCAAGCGTAGGCGGATTTGTTTGTCCTTCTAGAATTGCTCGATTCCATTCAGTGTTATCTTCAAACTTAACTGGACGAGTACCGTCGAATACCCCACGTTCTAAATCGTCGATACTTACCTTTCTGTCATCAAAAATCCAAGTTGTACTATCTAATGAGATAGGGAACTTGACTGCGCCTTTAATTTGAATCATATATGCCCACTCCCTAATTTTTTATCTTCAATTATTTTAACATAAATTCATACCGACTTAATTCAAATTCACTTGCTTTTTAATATCTATTAAGATAAACTTCTAATGTGAAGATATTAATTGAAATGATAGGGGGAATATGTCATGGCTAACCAATCGAAATTAAATAATGCGGCATATGACCAGTTGAATAAAGATGCGGATAGAATTTTACATCTTATTAAAGTTCAAATGGATAACTTAACTTTACCTTCTTGTCCGCTTTATGAAGAAGTGCTAGATACACAAATGTTTGGCCTTCAAAAAGAGGTTGATTTTGCTGTTCAACTTGGTTTAGTTGATAAAGAAGATGGTAAGCAATTAATGTTAAGACTGGAAAAAGAACTTTCTAAATTACATGAAGCTTTCACAAACGTTTAATGTTTTATTTATCATAGATAACATAACGCACTTATTTAAAGTGTCGAAATAATTGCGTTGATTCAATATATAATCGCGACCACGTATAAACATCCATTGTACATATACGTTATCGTATCAGTGACTGAGATGGTATCTAATTCGATATCTTACTCAGTCATTTTTGTTTAATTGTTTTTAAAATAAATGCGCACTTAACCTAATAATATTTGTTAATTCTAAGGATTCAAGTATATAATAGGTAAGACAGCTTTTTAAAAAGTGAAGATAAATTTACTAAGTCAACGAAGTGATTAACTTTAAAAATTTAGAATTGGATGATCTAGTATATGAATAATTTTAAAAATATAATGCGGTATATTGGAAAAACTTCTAAATTTATCGATTATCCATTGTTGGTTACATATGTAGTCCTTTGTTTGATTGGATTAGTAATGGTTTATAGTGCAAGTATGGTCGCTGCGACTAAAGGTACCTTAACCGGTGGTGTAGCCGTTTCTGGAACGTACTTTTATAATAGACAGCTACTGTACGTCATTATGAGTTTCGCCATCGTATTCTTTATGGCATTCATCATGAATGTGAAAATCCTGAAGAAACCTAATGTTCAAAAGGGAATGATGATTGGTATATTCCTACTTTTACTTTTAACATTAGTTATTGGTAAAAATATCAATGGTTCTAAAAGTTGGATTAATTTAGGATTTATGAACCTACAAGCATCAGAGTTACTTAAAATTGCCATTATTCTTTACATACCTTTTATGATTGAAAAGAAAATGCCGGCAGTGAGACAAAACATCAAGTTAATCTTAGGTCCAATTCTATTTGTAGTAACATGTCTGGTACTTGTACTTTTCCAAAAAGACGTCGGACAAACAATGTTAATACTGATTATATTTTTCTCTATCATTTTCTATTCTGGCATCGGTGTACAGAACATGTTGAAATGGGGAATATTAGTATTTATAGGCTTTGTTATCATCGCCACCTTTATGTTGATTTTACACATGGTTCCAAGTTACTTAGAGGCGCGTTTTAGCACGTTAACTAATCCATTTGGTCAGGAATCTGGTACGGGTTATCATATTTCCAACTCTTTAATGGCAATAGGTAATGGAGGCTTATTCGGACGTGGACTTGGCAACAGTATAATGAAACTAGGGTATCTCCCTGAACCACATACCGATTTTATTTTCGCAGTTATCTGTGAGGAATTAGGTCTTGTAGGTGGATTAATCGTTATTATTTTAGAATATTTCATTGTATATCGTGCGTTCCAATTAGCGAATAAAACACCTTCACATTTCTATAAGTTAGTATGTGTCGGTATCGCAAGTTATATTGGAAGTCAGACATTTGTAAACATTGGTGGTATTTCTGCGACGATTCCGTTAACAGGTGTCCCGTTACCATTTATTAGTTTTGGTGGTTCAGCCATGATTAGTTTAAGTATTGCGATGGGACTTTTATTAATTACCGCTAAACAAATCAAACAAGATGATAAACGTCTTAAACAACGTAAAATCGATATCAAACGCCGTTATAATTGAATATAAAAGAGAGACAATCTGTTGAAGTTGTATGTCCTTACTATGTAGGAATCACTTCTCTATAGGTTGTCTTTTTTGTCTATAAACTAAATTAGACTGGTGAGAATTTTAAAATTCTGTAAAGGAAAGATGTCAAACTAGCATATGAGAAATATAGATGATAATATTAAGTTATCAATAGTAATAAGTTTTATTGAAGTTAAATCATAAACATGATCGTTATTTCATTTTGAAGTTGTGAGAAAATTTCTGATTCAACAAAATGTTACAAAACGATAAATTGTTTTTAACTTTGTAAATTACTATAGAATTATTCAAGCATTTAAGATAAAATTTTATTATCTAATTAGTTAGAAAATTCAAAATATTACGAGGGGTGTCTCAGCTTTTGAAACATATAAAGAAGTTACTTGTTGCTAACCGTGGTGAAATTGCCATTAGGATTTTTAGAGCAGCAGCAGAATTAAATATCAGTACAGTAGCAATATATTCTAATGAAGATAAAAGTTCATTACATAGATATAAGGCAGATGAGTCCTATCTCGTTGGTAGTGATTTAGGTCCTGCTGAAAGTTATTTAAATATTGAACGAATTATCGAGGTAGCAAAACGTGCAGGTGTCGATGCGATTCACCCTGGGTATGGTTTTCTAAGTGAGAATGAACAATTTGCGCGTCGTTGTGCAGAAGAAGGTATTAAGTTTATCGGTCCTCATTTAGAACATTTAGATATGTTTGGAGATAAAGTTAAGGCAAGAACAACGGCAATTCGCGCCAATTTACCTGTGATTCCAGGTACTGATGGGCCAATTGAAAGCTTTGAAGCGGCACAGCAATTTGCTCTTGAAGCTGGTTTTCCACTGATGATTAAAGCTACAAGTGGTGGCGGTGGTAAAGGGATGCGTATTGTTCGTGAAGAGAGTGAACTTGAAGATGCCTTTCACCGTGCTAAGTCAGAAGCTGAAAAGTCTTTCGGTAATAGCGAAGTTTATATTGAGAGATACATTGATAATCCAAAACATATTGAAGTGCAAGTAATTGGTGACGAACAAGGTAACATCATACATTTATATGAAAGAGATTGTTCGGTACAACGACGTCATCAGAAAGTTGTAGAAGTCGCTCCTTCAGTTGGTTTATCGGAAAGTTTGAGAGAACGTATTTGTGAAGCGGCAATTCAACTCATGGAAAATATTAAATATGTCAATGCTGGGACAGTTGAATTTTTAGTTTCAGGCGATGAATTCTTCTTCATAGAGGTGAATCCACGTGTTCAAGTTGAACATACTATTACTGAAATGATTACGGGAATTGACATTGTTAAAACACAAATCTTAGTCGCTGATGGCGAATCGTTATTTGGTGAGAGAATAGCAATGCCACAACAACAAGATATCCAAACACTTGGGTATGCAATTCAATGTCGTATTACAACTGAAGACCCAACCAATGATTTCATGCCTGATTCAGGTACGATTATCGCTTATCGTTCAAGTGGTGGTTTTGGTGTAAGATTAGATGCTGGTGATGGTTTCCAAGGTGCTGAAATCTCTCCTTATTACGATTCATTACTTGTTAAACTCTCTACGCATGCATTTTCATTTAAGCAAGCCGAAGAGAAGATGGAACGTTCATTACGTGAAATGCGTATCCGTGGTGTGAAAACGAACATACCTTTCTTAATCAATGTGATGCGTAACGATAAATTCAGAAGTGGCGATTATACAACTAAATTTATAGAAGAAACACCAGAATTATTTGATATTGCCCCGACGCTTGATAGAGGTACGAAGACTCTTGAATATATTGGAAATGTGACGATTAACGGTTTCCCTAATGTAGCGCAACGTCTTAAACCAGATTATGAATCTACTTCTATACCTAAAGTGTCTCAAGAGCGTATCAATCATTTATCTGGTACGAAACAAATTCTAGATGAACAAGGGCCTAAAGGCGTAGCAGATTGGGTTAGAGCACAAGAAGATGTATTAATTACGGATACAACTTTTAGAGATGCGCATCAATCTTTACTAGCTACACGTGTAAGAACGAAAGATATGATGAATATCGCTTCTAAAACGGCTGAAGTATTTAAAGATAGCTTTTCTTTAGAGATGTGGGGCGGTGCAACATTTGACGTTGCTTATAATTTCTTAAAGGAAAATCCATGGGAACGTCTTGAACGTCTACGTAAAGCAATCCCAAATGTATTATTCCAAATGCTTTTACGTGCATCCAATGCAGTAGGATATAAAAATTATCCTGATAACGTCATTAAAAAGTTTGTAGAGGAAAGTGCTAAAGCAGGCGTAGATGTATTCCGTATATTTGATTCATTAAACTGGGTAGATCAAATGAAAGTCGCAAATGAAGCCGTTCAAGAAGCAGGTAAAATTTCCGAAGGTGCAATTTGTTATACTGGAGATATTTTAAATGTTGAACGTTCTAATATTTATACATTAGATTATTATGTGAATATGGCTAAAGAACTCGAGAGAGAAGGATTCCATATTTTAGCAATTAAAGATATGGCAGGTCTACTGAAACCAAAAGCAGCGAATGAATTAATTGGAGAATTACGATCAGCAGTCGATCTACCAATTCATCTGCATACACATGATACGAGTGGAAATGGCTTACTCACTTATAAACAAGCGATTGATGCAGGTGTTGATATTATTGATACAGCTGTGGCGTCTATGAGTGGGTTAACTAGTCAACCTAGTGCAAACTCACTTTACTACGCATTGAATGGGTTCCCTCGTAATTTAAGAACAGACATTGAAGGATTAGAAGAACTGAGCCATTATTGGGCAACAGTTCGTCCATATTATACGGACTTTGAAAGTGACATAAAATCACCTAATACTGAAATTTACCAACATGAAATGCCAGGCGGACAGTATTCAAATTTAAGTCAACAAGCTAAAAGTTTAGGCTTAGGAGAGCGTTTCGATGAAGTTAAAGATATGTATCGTAGAGTGAATTTCTTATTTGGAGATATTGTCAAGGTGACACCATCATCTAAAGTGGTCGGAGATATGGCGCTTTACATGGTACAGAATGATTTGGATGAATCTTCAGTACTTAGCGAAGGTCATAAACTTGATTTCCCTGAATCGGTAGTCTCATTCTTTAAAGGAGAAATTGGTCAACCGGTAAACGGATTTAATCAAAAGTTACAAGATGTCATTCTTAAAGGACAAGTTCCACTTACTGAAAGGCCAGGAGAATATTTAGAGCCTGTGGACTTTGAAGCAATTCGTGAAGCGTTAGCCGAGAAACAACATGACGAAGTGACTGAGCAAGATGTGATTAGCTATGTCTTATATCCAAAAGTTTATGAGCAATATATTCAAACGAAAGCTCAATATGGTGATTTATCGTTATTAGATACACCAACATTCTTATTTGGTATGCGTAACGGTGAAACAGTAGAAATTGAAATTGATACTGGTAAACGTTTAATTATTAAACTTGAAACGATTAGTGAACCTGATGAAAATGGTAATCGTACTATTTATTACGCAATGAATGGTCAAGCACGTCGTATTTATATCAAAGATGAAAATGTAAAGACGAATGCGAATGTAAAACCAAAAGCTGATAAAACGAATCCTAGTCATATTGGGGCACAAATGCCTGGTTCAGTAACAGAAGTGAAAGTATCTGTAGGCGATGAAGTTAAAGCTAATCAACCATTGCTAATTACTGAAGCGATGAAGATGGAAACTACTATACAAGCGCCTTTTGATGGTGTAATTAAACAAGTGAATGTAGTTAGTGGCGATGCGATTGCGACAGGCGATTTACTCGTTGAAATAGAAAAGCTATCATAACATGCCCGCCCGCCCAATTGTGTGACAATACGTCAGTTTACACAATTGGGCGGGCTTCTGTATTCGCCAACGATAGCGGTTTGGTACTTCAGCATAGATAAATACGCGCCCTTCAAGGATAATTTACGTGAGTATACCTTGAAGGGCGCGTATTTATGATGTGTAATAGCTTATAAACTTTAGTGTGTGTTTGTTCGATTAATGAGACTACTTCATACTGCGAGTTGTTCTTAACATCAACAAGATGAAGTAAGCGATCATACCAAATAAGAATGTAATAAACAATGCATGGAATAATGCAACGATTAAATTAACATTCGTAATCACTGATAATGCACCAGTAATGACTTGTAAAATAACTAAAATAAACGCTGCTGTATAGCCATATCTTACAGTACGATTATCTGAATAATTCTTAATCGCGTGAATAAATGTGAACATAATCCACATGAAAGTAATAAACGCCATACCTCTATGTGCAAATTGTACCCAGTCATGTGCGTTATGAGGCACAATATCATTGAAAGGTACAGGCCAAGCACCGTAAGCAAGACTTGATTTCGTATGTCTTACCAACGCACCCGTATAAATTGTAAGATAGACAATAATCGCCATTAACCATGTCAACGTACGAAGTGGCTTTTTAATAAATAATTCATCAGCTTCATATTTCTGGTCGACAGAGAATATAATTAAAGTCATTACAAATACAGATGAAAAACTAATTAAAGAAATACCGAAATGTAATGCTAGGACATATGCATTTTGTTGCCATATCACGGCGGCAGCTCCAATAAGTGCTTGGATAAGTAAGAAAGCAACACTGATGATTGAAAGTGGTTTTATTTCTTTAATATACCCAATATTCTTCCATGCTGTAATTACTAACCAAAGGACGATGATAAGAGAGAGCCCTGATACTGCTCTATGACTTAGCTCAATAATCGTATGAATTGGTAAGTTCTGAGGAAGAAGTGCACCATTACATAATGGCCATGATGAACCACAGCCATCTTCTGATCCTGTTTTAGTTACGAGGGCGCCACCTAATTGAACAAAGGTCATAATAATCGTAGCTAAAACACCTAACCATTTAAGGTTTTGCTTTCTAAACAATGATAAACACCCCATCATTAACTAAAGTACTCACTTTTAAATGATATGTAGAATCCAGCTTTATTATCAATTAAACGATGAGTTTAACTTCAAAGTTAAGCCTTAAACTACTTCATGAGACACTTGTGATGACACTTGATGATTCAGTACTTTAGATTAATGTACATATTTTTACTTTTAACCTATTATAACAAGAATACCATTTTTAATTGTGTCACAAAATCGACGATTTATAATGTCGCTAAAGTGTCACAATTTAATTTTATAAAACCTAGTCTTTTAATAAAAATTGCTATATCATTGTACTATATGAAAAATTCAAGGAGGGGAACTATGAACAAAGATCAAACTTTGTCACAGGATACGGGCCGTGTAACCTTCAAAGAATTACAACAAATTATTAAGATGGGTCTCGTTCAAGGTAACTTAATTCCTGCATTTGCAGGCGCTTGGCTTGCAGTTGTAATGACAAACCATTCCTTCCTATCGTCTATTCCTCAAATATTGATGATGATTGTTGGGTCTACCCTAATCATGGGGGGCGCATGTGCGTTAAACAACTATTACGATCAAGATATTGATAGCATCATGCCTAGTAAACAAGGTAGACCAACTGTAAACGATAGAATCTCAGACAGAAACTTATTAATTTTAAGCTTCGGGATGATGTTAATAGGTGAAGCTTGTCTATTCTTATTAAATGTGCCATCAGGTGTTTTAGGTTTAATTGGTATCGTAGGATATGTTTCTTATTACTCCATTTGGTCTAAACGACACACAACTTGGAATACCGTTGTAGGAAGCTTTCCAGGTGCTGTACCGCCATTAATTGGTTGGGTGGCAATAGATGGTCAAATGAGCTTGGCTGCCATTGCACTATTCTTAGTCGTATTTTGTTGGCAACCGGTTCACTTTTACGCATTAGCCATTAAACGAAGTGACGAATATTCATTAGCGAATATTCCAATGTTACCATCCGTTAAAGGCTTCAAACGTACGAGAATAAGCATGTTTATTTGGTTAATATTCTTATTGCCGTTACCATTCTTATTATCAAACTTAGGTGTCACTTTTGTAGTCATTGCTACATTACTCAACCTAGGATGGTTAGCTTTAGGATTTACAACCTTCAAAAAGGATTCAGACCAAACGAAATGGGCGACAAAAATGTTCATCTATTCATTGAACTACTTAGTCGTATTTTTCGTACTCGTTGTTGTCGTTTCATTAATAAAAATGATATAAAATTACTTAAGTAAGGATGAAACTTATGAGCGTACCCATTTTACCCACGATCAGTACTTCATGTATTGTCATTAGTGCGATATTAGTCGCTATCGGTTGGAGATTAATCTGGAAACGTCAAATTGATAAACATAAAAAAGTCATGTTATGGGCAGCAATTTTTGCATTAACTTTCTTTATTATTTATGCAAGTAGAACAATTTTCATTGGAAATACCGCTTTCGGTGGACCAGACTCAGTGAAGATTTACTACACTATCTTTTTAGTGTTCCATATTAATTTAGCTACGATTGGTGGCGTGCTAGGATTATTTCAAATTATTTTAGCATTTAAAGATAAATTCAATATTCATAGAAAGATTGGACCTATTGCTTCAATTATTTGGTTCTTCACTGCGATTACAGGCGTAGCTGTTTACATTCTTTTATATGTACTTTATCCAGGTGGAGAAACAACATCGTTAATTAAAGCAACATTAGGACTGTAGTTCATAAACAAGTTCAATCTATTTCACAATACTGATGAGACTTCATATGAGGTTTTATCAGTTTTTTTATTAAAATTAAACCAAATTAACGTGACTAAAATGAAATAGTCTGACAAGTATGACCACTTGTCTTGATAAATAGCAGAATATTTTTGTACAATAAATATAATTCTTTAGAGGTGGGTGAGAAATGAAAAAGTTAGTTATCAAAGTAGTAGGCGTCATTTTTTTAATTACTTTTTTAATTTATTTATTTTACTCACCACGTCTCAAATTTGATGTCTTAGAGAACCCGAATAAAGGAAATAAAAGTAATCATACTGAGCAATTTGAGAAGTCCAACAATCATACTGAAAATCCTAAACCCAAACAAGGTGTTGGAACATGGATAGGTAAGAATATTGACTTTATGACGAAACACTATGGACAAGCTGATCGAACATATCCTTTTAAAAATGGCTATAAGAATTACATATTTAAAAAAAGTGACCAATATTATATTGTGAGCACTAAAAAAGATATCATTACGTCAGTGTACGCCACAGGGGACAACGTTAAAGTGAATCCATTAAAGATTGGTGAAAGTGCCTCTCATCTTTTTGAAAATACAAGTATTAATCCTGAACCAACAATTCAATCAAAGGGTAAAACATATCGATTCGAAATGTCCGATGAAGATATGAAGACACAAACATTAATTAAATACGGTAACATTTACGCCCAAGTGTATTCAGATCAAGAAACAAATAAAATTTTAGCTGTACGCTTTATAGATGCAGATACACTAACAGCACTTCAACCCTATAAAATTAATAAGCAAGAAAATAGTAGTTCAAATGACCAAGCGTCTATTCCTTATGAACAAAATCCCAATCAGCTGATTACATTATACGAAGTGACAAATGAGATGAGACATCTTAAAGGTCTAAAACCTCTTAAAACAAATAATGATATTGCACATATCGCCTCTATTAATCTATATGAAGCCACAGACAATGGTTCTGATAGTGTTGAATTTACTGAGAATGCTCTTACGCAACAATTAGACGAAAACAATGTGACATATAAATCTACAAGTCAGAACGTCGGATATGACTTTGACGATGTACCAACATTAATCCATAGTTGGATGAACTCTGACATTCATCGCTCTCGTATGTTAAATAATAAATATGATGAAATGGGTGGCGAAGTGATGAAAGATTATTATTCATTAATATTCTTGGAAAAATAAAATCGAAAGGGTGAAAACATGATTACTGAAGAAACGTTATCAATTTTAGATGAAATAGAAAATCTCTCTGATATGATTGTTCAATCAGAGGTGTATCAATCGTATCAACATGCTAAAGATCATTTGGAAAATGATGACGAAGCACATTTACTATATCAAGCATTCTTAAAGTCGAAAGATCAATACGATGATGTTATGAGATTTGGCAAATATCACCCTGACTATAAACGAATTATGATGGAAACACGTCAACGCAAACGTGCATATGAAATGCTTCCAGTTGTCATGGAGTACAAAACAAAGGAAGTCGCACTCCAAAACCTAATCGATGAAGTAGTGACAAAAATAGCATTTGCAGTTTCTGAGAATGTGAAAATTGAAGCAGGCAACCCATTCTTCCAAACAGGACATAACGGATGCGCAACAGGTGGTTCATGTAACTGTTCATTATAATGGTTGAAAACAGATGAGATGATATAAAAACTTAATTTAACTATAAAAACACTTCCGATGGTAGACAAATGAAGCCCCCATCGAAAGTGATTTTTATTATTGGAGTTAGAGGTAAATGATATGAATGACAGACAATAGAACAGGAGATGCATATTTATTTAGTAAGAGCGATTAATCGATTTCAAATGTGTTCAAAAGCGAGTGAAAGTTTGTGTCCAACGTCTTATTATTTTGTTTGATTTTATCAATACTTTTAATTGCAGCTTCGCTAGCTTCACCCTCAAAAGCTTCTTCAATACCTTGACCTGCTTGATTAATCTCATGAAGCATTTCATCAATAAGCCTTTCTTCTCTTTTGATGCGTGACTTAGCATCAAGTACCATATCTTGTGTTTCGGCACGCATTCTTTCCTTTAATTCTCTAAGTCTTTCTTTTTCTTTGAACATTTTTTTAGATTTATCAGAACTCATTTTTTCATCTCCTTTAACTAAATAAACCGAATATATCACTCTCTTCTTTATCTTTATCTTCAAATTGATCTGCAGCTTCATCGAGTTTTTCAGCGAATTGCATTAAGCTTTTTTGATTTTGTTTGATGTCTTGCATCACATCTTCCATTAATCCATTATCATAAAATCTTAAGTTCGCAGCAGAACCGCCTTTAGCGAGCATCTCCATATAATCTTCTAACTCACTAGGACTAATAAATTCATGAGAACCTGCTAATAATTCCCTTTCATACCTATTTAAAATTTGCCGTGCTTCACGTGCTGTATCTCTTTGATATTCTTCTAATTTACTTAGTAACTTATCATATATATTGATTTTTTCTCTAAGTTGATTAGCAATATTCTTAACCTTATCAGAGTGGATTTTTATTTTTTTACCATTACCACCGATACCGCCGAGTCCAATCCTAACCATACTATCAGAAAAGGGATTGACGCTTTTAGAAAAGGAACTTTTCGATTTATTTTTACTCTTAGTAGTAGAGTCTTTGTCATCTTTAACTTTCTTATTCATAATTTGGATATAATCATTGTAACTCATGGGTATGCCAAACGTTTTATACGATAAACTTAATTTTTGTGCTTTTCTGTATTGAGCTAACTCAGATTTTGACATTTCATGAATGTTACCACCTTTAACAAAATCATCATAATTAGCAATAGAATGTTGATCTAAAAATGGTATAAATAATCCTTTATTAATATGAGGAAAGGCGACAATATTTGAACCAATTCGGTCCTTTCCAAATGTCAAATTATTAATCATGTCATCTGGATGTCCTATATTTCTCACGGTTTGTTCAAATTGACGGGAATCAATTTTATTTTGATAATTCTTAGAAAACGTTTCATTTACATTTGGAGCACCAAACGTAGTGGCTCCTTCTATATTGCCAAATACTGTATTCATTTGAGCATGTACTGATCCTAAACTATGTGCAGCACCGTAAATGTGACTATTAGGATATTTCTCTTTTATCGCTTTAGTAAAAGCAACGCTCTCTGCCATTTGAGTAGGTACCATTTTTGAAGAATCATAAGCATTTGTAATTGGAAACTTACGTTTTAATAAATTCGGTGAATTTAAAGTATTTTGCAAACTAAAACTATTTTTAAAAGCTTCTTTAGTCACATTATAGGTACTATTAACAATATCATTATCATCAGAAAAGTCATTATAGCTTTTATTGATTGTAGTATGATTTAAATTTTTATAATAATTATTAATTTTAGGTTTTTTTGTGTTATTATAAAATCGAAGTTGAGCATCTGTAAATATATCATGAATACTGAAAGGATCTGTGCCAGCATATCCCATAATAATATGCTTTTTATCAGGTTTACCATTTTTTACTGGAGCAAAAGCATAAGCACGTAATCCATTTTGAGTGTCATCACGTTTTTCAATTACTTTCATTTTTTTTCCATTAATATTGTAATAACTATTTAAATTTAGTGATTGATACGATAAATGTGAAATAGATTTAGAATCGTCATCTAAAAGTCTCATAATTAATAACTCCTTAATTAAAAGTGAAATGAGGTACACTATGAAAAAAACAAAGAAACTAAAAATAATTTTAATTATATTAATTACTATACTAACATTTATTTTGATATGTGGATACTTATCTCATAAAAATAAGATTAACTATATGGAAACTCAAGAAAGAAGAATAGATTTATATTTCAAATACAATATTAATAATTATAAGTCCATGAAAACTACTAGTTTTAAAAAAGATCCAATGGGAGGGTATTTTGTTAAGGGTTATATAAATAATAATAAGAAGTTTTATTTTCATGCTTTAATAACAGGTACGAATAATTATCAATTTAATGGGGATGTTGGGTACAATCCTAAAACACTAGGAAAATTATTTAAGAAGGATAATCCTAAAAACATGTTAAATCCAAGTGACATTATAAAAAAACATGATTTAGATAAGACAAAATACGAAGCAGATCCTCCGGCATTTTTCTGGTTTTAATTAATATAATTTTGTAGCTTTGCTTAATTTCTATATTATTCAACTTAAAATAGAAAAGAGAGATTATTAATGAGAAAGAAAGTACTGATGTGCATAATCTTAATTATAACAATATTAATGGCTGTAGGATATATTGCCCATGTAAGTAAAAAGAATCACTTTATAGAAGTTCAGAAAAGTAGACTCGATTTATATTTTAAATATAACTTAAGAAAATATGGTTCTATGAAAATAACTAAAGTTCAAAAAAATCCAATGGGAGATTATTTAATAAAAGGTTACATTAATAATGATAAAGATTATTATTTTACTGCATATTGCTTTTATGAGCATAACTTTCAGTTTAATGGAATCATAAGGTATCCTCAAGCTACTTTGGGGAAGTTATTTAAAGAGGATGAACCAAAGAATAAGTGGAAACCTGGCGAAATAATCAAAAAAGAACATTTAGATAAAACAAAGTACGAAGCTAATCCACCAATGTTGGTCTGGTTTTAGACATACATTTTATGATGATTTCTAATAGCTATGCTATCGTTAAAAATGACAAAAGGATAGATTATTGATGAAAAATAAGAAAATACTTATTCCTATAATTATATTTGTGATTGTATTATTAATTACAGGTATAGGATATATTTCACATGTGAATAAAAAGAATCATTATATCGAAACTCAAAAAAGTAGAATTGATTTATATTTTAAATATAACCTAAAAAAATATACTGCTATGAAAATAACTAAAGTTGAGAAAAATCCAATGGGAGACTACTTTATAGATGGTTATGTCAATGGTAAGAAAGATTATGATTTTAAAGCTTTCTTGTCTATTGAAGATAATAATCAATATAATGGAATGATAAACTATAATCCCAAAACTTTGGGAAAGTTATTTAAAGAGGAAGAACCAAAGAATAAGTGGAAACCTGACGAAATAATCAAAAAAGAACATTTAGATAAAACAAAGTACGAAGCTAATCCACCATTATTTATATGGTTTTAGAAATATTATAAGAACTGATGTGCACACACAAAGTTATATAAAAATCCAACTTTAGTGGTGCATATTAATTTATTATAAATTAATAATATGGAAACATTTTTAATTTGTTTAATATTTTAAAATTTAATAGATTTGAGGTTTGGAGTAACTTTTATAAACATATAGGGAGTTTGATTGATTTAGTTAGATTGTAATTTGAAGTATATCTATAATTGTTTACTGATTATCGGTAATGTATTTTTCTACTTTCAAAATCTTTATATTCTAATTAGAAAATCTACAAAAGGAAGTTATTTATGAAAAATAAAAAAAAGAAAATACTCCTTTGCTCAGTTTTAACTGTACTCATTTGTTTAACTATAGGATATATTTTGCATAAAAATAAGAAAGATAATTTTATAGAAACCCAAGAAAAAAGAATAGACCTATATTTTAAATATAACCTAAAAAAGTATGACTCTATGAAGATTGTTAAAGTTGAAAAAAATCCAATGGGAGGATACTTTTTCTATGGTTATGTTAATCATGATAAAGATTACAATTTTAGCGCAACTGTTTCTTATGATAGTAATTTTCAATTTAATGGAAGAATTAGTTATAATGGTAAAACTTTAAAAAAGCTATTTAAAGAAAATGAATCTAAAAATCAGTGGAAACCTGATGAGATAATCAAAAAGAGCATTTAGATAAATCAAAATATGAAGCATATCCACCATTGTTTTTTATTTTTTGATTATCATTTTTGTTATTTTCCTGAGATATAATATCCTGAAAATATATTAAAAAGAGAGGTTATCAATGAAAAATAGTAAAAATAAAATAATCCTTCTCATCGTTATAGCTGCAATCATTTGTTTAACTATAGGATATACTCTACATAAAAATAAGAAAGAAAATTACATAGAAACTCAAGAGGAACGCCTAAATTTATATTTCAAATATAATCTAAAAAATTATAACTCTATGCATGTAACTTCATTTAGAAAGAATCCGACGGGAGCTTACTTTGTAAGTGGTTATATTAATAAAAATAAAAAATATCATTTCAAAGCTCAAATATCTACTGTAGATAATCTTCAATTTATAGGTGATTTAATCTATAATCCTAAGACTTTTGGGAAGTTATTAAAAAATGAAGAGACAGGCGATTCGATAAATATTGATGAGATTATCAAGAAAGAACATCTAGATAAATCAAAATACGAAGCAGATCCTCCGGCATTTTTCTGGTTTTAATTAATATAATTTTATAGCTTTGATTTCTATATTAGTCAACTTAAAATAGAAAAGAGAGATTATTAATGCGAAAGAAAACACTGTTGTTCATAATCTTAATTATGACAATATTAATAGCTGTAGGATATATTTCCCATGTAAGTAAAAAGAATCATTATATCGAAACTCAAAAAAGTAGAATTGATTTATATTTTAAATATAACCTAAAAAAATATACTGCTATGAAAATAACTAAAGTTGAGAAAAATCCAATGGGAGACTACTTTATAGATGGTTATGTCAATGGTAAGAAAGATTATAATTTTAAGGCTCCCATATATATAGATGATAATAATCAATATACTGGAAATATAAGCTACAATCCTAAAACTTTAGGGAAAATTTTTAATCAGGAAGACCCTAAAGATAGTTGGACACCTGATGAAATAATCAAAAAAGAACATCTAGATAAATCGAAATATGAAGCAGACCCTCCGGCATTTTTCTGGTTTTAACCGTACATTAAAATATAAAACAAAAATGATGTGCACTTCTAAAGAGATTTAGGAGTGCACATCATTTTATTTCATATCCCAATTATATCGATCAAAATTTGAGGCATCATTGATTATCTCAGTACTTTTTAACAAATTGGCTGTAGATGGTTGAATTGAAAGTGCGCATATATAATGTTCTTTCAATCGTAGCCATCTTGGGCTCCAACATAGAGAATTTCTTTTTTAAGAAGTTCCGTAAACAATGCAAGTTGGGTGTGAGACAATAAATATAATTTTGCAAAATTATATTTCCGTTCCTGCCTCATACAGTTTTAATTATTAAGTAAGGTTTCTTTAAATTGCTTTGCTAGGTCAGGGCGGTCAGTGACTATGGTATGAACGCCTTTATGATACAAGTCTGTCATTAAATCAATACTATTAATACCATAGAAACCTGGTACGATATTATTAAGATTTAGCCAATCGATAAAGCGTTTAGAGGTCAATGGAATGCCTTTAAATTCTGTTGGCATTTGAAACGTATCCGCTTGTGGAGTAAATGTGTTTCCAAGCATGCAATTAAATTTAATGAAGCCTTCAGCAACTTCAGCTTGGCTTGCACCGACTGCTATTTCTCCTTTACTGTATTCGACAAAACGTTGGATTTGAGTTTTATGGAAACTTGTGACTAGCACACGGTCTTGAGCTTGGTGTTTAACAATATTGTTGTACATGATTTCAGGAGCGAGACGTCCTTCGTACGTATTTGGAGCGTCTTTTAAATCTACATTGATATACATATTTGGATACATTTGAAGTAGTTCTTCAAATGAAAGAATTTTAGCATGAGGGTGGTTACGATATGGTGTATCCCCATTAATATCTGTAAAATGATACCCTGCATCTAATTGTTTCAATTCTTCTAATGTGTGTTCGCTCACTTTACCTGAACCATTGGTCGTACGGTCGACAAGTGCGTCATGAAAGACGATTAATTTACCGTCTTGAGTTAAACGTACATCCGTTTCAAATCCATCTAATCCGTGTTCCACAGCATTGTCAAATGCTAATTGTGTTTGTTCAGGTCGAACAGCCATGCCACCTCTATGCGCAAATAAGTAGGGTGCTTGACCAGAGAAGAATTCAGGGATTGTTTTAACTTCTTTTGGTGATTTATTCTTATTGAAGTAGAATAAGCTGCCAAGTATCCCAGCTGTAGCTATGGTACCATTAATCAACCATTTTTTAGTGTTACTCATATGTGAGCCTCCTCGTTTTTAATAGAATTAGCTTAACAAATATTATCTTAATATTAAATCATATCGATATCGTGTCATCGTTGATGAGGATATTCATTTTCCAAAAATAAAATTATAAAGAGTATAAATAAACAGCACTCAGAGAAGTGTCATAGTGATTTCAATACGCACACAGACGTGATATGATTACAAATGTATAAATAATGGAGTGAGCGAGATATGAATTTAATTCCTAGAGTAAGTTTAATTATTTATTTAAAACATATTAAGCATGAACGTCAAATTAGAAAATATGGACATATAGTTCATTCAAATAAACAAAGAAAATATGTCGTCATGTATGTTGATGAAGCAGATGCTGATAGTATTGTTCATAAATTAATGCAACTTAAATACGTTCGCGCTATCGACGGATCACCTTATAAATTTCTAAAGAAAACGTATGAGAAAGAAAAACATGAAATGCTTTAAGAAAATATCGTTTATTGTAGAGGTGGAATCCAGCGTTGGAGACGTAAGACACTGATAAGATAGTTAAAGTATAAATCTAAATCAGGATAGGTCTCGGGCGGTTGTACATCAATGCCGACGACTGGGATATCGTACTTTTCAGCTTCTGTATTGATGATGTCGAATTTCTTGTTACCATCTGGATAAGGATAGTTAAGGGCATTAACCATGATGTACATCGCTTGAAAATGATTGCCAGATGTTGGATTCATAACCATTGCTACTGAGGATAATTGTTTCTCAGATTGTGGTGAATGAAAGTAAATGATGCGATTAATTCGGGGATGATTATACTCGATAAGCGTAGTGAATTCGAACAAGTCTGTTAAACCTTCTCCGATTTTGATAAAAGATTGTTTCATAAGATTATCATTCTCCTTTGTTACAACAAATTATATTAAATAACCTATTGAAATGGAAGTGTGAGCAAATGCGTGTAATAGCAGGAAAACATAAAAGTAAAGCTTTAGAAAGTCTTGAAGGGCGTAATACCCGTCCAACTATGGATAAAGTAAAAGAGGGCATCTTTAATAGTTTGCATGAGGTTTCAGGTTTGGGGTTAGACTTGTTTGCAGGAAGCGGTGCCCTTGGTATAGAAGCATTGTCGCGTGGTATGGAGAAAGTCATTTTCGTAGATCAAAACTTTAAAGCAGTCAAAGTGATAAAGGCGAATTTAAACCAATTAGATCTCATGTCACAAGCTGAAGTTTATAAGAACAATGCTGATAGAGCGCTTAAAGCACTCGCTAAACGTGAGATACAATTTGATATCATCTTCTTAGATCCACCTTACAAAAAGGGACTTATAGATGAGGCGATTGAGAGAATTTCGGAGTTTAATTTATTAAAAGAAAATGGTATTATCGTTTGTGAGTTTAGTAATCATGAGGATATTCAATATGAGCCATTCCAAGTGATTAAGCGTTATCATTATGGTTTAACAGATACTTTGTTACTTGAAAAAGGAGAATAATATGAGTAAGACAAGAGCAGTTATTCCCGGTAGTTTCGATCCGATTACATACGGTCATTTAGACATTATAGAACGAAGTGCCGATCGCTTTGATGAGATTCATGTTTGTGTGTTAAAGAATAGCAGCAAAGGTGGAACATTTGATTCAGAAGAACGAATAGATTTAATCAAAGATTCAGTCCAACATTTATCGAATGTTGAAGTTCATCATTTCAATGGATTACTCGTCGATTTCTGTGATCAAGTTGGAGCTAAGACAATTATTAGAGGTCTTAGAGCGGTCAGTGATTTTGAATACGAGTTACGATTGACGTCGATGAATAAAAAACTGAATAGTGACATTGAAACGATGTATATGATGACGAGTACTAAATATTCGTTTATTAGTTCAAGCATTGTTAAAGAAGTAGCAGCGTATAAAGCGGATATTTCAGCTTTCGTGCCACCACATGTAGAGAAGGCGTTAAAAGATAAGTTTGATGTTTAAAAATAACCATTTCAACGTGTACCAGATTTGCAATCAATAACTATTGAAATTGCTGTATGGTTCGGGTTGAAATGGTTTTATTTACGTATGATGGGTGTATTGAAATCGGTTTGTGTTTGATGACTCATTAAATTATACACGTGTGTTGCTTTAATTTCATTTTGGAAATAGTGGGCATTTTTTTGGTTAATATTGGTAATATATTGATGTTCAGGAAATTTATTTTTTAAATGTTTTAAATAATTTCTACCTATGTCGTTCATTCCTAATATTCTTACAGCATGTATATCTTTATGTACATCTTGAGACTTTATATTCAATAATATGGTCATAAGAATGCGCTGAATATGTGTATAAGTGTAACGTTTAGTTTTAAGATTCTGCATAAACGCTTTAAATGAATGACTCTGTTGAATCATTGATTTCAATCGATTTTCAAATCCTTCATTTATATTATATATGGATTTCAAATCTTCTTGATGTTGAACGGTTAATTGATATTTAATGAATGGAAATGTATCTTCTGCTGAGACATGTGGTGCTTTATATAAATTATGAGCTACTTGTGGAACAACGTTTCGCCAATGATGATTTCCCTGTAGCAGAGACTGACGTATCGATGTACCACTCGCAAATTGATGATGCGTTATTTCTGAATGGTGATGATGTGAACCTTCTCGTTTAATTGTCATCGCTTCTATTTGAGGCGCGAATTGATTGATTGCTTTAAGGTAACTCATTCCTAGCAAGTTGTTAGGGGATTGTAAGAGTTCATGGCTATCCGTGAGTTCACTTAATATACGAGGATAACTCTTGCCTTCTTTAAGTTTACTTTTAAAATCAGGATGACTTTCTAAAGTAGAAATTTGATTTGCAAGTTGTTGAAGGTCATTCAAATCTGCACTTTCACTTCCAAAAGAAATGGTATCGATATCAAGGTATTGCGCCACTTTCACAGCCATTTCCGCAAAAGTATCACTCGAAGATAGGCTAGCGAGAAGCGGAAGTTCAACCACTAAATCAACGCCTGTGAGCGCCATTTCAGTTCTAGTGAATTTATTGTAGATGGCAGGTTCACCACGCATAACAAAGTTGCCACTCATCAACGCAATTGTTACATTTGAATTAGAACGTTGTTTAGATTGTTGAGCATGATATAAATGCCCATTATGAAAAGGATTATATTCAGTAATGAGGCCAACACTTTTCATTTGCAATTCGTCCTTTCAGTATTCATCATTAGTATTGTAACAGAACTATATATGTTAAGAAAAAATCTTGACAACTTTTGTTGGGAAAGTTAAAATAAATTTTGTGCTTGTTAGAGGTGAAGCCATATGAAATGGTCAATAACACAGTTAAGAAAGTATCAAGGTAAGCCATTTGAGTTTAACCAAACGGCTCATTTTGATCATTTGAAAGAATCATTAGATTTAATTGATCTATCAGAAATAAATGTTGAAGGCCAATTAACAGTGAAATCCAATGAAGTCATTGCTGATATGCATGTGACTGGAACATATACGATGCCTTGTGCACGTACACTCGTACCAGTTGAAGTGCCGTTAGATGTAACAACTTCAGAAGTTTTTGACTTAGAGGGCTATAATGATTATATCGATAGTGAAGATCAAGAAGATGAACATTATCATCTTGTTTCTGACGGTATGATTAATATTAAAGACATTGCTGAAGAACTTGTAATTATTGAAAAGCCTATGCGCGCCTTCTCTGAAAATAGCAATCAAATGCTAACAGAAGGTAATGGTTGGGAAGTCATTGATGAAGATCAATTGATTGAAGTTCAACAAGAACAAGATAATGATGATTCTGAAAGTAAGCAAGTTGATCCAAGGCTTCAGAAATTACAACAATTATACGATAAAGAGCAATAGCAGTTTAATTAATGATATAATAGTATTAATTGAACTGACATTTTGAATTAAGTGTCTATTCTAAGGAGGATTAATCATGGCAGTACCAAAAAGAAGAACGTCTAAAACTAGAAAAAATAAACGCCGTACGCATTTCAAAATTTCAGTACCTGGTATGACTGAATGCCCAAGCTGTGGCGAATACAAATTATCTCACCGTGTATGTAAAAACTGTGGTTCTTACAATGGTGAAGAAATCGTTTCTAAATAATATAGAATTTATTTATTTTTATCCAACAATCTGTATGAGGTTGTTGGATTTTTTATGTCCATTTATAAGAATGACCTACAGCTTTAGATAGAGGTAACTGTAGGTCATTGTGCATCATCAAGTTATGATGAATGCTTTATGAAATTAGTGTTTTTTATTACTTTTACGTGTTTGACGTTTTAACAGTAATACACCTGCGAAGAATGATAATACACTTGCCCAAATTGTTGGTGTAGTTGTATCAGCACCAGTATTAGGTAACGTTTTAGATTTATCAGATTGATGTTTAGTTTCATGCTTTTTATTTTTAGTGATAGACGTGTCATCATTATTAGTATTTTTACCTTTTACTTTTGTCTTGTCTTTTTTAGTGATTTTGATTGTTTCCTTTTTGTGAGTTGGTGTAGTTGGTGTCTTATTCGGATCCTTCATGTGTGGTGTCTCAGGTTCTTTATTCGGGATTCTTTCAGGTACTTTCTCAGGCTCTTTCTTCGGATCATTATTTACAATTCTAATTTTGTAATTTCCTTTATAACCGATTTTAGGTACTTCAACGCTTACAAACGCCTGATAGACTTTCTTACCTTCTACGTAAGGGAACGTGATAGTACGTGTATCATGTTCTTTATCTTTAGCAATTGTTGTTACACGTGTACCTTCAACTTTAAATTCTTTCCAATAAGAATCATTGTTTAATGTAAGAACAACAAGTTGATTACCTTTTTCATCAACGGCTACTTTGAAAGGTTTTTGAATATAATTCTCCATTACTGACGGTTGATCTTTTAAGCTCTTTAGAACAGAGAAATCAACGGCTTTTTCATCTTTTAATACTGTAGGCGTTGGTGTTGCATTTTCAAACTCTGTTTTGACTGGAGTGACTTCAGTTGTATTTGTAGTTGCATTGTTAGTAGTATCGGTCTGCGGTTTTTCCACAATAGGGAAGTCGAGATCAAGGGTAGTATCTACTTCATTACCAGCTTTGTCATATCTAGAAACTACAGTTGTTTTAAGTTGAATTTTATCTAATAATTTATCCGTAGTTAAAACTGCTTCTTTCACTTTATCAGCTTGTTCAGTTAATAGTACATTTTCACCGTTGTGAGTAATTTTAGAGAATTGATACTTCGTTCTCTTTGTGATAAGTGTGTTACCGTTTGCTTCTTTTACTTTAAAAGTATATTTGAACTTGTCTCCATCTTTTTCAACTTTGACGTCTTTTTCAAACAAATTAGCATAAGTAGAAGTTTGAGAATTATCTTTTTGATATTTTAATTCACCTTGAATTGTAACTGGATATGCATTAGGAACTTTGTTTGCTTCGACTTCATGATCTGCTACAGATGATTGAGTCGATGCTGTTGTTTGATTTGCTGGTTTTGTTTGTGTTGTAGAAGATGTAGCTTTAGCCGGTTTAGCTGGCTTTGATGGTACTTCTTTAGGGTCGTTCCATAGCGCATCATTAAATTTTCGAGCACTGTCATAATACAATTGAAGTGTTACGTCATGTGCTTGGTCTCGACCTTTGCTTGGATTATTAACATTTTCCGGATATTTAGTCGTACCAGTAAGTTGGATTTTTTCTAATAAATCTTTTGAAGTTACAGAGAATTCTTTAATTCTATTCTTGTCATTGATTGTTCTTAATTCTAATGGTTGGTCTTTGTATTCCATTTTGAAAAGGTCAAAGTCATAAAATTCGCCACCCACATCTGCTATTCCAGGGTGTAAGCGTACAGTGTATTTATATAAATCATTTACTTTTTCAATTTTAACGTTAGGATTCAGCGCACCCTCATAAAGAGAAGTTTCTTCATTATTCATCGCATTTCTAAAGTGACCACTTACAAAGAGTGGAAGTTCTTTATGTAAATTATTTTTATCGTAGACTACATCGTCGTAAAGATTTTTGTAAGTTGTAGCTTGATAGTCCTTTGCGGTAATCTTTTTGTCTGATTGGCTGTTAGGTTTCGTTGTTGTTTGTGAACTTGAATTGTTTGTTGGTGTAGAGCTTGAATCAGCTTTTTTAGAAGTAGATGTATTGTCTGTTGAATCGCTTTCAATACGTTTTTTAGCAAATTCATTATTTTGAATTCTTACGTGGTATTGTCCATCATAACCAATATTCTGAACTACAACTTTTACAATTGCGTTATAGATATCTTTACCATCTACATATGGGAAAACCATTGTACGTGTATCTTTAGCCTTATCACGAGAAATTGTTTGTACTCGTTTGCCTTCAACTTTTAAATCTTTCCAATACGAATCATTTTTAGTTTGCATTACTACATATTTTTTACCATCAATAACCGCTGTTTTAAATGGATGTTGAACGAAACCATCCATAACTGATGGACTATCTTCAGTGCTTTCAAGTACAACGAAATCTGCATTTTTTTCTTCGGTTAAAGTCTTAGGAGTAGGTTCAACATTTTCAAATTCTGGTTTAGCAGAAGCAACCTCTTGCGCTAAATCACTTTTGGCTTTAGTCAGTTTATCTTTGTACTCTTGTTTTAAATTATCAGGAAGTTTGTCTTGAATTTTTTCTAATTCATACACTTGTCTTTCTAGCGTTTTAGCTTTTCGATAAGGTTCTAATAGTTTTTCAGTATCGTATTGCTGTTGTGTTTGAAACTGGCTTGTATCATTTTCAATAGGTTGTTTAAAAATCATTCTTGCATCGTAATTATCATGGTTAGTTCCTCCCCATAAAACGCTTGCTGCTACGCGAAGCTCTTTAGTGCCATTAGGGACAGGAAATCTGACGTAAGCGTAGTCTTTTTCTGGATCAAAAGAAACAAGATCAACTGGTAATTTTGTATTACCGTTAAAAACTTCAAATTTCTCAAACGAATCTGCAGTTTGTACTTCAAGTTCTACTTTCGCACCATCTTTAGTAAAGATGGCATCAGCAGGGTTTTTTATGCTTGCTTCCAGATAGAAGACGCTTTGGCCTTTATCATCTAATGTTTGAAATTCTACAGGGCGTCTAGGTCCTTCGTCATGGGGTTGATTTGCTACATCTGGATTTTTAATTGCTTCTTTTAAATTATCAGCCGGATGGAAAGTACTTTTAGAATTTTGGTTTGTATTAGAGGTGCTACTTGTTTGGTTATGAGTATCATTTTTAGAACGAGTCGATGGTTGAATGTTGTTTTGGTTTTGCGATGAATCTGCTTGGTTTTTATGATTAGACGTACCAGTCGTTGTAGCTGTTCCAGTAGGGGATGTACCATCGCTGTTTTGACCAGTAGTAGTTGTTGTCTTAGTATCTGATTGAGTAGATGAATTTTCTGCTGCTTGTGCATCGTGACTTGAACTTAGGAAGAGGGCAGTTCCTAATGTGATTGAAGCTACGCCAACTGTTAATTTACGAATGGAAAAGTAATTGGCATACCTTAGTGTATGATTCTTCTGATGTTTGTTCATGTTGTTAACAACTCCTAAGATAGATTTCTAAATGATAAACCTTATCAATTAGCTTAGGATTATTATACACTATTTATTTTTAAATTGAATAGTATTTTTAAAATATTTTATATTTTTATTTGTACAATTAAAAAACAAGTACATCGCTTAATGATGTACTTGTTATAGTGGTCTAAATAATATTAAATATTTTTATTACTTTTTCTTTTAATAAAGAATAATGATGAGAATAGTGCAATTAGACTAAATATTACGCCGTTATTAGATTCTTTATGAGAACCAGTTTGAGGTAATTCATTTGTAGATTTTGAATCACTATCATTTTTATTAACTTTAGAATCTTTTACAGTGTCTGTTTTTGAAACTTGATTATTTTTATAGTCTTTATCATTACCTTTCTCTTTCTTAACACCTTTACGGTCTTTGTCGTCACCTTTACCATTCTTACTTCCTTTACCAGAGTCTTTATCTTTTGTCTCATCTTTATCAGGTTTTTTACCATCTTTATTAGGTTGTTTTTCTTTTTTATCTTTCTTATCTTTTTTGCCCTTTCTATCCTTTTCAGAAGGGTTAGTAGTCGTTTTGTTTTGTTTAGAAGTAATGTCAGTTTGAGTTGTTGTAGGTTTTTCAACTTTATTGTCTTCTTTTTTACCTGTTTCAGACGGTGTTTCAGCTTTATCATCTTGTTTTTGTGCCTTTGGTTCACTGAAGTTGATGGTTTCTCAGAAGTAGAGCTTTGAGTCTTATCAGTAGCAGGTTGTTGATTTTTAGATGTTTCATCTTGCTTAGACTGTGCGTCAACTTTAGTATCTTGTTTTTGAGTCTCAGTATTGCTCACTGAAGTTGATGGTTTTTCAGGAGTAGAGCTTTCAGTTTTATCAGTAGCAGGTTGTTGATCTTGGGTAGTGTCATTTTGTTTAGGCTGCTCTTGAGGAGTTGTTGGTTCTGGATCCTCAATTGTAGGAATAACACTTTCTAATTCAATATGTGTTGTATATTCGTGATCATATTTTAATGCAGGTATTACAATATGTACTTTACTAATAATATTATTCATACCAGGAGTTACTTCTATGTTAACTGTTTTAGTGTCTTTTTCAGTATTATCATCTACCACTGTAGTAGGTAATTCTGTCTCACTTTCATCAAAAAATTGAAAACTCTTCCACCAAGAAGCATTCTCTAGCGTAATTTGGAAATAGTATTTATCATTTTTCTTAATTACTTTACCAGGATGTTGAACGTATTGATCCATGTGAGAAACTTCATTCGTTTTATCTTTCTGAACTTGGAAATTTAATAATTCTGAAAGCTCAGCTGATTGTGAAGAATCGCTTTTTTTATTGTTAGCTTGAGCGTTTTGGTCTTGAACAGTAGTAGGTTGAGTATTTTGAGTATTTGAATTTTGTGTAGCTGATGTATTTTTAGGTTGGTTTTGTACTTGTTGAGTTGATTGATCTTTATTTTGAACATTTTGATTTGTAGATACATTATCATTTTGGTTTCCTGAATTTTCATCGGCTTTAGCTTCTTGATGAGCACCGATAATAAGTGCTGAACCTAAAGTGATTGAAGCTACACCAAATTTAAGTTTTCTAATTGAAAAGTTATTCTTAAAAATAAAAGTATTTTTCCTATGCTGTTTTTTCATGTTGTTAACAACTCCTATGTAATTTTTCAATTGATAGCATTTATCAATTAATACATAGATATTATACACTAACTGAAAATTAAGTGAATAGTTTTTATATTATTTTATTATTATATTACGCCAAATAAAAAGACGAGCTAATCTTTCAAATGATTAACTCGTCTCTATGATTATCTAACTATTTAGATGATTTTCTTTGTCTTCTGAATAGAAGTAGTGCAGATGCTAAAGAGATTGTACCGAATACAGTTGTAGTATAAGCAGCTTCACTACTTACACCAGTATCAGGTAATTCAGTTTTTTCTTTTTTAATATTTGTAGTAGTTGTTTTGTGATCTCCCTCAGTTGTTACGTGATGTTTACCATCTTGGTCGTTGTTAGGGCCGTTTTGACCGTTGTTAG
>NZ_KV840039.1:408818-433629 GCF_001839105.1 Staphylococcus sp. HMSC62A08 | reverse complement strand
CCGTTGTTAGGACCGTTTTGACCGTTGTCAGGACCGTTTTGGCCGTTGTCAGGGCCATTATGTTCATCATCTGGTTTAACTTGAGTATTTTGATCTGTACCTGTACCTGGTTTAACACCAGCACCTAATTGGTCATGTTGATCTGGAGTTGTAGTACCTGGTTTAGTTTGAGTATCAGGTTTAGCTTCAGTGCCTTGATCAGGATTAGTAGGTGGTTTGACTGTAGTGTCCCCAGCGCTATTTTCATCAGGCTTACCAGTTTGTTGACCTGTACCTGCATTTTGATCAGTTTCAGGCGTACCTGGTTTTTCTTGGCCATCTGGTTTAGTTTGACCTGCATTTTCACCTGGAATAGGTGTTACTGTATTATCAGTACCATTTTCACCTGGTTTAGTGTTGTCAGGCGTACCTTGACCTTGTTGGTCAGTACCTGGTTTAGTCTCAGTACCTTGACCAGGTTGAGTATTATTTTCAGGAGCAGGTGTTACAGTAGTACCAGCACCAGCTTGGTTGTTTTGATCAGGTGTTGTACCCGGTTGAGGTGTAGTTGTACCTGTTTGAGTACCGCCTTGACCTTGTTGTTCTGTATTACCAGGTGTTTGGTCAGGAGTAGTACCAGGTTTAGTACCAGCGTCTTGTCCTGGTGCGCCAGTACCATTTTGGTCTGGTGTAGTTGCATCAGGTTTAGTTTGAGTATCAGGTTTAGCTTCAGTACCTTGATCAGGAGCAGTAGGTGGTTTAACTGTAGTGTCTCCAGCGTTATTTTGGTCTGGCGTACCAGTTTGTTGACCAGTACCAGCATTTTGATCGGTTTCAGGTGCACCTGGTTTTTCTTGATTTTCTTGACCATTTGGTTTAGTTTGACCTGCATTTTCACCTGGAGTAGGTGTTACTGTAGTACCAGCACCATTTTCACCTGGTTTAGTGTTTTCAGGTGTACCAGTTCCTGTTGCACCTTGGCCTTGTTGATCATTACCCGGTTTAGTTTCAGTACCTTGAGCAGGCGTACCAGTTTGTTGACCAGTACCTGCGTTTTGGTCATTACCCGGTTTAGCTTCAGTACCTTGGGCAGGAGTTCCAGTTGCACCTTGACCAGCTTGAGTATTATTTTCAGGGGCAGGCGTTACTGTAGTACCAGCGCCAGCTTGATTGTTTTGATCTGTTTGTTGACCTTGTGTGCCTGGCGTAGGTTTAGCTTCAGCATTTGTATTTGGAGTAGAAGCATCAGGTTTTGATGCGCCAGCTTGTGTAGTATCTTGACCTTGTTGGTTGTTACCTGGAGTTTGACTTGCGTCAGTGTTACCTGGTTTAGCAGTGTCTTGACCTGCAGTAGTATCAGGTTTAGCTGGAGTGCCTCCTGTTGCTCCGGCTTGATCTTGTTGATTGTTATTACCAGTTGTTGGAGCAGGCGTTACTGCAGTTCCAGCACCATTTTCACCTGGTTTAGTATCAGCACCTTGAGCAGCTGTACCAGTTTGTTGACCAGTAGTAGCGTTTTGATCAGCTCCTGGTGTACCTTGACCTTGTTGACCAGCACTTTGAGCAGGCGTTACTGAAGCGTCTGCTTGATTATTTTGAGGTGTACCAGCATTTTGTTCAGCTTGATTACCTGCTGGAGTTGTTCCTGCTTCTGGTTTAGCTTGAGCAGGTGCACCAGTATCTTGCGCATTATTAGGTGTACCTGTTTGTGCTCCGCCAGCTTGATTATTTTGATCGTTTTGAGCGCCTTGAGCAGGTGTAGCAGTTCCAGGATTACCAGCAGCAGGTTGACCAGTTGTTTCAACTGTTCCTACAGTTTCTCTTTGGAAACCAGTACCAGTCGTACCTTGAGGATTTTCTTCAGCATGTGCTTGTCCGAAGAATAAGAATGAACCTACAATAATTGAGGCAGTACCAACTGTAAATTTTCTGATTGAGTAATGATTTTTCTTTGTGGGGGTGTTGTTAGAAAAATGATTAGGTTTGTTCATAACTTTTCTCTCCTTTGATAAGTAGTTCTCTCAGTTGTGTTTTGAGAAGTTATAGAATTAGAGTGAAATAGAGCATTATCAAATGATAATGGACAAACAATATATTAGCATATTTCACAAGCATTAAACAACTAATTAAAAATATTATCAAATTTTTGTTGACATTGATAACTATTATCATTTATTCTTTTAACAAGAATTAGAGTGGAAAGTGTTTACATTCATCACTCTCATGGAGGTTTTTGAATTGAAAGTGACATATAAATCACTAAGTTTTATCCTAGTTTTATTTATATTTTTATTTAGTTGGGTTCCAAATGTAAGTCAAGCGGCTGAAGGGAAATCAATCAATTTCGAAGTTCTCAAATATAATACGAATGATACTTCAATGGCGAATGATTATTTTGAAAAGCCAGCAAAATTAATTGAAAAAGACGGTAAAAAGGTACTTCAAATTACAGTCAATCATAGTCATTGGATTACTGGAATGAGTATCGATGGTCACAAAGAAAAAATCATTAATAAAGATGCCAGTAAAGATATTAGAACGTCAGAATTTGAAGTAAGCAAAGCTTCAGGTAAAGTGAATGGTACAATCTCTGTTTATATTGATGAACCAGTAAATGGTAAACCTTTTAAATATGACCATCATTACAATATTACTTTTAAATTTGATGGGAAAGATACGGGAGCTACAGGCTCACCAAATATCGTTCAAGATAAATCCAATGTAGAAAATCCTCAAACTAGTGGTGGAATTCCAACATATACATATTTGATTCCAATTGTTTCTTTATTTGCATTAATTACAATTTCAGTTATGACATTTAAGTTGAAAAAGGTAACCAATAATGAATCAATGGGGCCGTATAAAGGCGGAAAACTTTATTATCGCTTTGACTTTATGCGTAACTTTAATAAATGAAAATCACACATATCTAGCTAAGGCTGATGATGAGACTCAATCATCAGCCGATTCTTATATAGAAAGAAAAATAAAAAATGGTAAGACAGATACCACAATACATAATGATAAAGATATAAAGAAACAAGCTGTGCAATTTTATGTGCGACGTCAAAATGATAAGGAACCTTCGCACATGAACGACTATGTTGATCATCCTGGATTTTTAGTGAATATCGAAGGGAAAACCTATTTCGAAATAACGATTCTAAATAGAAAATGGTGGCAGAGTTTTCACTTTTATCAAAAAAATAAAGAATTAAAAATAACTACAATTGATGAGGATAAAGACAAAGATACTATAACTATACGTATGCCTATCAATGACATAAAAGAAGAAATAAAGTCTCGTATCCATATCAATATACCTTCATTAAAATATGACCATCATTACGTGACGTATATCGTTATGACTAATAAAGATAAATTGAAAATTAATCATAAAAACGAAGTAAATACATGTGACGATAAAGATTGCAATTTAAATAGTAAAAAATTTGATGAAAATAATAATGTTGAGAAAGATTCAGACGTTTTGCCTAACCAAACTTTAATTCCAGAAGATAATGTAAGTTCAAAACAAAAGAAACCTATTTCTCAAGAAACGATAAAGAACGAAAATCAACATCAATTGTTCAAAGATAGCACGGGTAATTCTAACGCAATAACTACTAACAATCATTTTCCAATGACACCTTCATTTGGAAATACTCAGGCAAAGTCTAAACCAAGTCATCTAACTCAGTTAAATCCTTTTCAAAGTAAAAAAGATAAACCAAATCCTAATTTCAATAGAGATGCCGATAAGAAACCTCAACCTAAAAAGGAATTTAAAGAAATGAAACCTTCACTTCATACAAAGACATATGTGATTTTAGGTTCACTAATTTTATTGGCATTATTAGTACTAATAGCTACATATTTTGTTAATAGAAAGAGTGAGTCTAAAAAATGAAAATAACCAGGTTAATTACTACTTTAATAATATTTATCATTTTACTAAGCGGTTGTGACTCTAGTGGTAAAGATAAAAAGAAAGAGAGTGCGCAAACAAAAGAATTTCGAATCGTACCAACGACAGTAGCATTAACAATGACACTAGATAAACTCGATTTGCCTATAGTCGGTAAACCAACTTCATATAAGAAATTACCAGAACGATATAAAAATGTACCTGAAGTAGGGCAACCAATGGAACCGAGTGTAGAAGCGGTTAAAAAAGTAAATCCAACACATGTATTAAGTGTTTCTACGATTAAAGATGAGATGAAACCATTTTACAAACAGTTGAATATGAAGGGGTATTTCTATGATTATGACAGTCTAAATGGGATGGAAAAATCTATAACTGAATTAGGGAAGCAATTTAATAGAGAGAAAAAAGCTAAAGAATTGAATGATCATCTTAATACTGTAAAGGCAAATATTGAAAGCAAAGTTGCGAAAGAGAAGAAACATCCTAAAGTACTGATACTTATGGGTATTCCAGGAAGTTATTTAGTAGCCACAGATCAATCTTATATTGGAGATCTTGTAAAAATTGCTGGGGGAGAAAATGTCATTCAAGATCACTCAAAGCAATATATTTCTTCGAATACAGAGCACCTTGTTAACGTCAATCCAGATATCATATTGAGACTCCCACATGGTATGCCCGATGAAGTTAAAAAAATGTTCCAGAAAGAATTTAAACAAAATGATATTTGGAAACACTTTAAAGCTGTAAAGAACAACCAAGTCTATGATTTGGAAGAAATTCCATTTGGCATCACTGCGAATGTAGATGCTGATGATGCCATGACACAACTCTATAATCTATTTTATAAAAAGTAATGGAGATAAATAATGTTTCAACAACATCCTAGAATATTAGTTATTATTTCACTTATCTTACTTTGTATTACCATCTATATTTCGTTTGTAATAGGAACGATACCAATCCATTTTAAAGACATACTTCAGAAGCTTTCAACTGGGGAAGCATCGAATATAGATACCATTATAGATTTAAGATTACCTAGAATATTGATTGCCTTATGTGTAGGAGCCATGTTGTCAGCTTCCGGAGCTTTACTACAAGCAGTATTACAGAACCCTTTGGCTGAAGCGCAACTACTCGGAGTATCTTCCGGAGCTTTGGTAGCGAGAACGATTTTATTATTACTTGCACCGCAACTCTTTTTCTATATTCCTTTACTTAGTTTTGTTGGAGGGATGCTACCATTTTTAATGTTGTTCATTTTAAGTGTTAAGTTTAAACTGCTACCGACACGAATGATATTGATTGGGGTAGCCATGTTTGCAATGTTAACTGGTTTGTTAGATTTATTTGCTCAGAATCCATTTTTGAAAATGCCTCAAGGTTTCACTATGAAAACATGGAATGATGTCAAAATGATTGTGCTTTCAGCAGTGATAGGTTTAGCAATGACAATCATTTTAATGTCTAAGGTAAATTTATTAGCTTTAGAGGAGAAACAAGCGAATAATTTAGGTTTCCATATTACGAAATATCGATTAATAGTTGGAATGGTTGCAGTATTTCTAGCAAGCGCATCGTCTGCGATTGTCGGTCCACTTGCATTTGTGGGTTTAATCATTCCTCATATTGTAAGGAAACTTATAGGCGCAAATTATAAGCAAGTCCTTCCACTATCCATAATTATAGGCGCATGGTTTGTAGTAATGACCGATTTACTAGGTAGAACGATTCATCCGCCTCTTGAAATACCGGCTAATGTCATCATGATGTTAATTGGAGGTCCTGTATTAATTTATCTCATTTGTAAAGGAGCGGTTAATGATGCATACTGAGGGACTTCATTTTCAATATAAGAATGAATCGGAAATCATTAAAAATCTTTCATTAACATTTAGCTCAAATGCCATCACTTCAATTATAGGCCCCAACGGTTGCGGTAAATCAACATTATTGAAATTACTTTCTCGTAATTTGAAACCTTCATCTGGAGTAATCTATCTCAATCAACAGGATTTGAAAAAGTTTAGTAAAAAGGCGTTGGCACATGAACTCGCAACGGTTCACCAAACGATGAAAATTCCTGAAGGTTTTACAGTGAGAGAATATATTGAATTAGGTCGTTATAGTTATGGAAGTGTGTTGAATAGAGATCAACATAAAGAAAGGATTATTCAATATACTATTCAACAATTAAATTTGGAACATCTACAACATAAAAAGTTAATTACTTTGTCAGGTGGAGAAGCTCAAAGAGTATTTCTGGCTACAGCTCTCGTTCAGGAGCCACAATACATATTACTAGATGAACCAACGACGTATTTAGATATTCATTATCAATATCAAGTTTTAGATACAATTCGACTTTTGAAGGAACGCTATAACATTACATTTATTATGGTACTTCATGATATTAATCAAGCGATTGAGTACAGTGATGAAGTCATATGTTTGAGTACCGATGGTGTGCTTGCACAAGGTAAACCAATCCAAGTAATTAATGAAAAGATTTTAAAAGAAATGTACCAAATAGACGCTAAAATTATTCAGGATGATGAATGTGGCATGATTATTTGTAGAAAAAGGGTGACACCATCAAGTGACTAAAATCATAAGAATCGTTCAAATCATATTAATTGTCGTCATCATTGTTTTTAGTTATCAATTAGTGAAAATGTATCTTGAAGATAAGGCTTCAGCTAAGCGCTACGCTGAACTTCAGAAGGAATTTCAATTTGAGTCTTTAACTTCTAAAAGTGAAACAAGACCTCAATTTAATAAATTAGAAGCAATTAATAAAGATATTGTAGGTTGGATTCAGCTTAAAGGGACTACGTTAAATTATCCTGTGCTACAAGGTAAAACAAATCATGAATATTTGAGGCAGGATTTCGAAGATGATAAGAGTCGTAAGGGTAGTATTTTCATGGATTATAGGAATTCTGTGAAGAATCCAAACTTAAATACAATTATTTATGGTCATCATATGGGTGATGACACGATGTTTGATGTTCTAGAAAAATATTTAAAACAAGAATATTATCATCGTCATCAAGACATTCAATATGATACGAAATATGGTAAATATAAGCTACAAGTATTTAGTGTGTATCAAACTACGACCAAAGATAACTATATTCAAACAGATTTCGCATCAAGCTCAGAGTTTCAACAATTTATAAATAAAACAAAACAAAAATCAGTGATTCAATCTCATGTTGAAGTCAGTAATCAAGATAAGTTAGTGACCTTATCAACATGTGAGGATGCTTATAATCAAACATCTGGAAGAATCGTTGTGGTCGCAAAATTAGTCAAAATAAATTAACAGAAAAGAGGAAAACATCATGAAATTTATGGCAGAAAACAAATTAAAATTAGACAAAGGGACAGCAACTGGTATTATAGAAAGATTCTACACGAGGCATGGCATTGAAACATTAGAAGGTTTCAAAGGAATGTTCGTTACAAAAACTCAAGAACAAGACGACTTTGATGAAGTGAAAATCTTAACTTTATGGGAATCTGAACAAGCATTTACAGACTGGTTGAAATCTGACGTATTCAAGAAAGCACACAAAAATGTGCGTCATCAATCTGCAGATGCTACGAGTCCAATTCTTGAAAATGTCGTAAAAAAATACGATATAGGGTATCAATATTTTAAGTAATCATTTAAATAAGTATGTGTATAGTTCAAGTTGTAGTATAAATTACACACATTTATTTACAAAATATTAAATGCAATCCTATGAAGCAAGTCGATGCAGTCATTCCAATTGAATAGGCTCCCGATTTGCTTTTATTTTTTACCATTGAGTTGATAATAGAATGAATGTAAGGTTTGAAATCCGCTCAAATTGAATTACAATATATACATCACTTTAAGAGTTGGAGAATCTATATAATGGAACAAATTACGTCTGCTCAAAATAATAAAATAAAAAATGCCAATAAATTAAAAAAGAAACGCGACCGTGATAAAACAGGAAAGGCTTTGATTGAAGGTATTCATCTTATTGAAGAGGCTCAGCAAAGCGGCATTACGATTCAACAATTATTTGTTATAGAACCAGATAGAACTGATGAGGCGCTTTTAAACTATGCGAATGAAACATATGAAATTAATATGAAAGTTGCTGAGGCGCTCTCAGGTACTGTTACGCCACAAGGTTTCTTTGCAGTAATTGACAAACCACAATATGATGTATCGAAAGCACAACAAGTGTTATTAATTGATCGTATTCAAGATCCAGGTAACTTAGGCACGCTCATTCGTACGGCTGATGCTGCAGGTTTAGATTTAATTGTAATGGAAAAGGGCACTGCTGATCCTTATCAAGATAAAGTCATGCGTGCAAGTCAAGGAAGCATCTTCCATATTCCAGTTGTAACGGAAGATTTGGCGAACTACATGAACAATTTTGATGGGCCAGTTTACGGTACTGCACTTGAAAATGCGGTGAGCTTTAAAGAAATAGAAGCTCAATCAACTTTCGCTTTGCTATTAGGCAATGAAGACGAAGGGGTTAATCAGGAATTGTTACAACAAACAACGAAAAATTTAATTATTCCAATTTACGGTAAAGCGGAAAGTTTAAATGTAGCTATTGCTGGAAGTATATTGTTATATCAGTTGAAAGGTTGACCCTATGTTCAAAGTTCGGCTATAATAATGAATGAAATTTATAAGAATTAAAGCAATCATTATCAATTTAAACATCACTTAAACAACTAAATGAACTGCCAATAAAAAGACGTAAATTATTTAAAGGGTTGCCAAGGGAGAATGACCGCGACTGAAAGTTATTCCAACCTGAAATAATTTTTTTCATCTTTTTGGTTACTTAAAGAAATTTAAGTCGGAATTGTCATTCCGTTATCAATAGATTTACAAGTGTATGCTTATGCATAAATTTGGGTGGTACCACGGAAAGCTTTCGTCCCAGTGTGATTTGGGGTGGAAGCTTTTTTTGATGTTGAAGTTTGAATGTTTTATTTTCCGAAATCAAAATTGAAAAGTGGCATTTAAAAAGGAGGAGTTTGGTCATGACTCAAAATGATACGATGGCTGAGTTAAAACAACAAGCGCTTGTCGATATTAATGAAGCTAATGATGAACGTGCATTACAAGATGTGAAGGTTAAGTATTTAGGTAAAAAGGGTTCTGTAAGTGGATTAATGAAGAATATGAAGGATTTACCTAATGAAGAAAAGCCTGCTTACGGACAAAAAGTGAATGAACTACGTCAAACGATTCAAAATGAATTAGATGAAAGACAAAATATACTTAAAGAAGAAAAATTAAATCAACAACTTGCAGAAGAAACTATTGATGTGACTTTACCTAGTCGACATATTGAAATTGGTTCTAAACATCCGTTAACAAGAACGGTCGAAGAAATTGAAGATTTATTCCTAGGTTTAGGTTATGAAATTGTTGATGGTTATGAAGTTGAACAAGATTATTACAATTTTGAAGCTTTGAATTTGCCTAAATCTCATCCTGCAAGAGATATGCAAGACAGTTTTTATATTACTGAAGAAATTTTAATGCGTACACATACGTCCCCAGTTCAAGCGAGAACAATGGAAAAACGTGAAGGCAAAGGTCCGGTTAAAATTATTTGTCCTGGTAAAGTGTATCGCCGTGACTCAGATGATGCGACGCATAGTCACCAATTTACACAAATTGAAGGATTAGTCGTCGATAAAAATATTAAAATGAGTGACTTGAAAGGGACATTAGACCTACTTGCGAAAAAACTTTTTGGTCCAGAACGTGAAATTCGTTTGCGTCCAAGTTATTTCCCATTCACAGAACCTTCTGTTGAAGTAGATATTTCTTGTTTTAAATGTAAAGGTAAAGGATGTAACGTATGTAAGCATACCGGTTGGATTGAAATTTTAGGTGCAGGAATGGTACACCCTAATGTACTCGAAATGGCAGGATTTGATTCTAATGAATATTCAGGATTTGCTTTCGGTATGGGTCCAGATCGTATTGCAATGTTGAAATATGGTATTGAAGATATTCGTCATTTCTACACAAATGATGTACGTTTCTTAGATCAATTTAAAGCAGTAGAAGATAGAGGTGACCAGTAATGTTGATTTCAAATGAATGGTTAAAAGATTACGTAGATGTAAACCAATCAGTTCAAGATTTAGCTGAAAAAATTACAAGAACTGGTATCGAAGTAGACGATATTATTGATTATACAAAAGATATTAAAAATTTAGTTGTCGGTCATGTCGTTTCAAAATCCCCACACCCAGATGCCGACAAATTAAATATTTGCCAGGTTGATTTAGGCGAGGAGGAGCCAGTTCAAATCGTATGTGGTGCGCCAAATGTTGACGAAGGTCAATATGTGATTGTCGCAAAAGTAGGTGGCCGTTTACCAGGTGGCGTTAAAATTAAACGAGCGAAGTTACGTGGCGAACGTTCTGAAGGTATGATTTGTTCTTTACAAGAAATAGGTATTTCAAGTCATGTGACACCGAAAGCATTTGAAAATGGCATTTTCGCCTTCCCTACAGAAGTCACACCAGGCACAGATGCACTTGAAGCGTTATATCTTAATGATCAAGTCATGGAATTTGATTTAACACCTAACCGTGCGGATGCGTTAAGCATGGTAGGTACAGCATATGAAGTTGCTGCATTATATCAAACGGACATGAAGAAACCTCAAACTTCTAGTCAAGAAAGAAGTATTTCTGCGAAAGATGAATTATCAGTTTCCGTTAAAAATGAGGACAAAGTACCTTATTATAGTGCAAGAGTTGTTCATGATGTCACAATTGCACCATCACCAATCTGGATGCAAGCACGTTTAATGAAAGCGGGCATTCGACCAATTAATAATGTAGTAGATATTTCTAATTATGTATTATTAGAATATGGTCAACCTCTTCATATGTTTGACCAAGATCAAATCGGTTCAAAAATGATTGAAGTACGACAAGCGAATGAAGATGAGAAGATGACAACGTTAGATGATGTAGAGCGTCAACTTCTAAATACGGACATCGTAATTACTAATGGTCGTGAACCCATTGCTTTAGGTGGTGTAATGGGCGGAGACTTCTCTGAAGTAACGGACCAAACACGTAATGTAGTAGTAGAAGGTGCCATTTTTGACCCAGTATCAATTCGTCATACATCACGTCGTTTAAATTTAAGAAGCGAATCTTCAAGTCGCTTTGAAAAAGGTATAGCAACAGAATTTGTAGATGAAGCTGTAGACAGAGCTTGTTATTTACTAGAAACGTATGCTTCTGGTACAGTCCTAAGCGATAGAGTATCAGCTGGTGATTTAGGTTCATTTGTTACTCCAATTGAAATTACTGCTGACAAGGTTAATCAAACAATTGGATTTAGCCTAAGTGATGAAGATATTGTTAATATCTTTGAACAACTCGGTTTTGAAACTGAAAATAAAGATGGTCAATTGATAGTGAATGTGCCGTCACGTCGTAAAGATATCTCAATTAAAGAAGATTTAATTGAGGAAGTTGCACGTATTTACGGTTACGATAATATTCCGTCTACACTTCCAGTCTTCGATGATGTAACGAGTGGATCTCTTACGGACCGTCAGTATAAAACACGTACTGTTAAAGACACATTAGAAGGTGCGGGTCTTGATCAAGCCATCACATATTCATTAGTATCTAAAGACCATGCTAAAGATTTTGCATTACAAGATCGTTCAACTATAGAACTATTGATGCCAATGAGTGAAGTGCATTCTACCTTGAGACAAAGTCTTTTACCACATTTAATTGAAGCTGTAGCATATAATGTTGCTCGTAAAAATACAGACGTAAAATTATATGAAATTGGCCGTGTCTTCTTTGGTAATGGAGAAGGAGAATTACCTGATGAAGTAGAATACTTAAGTGGTATCTTAACAGGTCAATATGTGAATCATGCTTGGCAAGGTAAGAAAGAAACTGTTGATTTCTACTTAGCCAAAGGTGTCGTGGACCGTGTTGCTGAAAAACTAAACCTCAAATTTGATTATCGCGCAGGTCAAATCAATGGATTACATCCAGGTAGAACTGCCATCGTCTCTTTAAATGGCGAGGATATTGGATTTATCGGGGAATTGCATCCAACATTAGCGGCAGACAATGATTTAAAACGTACGTATGTGTTTGAACTTAACTACGATGCAATAATGAACGTTTCTGTAGGCTATATCAATTATGAACATATTCCTAGATTCCCAGGTGTCACTCGAGATATTGCCTTAGAAGTGAATCATGAAGTCCCAGCATCTGAATTATTATCTACAATTCATGAAAATGGTGAAGATATCTTAGATGATACGTTGGTATTTGATGTTTACGAAGGTGAACATTTAGAAGAAGGTAAGAAATCAGTTGCGATTAGATTGAGTTATTTAGATACAGAAAATACACTTACAGATGAACGTGTCACTGCTGTACACGATAAAATTTTAGAAGCACTTCAACAACAAGGTGCAACAATTAGATAATTGGAGCGTAATGACTAGAATTGAAAGAAGCATGATATAAGTGCACTTTCAGTTCAGTTATCACTGCCAATATGTTAAAAAGCTGAGATATCGAGTGATATCTCAGCTTTTATCTGTTTAATTATATTTTTTATCAATTAAAGCGAGTGCTTTGTCTCGATTTTTAAAATGCTTTTTAGAAATGGCATCTAGTTGACCGATTCCATACTTTTGTATGACCTTTGCTGCAAATAAATCTACTTTATTACTTGCGCCTTTTGGAACGTCCATTTTAATTTGGCGTGTGATATGATCCATATGTTTTACGAAAGCATAGCGAGAAATAATACTTGCGGCTGCAATAGCTAAAGATTTAGATTCACCTTTCGTCTCGAACTTAGTCTTTTTAGGAAACGGTAGTTCAGATAGAGCATAATGTTGATACACTTCTCGTTTAGCAAATTGGTCAATAACGATATAATCTAAGTCTTCGATTTCAATTTTTTGAGTAACATTTTTAATTGCTTCATTATGTAGAACTGCTTTCATTTTAACTTGTGACCAGCCCATTTTTTGACGTTCGTTATATTTAACGTTATCAAGTGTAAGCAATGAGTGAGGAATAAATGTAATTAATTGCTCTGCAATTTCTACAATTTTAGTATCGGTTAATTTTTTCGAATCATCGACACCAAGTGTCTTTAATACTTGAGCGTTTTTTTCTGAAACATAGGCAGCACAGACAGTTAAAGGCCCAAAGTAATCGCCACTACCGGCTTCGTCACTGCCAATGCAATTATGTGTATTGTATTTAATAGTAGATGAAACGTTAGTTGATGGCTTAGTTGAAGCTGTCGGAGTAGCTGAAGCGTCATTTGGCAACAATTGTAGCGCTACTGTTTCAGCACTTTTCCCCTGAAACATCACTTTACCTGAGTTATAAATGTTAATCGTTGTGTTTTGATGTTTCGTTCTTGCTTTCATTCCTTGAGGCAAATTGCTCGTTTCAAATTGTATTTTAGACATTAAATTTTGAATTTCGTTTTGTGTTAATTTATGAACGACATTTCCCATTTTTCAATCCTCACTTTTAACTACGTATTTCTACATTTTATCAAATTTTACTAATGAAAACATTTAAGCCAAACAACTTAATTTTAGATTACATCATCAACACGAGTTGGTCGTTTCAATGTTTTGTTAACAGCTACTTACATAATTAAATACTCTCATGTATAATGTGTGTTGATAAGTAAAAAAGTACATATCTCATATGAGGTCATGATAAACGGTGATGTTCGAACCTCTTTGAGAAGTCAACTAAAGAAAGTTAAAATCATTTAAATATAAGGTCAGGAGCAATTAAATATGGGTGAATTTAAAAATAGAATAAATGTTACGATTAACGATAAACATTTCACAATTATTGGCGAAGATAGTCCTGAACATATCCGTTATGTTGCACATCTTGTAGATGAGAAGATGCAAGAGTTAGGTCAAAAATCAGCAGGCTTAGATACAACACGCAAATCGATTTTAACAGCAGTAAATATTATGCATGAAAAGGTTTTACTAGAAGAAGAAAATCGTCGATTACAACAAGAAATCAATCAATTAAAACAAAGTGAAGAATAGATGATTTTTGATTTCATCGTTATTATCATCATTGCTTATTTCATGGTGATTGGTTTTCGAAGAGGCATTTGGTTGTCGACATTACATTTTATTTCTTCAATTGTATCATTATGGATTGCATATCAATTCTATCAACCTATTGCAAAGAGGCTGATTGTTTTTTTACCGTTTCCTAAAACAGTTGCCTACGATACAGAGTATGCAATTCATTTTAATTCATTGCAACAAAGGTTTGAAAATATCGTCGCTTTTATTTTATTAGTGATTTTGGTCAAGCTTATTTTGTATCTAATTATTGTTACATTTGATAAGATAGTGGCGTATAAGAAACTACATTTAGTAAGTCGTATAATGGGTGTGATCTTAGGGATATTAATGAGTTTGATTGTCATTCAAATTGGACTTTATTTAATTTCTCTGTATCCAGATACGTTTATACAGAACCAAATTTCACAATCACTATTATGTAAACGATGGATTTTAAATATGCCGTTTGTATCGCATTTTATTTTAAATTTATAAACTATGATATGAGGTCAGGACAAGAGCGAACTTTGATGTTGTGTCCTGGTCTTCTTTTTATGGAGAGATGTATATGACTAAAAAAGATGTAATTCAATTATTAGAGAAAATAGCAACTTATATGGAATTAAAAGGTGAAAATACCTTTAAAGTATCTGCATATAGAAAGGCAGCACAAAGTTTAGAAATTGATGAGCGTCCACTGGATGAAATTGAGGATGTTACAGAGCTTAAAGGTATTGGTAAAGGCGTGGGGGACGTTATTAATGAATATAGAGAAACAGGTCAATCTACAGCTCTAGAAGAACTACAAAAGGAAGTGCCTGAAGGTTTAGTCCCGTTATTGAAGATTCAAGGCTTAGGTAGTAAGAAAATAGCTAAATTATATAAAGAGCTTCATATTACTGATAAAGCAAGTTTACAAAAGGCTTGTGAAGAGGGAAAAGTAAGTGAATTAAGTGGATTCGCTAAGAAAACAGAACAAAATATTTTAGAAGCGGCTAAAGCTCTGGGGGCTAAAAAAGAACGCTACCCGATTGACCAAATGAGAGGATTAAACAATGAAATCATTGAATTTATTAAACAATTGGATGATGTTGATAATTATTCTTCAGCGGGTAGTTTTAGACGTTATAAAGAAATGAGTAAAGATTTAGATTTTATTATTAGCACGCGCGCTCCGGAAAAGGTACAACAACTGCTTGAAATCCCAAATAAAATAAAAGAAGTGGCGGTAGGAGATACGAAGGTGTCTTTAGAGTTATCATATGACGATGAGACGATTGGTGTAGACTTCAGATTGATAGAACCTGAAGCTTTTTATCATACGCTTCAACATTTCACTGGTTCAAAAGATCACAATATCCGTATCCGTCAATTAGCTAAGGAACGTAATGAAAAAGTAAGTGAATACGGAATTGAACAAGCGGATGGAAATTTATTACAGTACCAGAGTGAGGAAGAAATATATCAACACTTTAATGTGAATTGGATTGCACCAGCGATGCGTGAAGATGGTAGTGAATTTGATAAAGATTTAAGCGATATCATTCAATTAAATGATATTAATGGTGATATTCATATGCATACAACCTATAGTGATGGTGCTTTTTCAATTAGAGATATGATTGAGGCAAATATAGCTAAAGGTTATCAGTTTATGGTTATTACAGACCACTCTCAAAGTTTAAAAGTTGCAAATGGATTACAGGTTGAGCGTCTTCTACGCCAAAATGAAGAAATTAAAAAGTTAAATGAAGAATATAAAGACATTGATATATATTCTGGTACGGAAATGGATATTTTGCCAGATGGTTCATTAGATTATGAAGATGACGTTCTAAAACAACTTGATTATGTTATTGCCGCGATTCACCAAAGTTTTAATCAATCTGAAGAAGAAATTATGAAACGATTAGAAACGGCATGTAGAAATCCATATGTTCGTCATATCGCTCATCCAACAGGCCGAATTATTGGACGACGTCCTGGTTATGAACCTAATATAGAGAAATTGATGCAACTTGCTGAGGAAACTCATACCATTTTAGAAATAAATGCGAACCCTAAGCGTTTAGATCTCAATGCTGAAACGGTACGTAAATACCCAAATGTGAAGTTAACTATCAATACGGATGCCCATCATACGAATCATTTGGAATTTATGAAATATGGGGTTGCGACTGCACAAAAAGGTTTTGTTAAAAAAGATAGAGTGATTAATACGTTATCACGAGAAGCGTTTAAATCATTCATTGAAAATAATATTAAATTGAAGAAATAGAGGGATTGCATGAGACAGAAAACATTAGATGTCTTGGAATTCGATAAAATTAAATCATTCGTCGTTGAGGAAACGATAAGTGATTTAGGTCGTGAAAAGGTAGAGCAAATGGCTCCGGCGACAGATTTTGATACGGTAGAATTTCAAATTAATGAAACCGATGAAATTTCTCAAATCTACAATAAACATCGTTTACCAAGTTTGAGTGGCCTAGCAAAGGTCTCACCACTCATTCATAGAGCGAATATTGGTGGAGTACTGAATGTCACAGAACTCAATGTGATTAAACGATTAATACAAGTACAAAATCAATTCAAGACATTCTATAACCAACTTTTAGAAGAAGATGAAGAAGTAAAGTATCCTATTTTAGATGAAAAAATGAATCAGCTCCCTATATTGAGTGATTTATTCCAAGAAATTAAAGATAAATGCGACACTTATGATTTATTTGATCATGCAAGTTATGCATTACAGGGAATTAGAAGTAAAATTTCTAGTACAAATCAACGTATTCGTCAAAATTTAGACCGTATTGTTAAAAGTCAAAGTAATCAAAAGAAATTATCTGATGCGATTGTAACAGTTAGAAATGATCGCAATGTGATTCCTGTCAAAGCGGAATATCGTCAAGATTTCAATGGTATTGTTCATGATCAATCAGCTTCTGGACAGACACTTTACATCGAACCGAGTTCTGTAGTTGAAATGAATAATCAAATCAGCCGTTTACGTAATGATGAGGCGGTAGAACGAGAACGAATTCTTACTGAACTGACTGGGCAAGTAGCTGCAGAGGCTGATGCGTTACTCATTGCTGAATCAGTGATGGGCCAAATCGATTTCTTAACAGCTAAAGCGCGCTATGCACGTTCAATTAAGGGGACGAAACCTACTTTTAAAAAGGAACGAACGGTTTATTTACCTAATGCGTTTCATCCATTATTAAATAAGGAAACAGTCGTTGCGAACACGATTGAATTTATTGATGATGTGGAAACGGTCATTATTACTGGACCGAATACAGGTGGTAAAACAGTTACACTCAAAACGCTAGGGCTTATTATTGTGATGGCGCAATCAGGGTTATTAGTACCTACTTTAGATGGCAGTCAGTTAAGTGTTTTCGAAAATGTGTACTGCGATATTGGCGATGAACAGTCGATAGAACAGTCACTATCAACATTTTCTTCTCATATGAAAAATATAGTCGAGATCTTACATGAAGCAGATAAAAATAGCTTAATATTATTTGATGAATTAGGAGCTGGAACAGATCCGAGTGAAGGTGCTGCCTTAGCAATGAGTATACTCGATTACGTTCGCAACTTAGGATCACTTGTCATGGCGACCACACATTATCCTGAATTGAAAGCTTATAGTTACAATCGGGAGGGTGTGATGAACGCGAGTGTTGAATTTGATGTGGATACGTTAAGTCCGACCTATAAACTATTGATGGGTGTACCTGGACGTTCTAATGCATTCGATATTTCTAAAAAGTTAGGTCTCAGCCTCAACATCATTAATAAAGCGAAGACAATGATTGGTACAGATGAACAAGAAATCAATTCAATGATTGAATCATTGGAGAGAAATTCTAAACGTGTGGATGAACAAAGAATTGAGTTAGATCGACTTGTACGTGAAGCTCAAGAAACGCACGATGCACTATCAAAACAATATCAGCAATACCAAAATTACGAAAAATCATTAATGGACGAAGCTAAGGAAAAAGCAAATCAACGCGTGAAATCAGCAACTAAAGAAGCGGACTCAATTCTTAAAGAATTGAGAGATTTAAGGGATAATAAAGGTGCTGAGGTTAAAGAACATGAATTAATTGATAAGAAAAAACAATTAGATGAACAATATGAAGAAAAATCAATTAAACAAAATGTTCAGAAGAAGAAATATGATAAGATCAACGCTGGTGATGAAGTGAAAGTACTATCCTATGGTCAAAAAGGGGAAGTGCTAGAACTCGTAGGCGAAGATGAAGCGGTAGTACAAATGGGTATTATTAAAATGAAATTACCTATTGAAGATTTAGAGAAAACGAAGAAGAAAAAAGAAAAACCGACGAAAATGGTTACTCGTCAAAATAGACAAACGATTAAAACTGAACTTGATCTAAGAGGTTATCGTTATGAAGAAGCGTTAACGGAATTGGATCAATACCTCGATCAAGCAGTGTTAAGTAATTACGAGCAAGTCTATATAATACATGGTAAAGGTACCGGCGCACTTCAAAAAGGTGTGCAACAGCACTTAAAAAAACATAAAAGTGTAAGCAACTTTAGAGGTGGTATGCCAAGTGAAGGTGGATTTGGTGTTACTGTAGCAGAACTTAAATAAAGTGTTGTTGATTTTGAGAGAGCACTGCATTTGATTTTTTGAGAAAATAACGTACAATGAACGCAGTATTATTGATAATTAAAAATGATATGATAGAGCAAAACGATAACAATACTTTAATTGAGCAATAGCAATGCAGTTACGCTTAAAGTCTGTTATAATTTGCTCATCATTGAAAAATTAAGGAGGATTGGCATTTATGGCAATCGTAAAAGTAACTGATTCTGATTTCGATACAAAAATTGAATCTGGCGTTAAATTAGTAGATTTCTGGGCTACTTGGTGTGGACCCTGTAAAATGATCGCTCCAGTTTTAGAAGAATTAGCTGGGGACTATGATGGTAAAGCTGATATTTTAAAATTAGATGTTGATGAAAACCCATCAACTGCTGCGAAATACGAAGTAATGAGTATTCCAACTTTAATCGTATTTAAAGATGGTCAACCAGTTGATAAAGTTGTAGGTTTCCAACCTAAAGAAAACTTAGCAGAAGTATTAGATAAACACCTATAAGAAATAGATGACTGAAGACTGGGGCATTTCATTAAGTAAATGCTCCAGCTTTATTATGTTATTGGAACATTTATTTTCAAAAAATTAAAGAAAGGAGGAGACCATTGGAGGATTATCAAAAGAAAATTAAAGAAAAACTCAATGTCGTACCTTTAGAACCTGGTTGCTATTTAATGAAGGATAGAAATGCTCAGGTTATTTATGTGGGGAAAGCGAAAAAGTTAAGAAACCGACTACGTTCTTACTTTACTGGTGCGCACGATGCTAAAACAACCCGACTCGTAAGTGAAATAAGAAATTTCGAGTTTATCGTCACGTCTAGTGAAACAGAGTCGTTGTTATTGGAACTAAACTTAATTAAACAGTATCAGCCACGTTACAATATATTACTTAAAGACGATAAAAGTTATCCATTTATTAAGATTACAAAAGAGAAGCATCCGCGTCTTATAGTGACTCGTACGGTAAAGAAAGGGACAGGGAAATATTTTGGACCTTATCCCAATGCTTATTCCGCACAAGAGACTAAAAAATTACTAGACCGTATTTATCCATTTAGAAAATGTGATAATATGCCGGATAAATTATGCCTATATTATCATATTGGGCAATGTATGGGACCTTGTGTCTATGATGTTGATTTGAATGTGTACGCTCAAATGACTAAAGAAATTACGGACTTTCTAAATGGTGAAGATAAAACCATTATTAATAATCTCGAAGATAAAATGACTAAAGCGAGTGAATCTCTCGATTTCGAACAAGCGAAAGAGTATCGTGATATGATTCAACATATTCATAATTTAACTAAGAAACAAAAAATTATGTCTACGGATAATACGATTAGAGATGTCTTTGGTTATAGCGTGTCCAAAGGTTGGATGTGTGTCCAAGTATTCTTCATCAGACAGGGAAATATGATTAAACGCGATGCAACGATGATACCCATCCAGCAGACGGAAGAAGAAGAGTTCTATACATTTATTGGTCAATTTTATAGTCTCAATCAACATATCCTTCCGAAAGAAGTTCACGTTCCGAAAAATCTTGATAAAGATATTATTAAATCAGTGGTTGATACCAAAATTGTTCAACCATCTCGTGGTAGCAAAAAAGAAATGATTGATTTAGCTAATCATAATGCCGAGGTCCAATTAGAGAATAAATTTGAATTAATTGCAAGAGATGAATCTCGCACAGTAAAAGCGATTGAAGAATTAGGTGAACGTATGGGAATTCAAACACCTATTAGAATAGAAGCTTTTGATAATTCTAATATTCAAGGCGTGGATCCAGTTTCTGCGATGGTTACATTCGTAGATGGTAAACCAGATAAGAAAGGCTACCGTAAATATAAGATTAAAACAGTAGAAGGCCCTGATGATTATAAGTCTATGCGCGAAGTTGTTCGACGTCGATATACGCGTGTATTAAATGAAGGTCTTCCATTACCAGATTTAATTATTGTTGATGGTGGTAAAGGTCATATGAATGGGGTAATGGATGTCCTTGAAAATGAATTAGGATTAGATATTCCTGTCGCTGGTCTCCAGAAGAATGATAAACACCAAACATCAGAATTACTCTATGGTGCAAGTGCAGAAGTTGTTCCATTAAAGAAAAATAGCCAAGCGTTTTATTTACTTCATCGAATACAAGATGAGGTACACCGTTTTGCAATTACGTTCCATAGACAAACAAGACAAAAAACTGGACTCAAATCAGTATTGGATGATGTAGATGGCATCGGCTCCAAGAGAAAAACTACACTTTTAAGAACATTTGGCTCTATTAAGAAGATGAAAGAAGCCAGCTTAGATGATTTAAAAAAATCTGATTTACCAGAAAAAGTTGCGAAAAACCTACAACAAGCCCTACAAAATAAATAAAAATTTAAAAAAATGGGTGTGAGAATTATTCTCATGCCCAAAAATACTAGAAATAATGTTACAATATGGTTAACAAAAAGCTAATTTTTTTAAGGTTGTGTGGAAGCGTTTTCTAAATGAGAAGTGTTATCAATTAGGTATTGATAACAACAGCCATGAGTCGTCACATCTTTATTAAAGAATTCTATTAAATCACTAGCCTTTTACTTTTTTAAGCAATACTTGTGTGTGGATTCATAACTCATTTACTTTCTTTGTGATGTTTTGGCGTGCAAGTACAAAATAAAGAAGTAAATGTTTGCTAGTCTTTTATATGGAATTTCGGGGCATATTGCATACAATTTTGGGGGAATTAGCAAATTTAATTATTTGTTTCACAGGGGGGACTCCTTTTGGCTCAATCAAAAAACGAATTTTACCTTAGACGACTTCATTCGTTATTAGGTATTATCCCAATCGGTGCATTTTTAATTGTTCACCTATTGGTAAACCATCAAGCAACACAAGGCGCAGAAGCTTTCAATAAAGCATCTGGTTTTATGGAATCATTACCATTTCTTTTAGTGGTAGAATTTGTACTTATCTACATTCCATTGTTATACCATGGTTTATTTGGACTACATATTGCATTTACTGCTAAGGAAAACATCGGACATTATTCTTTATTCAGAAACTGGATGTTCTTTTTCCAACGTGTTAGTGGTATTTTAGCGTTCGTATTTATTGCAATGCACTTATGGCAAACACGCTTACAGAAAGCATTTTTCGGTAAAGCAGTAGATTACAATATGATGCATGAAACATTGAAAAATCCATTATGGGCAATTTTCTATATCATTTGTATTATTGCTGTGGTATTCCACTTCGCAAATGGTTTATGGTCATTCTGTGTGACGTGGGGCTTTTTACAATCTAAGAAATCTCAACGTGTATTCACTTGGATTTCATTAATTGTATTCTTAGTGGTTTCATATATCGGTGTATCAGCTATTATCGCGTTTATGTAATTTAGAAACATTTCAACTTAAGTCTTAGATTTATAATATCAGGGGAGTGACATTTCTATGGCAGAGAAAAAAGTTATTGTTGTCGGTGGAGGACTTGCCGGTCTGATGTCAACAATTAAAGCGGCAGAACAAGGTGCGCATGTAGATTTATTCTCATTAGTGCCTGTAAAACGTTCGCACTCTGTTTGTGCCCAAGGGGGCATCAATGGTGCGGTTAATACGAAAGGTGAAGGAGATTCTCCGTGGATTCACTTCGATGACACTGTTTATGGGGGAGACTTCTTAGCTAACCAACCACCAGTAAAAGCGATGGCTGAAGCGGCACCGAAAATTATCCATTTATTAGACAGAATGGGCGTTATGTTCAGTAGAACAAACGAAGGTTTATTAGACTTTAGACGTTTCGGTGGTACGCTTTACCACAGAACAGCATTCGCAGGTGCTACGACAGGGCAACAATTATTATATGCACTTGACGAACAAGTTCGTTCTTTTGAAGTAGATGGATTAGTAACGAAATACGAAGGCTGGGAATTCCTAGGTATCGTTAAAGATGATGAAGATGCTGCAAGAGGTATCGTTGCTCAAAATATGACAACATCAGAAATTAAATCATTTGGTTCTGATGCCGTTATCATGGCAACAGGTGGCCCTGGTATCATCTTCGGTAAAACAACGAACTCAATGATTAATACAGGTTCAGCTGCATCAATTGTTTACCAACAAGGTGCAATTTATGCAAATGGTGAGTTTATCCAAATCCACCCAACAGCTATTCCTGGTGATGACAAATTACGTCTGATGAGTGAATCAGCTCGTGGTGAAGGCGGACGTATTTGGACATATAAAGATGGTAAACCATGGTACTTCTTAGAAGAGAAATATCCAGATTACGGTAACTTAGTACCTCGTGATATTGCTACTCGTGAAATCTTTGATGTATGTATTAACCAAAAATTAGGTATCAATGGTGAGAACATGGTATACCTTGATTTATCACACAAAGATCCACATGAATTAGATGTTAAATTAGGTGGTATCATTGAGATTTATGAAAAATTCACTGGTGACGATCCACGTAAAGTACCAATGAAAATTTTCCCAGCGGTTCACTACTCAATGGGCGGATTATATGTTGACTATGATCAAATGACGAATATCAAAGGTTTATTCGCAGCTGGTGAATGTGATTTCTCTCAACATGGTGGTAACCGTTTAGGTGCCAACTCATTACTATCAGCAATTTATGGTGGTACTGTAGCTGGACCAAATGCGATCAAATATGTTCAAGATATTGAGACATCTTATACTGAATTAGATGAAAGTATCTACGAAAAACGCGTAAAAGAAGAACAAGAACGATTCGATAAATTGTTAAATATGCGTGGTACTGAAAATGCGTATAAACTTCACCGTGAACTAGGTGAAATTATGACAGCCAACGTAACAGTAGTACGTGAAAATGATAAATTATTAGAAACAGATCAGAAAATTCAAGAATTAATGAAACGCTATGAAGATATCGATATGGAAGATACACAAACTTGGAGTAACCAAGCCGTATTCTTCACGCGTCAATTATGGAATATGCTAGTATTAGCACGTGTTATTACTATTGGGGCTTACAACCGTAATGAATCTCGTGGTGCTCACTATAAACCAGAATTCCCAGATCGTAACGATGATGAATGGTTAAAAACTACAATGGCTCATTACAAAGGTAGAACTGAAAAACCTGAATTTACTTACGAGCCAGTAGATGTAAGTTTAATCCCACCACGTAAACGTGATTACACTAGTAAGTCTAAAGGAGGTAAAAAATAATGGCTGAACAATCAGTAAAAAATACTCCAGACACTCAAGGTAATCAACAAACAGAAGAAAAGAATCAACAACCTAAACAAAAAACGGTTAAATTAATTATTAAACGTCAAGACAATAATGAATCTAAACCATACGAAGAAACATTTGAAATTCCATATAAAGAAAATTTAAATGTTATCGCATGTTTAATGGAAATCAGACGTAACCCAGTGAATGCAAAAGGTGAAAAAACAACACCAGTAACTTGGGATATGAACTGTCTTGAAGAAGTATGTGGTGCTTGTTCAATGGTAATCAATGGTCGTGCGAGACAATCATGTTCTGCCATCGTTGATCAATTAGAACAACCTATTCGTTTAGAACCAATGAGCACATTCCCAGTGATTCGTGACTTACAAGTAGACCGTTCAAGAATGTTTGACAACTTAAAACGTATGAAAGCTTGGATCCCAATCGATGGTACTTATGATTTAGGACCAGGACCACGTATGCCAGAGAAAAAACGTCAAACAGCATATGAATTATCTAAATGTATGACTTGTGGTGTTTGCTTGGAAGTATGTCCAAACGTAACACCTAATAATAAATTCGTAGGTGCTCAAGCCATTTCACAAGTACGTCTATTCGACTTACATCCAACTGGTTCAATGACTAAGGATGAACGTTTAGATGCATTAATGAGCACAGGTGGTTTACAAGAATGTGGTAACTCTCAAAACTGTGTGAATGCTTGTCCTAAAGGTATTCCTTTAACAACTTCAATTGCAGCATTAAACCGAGAAACTTCATTCCATATGTTTAAATCATTCTTCGGTTCTGATCACAAAGTAGATTAATATATACAATGTAGGGAGTGGGACAGAAATATAATTTAGCA
>NZ_KV840039.1:395254-408718 GCF_001839105.1 Staphylococcus sp. HMSC62A08 | reverse complement strand
TCTACTGCCAATATGTTAAGAAGGCTGAGATAATTAATTATGTCCCAGTCTCTTTTTGTATTTTTATTTAATTTTAAAAATAAAGGCTTGAAAGATTGAATGATTATAAATAGGGTTCATCGATATTGTGGTTATTTTAAAAAATAAATGTTGAAGCAAAAATCGTAATAATCAACAGCGAAAGTCCATTGTGATAAAATGAAAGTTAACTGAAAAAATAAGGATGAAGACATATGAATAAACCTATAGGTGTTATTGACTCCGGTGTAGGAGGCTTAACGGTAGCTAAAGAGATAATGAGACAATTACCTAACGAAACGATTTATTATCTTGGTGATATCGGCCGATGTCCATATGGTCCTAGACCCGGCGAAGAAGTGAAACAGTTTACTACTGAAATAGCTCAAAAATTAATGGAGTTTAATATCAAAATGTTAGTGATTGCATGCAATACTGCAACTGCCGTCGCATTGGAACATTTACAAAAATTACTGCCTATCCCTGTTATTGGCGTTATTGAACCTGGTGCAAGAACAGCCATTATGACGACCAAAAATCAAAATGTATTAGTATTAGGCACGGAAGGTACAATTAAATCTGAAGCATATCGTACACATATTAAAAAGATTAATCCCAATGTGAATGTATACGGTGTTGCTTGTCCAGGCTTCGTTCCATTAGTTGAACAAATGAGATACAACGACCCAACGATTACAAGTATTGTCATTCACCAAACATTGAAACAATGGAGAAATAGTGATGCAGATACAGTCATATTAGGTTGTACGCATTATCCATTACTTTATAAACCAATTTATGATTACTTTGACGGTACAAAAACTGTTATTTCTTCTGGACTAGAAACGGCACGTGAAGTGAGCGCATTATTAACATTCAGTAACGAACATGCAAGTTATACTGAACATCCAAGACACCGTTTCTTCGCTACTGGAGATATGACACATATCGAGAACATTATTGCTGAATGGCTAAAGATGAATGTACATGTTGAACGAATTACTTTAGATAACTAGATAAAGGGGGAACTGATGACTATGGAAGATATTGTCATTGCTACAAACAACCAAGGTAAAATTAATGACTTTAAAGCGATATTTAAAGATGATCACGTGATTGGTATTTCTGAACTGATTCAAGACTTCGATGTGGAAGAAACTGGTACGACGTTTGAAGAGAACGCAATATTAAAATCAGAAGCAGCGGCTAAAGCACTTAATAAACGAGTGATTGCTGATGATAGTGGTCTTGAAGTCTTCGCACTTGATGGGGAGCCTGGCGTATATTCCGCACGTTATGCAGGTTTAGATAAGAGCGACGATGCCAATATTGATAAGTTATTATCTAATTTGGAAAATGAGTCCGACCGTCGTGCGCAATTTGTTTGTGTTATTAGCATGAGTGCCCCAGATGAAGAAACCAAAACGTTTAAAGGAACAGTTTCTGGTGAAATAACTCGCGAAAGAAGAGGAGAGAATGGCTTCGGGTATGATCCCGTTTTCTTAGTACCTGATAAAGATCGTACTATGGCAGAAATATCTAATGAAGAAAAAAGTAAAATAAGTCACAGAAGTAATGCGATTCAAAAGTTGAATGCATACTTAGAAGGTGAGAACCATGTCTAAATGGATTATAGTGAGTGATAATCATAATGAGGCAGGGATTCTATATGAAGTGTTTGAAGCGCACAAAGACGCAGATGTATTTCTTCATCTAGGAGATTCTCAATTTCAATATGATGATACGGAATTAAGTTTATATCATAGAGTAAAAGGCAATTGTGATTTTTATCCTGAGTTTCCTGAGGAAGAAATAATTGAAAATAGCGGTATTAAAGCTTTTTATACACATGGTCATTTTTATGATGTTAATCGCACACGCATGAAACTTGCTGAAAAGGCTAAATCTCTCGCTTGTCAATTTGCATTTTATGGACATACTCATATAGCTAAATATGAAAATATTGGTGGAATTCACGTCATTAATCCAGGTAGTATTTCACAATCACGAAGTAATATAGAAGAGACATTTGCCGAACTGCTTATTGATGATGCGAATAAGCAAGCAAAACTAAACTTTAGAAATAGAGAAAATAAAGTTATCGATACAGTTAAGATAGTTATTTAAACAGTTAAGCATGGTAAGGGAGTGACACAGAAATATAATTTAGCAAAATTATTTTCGTTATCCCTCATTCAATTTGCATTGTTTGCAAAATTTCTTTAAAAAGAAATTTTCTATGTTGAAGACCCACCAGTAAAGATGACTAGGATCGATAGGAGCTTGATATATGTGCAACTTCAATTCAGCTATATATACTTCCTATATGTTTAAAGAGGCTGAGATATTAAATCGAAGTGATTCCTTTAAAGTTTTCATTTTTAAATGTCACTTTGGAGGGAGCGTATCAAAGACTATATCTCAGACTGCATATATTTATACATATAAAATGAAAAGTAAATAGTGTATTATAATTATAGTCTGTAATACACTTTTATTGTTCGAGGAGAAGAAAAATATGTCATTAATGAACAAATCGATTCATTTAACAACAAAATTATATCAGAAGAAAGTTCCAATAGTACCTAGAGTTATGCAATGGTTTAACAGAGCATTGTTTTCAACTGATATACCTAAAAGCGTTAAAATTGGAAAAGGTACTAAATTCGCTCACAGTGGTTTAGGTTGTGTTATACATGAAAGAACAGTTATCGGAAAAAACTGTAAGATACTCCAAAACGTAACTATTGGAGGCAATTCAAAAGGTGGAACACCAGTAATTAAGGATAATGTGTTAATTGGTGCTGGAGCAACTATAATTGGGGATGTGACAATTGGAGATAATGCTAAAATTGGAGCGATGGCTTTAGTTATTGAAGATGTACCTGAAAATGGAATAATAGTCGCTAACAAAGGAAAGATTTTACAAAAATAAATTTTATGTATTATATGGAATAAAAATATCATAATTGTACTTCAATTATTAACCACGTCACTAAAAGGCGTGGTTTTTTATTTAGGATCTTGAATCCCTGAAAAGTCCCTAAAAATTCGGTTTATATAGTGCGTTATTAATAGACAAAATAAAAAGAACCCCGTCATTACGGGATTCTTGATTTCAAAAAGTGTTTAATTTTATACTATTAGCGTCCTGGGAGTCCATATAACAACTTCGATATAACAATGGTTTAACACGTCACGTGTCAAATATGTGTCAAGAAAATAATTCTCTGACACGTGCACCTTGTTCTTTTTTATGCTCGTCGAGTAAATGTGTGTATACATCGAGAGTAATTCCAATGTTAGAGTGTCCTAATCTTTTACTTATATATTCAATTGGTATACCTTTACTTAATAGATAACTAGCATGTGTATGTCTTAAAGAATAAGGGGTTACTTCATTATCTATTTCAAATTTGCCTTTGGCTTTTCTAAACACTTTTGAAATTGCGTTGTGCGATAGATTAAAAATAATATTATCTCTACGTCTTGGGTGATGTAGCAAAGCGGATTTAATATAAAGCAAATCACTTTTCGATACTTCAACAATTCTATCTGATGTGACTGTTTTTGTTCCTGGTAAATGAATAGCGTTGTCTTGATATATTAGATCGTCATAAGTCATTCTATTAACTTCTGAAAAGCGTCCACCTGTAATCAGAAGAATAAATAGCATAATGCTACTCTTATCACTTTTTAGTTTGAAATATTCTCTCAACCCCTCGTATTGTTCAATTGTTAAAAATTTAACATCTTCTTTTTTAGCGCTTTTTGTACCTTTTGCTTTAACGTTGTAAGTGGGGTCTTTAGTCAAATAGCCGTCATATACGGCGTCTTTTAAACAATTAGACAAGAATAAATTAACTTTTCTAACCGTTTCCGACGTTCTACCATTGGCAAAGTTAGTAAGAAATTTTTGATATTCATTACGAGTAATGTGTTTGATCATGATATCTTCGCCGAAGTGATCGAGAAATAAGTCAAGTGAGTGTTCGTACCAGTATTGTTGTTTGATAGATAATTTATCTTTACCGTTAGCGACAAGCCATTCTAGATAATAAGTTTTGAATTTTTTATTATTATTTACTTTCTTTCCATCTTCTAAATCTCTAATTAATTGTTGTGCTGCATTAGTGGCTTCTGCTTTAGTTTTGAATCCAGATTTACGTTTCTTCCCCGATTTTAAACTAGGGTGTTTAACGTCGTACTGCCACGATGAACTTGTTTTATTTTTACGTTTATTAACTGTAAATGTTGCCATTTTGCCTATTCCTCCTCAAAAAAGGTAAAAAAATAATAAGGGTAGTGTGCTACCCATAAAATTATCAATATCCATTTGCTTTATCGTTAGCTATTACGTCAGGATCACTAGGAGGTTCTGCACCACTCAAATCTTCGCTTTTATAAGGGTTTTCAACTTTAACTCCTTGTTCTCCCAAACGCCTAATTACTTGTGCGCCTTCTTCTGTGTTAGCTTTTTTATCTATTTCACTTTGTATTTCTTGCTCACTTAACTTGTTTGTATTTTGTTGTTGAACTGGTTGGTTTTGAACGTTTTGTTGCTGATTGCTTTGTGTATTAGTTTGTTGCTTTTGTTCATTACTTTTTTGACCTTGTGTTTGAGATTTCTTCGAGTTATTTGTTTTATTCTCTCTATTCTTTTTATGAGTATTTTTCTTATCTGTAGACTTTTTATGCTCAACTGTTTTCTTTTCCGTTTTCTTTTCATTACCTCCGCAAGCGGAAAGGACCAATAAACTTGCTAATACTAAAAATATTACCTTTTTCACTCTACATTTCTCCTTTATTAGCTATTTGTTTCAATAACTCAATAATTTCATCATTTTGTTCTTGTATTTTGTTATTTTGTTTAATAATTTCGTCATTTTGCGCTATTTGCACATAAGTGTTTGTTTTCATATCTTTGTAATGATGAAACTTTGCTTGTTCTTTTTGGCTAAAATGAGTGCCAACACCAATTAAATTATAAATATCTTTAATTTGATGAAAGCATTTGCACCTAATACTCACTTAATTTTAGAATCACTCGCACAAATGGCAAGCCAATTTGAACAATGGAGTGCAACGGTAGCTAAATCGGATGGATTTAAGAAATTTATAGCTTACGTTCAAGAAAATGGTCCTAAATTACTACAATTACTTGGTAATTTAGTCATGATTATCATTAATGTTGCCACTGCAATGGCACCTTTAGCTTCAGCAGTATTAGATGTTGCTTTAGCTATTACAGACTTTATCAAAATCTTACTGAGGCTCATCCTGCGATAGGAATGTTAATCGGTATTGTTGCTACTTTAGCTGGTATCTTTATGACTATCGGCCCACCTATATTGTTTGCTATAGGCTTTATATCTAAATTTGTTGAAGCAATTGGTGGAATGGAAGTAGTTATAGGTATTGTTGAAGGAGTTATTGATGCTATAGTAGGTGCATTTGCACTAGTAGATGCTCCGATTTTAGCTATTGTTGCAGCAGTTGCGGCAGTCATTGCTATATTTGTGGCATTGTGGAATTCTTCTGAAGTATTGCGAAATGCACTAACAGACGCATGGAATGCAATAGCTAGTTCAGTTGGTGCTGCAATTAAAGCAGTAATCGGTTTCTTAGGCGATTTATTTGGTCGTGCTAAAGAAATACTTGCACCTCTAGGACCTATATTCAAACAAACTTGGGACGACATTGTTGCTATTGTAGAAGCAGCAGTTACAGTTATAGCCCCAATGATTAAACAAGCCTTTAATACTGTTGTTGCAATCGTTAAAGTAGCTTGGGAGATTATTAAAGCAGTAATAAAAATTGCTATGGAGGTTATCTTAGGTACAATAACAGCTTTACTTCAATTATTATCCGGAGACTGGCGCGGTGCTTGGCAAACAATTTCTAAAGCAGGTGCTGAAATTTGGAAAGCTATCGTTAATATGGCAAAAAATATTTGGGGTATCTTAGGCGATTACTTAAAACAATCATGGCAAAACATTGTTGAAGGATTTAATGCGATATTCGGACCATTAGCAGGTATAGCAGGATCTATATGGAACGCCATTGTGAACGTTGTTAAAACAGTTGTTTCTGGTTTAGGAGCATTCTTATCGAGCATTTGGACTGCTATTGTAACAAGTGCCCAATTCCAATGGAGTGTCATTGTTACAGTAGCTCAAACAGTATGGACGGCAATCGTAAACGTCATTGTAACGGTTGTAACTACATTAGTAAGTATTCTATCAACAATTTGGACGACTATTGTTACAGTAGCGACCACTATCTGGACTACGCTGGTTACCGTGGCTCAGACGATTTGGACAATGATCGTAACGACTATCACAACGATAGTTACTACACTAGGAACAATTTTATCAGCAATTTGGACTGGAATAGTAACCGTAGCAACTACGATTTGGACAACTTTAGTCACTATTGCACAAACAATCTGGACTTTAATAGTCACTACTATTACTACAATTATCACTACATTAGTCACGATTATAACAACTGTATGGACAACTATAGTAACCGTTACATCTACAATATGGACGACAATCGTCACAATCGCACAAACTATCTGGACAACTATAATGACAATAGTTTCTACAATAGTACAAACTCTCGTTGCGCTTGTAAGTGCTGGATGGAATGGATTATTATCTGTCACGTCTAGTATTATGGGCGGGATCTTAGGTATTATTTCTTCAATTTGGTCTACCATTGTTAGTATTGTATCAAGTTTTGTATCAAATGCAGTGAATTTTGTGGTTAATGGTTGGAACAATATGTTAAATGCTATTACTTCAGCTATGTCTGGCATTATAAGTGCTGTTATGAGCGGTATGATGAACGTAGTGAATTCAGTCAGAAGTGGCGTATCAAACGCAGTAAATGCTGTTCGTAGCTTTGTAGGTGGAATGATAAGTGCTGGTCTCGATTTGATGCGTGGCTTAGTTAACGGTATTAAGAGTGGCTTGTCATGGGTTGTAAATGCAGCACGAAATGTTGCTCAACAAGCAGTAAATGCTGCTAAAAGTGCACTAGGCATTCACTCTCCATCACGTGTTTTCAAAGAAATCGGAGCCTACACTATGGAAGGCTTTGGCATAGGTATTGATAAAGAAGGACGAAATGTTGTTTCTGGAATGGGAGCAATGGCTCGTTCAGCATCAGACGCTTTCAATACTAAACTCCAAATTCCAGATATACAAAGCAACTTAAAGAATGCTAACGCTTCAGTCAATTCACAAGTGACGCATACACATGAATTTAAAACAAATCCGTCACAACGTGTTGTACGTGTTGAAATGGGCGTTGATAATGACGCATTAACTACTATTGTAAACGGACAAAATGCAGACCGTGATGCTATCTTCACATTCTAGGAGGTCAGACGATGGATATTGAAATTAAAAAGAAAGACGGAACTAAATATAAGTTGTCTGACTTCGGCTTTCGAGTGAAAGATGTAGTTATCGAAAGTATGGAGATAGAAGACAACTATGAAACAAAAGAAAACACAAGTGGTCGTATATTATTAAGTTCACAATATCGTAAACGTAAAATCACAGTACCATGTTATGTGTTTTCAACTAAATTAAATGACATACCTCGATTAAGAGATGAATTTTATAATTTAACAGTTGATACTGAAGTCGTTTGGTTACGAGAATTAAGGAAAAGAAAGCCTAAGAATTATAGGTTTATTGAACCTACTGAAGATGATTTTCAAGAGTATGATGAATACGGAAATGCGATTTACGATCATGATAAATTCTCTGATGATTACTATGTAAGCGGAAAACAGTATTTAGTTAAATGTTCGGCGCCTATTATTCCAGAACAAAAAGGGCGCTATATTCATTTTGAACTAGAGTTTGAAACTGAAGAAATCCCATTCGCTGAAAGTATAGGAACATCTTTGGATTTAGAAAAGCGTCCTGATAAGGAATTGTGGTCTAATGACATGGACATTCCATTTGATGAAAACGATGTGACTAGACAATACACATTTACTAATGTCTGGAACAACAGCGTTTATTATCACGGTAACGTCCCGAACAATGAGTATAAGCTGTATAAAAAAGTAACAATTGTTTTAGGTTCCAACATCAAAGCAACGGAAAAATTTTCATTTTCTTGCGGAGTTTTATCAGACATTATGACTATCAAAGGAATATCTCTAAAAAAAGGCGATGTTATCGTATATGACGGTGTTCAAACCTTTAGAAATGGCGTACCTATTAATAACGAGGCTTCAAATGCACAACCTAAATTTAAACCAGGTTGGAATGACTTTAAGTTTAGCCATTTTGTTAAAAAAGCAGAATTTGATATGAAATTTTATTACAAGTAGAGGTGATTGAATGCCAGTATTAATTACACCACATCGTGGCAGAGGTATTCCTGTTCATGTAACAACAACTACTACAGAAAAATTAGGTTCAGAAACAATAGTTAAACTCAAGATATTAGAAGATAAATTTAATTATCAAGTCATCAGAGGTATTAGAAAACGTTGGACACTCACTCAACTTAAAGGCCCTGAAGATTATAGAGAATATGTGGCTTTTATCATTGATAGACAGACACACACGGACGACTTCAAGAAGTTTCTGTTTCTTTAAGAGAAAAGCCTATAGATATTATTAAAAGACATGTTGTTCATAATAAGATTTCTGGACCATACAGAGTACAAGACTTCCTAGATATTATCTTTAAAAATACTGGACTAGAATATGAAGTTCCTAGTGACCTTTATTATGCAGATATTAAAGACTCTGGAGAAGGAGAAACAGTCGAAGATTTAGTCAAAAAAGCTATGGATATTTGGGATTTAGAATTCGAAATTAAGTACAGTCATAAAGCGAAAAAATATACTTTCGTTTTCACTCCTTATTTAGAAAAAAGAGCTTCATATCATATAGACGATGAAATTAATGCGAATAATATGAAGTATGAAGAAGATTCCGGACAATTATACACATATGCTGTTGGCTATGGAGATTACTCTGATGACGAGGGTCTTGACGGTGCTGGACTTATTGAATATTTCGAACATCCAGAAATGAAAGATATAGGTAAGTTTGAAGCTCCACCAATTAAAGATGGAACAATTAAAGATCCAGAGATTATGAAAGCTAAACTACAAACACTTATCTATGATTCAATTAAAATATCATTAACCTTAGATTTTATAACACTAAGAAAATACTATAAAAATGCAATCCCTAAAGTCGGAGATGTTGTTAAAGTAAAACACTCGATTTTAGGGATTAATCAATTTATGAGAATTGTTGAAGTAACAACAGTTAGAGATGCTGACAATAAAATTGTTAAGCAAGATGTTACACTCGGAGACTTCAACCGTCACGCTCGTTATTTAAAACGATTGAGTGAAGCTGCCCAAGTTATTGGTGGCTTAGGTGGTGGAAGTTTTGCAACGAATTATCGTAAAACTGAATCAAAAGCTAATTCAGCAGTGGAAACATCACGAAAAGTCACAACAACTGATGGTGGTAAAGGGTCAAGTCCTATTGAAATTAAAGGCGAGGACGGTAAATCATACGACCTCAGCAATATAACCGTTGATAATAACGGAATTTTGAAAGTTAAGGAGGTCAAATAATTGAGAAAAACAATTTATGAAGAATTAGACACTATATTTGGTGCTAGATTCGTCAGAGAATGTGAATTAAATTTATAGCAACTCGTGAAATGTTAATTAATGTAGAAGAAATTTTACAAAGACATAATTATGTAGACAAAAAAGCTCATAAAACCTATCAAATTGAACATGTTCATGCTGATGGTTCCAAACAGAGCCTCGAAGGTGCAATGAGATGGTTTGACGCTCGATTACGTGCAACTTTAGTTCCTACCCTTGCAAACGATCAACAAGAAATTTTAGACGCAAGAGCAAGTATTGACGGAATTAACTTTGATACACTGGGCGATCGTTTAGGTCATGATTTTAACAATTTAAACAATCTAGTTGAAAATGAACTTAATGTAGCAGATGACAATAGTTACATGTGGAATCCTCCATACATTAAAGGTGCTATGCGAGGAGAAAATGACGCCCCGTTACACAATGACCCTGTAGAGAATTTAAAAATCTTTTGGGATAAATTTGTTGATAATAAATATTGTCGAAAATCATTCATAGGTAAAGATCAATCGAATAAATATGATATTTACCGTTATACATTTGAGCCTCAACATTATAGTAAAACAATTGTAGTCACATCATGTATTCATGGTAATGAGTACAGTGCTTTCTATGCGTTAAGTCGTTTTATGGATTTAGTCGTAAATCATTGGCATGAACACGCACCGCTAGCAAACTTGCGTAAAAACGTTAGATTGATTGTTGTGCCAATTGTTAACCCTTGGGGATTTGCAAACCAACAACGTGAAAACTCTAATAATGTCGATTTAAACCGTAACTTTGATTACTACTGGGAGAACGGGACTGGTACAAGTCCAAGCAAAGCCAATTACAAAGGTAAATATCCTTTCAGTGAGAAAGAATCTAAAAACATGAAATCGTTATTTGAGGGATTAGGAGACATCGCAGGTCATGTCGACTGTCACAACATCATTTCTCAAGTTTCAGATTACTGTTTATTCTATCCTCGTTTTGCCAATCAACCTAACAATATTATGACGCAATTACTACAAGATATGAGTGATTACGGAGATTATGTTACTTGGGGCTCTAGTACACTAGCGTCATTCAGTAACTGGGTAGGTATCAAAAGAAATATCACTTCATTCTTGCCTGAAGTATATGAAGGACGTGCAGGACAACCTAGAGGTGCAGAAGAAATGTGGCGTTCTGTGTATTTCTTAGGGAATATCATTTTAAGATTAGCTCAAGCTAACGTAAGTAAAAACGGACGTACCGCTACTGAACCAATCGCTAAATCATTTGTTTATAGTGACAGATACAAATCTAAAGGCTCTTCGCCTTTCAGCTTGATAGCAACTGACAAATGGCAACGTATGTTAATGACGCAACAACGCTTTAAAGTAACTGCTAACGGTTTTGCAACACTTCATGGATCTATCACAGTTGAAGTTGATAGAGATACCACGTTTGGAGTTAATCCGATGGTAATTCAAAACTACAATCCATTTAGTGGGAATGGAAAATCAGACAGACGCCAATTGTTTAAAGTTGAGCACACGCTTAAAAAAGGAATTCACACTATACCTATTCATGCAATAGCACCTATTCAAATGTCTACGACTTCTCCAGAAAACGTACATCGTACTGATGAAGTCATGCCGGTTGTAGAAGTAAGACGTTCCAAAGGTGTGTGTCACGTTAAAAATTTAGTCATTATTGCTGAGTTTACGCCTAGTCATTCTCACAACTCACTACAAATGTTCCAAAGCGGTCCATACGGAAACCAAAAAGAAAACACATTTGAGCAAATTTTCCCTAACAAACCAGCAGCGTTTGATACTAGAAATAAAATCATTAAGAAGAAAAAATAAGGAGGTTTATTAAATGAGTGATTTCTCAAAAGATGGCATTTATAAAGAGGCAAAATTGACTGTACTTGATGAACCTCGTTTAGTTCCTATTACTACAGAACAATTAGTTTTCTACAATTTAGACATCAATACAGCAATGCTAACGTTCCAACTCAAAAAAGGTGTATATCCTTTACAAGTTAGTAAAACGAATGCTGATATACATTGTTTCTTTGAATCTACAAACGGATCTCAAACAGATAGAGCCAATATCGAATTTGTAGATAGCTTAAACGGAATTATTAGATTTACGGTTGATAATGACTTTTTAAGTGCTTCAACAGATACATGGGTAACTGGACAAATCTACTTAAAAGCTGTTGGACGCGAGGACACGGTTGTTTTAAACGAATTTCGTTTTTTTGTAAAGGACGCATTGATCAATAAAATAGGTGCAGACATCAAAGTTAAGACTATTAGACAAATAGACAAACTTGTTATAGATGCACGAAAGAAAATTGATGAGGAAATCAATAGTTTAACAAGATTAAAAGATGTGAGACTTGAATTCGATTCATTTGTAACTAAGCAAAAATCAGATTTAAATAAGACAATCAATGATACTAAAGACGAAATGAACAATATTAAAGATTCAGCTGAAAAAAGTGTTGACGCTCAACTTGAAAGGTTACGCATTGAATCAGACGATGTGCTTAAAAAGATACAAGATTCTAGCGATGTAGTGAATAAAGCAGAATTAGATGCTATGCTATCCGATTATGTTAAAAGTAATGATTTCAAGACTGAACTAGACAAAAAAGCGAATACCGGAGATGTGACTCAACCTAGCGCTTTAGAGCAACTCATAAATGCTAAAGTTGATGAACGTTTAGCAAAAGTTACTACGCCTTACACATTTACAGATGCAAACGGTTATATCCCTAGAATAGAAAATCCTGATTTCGACACAATGAGTGGTATCGACAAATCGGGATTATTTTATGCGTATAGTCCTGTTAACTCTCCAGATACAGAGAACGAGAGTGGTTACTTATTCGTTATTGCTCGTAGTTCTACTTATAAGAAAGTGATATTTATGCCTTATAACAAACACACAATGTATTCTAGAAACAAACTAGGTTCTACGACTGGTTGGGGTAAATGGCACAACATCACGTCACAATTTAGTAACTAGAAGGAAGGTGTAGAAGTGAAAAGAGATAATTTTTATTATTTATTAGTAGTTGTGATGCTCGTAGGTTTTGGCTTTCTACAATTTGAACGTGGTTTCTTTTGGGCAAAAGAACAAAACGATATTTTAGGCGACAGTGAATTCTATGTAGCATTGCATCACATTATGCCTATATGGGTATGGGGTATATTCGGAATGTTGTTTAGTATATTCATCATTATATCGCCGTTCTTTCTACCTAAACAAAAAATCAATAACTTATTCAACATTTTTCTTGTAATAGGGGGTTGTGGAAACGCAATTTTCTATTTTTTTATGACTTCGGCTAGTGTATTCAATGCAATAAATTGGTTGACTCCTCTACAGTTTGCAACATATACGATGATTAATGTTGTCCTCGCTTTCTTCGGAGGTGCCGAGTATGTCAAACGAAAATGACTACATTAAACGTCATGAATTCGAGAGAAGTAACGGTAAAATATATGAGCGCATTAATCAAACTGACAGAAAACTTGTTGAATTAAGTGGTAAGATTGATACTCAAAACGCGATACAAGAAAAAAACTTTCAATCTCAAGAACGTTCAGAGAAACATTTAGAAAAAATAAGTGGAGAAATAAGTAAAGTTAAAGACGGGTTTAACGATGTAAAAAATAAAGTAGATAGACACACCGAAGAACTAAACAGAATAAACAAAACAGTGGGCGATAAGCAAAAGTGGAACATTGGTATTGCTACAGCAATTGTAACTGGTATCTTTGGACTTT
>NZ_KV840039.1:386350-395154 GCF_001839105.1 Staphylococcus sp. HMSC62A08 | reverse complement strand
TTTATCTGCAGCTATGCAATTAGCCCCTGTGATTTTTAAATAAAGTCGGCGCATATGCGTCGGCTTTTTATTATACAGAAAGAAGGTGTGTAAATGGCGCTTCCTTCAAAAGGTAAACCAACAGCACAACAGGTCGTTGATTGGGCTAAATGGATGGCAGATAATCATAAAGGCGTCGATATCGATGGAAGGTATGGATTCCAGTGTTAATATAGCACCTTTAGCGAGTAATCGTTATAGCAAACTCCTCTAATTCATGGGAACCCCTAACGTAAAGACGAGGGCAATCATGAGCGAAACCTAATAATAGGAACGTGCAACGACTAGTCGGAAGACGTACACTCAAGCGAGTGGAAACGGGGAGCAACCTAATAGGTTGATGATATAGTCTGAACATTCACAGAAATGTGAAGAAGGTAACAAGTAGCGATTGTTATCGTAACAAAATTGTGGGACTTACCTAACTACATTTTCAATCGATATTGGCATTTTAGAACTTGGGGCAATGCAAATGCTATGGCTCAAAGAAACAACTATCCTAACTCAAGTTGGAAGATTTATAGAAATACACCTAGCTTCGTTCCAAAGCCGGGTGACATAGTCTGTTGGACTTATGGTTGGGCAGGCCATACGGGTATTGTTGTTGGTCCTAGTGATAAGAAAACCTTCCGAACGGTAGACCAGAATTGGTTTGGTGCCAATCAATACAGTGGCTCACGTGCAGCTTATGTTAAACATACTTATAACGGTATGGGTGGTAATATCTATTTCATTAGACCTCCATACAAAGCGTCTAACAATAGTGCACCAGCTAAAAAACAAGATACTAATAAAGTTGTTACTAAAAAGAAAAAACGTACAGAAATTAGTTTCACTATTGATGATAACGAAACTATATACCCTGAATTCATTCCTCATCAAATTGTTTTAGGAAATGATAGAGGTCATAGTCCTAAAGGTGTAACTGTGCGTAATGCAGGTACAATGTGTTCTGTTCAAGATATGTATTTTGATAGACAAAAATATATTAAAGATAAAGAGTATCCTCATTATTTCATTGATAGAAACCACATATGGCAACCTAGACTAGAAACGTATGAAGTTCCTAGTGATCCACAAAATTTAGTTATAGAAGTTTGTGGCGACCTTTCCGATAGCAAGAATGACTTTATACTAAATGAGTTACATGCAATGATTTTTGTTACTCAACGAATGAAGTTTCATAACATATCACTAAAAAAATCTTCTATCAATGTTAAAGACCCAGTTTGGCGTAGTATATATGAGCATGGAGACTGGAATACAGCTTTAAAAGGTAAAGCGCCTAAAAAGGTTATTGATAAGACTGTAGAAGCTCTCATGTACTTATACGGACATAGAAAAACATTATTAACTGAAATCCCTAGAGATAAAATTACTACTAGGACTATTAGAGTTAGCGTTCCTTCATCGAGCAGTAAAAATAGTAATTCAACATCAAGTTCAAGTAAAAAGAACTCTACTAGTCATAACAGTTCCCATTCAACTACTAAAAAGAAAAAAACAACGAATAAAAAGCAAAATCAAGTTATTGTCGAACACAGTAAATATACATTCAATCAAGCGGTTAATATACAGTCACGTTTATCGCCACAAATTAACTATGGCGTTGGTTGGTATAACGCAACTCGTTCACAAACATTAAATGCAATGAATAGTTTACAAATATGGAACAGTGGCACTCAAAAATATCAAATGCTTAATTTAGGTAAGTATCAAGGTATTTCAGTTACAGCATTAAACAAAATACTTAGAGGTAAAGGTTCATTATCCGGACAAGGTAAAGCAGTTGCTTATGCATGCAAGAAATATAATTTAAATGAGATTTACCTAATCTCTCACGCTTTCTTAGAAAGTGGATATGGACGTTCATACTTTGCTAGTGGACGTGCTGGCGTATACAACTACTTTGGTATTGGTGCTTTTGATAGTAATCCAAATAACGCTATTAATTATGCTCGTAGTCATGGATGGACAACACCTTCTAAAGGTATCATTGGTGGCGCTAGATTTGTAAGACGTGGTTACATCAGTCAAGGTCAAAATACGTTATATCGTATGCGTTGGAATCCAAAACATCCAGGAACACATCAATATGCGACAGATGTACGTTGGGCTCAAGTTCAAGCAACAACAATCAAAAGTTTATATGAACAAATTGGAATTAAAGGCGAATACTTTATTCGCGATAGATACAAATAGGGCTATATGCTGACAGCATGTAGCCCTTAATTAATAAAAGAAAGAGGTGTTTTGATGGAGTTATACAAAGGGAGTAAGATTAACGCTATTATAAACGAAAAAGGTGTTAACCTTGGATATATTAACTTAAATCTTTACACAATGGACAATTCAACGTCGGTAATTGATATACATTTAAAAATGAGAAATGTTTTAAGCGAGAAACAAGAGTATTTCCCTATTAATCTTAATCAAACTGAATTTGAACCTGTATTACATCTATTTGCACAAGACGGCTCAATATTTACTAATGAAAAATTAGAAATTGTCAAAGCAGAAGAAGGATATGTAAGATATTACATTCCGGACTATGTAACGCGTCACATTGGTCAAGTGAAAGCAAAATTGTTCCTCGAAGATACTAGTGGTTCTGATGATAGTTCACATGTAGCTGATTTTTATTTTGTTGTAAATGACAGCGGTATTACAAAAGCAGTTGGAAAAGAAATACATGTTGAATTACTCAATGATATTGTCGAAAAGATTATGAAAGACAACCTCGAAATGTTCAAAGGCGACAAAGGAGATAAAGGCGATCCTGGTAAGGATGGTGTTGATGGTAAAAATGGAAAAGATGGTGTTGATGGTAAAGATGGTAAAAAGGGTGAAGATGGTAGAGACGGCTTTAATGGTCGTGATGGCAAAGATTTCACTTATGATGATTTTACACCAGAACAATTAGAGTCTTTAAAAGGTCCTAAAGGAGACAAAGGGGATCCTTTCCGCTACGAAAATTTTACAGCAGACCAATTAAGAACGTTACAAGTCGAAAATCCTACGAATAAGTTTTTGAATAAAAAATCCAAAGAAATAAACTATTATAATTTTTTAAATAATAACTCTGTTAAAATTTCAAACAACACACTCTCTGTCAACGGGGATAGAGATTTGGATTTCAAAATAAAATTAAGTAATAGTGATTCTTTCAAGTTAAACTTTAAAAAAGATATTAACGATGATTTCATTAAATTTAGAAACGCAGATTATATAGGTAAAACTGCACAATCAGGTGTTTCAGGGCCAACCACAGTTAAATCTAATCTCGATTTTAATTTGGTTTCTAATGGAACATTATCCGGTTCTAAAGATAATTATTACGCTACAACTGGTGGGACAACTATCTCTTTTACTTTCAAGGGCAATGATATTGATTTTAGATATTACTCTGATAATCAAGGTGGCGTTTGGAAAGCAAGTATTGACGGAAAATTTGTTAAAAATATTAGTACCCATGTTAACGCTCAAACAAGCGAACAAATATTAAGTGCGTCAGTTTATCACAATCAAATAGCAAAAGGTTTATCTGATGGAACACACACTTTAACTCTAGAATTCATCGGTCAAGACACTGATAATCCAGTTACTAGCCCTAGAGGTTGGGTTAGAATTACCACTCCGTCAAGCAATCCTGCAATGGCATATGAAACTTTCTTATATAATACTACTGATACAAGTGAGGTTGTTGTTACGCAAAACGCCTTATACGATAGCAATAAAGAATTCGCATTTAATGTGACGTACGGAGAAACTACAGAATGGATACCTGAACATAATAATACAGGCACCTTGAAAGTAGCAGATACCGGCAAACAGAAGTTGTTTGTAGATAATGATGAAGTTAGTTTAAGTAATGTATCAAATTATAACTTTACAGAAGCTAAATTATTGCAGAAATTGTATGGTATCAATAGCGTTAATGGCGATAAAGTTTGTGAAATTATTTTAGTAGCTACAATTTCATCTACAGGCGTTAAATTCAACACTAAAGTAACTTGGTTGAAAGAACTAACTGTAAATAGTGGATATGTAAATATGTTTACGATAAACCCTAATTTCGCAGATAAATTAATCACTTCATACAAGAATGAGTATTCTTTAACAAATTATGATGGAACATACGAATATATTAAAGAAGATGCGCCTTATTCCTTTGTTGCAACTTCATCGAAGTTCACTAACACGTATTTGACTTGCGACAATCTCAATGCTTATAACACACTTCGCTTAGATTTCGAAGATCGTGACGGTGACGAGTTCGGCAATGGTTTGTTTGCTATTCAACACAGAAATCAAGATTTGCAAAAGCTATACCCTAAAGTTTACACGTCACACAAAACAATGGTGGGCGAACAATATAATTTTGAAGGATATTTCGGATTTGGACGTTTGCCTATGGCATATGACATTTTAAGCTAACCCTTTTTGGGTTGGCTTTTTATTTTACTAAGAAAAGGAGGTTGAAAATATGAAAATAGACAACGGAACGATCGTAAGAACAACTTTACTAATATTAGCTTGGATCAACCAAATTTTAGCTATGAACCACATTTCACCTATTCCTGTCGATGAGATGACAATCAGTACGGTTATTACTGGAATTATTTCACTGATAGCTTGGTGGAAGAATAACAATTTCTCTCACGCAGCTAAAAAAGGGCAAGAAAAAATACATGAAGTTAAAGCAGGGACAAACTCCACAGGTGGCGCACCTCAAATGAATGGAGATGATTTTTAATGACATCAGTCAGAACATATAAACAAGCAATTGCATATTTAAAAGGAATGGAGGGGAAAGCCTGGAATCCGGATAGAAGTTTTGGATTTCAGTGTTTTTGACGTAGCTAATCAATATTGGCTATATTTATATAACCACACATTAAAAGGTGTAGGTGCTGCAGATATTCCAACATGGAATGACTTCACCGGAGAGGCTACAGTATATAAAAATACACCAAGTTTTCAAGCGCGTCCTGGAGACATTGTTATTTTCAACAGAAATTATGGTAGTGGATACGGACATGTAGGTGTTGTATTAAGTGCAACTTTAAACTCTATAAGTATACTGGAACAAAATTGGCTTGGCGGTGCTTATTGGACGCCTCCAGAAGTTGCTACACGTCGTACACATGGCTATGATTTCCCTATGTGGTTCATTCGACCATTCTACGCTAAAGAAACAACTAAAAATAAAGTTAAAAGTAAAACAAAACCCGTTAAAAAAGCTAAAACTAGCAAAGGCAAGAAAATATTACTTGTTGCGGGTCACGGCAAAGGCGCATACTCAAATGATCCTGGTGCAGTAGCGAATGGATATAATGAACGTGACTTTAACCGTAAGAATATTATTCCTAGAGTTAAGAAATATCTTGAAAGTGTCGGGCACACTGTTGTTTTATACGGTGGTAAAACGATGAATCAAGACTTATATCAAGATACATTATACGGGCAAAGAGTAGGCAACTATTCAGACTATGGCTTATATTGGGTAAAAAAGAATGTTAAGCCAGATGTTATTGTAGAGTTCCACTTGGACGCTGCAAGCCCTCAAGCAAGTGGGGGACATGTTATTGTAAGTGATAAATTCCCGGCTGATAACATCGACAAAGCATTATCTAGTGCATTAGGAAAAACAGTAGGTAAAATCAGAGGCGTTACACCTAGAAATGATTTGCTTAACGCTAACGTTACAGGACAATTAGGCTTAAATTATCGTTTAATTGAATTAGGTTTCATTACTTCTAAAAAAGACATGAAGTATCTAACTACTCATTTAGATAGTTTCACAAAACGTATTGCTGAGGCTATCAACGGTAGGCAGATTGGCGCTAAAGCAAGTAAACCTTCTACATCAAAAAACACTTGGAATTGGAAAGGTACATTTACAGCAAACAGTACAATCAAAGTTCGTAAATCTCCAGGGTTAAACGGGACTGTGGTAGAAAGTGGCTCTTGGTTATACGATGGCAACTATGTACCGTTTGACCAAGTCATTAAAAAAGATGGTTACTGGTTTATTAGATTTAAATACGTGCAACCTGGTTCAAGTAACAAACATTTCTATTGTGCAGTATGTAAAATCACAGACAAAGAACAAAAAATCAAAAAAGAGAAATATTGGGGTAAAATCAATTGGAAATGATATGATTGATTTATACCACGTTATTATACAAGGGTAGTCCTAGCGACTGCCCTAAATTTTTGTTATATCTAAAGAGGAGACCTTTTCTCCATTCGAATTTATCTCATTAAATAATCTTTCTAGCCACGCTCTTTTGAGCGTGGCTCTGCTATTTTTACTTGACAATATTTTTAACCACCCATTTAAAACTTGGGTGGTTATTTTTTATTTTGAAGTTTGTTTAGGTAAAAAGATAGAGAAAACGAGTGCAATGAAACTTATAATAAAAATAACTATAAATTGTAGTTTGAAGTTCGACAAGCCTTGTAAAAATATATTTAAAACAGGAGCGATTGCTGTTCCTAAAAATAGAATGAATGTATTCACTGATAGGAAAAAGCCTCGGTTTTCATTAACCAAAATTCCTACTTCGGAAATAGTAGTAGGAATTGCAAAAGCTACACCACTTACTATAATGACACTTAAAAAAACTAGCATTGCTAAATTTGTTAAAAACGGCATTAGAATTAAACATATAGAAATCATTACTAATGACATTATTATAAGATTTTTAACGCCAATCTTTTCACTAATTCTACCTGCTAATAATGCAATCAACATCCCCACAATACCAAACAGTCTAGCATTACTTTCTAACATATCGGAAGCGTCAACATCGCTTGAAGAAATATATCTATTAAAAACATCATACATGCTTATAAAAATTATCAATAAAGTTAAGGAAATTCCGTAACATAATAGTACATAAAGATTAGTTTTAAAACTCTTAAAGTTTTTTAAAAAATGAGTTACTTTAATGTCAGCATTTTTAATAGGACTTTCAGGAACATATTTATGGATAGAAATAGATAATAATACATAGAAAGCTGTCAACACAAAATAAACAACATGCCAATCAAAATAACTTATGATAAATTCACTTAAGTTTTGACCTATAATACCAGCTAACATAAAACTTATGCTTATAAAGCTAATAGCGGTAACACGTTTAGATATAGTATAAGTTTCAGTTACATATGTTATGGAAATCGGAGAAAATGATGCTGCAAAAACCCCTTGAAACGCCCTTAGTAACAAAAGTAAAGTAAATGAATTAACAAAGCCTATTAAAAGACAAATGATAGTAAGACCAGCCAAGCTAAAAACAATAGTTTTTATACGTCCGAACTTTTCTGAAATTGTTCCATAGAAAAGACAACTAATTGAATACATTACAGAGAAAACGACACCATTTAAAGCAGCAAAACCTTCAGTTACCTTAAACTCTTTAGAAAAAGTAGCAGTTAATGGAAGTGCAGTATACAAACTACACATTACTAGTATCCCTGAGAAAAAGAGAATAGTAGTAATTTTATTATAGCCAATTGTTTTTTCCATAAGAATTCTCCTTCCTATACATCATTATAAAACTCTATAAAATTTATGGACTCGGGTTCCTAAAAATTCATTTTATATAGTTTGGTATTAAGTTTAATAAATAAACACCTTTATTACAGCGTTCTAACTTTAAAATATATATAATTTAAAGTTGAATCCCCCCTCATTTATTATAATAGCTTCACTTTTTATGTATTGCCACGTGTCAAATACGTGTCAAAATAGTTATATTTTTTTAGATTTACTTATAAAATAAAATAGCCGAAACCCTTTATTTAAAGGCTTTTCGGCTATTTTAAAAAATTCTATAGCGTCCTGGGAGGGATTCGAACCCCCGACCGATGGCTTAGAAGGCCATTGCTCTATCCAGCTGAGCTACCAGGACATTTTTTAACACAAGAATTATTATATCTAAACAGGAGGCTTTTAGCAATAGCTGACTTATAAAAAATGTTTATATTTTTCACTATAGTAGTGCATTTTATCCTTAAGTGTTAATTAATTGTAAAGGTGCAAGGAATTTTTAACAATTAAATTGCAAACAATACAGTAGCGAATGCCAAACTGTTGTGTAATCGCTTACATTCGACAGTTATGACCTTTAATTGCCGTCTTAAGAAAATATGAACAAATTGTGCCATATGGGCTTTATAGTATAAGTAACAAAACGATAGATAAACAAACAACACAAGTTCATTCATCGTTTTAAATTAATTAACTCACGCATTATTCTAATATACTATAAGGAGTGTTTGTAATGGAAAAATTATTCGACGCAATTAAAAATACTGTAGATGCTGGTATTAACCACGATTGGACTAAATTAGGTACAAGCATCGTAGACATCGTTCAAAACGGTGTAAGTGTTATTTCTAAATTAATCGGTGCTTAATTTTAAATATTAATACAAATATTAAGGAGAGATTAACATGGAAAAATTAGCGGACGCAATCGCAAACGTAGTAAAAGCAGGACAAGATCACGATTGGACTAAATTAGGTACAAGCATTGTAGATATCGTAGAAAATGGCGTTAACTTACTTACTAAAGTATTCGGTGGATAATAAATAAATTTAAATAAAGAAAGGGAGAAATTTTCATGACTAAATTAGCAGAAGCAATCTCAAATGCAGTAAAAGCAGGACAAGATCACGATTGGGCAAAATTAGGAACTAGCATCGTAGGAATCGCAGAAAACGGAATCAGCTTATTAGGTAAAGTATTCGGA
>NZ_KV840039.1:385876-386250 GCF_001839105.1 Staphylococcus sp. HMSC62A08 | reverse complement strand
AAAGCAGGACAAGACCACGATTGGTCAAAATTAGGAACTAGTATCGTTGGTATCGCTGAAAATGGTATTGGTTTATTAAGCAAAGTATTTGGCGGTTAATTTTCAAGCTAAATTATCAATCTTATTAAAAAGTTAGGGAGAGATTTTCATGACAAAATTAGCAGACGCAATTGCAAATGCAGTTAAAGCAGGACAAGACCAAGACTGGGCAAAATTAGGTACAAGCATCGTAGGAATTGCAGAAAATGGAATCAGCTTATTAGGTAAAGTATTCGGATTCTAAGTTAAACAAATTACAAATATTACAATAATCAATTACTAAAGGGAGAGATAAGAATGGAAAAATTAGCAGAAGCAATCGCAAATACAGTAAA
>NZ_KV840039.1:347987-385776 GCF_001839105.1 Staphylococcus sp. HMSC62A08 | reverse complement strand
AGCTTATTAGGTAAAGTATTCGGATTCTAATTTTCTTAATATATAAATGGACCAGGGCAAGCGCTCTGGTCTTTTTTTAATGTCAAAATATTTGATAATATGAAATGTATGAACTACTTTAATCATATTTGGACTAGGAGAATTAGTAATGACATATAAAAATATATTCTTAGATTTTGATGATACAATTGTAGATTTTTTTGATGCTGAGGAGAAGGCTTTTTATAATATGGCACATCAGTATCACCATTTTCCTAGTGAAAAAGATTTTCTACATTTTAGAAAGGTCAATCAAGCGCATTGGGAAGCTTTTCAACAAAATAAATTAACTAAAGAACAAGTTTTATCACACAGATTCATCAATTATTTTAAAGACTATCAAATTGAAGTTAATGGTAAAGAAGCTGATGAAATATTTCGAGACGAATTAGCCAAAGCACCTTTAAAATTTTTTGATCATACTATTCAAACAATCGAACAGCTTCAACACAATCACTGTTTATATATTGTTACTAATGGAGTGACAATAACGCAACAGCGTCGAATTGCACAGACAAATTTTAATGAGATATTTGATGGGATTTTTATTTCGGAACAAACAGGTTATCAAAAACCTATGCCTCAGTTTTTTGATTACATTTTCGAAAAAATCGGAGAAAATGAAAGGGCACAATCAATGATAGTTGGGGATTCATTGACTTCTGATATTATGGGAGGATTAAATGCAAATATTGCAACGTGTTGGTTTAATAAACGTAATAAAGTAAATCAAACTGATATTCAACCGCATTATGAAATACGTGATTTATCAGAACTTATCGATATAGTTGAATAATATAGGAGTAAATGAAAAATTAATTTATCTCCGGCAAAAAATGATAGCGTAAGATTATTACACAAAAATAATAGCCCATAAAGTGAATGTATTTAAAAGTTCATTTTAACGGCTATTATTATAATAATGCGCTATTTATCAATTAATAATAAGACATTTTTATTCAGTTTTTTAATGACATTTGAACAAAGAATTTAAATTACAATGTTCACTTTAATCAAAGGCATAGTTATAATTACGGTTTCCAAATTAAAATATCATGACCTTCTGGATTTTTAGCTTCTACATCTTCAAAACCTTGTTTCAAGAAATAATCCTTTGAATTATTACGAGCAATTGCTTTAATTGGTTTGTCTTTTTCCTTAGCGAAGTCGATGAGTTTTTTAGCATAACCACGACCTTGGTATTTCTCTAATACTTCTAATTTCCATAATAAAATATAGTCTTCACAATCTGGGAAATAGGTTTCTTCAACTTCACCTTTATCAAGCAATGCCATTCTTGCTGCAAATTTATCTCCGACAAAGATACCATAAAAAGGTGAGTCAGAACTTGCGTCAATCATTTGTCCTTTTAACTCTTCAACCATATAAAGATCTTTATTTCCGAACTCTCTAAAATCTTCGAAAAGTTCGTCTGTTTTATAATTAATCTCTAAATGTTTTACCTCACTCATATTTTACTCCCCCTTTGTTTCTTTTCTTTATTATACCCTATTTTAAAGGTAAGTTTCATTTATTTAAAATAATAGAAATTTTAAGTTTTAATAAGTGTTTATATAAATTCTTTTAAGCCGTTAAATTGTCATCAAAGCGCTTAGTCTTTATACTATATGAGTAATAGTGCTACTGAAGGAGTAAAAACATGAATTGCAATGTAATAAAGTTAAATGAAGATAATCAGTTTATCAATAAAATAAAAAACGGCGATTCTCAAATCACACGATTTTTCGAATACGATGCAAGTAAGAAAGATAGCTTTGCAAGAAGATTAGCGACGCCAAATAATGGAAGAGAAGCAGAGTTAGCCAACGTCATAGAATCTTATATGAATGATTTGGATTTAACAAAACAACAAATTGAGAACTTAGATGCCTTAGCAAATGGTGCAAAAGTAGTCATCGGTGGGCAACAAGCAGGATTGTTTGGTGGTCCTTTGTATACTTTTCATAAAATATTTTCAATCATAACGCTGTGTAATGAATTGTCAGAACAATATCATAAACAAATTGTTCCTGTTTTTTGGATTGCTGGAGAGGATCATGATTTTGATGAAGTGAATCATACCTATGTATTCAATGATAAAAAAGCCTCTCTTAATAAAATCAAATATCATACTATGACTCCACCTGAAAGTAATGTCTCTCGTTTTACTCCTGATAAAGATGCTTTGATTGATGCGTTAGATAGCTTTTTTAAAGAATTAAAGGAGACGACGCATAGTTTAGAAGTATATGAAATGTGCAAGAACATAATTCATCGCTACAATAACTGGACCGATATTTTCAAAGGCCTTTTACATGAGGTGTTTAAAGAATATGGCGTTCTGTTTATAGATGCACAATATACAGATTTAAGACGTATGGAAAGACCAATTCTTAAGGAAATGTTAGAACAGCACGACGAGTTAGATCAAGCTTTTCGTGAGACACAAAACAATACAGAAGCGCAAGGTTTAACTCCTGTGATTCAAACTGAGACAAATACTCATTTATTCATTCACGAAGATAACATGAGACAGTTGCTAACTTATAAAAATGGGAAGTTTATTACAAGTAAATCTGAAAATAGTTACTCAAAAGAAGAAATATTAGAAATCATTGATAATGAACCTGAAAGAATATCTAATAATGTAGTAACACGTCCTATAATGGAAGAATGGTTGTTTAATACAGTGGCATTTATTGGTGGACCAAGTGAAATTAAGTATTGGGCCGAACTTAAAGAAGTTTTTCAACTTTTAAAAGTCGAAATGCCAATAGTATTACCAAGATTAAGAATAAGTTATATGTATGAAAGAACTGAGAAATTGCTCTCTCAATATGATTTAACTACCGAAACAATTATTTCAAACGGTGTGGAGAATGATAGACAACGATTTGTACGTGAACAAGCCTCTAATGAACTTATTTCACAAGTGGAAGAAATGAAAGTTCAACAACAGCAACTTACAGATAAACTCAAATTACAAGTTGCAGGAAACCATGATAATGAAATGCTAATTGAAAAGAATAATGAAATTCATCAAAAACAATACGATTACTTATTAAAACGGTATTTGCTAAATGTAGAAAGAGAAAATGATATTAGCATGCGTCAATTTAGAGAAATTAATGAAGTTCTCCAACCAATGGGTGGATTACAAGAAAGAATTTGGAATTCATTACAAATTATGAATGATTTTGGGAAAAATGTGTTCAGTCCCTCCACCTATCCACCACTTCATTACACTTTTGATCATATTATTATAAAACCTTGATATAACGGTGTTTAAGCCCATTTTATCTTTTTGATAAAATGGGCTTTTTTGTGTTTGAGCAAATAATTTGAACTATTTTTGCATAATTAGTGGAGGATAGTGGGGAGATGTGGTAAATTATAAATAAGGTGAGGTGATAAAAAATGTTCATGGGAGAATACGATCATCAATTAGATACAAAAGGACGTATGATTATACCGTCCAAGTTTCGTTATGACTTAAATGAACGTTTTATTATCACTAGAGGCCTTGATAAATGCTTGTTTGGATACACGCTTGAAGAATGGCAACAAATTGAAGAGAAGATGAAGACCTTACCTATGACTAAAAAAGATGCACGTAAATTTATGCGTATGTTCTTCTCTGGTGCTGTTGAAGTTGAACTAGATAAGCAAGGGCGTATTAACATTCCTCAAAATTTAAGGAAATACGCTAATTTAACCAAAGAATGTACAGTAATTGGGGTTTCAAATCGTATTGAGATTTGGGACAGAGAAACTTGGAACGATTTCTATGAAGAATCTGAAGATAGTTTCGAAGATATTGCTGAAGATTTAATAGATTTTGATTTTTAAATGGAGGAATTAAAGTGTTTCATCACATCAGCGTTATGTTAAACGAAACCATTGATTATTTAAATATAAAAGAAGATGGTGTGTATGTTGATTGTACGCTTGGTGGTGCAGGGCACGCCCTTTATTTACTTAATCAATTAAATGATGAAGGTAGACTTATAGCGATTGATCAGGATTTAACAGCCATAGAAAATGCAAAGGAAGTTTTAAAAGAACATTTGCACAAAGTCACTTTTGTTCATAACAACTTTCGAGAATTAACGAATATTTTAAAAGAACTCAACATTGAAAAGGTAGATGGCATCTATTATGACCTCGGCGTTTCAAGTCCACAATTAGATGTCCCTGAAAGAGGATTTAGTTATCATCATGATGCGAAATTAGACATGCGTATGGATCAAACTCAATCATTATCTGCATACGAAGTAGTGAATGAATGGTCCTACGAAGCATTAGTTAAGATTTTTTATCGTTATGGAGAAGAGAAGTTCTCAAAGCAAATTGCTAGAAGAATTGAAGCGAATCGTGAACAACAACCGATTGAGACGACTTTACAGCTTGTCGATATCATCAAAGAAGGCATACCAGCGAAAGCAAGACGTAAAGGCGGTCATCCTGCTAAGAGAGTTTTTCAAGCAATTCGAATAGCTGTTAACGATGAATTATCCGCGTTTGAAGATTCAATTGAACAAGCAATTGAAAATGTAAAGGTGAACGGAAGAATTTCGGTCATCACGTTCCATTCATTGGAAGATCGCTTATGTAAGCAAATCTTTCAAGAGTACGAAAAAGGACCGGAAGTTCCGAGAGGATTACCAATTATTCCTGAAGCATACTCGCCGAAATTAAAAAGTGTAAAAAACAAACCGATAACCGCTACTGAAGAAGATTTAGACGAAAACAATCGTGCGCGTAGTGCAAAACTACGTGTTGCAGAAATTTTAAAATAAGGAGTAATTGAAATGGCTGTAGAAAAAATTTATCAACCCTATGATGAAGCAACACAAACCAGTATCCCACAAAGACAACCGCAATCTCGTCCTGAGAAACAAACAGTCAAAAGAAAAGTGGTTGTACAATTAACTAGATTCGAAAAAGTTTTATACATAACACTTATTACTGTAATTGCCATGATTAGTATATATATGCTATCTTTAAAAATGGATGCGTACGACACGCGAGGAAAAATTGCAGATTTAGATCAAAAAATAGAGAAACAATCTAGTGAAAACAGCGCATTAAAATCTGAAATCAAGAAAAACTCTTCTTATGAACGCATTTACGATAAGGCTAAAAAACAAGGTATGAGCCTACAGAACGACAATGTAAAGGTAGTGCGTAATAATGGCGAAGCGAAAAATTAAAATTAAAAAAAATAAAATAGGGGCAGTCCTACTAGTTGGTTTATTCGGACTGCTCTTTTTTATATTGGTTTTAAGGTTCTCATACATTATGATTACTGGTCATTCTAATGGTCAGGATTTAGTAATGAAGGCAAATGAAAAGTATTTAGTAAAAAATTCGGAACAACCAGAACGAGGAAAGATATATGACCGGAATGGTAAAGTTCTAGCCGAAGATGTCGAAAGATACAAGGTAGTAGCAGTCGTGGATAAAAAGGCGAGTCAAAATAGTAAAAAACCACGTCATGTTGTTGATAAAAAGAAAACAGCAAAACAATTATCTAAAGTTATAGATATGAAACCTAGTGAAATTGAAAAACGTTTAAATCAGAAAAAAGCCTTCCAAGTGGAATTCGGTCAAAAAGGCACAAATCTGACTTATCAAGATAAAGAAAAAATTGAAAAAATGGATATGCCTGGTATTTCACTATATCCAGAGACAGAACGTTTCTATCCTAATGGCAATTTTGCTTCCCATTTAATTGGAATGGCACAAAAAGATCCAGATACTGGTCAATTAAACGGAGCATTAGGTGTTGAAAAGATTTTCAATAGTTATTTAAACGGTACACAAGGCGCACTTAAATATATTCAAGATATTTGGGGTTATATTGCTCCTAATACTAAAAAAGAACAACAACCTAAGCGTGGAGATGACGTTCATTTAACACTTGATTCTAATATTCAAGTCTTCGTCGAAGAAGCGCTCGATGGTATGGTAGAAAAATATGCTCCTAAAGACTTATTCGCTGTAGTGATGGATGCAAAAACAGGAGAAATTCTCGCTTACAGTCAGCGTCCTACTTTTAATCCAGAAACAGGAAAAGACTTTGGTAAAAAGTGGGCAAATGACTTATATCAAAACACGTATGAACCTGGTTCAACATTTAAAACATATGGTTTAGCTGCAGCAATTCAAGAAGGTAAGTTTAAACCAGATGAAAAATATCAGTCAGGACATCGAGATATCATGGGCTCAGAGATTTCAGACTGGAATAAAACAGGTTGGGGTAGAATCCCAATGTCACTAGGATTTACTTATTCATCCAATACATTGATGATGCACTTACAAGACTTAGTAGGCGCAGATAAAATGAAATCTTGGTATGAACGCTTTGGATTTGGTAAAAAAACAGGCGGAATGTTTGATGGCGAAGCAGCTGGACATATTGGTTGGTCTAATGAATTGCAACAAAAAACGACTGCATTTGGACAATCTACAACAGTAACGCCGGTACAAATGATTCAAGCGCAATCAGCTTTCTTTAATAAAGGAAATATGCTAAAACCTTGGTTTGTTAGTAGTATTGACAACCCTGTCACTAAGAAAAATTACTATAGTGGGGAAAAACAATATGCAGGTAAACCAGTGACTGCAGATACAGCCAAAAAAGTAGAAAACGAACTTGATAAAGTTGTTAACAGCAAACAAAGTCATGCAATGAATTATCGTGTTAAAGGCTATGATATTGAGGGTAAAACAGGTACAGCACAAGTTGCCGATTCAAATGGTGGAGGTTACGTTAAAGGCGAAAATCCATACTTTGTGAGCTTTATCGGTGATGCACCTAAGAAGAACCCGAAAGTCATTGTTTATGCTGGTATGAGTTTAGCTCAGAAAAATGATGAAGAAGCTTATGAAATGGGTGTAAGTAAAGCATTTAAACCAATCATGGAGAATACACTTAAGTATCTAAATGTTGGTAAATCAAGCGATTCTACATCAAAAGCAGATTACAGTAAGGTACCGAATGTTGAAGGTCAAGAAATGCAAAAAGCAGAGGATAGCTTGAATGCTCAATCGCTAAAACCAGTTACAATCGGTAGTGGCAAACAAATTAAAGCGCAATCTGTAAAAGCAGGCACTAAAATATTGCCACACAGTAAAGTATTATTACTCACTGATGGTGATGTAACAATGCCTGATATGACAGGTTGGACTAAGGAAGATGTGTTAGCATTCGAAGACCTGACCCACATCAAAGTTTCAACTAAAGGTAATGGTTTCGTTACAAATCAAAATGTAACTAAAGGTCAAACATTAAAAAGTAAAGACAAAATTGAAGTTACTTTATCAGCAGACAAGACAGATGAAAACGATGACGAGTCTGACGATACGGGTTCTGATAAACAATCAAAATCTGACGATAAATCATCAGATAAGCAGAAATCAGACTCATCTTCAAAATCAGATTCAAAGAATAGTTCAAGTTCTGACTCTAAAAAAGACTCCAATAGCAATTCAAATAATAAATCAAGTTCCAATGACGATAGTTAACGGAACTGAGTAAACAAATGAGGTTGGGATTATCATTTTAGGGATTAACTTAGAAATGGTCCCAACCTTATTTATTAATATTTTAAGTTTTATATGAAAACAAAGAGAAAACTGATAAACTATTAAAGGTTATTTACAATCAAACGAGTAAAAATTAGAAAGTGAAGAAAAGGAGATTCATATGTTCTTTATATATGCGATCATCGCACTACTCATAACATTTATATTAGTTCCAGTGCTTATTCCAACTTTAAAAAGAATGAAGTTTGGACAAAGCATTAGAGAAGAAGGTCCACAAAGCCACATGAAAAAAACAGGAACACCTACGATGGGTGGGCTTACATTTTTAATTAGTATCATTATTACTTCTGTGATTGCGATTATTTTTGTTGATAAATCAAATCCAATCATCTTGTTATTATTTGTTACTATAGGCTTTGGATTAATCGGATTCATTGATGATTACATTATTGTAGTTAAAAAGAACAACCAAGGTTTAACAAGTAAACAAAAATTCTTAGCTCAAATATTAATTGCAGTTATTTTCTTTGTATTAAGTGACGTCTTTCATTTAATCAATTTTACTACAAATTTACATATTCCATTTTCTAACTTCGATATCCCATTATCATTTGCCTATGTCTTATTCATTGTCTTCTGGCAAGTTGGATTTTCAAATGCGGTGAATTTAACTGATGGATTAGACGGATTAGCTACAGGATTATCTATTATAGGATTTGCAATGTATGCGATTATGAGTTTTATTCTTGATTCACCAGCTATTGGTATATTCTGTATTATCATGGTGTTTGCTTTATTAGGATTCCTTCCTTATAACTTAAATCCTGCAAAGGTATTTATGGGTGATACAGGTAGTTTAGCTTTAGGTGGTATCTTTGCTACCATTTCAATCATGCTTAATCAAGAGCTGTCACTTATATTTATCGGTTTAGTTTTCGTTATTGAAACCTTATCAGTGATGTTACAAGTTGCTTCTTATAAATTAACTAAAAAGCGCATTTTCAAAATGAGTCCAATTCACCATCATTTCGAATTAAGTGGTTGGGGAGAATGGAAAGTTGTAACTGTATTTTGGACGGTAGGTTTAATTTCAGGATTAATCGGACTATGGATTGGAGTGCATTAGAATGCTAAATTACACAGAATTAGAAAATAAAAATGTTCTAGTGGTAGGATTAGCTAAAAGTGGATATGAAGCTGCAAAAATATTAGCTAAATTAGGTGCGAATGTCATAGTGAATGATGGCAAAGATCTTTCACAGGATGCACACGCTAAAGATCTCGAATCAATGGGCATCAAAGTCGTAAGTGGCGGACATCCTTTATCTTTACTAGATAATAATCCAATTATTGTTAAGAATCCTGGTATACCATACACTGTTTCAATTATCGACGAAGCTGTACGTAGAGGATTAAAAATATTAACTGAAGTAGAATTAAGTTATCTCATATCAGAAGCGCCAATTATTGCAGTAACTGGTACAAATGGTAAGACAACTGTGACGTCACTTATCGGTGATATGTTTAAAAAAAGTGTATTAACAGGTCGTCTATCTGGAAATATTGGATATGTTGCCTCTAAAGTAGCTCAAGAAGCTCGTCCTGATGAATATTTAATTACAGAGCTTTCTTCTTTCCAATTATTAGGAATTGAAAAGTATAGACCTCATATTGCAATTATTACGAATATTTACTCAGCACATCTCGATTATCATGAAACATTAGAGAACTATCAAAACGCGAAGAAACAAATTTATAAAAACCAAACTAAAGATGATTACTTAATTTGCAATTATCATCAAAGACATTTAATTGAGTCAGAAAATCTTAAGGCGAAAACCATGTATTTTTCTACTCAGCAAGAAGTGGACGGTATTTATATTAAAGACGGATTCATTGTATATAATGGCATTCGTATCATAAATGTTAAAGATTTAGTTTTACCAGGCGAGCACAACTTAGAAAATATTTTGGCTGCAGTATTAGCTGCCATTTTGGCAGGCGTACCAGTTAAAGCCATCGTAGATAGTCTGACAACTTTCTCAGGAATTGATCATAGACTTCAATACATTGGTACAAATCGTACGAATAAATACTACAATGATTCCAAAGCAACTAATACTTTAGCTACACAATTTGCTTTAAATTCATTTAAACAACCTATTATATGGTTATGTGGTGGATTAGATAGAGGCAATGACTTTGATGAGTTAATTCCATATATGAATAATGTTCGTATTATGGTTGTTTTTGGCGAAACTCAGGAAAAGTTTGCTAAACTAGGTAATAGCCAAGGTAAATACGTAATCAAAGCTACAGACGTTGAAGATGCGGTTGATAAAATTCAAGAAGTGATTGAACCAAATGATGTGGTGTTACTATCACCAGCTTGTGCAAGTTGGGATCAATATAATACATTTGAAGAACGTGGTGAGAAATTTATCGAAAGATTCCGAGCACACTTGCCATCTTATTAAGGAGTGTGAATGCTCATGGATGAAAAAAATAAACATAGTAATGATAAAGTGTCGCGTATAGAAGATTTCACTTCACATCAAAGAGAAGAAAACGATAACGATGATTTAGGGCTTTTCAGAAGAAATAAAGACTTTCGAAATCGTAAAAGAAAACGTTTCGGCGATAAAGTGAACGAAGAGGAATTGGCAAATCATGAACATCAAAGAGAGGACGATACTCAAGATAAGCATTTAGAACAAAATGTTGAGAATAGTTCAAATCAAGATTCACCTCATGATGCCTTAGATAAAAGTAATGATACTAAACAAGATGAGACGATCGATGTGGATAGTGATGACAATCTCAATGAATCACAAGCACATAACGACAATCTTGAAGAGAAGAACGAGACTGATCAACAAGAAGATAAAGAGGCTTCTTCTGATAGCGATAATGAACTCAAATCAACTGAGGACAATGCGCAAGATAAAAAAGAGGATAAAAAGAAAGGTTTGCTTGGCTCATTACCGTTTATAAATAAAAATAAGCGTTCGTCAGGTAATAAAGATCAACAGGTCGAGCCTAATAGACCTATGACGCTTGAAGAAAAAAGAGCGTTACGTCGACAACGACAAAAGAGGATTCAATATACAATTATTACGCTATTAGTACTATTGATTGTTATTTTCTTACTATATATGTTCACACCACTGAGCAAGATTTCAAATGTGAATGTTAAGGGTAATAACAACGTGAGCACGAGTAAAATTAATAAAGAACTTCATGTTACTTCTCATTCTAGAATGTATACGTTTAGTAAGCGTAAAGCAATTAATAATTTAAAGAAAAACCCTTTAATCAAAGACGTAGAAATTCATAAACAATTACCTAATACTTTGAATGTCAAAGTGACAGAGTATCAGGTAGTCGGTTTAGAAAAAAACAAAGATAATTATGTGCCAATCATCGAAGACGGTAAAGAATTAAAGGATTATAGTGATGATGTTTCACACGATGGTCCAATCATTGATGGTTTCAAAGGCAACAAAAAAACAAGTATGATTAAAGCTTTATCTGAAATGTCTCCAGAAGTTAGGAGTATGATTGCTGAAGTAAGCTATGCCCCAGCAAAGAATAAGCAAAATAGAATAAAGATTTTTACAAAGGATGATATTCAAGTTGTAGGAGATATTACAACAATTGCTAATAAAATGAAATATTATCCGCAGATGTCTCAATCGCTAAGTAGAGACGATTCTGGTAACCTTAAAACGGATGGATACATTGATTTATCAGTAGGTGCATCATTTATTCCTTATGGAGGTTCATCAGGAGCTGAATCAGAAACTGATCAGAATGTAACAAAATCGACACAACAAGAAAGTGAAGCAAAAGAAGAGTTACAAAGTGTATTGAATAAAATTAATAAACAATCAAAAGATAATAATTAAAAAAATTCGGTAATAGTATGTGTTTATAGTTCACAAGCTATTCAACGTATTGTAAACTAAACATAGTGTATTTTAATAGTAATTTGTCAGGAGGTGCCTATCTATGGAGGAACATTACTATGTAAGTATAGATATAGGTTCATCAAGTGTAAAAACAATAGTAGGCGAAAAATTTCACAATGGAATAAATGTGATAGGTACAGGACAAACCTACACTAGCGGTATCAAAAATGGTCTGATTGACGATTTCGATATTGCGAGACAAGCAATTAAAGATACGATTAAGAAGGCTTCAATTGCCTCAGGTGTAGATATAAAAGAAGTATTCTTGAAGTTACCTATCATTGGTACCGAAGTATACGATGAATCAAATGAAATTGAATTTTATGAAGATACTGAAATTAATGGAACACACATCGAAACGGTGTTAGATGGTATCCGTGATAAAAATGATGTAGCTGAGACAGAAGTTATCAATGTCTTTCCTATCCGATTCGTGGTAGATAAAGATAATGAAGTTTCAGACCCTAAAGAATTAATTGCAAGACACTCTCTAAAAGTGGATGCAGGCGTGATAGCTATTCAAAAATCTATTTTAATCAATATGATTAAATGTGTTGAAGCATGTGGTGTTGACGTATTAGATGTTTACTCTGATGCTTATAACTATGGATCTATTTTGACAGCTACTGAAAAAGAGTTAGGCGCATGTGTCATCGATATTGGTGAAGATTTAACTCAAATCGCATTTTATGAACGTGGCGAATTAGTAGATGCAGATTCTATTGAAATGGCTGGACGTGATATTACAGATGATATTGCTCAAGGCTTAAATACTACATATGATACTGCCGAGAAGATTAAACATCAATATGGTCATGCTTTCTATGACTCAGCTTCAGAGCAGGATGTATTTTCAGTAGACCAAATTGATAGTGAAGAACATGTTCAATATACTCAAAAGGACTTAAGCGATTTTATTGAGCAACGCGTTGAAGACATATTCTTTGAAGTATTCGATGTTCTTCAAGAACTTGGTTTAACAAAAGTAAATGGCGGATTTATTGTGACAGGTGGCTCTGCTAACCTACTTGGAGTAAAAGAATTATTACAAGATATGGTAAGTGAAAAAGTTAGAATTCATACACCTTCACAAATGGGAATTAGAAAACCTGAATTCTCTTCTGCAATTTCAACAATTTCTAGTAGTATCGCTTTTGACGAGTTATTAGATTATGTTACAATTAGTTATCATGATAATGAAGAATTTGAAGAGGAAGTTATCGAGTCTAATGATAAAGATAACGAATCTAAATCAAGCGGTTTTGATTGGTTTAAACGTAAATCAAATAAGAAAGATACTTATGAGGAAGAGCCTGAAGCACCTCATGAAGAAACATACGAAGACCGCGTAAATCAACACGAAGATGAACATCATCAATCAGAAGGTAAAGAAAAAGAAGAAGGTAAATTTAAAAAATTAATGAAATCTCTATTTGAATGATTATTGGCCATTAAGACTAGGAGGAAATTTAAATGTTAGAATTTGAACAAGGATTTAATCATTTAGCTACATTGAAAGTCATCGGTGTAGGTGGCGGCGGTAACAACGCTGTTAATCGTATGATTGACCATGGTATGAATAACGTTGAGTTTATCGCAATCAATACAGACGGACAAGCTTTAAACTTGTCTAAAGCAGAATCAAAAATCCAAATCGGTGAAAAATTGACACGTGGTCTTGGTGCAGGTGCTAACCCTGAAATTGGTAAAAAAGCAGCTGAAGAATCTCGTGAACAAATTGAAGATGCTATCCAAGGTGCAGATATGGTATTCGTAACTGCTGGTATGGGTGGCGGTACTGGTACTGGTGCAGCTCCTGTTGTTGCTAAAATTGCTAAAGAGATGGGTGCTTTAACTGTAGGTGTTGTTACTCGTCCATTCGGCTTCGAAGGTCGTAAGCGTCAAACACAAGCAGCAGCTGGTGTTGAAGCTATGAAAGCAGCAGTAGATACATTAATCGTTATCCCTAATGATCGTTTATTAGATATCGTTGATAAATCAACACCTATGATGGAAGCATTCAAAGAAGCAGATAACGTATTACGTCAAGGTGTACAAGGTATCTCAGATTTAATCGCAGTATCTGGTGAAGTGAACTTAGACTTTGCTGACGTTAAGACAATTATGTCAAATCAAGGTTCTGCATTAATGGGTATCGGTGTATCTTCTGGTGAAAATAGAGCAGTAGAAGCAGCTAAAAAAGCAATCTCTTCTCCATTATTAGAAACTTCAATTGTTGGTGCACAAGGTGTGCTAATGAATATTACAGGTGGAGAATCACTTTCATTATTCGAAGCTCAAGAAGCAGCGGATATTGTTCAAGATGCAGCTGATGAAGATGTAAACATGATTTTTGGTACAGTTATTAATCCTGAACTACAAGATGAAATTGTTGTTACAGTGATTGCAACAGGCTTTGAAGATAAACCTTCTTCTCAAGGTCGTAAGTCTACAAGCACTGGTTTCGGTTCAAGCGTGAACAGTGGTTCTACAAGCCAAAGTCACTCTACACCGAAAGAGGATTCATTTGCTACAAATTCTTCTAGCTCACAAGCTTCAGAAGGTGTAAGCGAAAGAAGTCATACTACTAAAGATGACGATATTCCTAGCTTTATTAGAAATAGAGAAGAAAGACGTTCTAGAAGAACTAGACGTTAATATATACTTAACAACTCACTTAAAAAGCCATCAGTTAAATGTCTGATGGCTTTTTAGTTTGTGCTTTTTACTTTTTACAAATTTGAAGAAGGTTAGCAAATAATATTTGTTTAAATAGTGAGTAAGATGTCATCCTTTAAAAATAAGTAAACTCATACATATACTTGCAGTTTAAATGTAAGAATAGATGATATATAATAGTTTTATAATATACTTTATTGTGATGATGACTAGCAATCTTTTAAATTACATTCTCGTATGGTGGTGAAACATGATGGCGGAAAGATTTATAAAGAAAGAACATTATTTAGATTATGACGTAAAACATTCACAAAATATTAAGTTAGGTTTCACAACAAGAGAGAATGGTTTAAGTCTTTATCCTGAACATGCGTTTAATATGGCAAGATATGTTGATGACAATCAAGATAATATTACCGAGCATCAAAAGATGCTTGCTAGTGATATTGGTTTCGATAGAGAAAATTGGGTATTTCCTATACAAACTCATGAAAATAAAGTCGCTAAAATCACACAAGATCATAAAGGGGTAAATATTAAAGCGTTAACTGATAACTTATATGGTATAGACGGTATATATACCTATGAACCGAATATATTATTAACGATGTGTTATGCAGATTGTGTGCCAGTATATTTCTATAGTGAAAGTCATGGATATGTGGGTTTAGCTCATGCAGGATGGCGAGGTACGTATGGTGAAATTGTCAAAGAGATGGTAAAAAGAATCGACTTTGACCTTAAAGATTTACAGGTTGTCATCGGACCATCAACGTCTAATACATACGAAATTAATGATGACATTAAAAGTAAATTTGAAACGCTAACGATTGATACCTCAAAATATATTGATACTCGTGATAAAAATAGACATGGAATTGATTTGAAAAAAGCGAATGCATTGTTACTCGAAGAAGCTGGTGTGCCTTCTGAGAATATTTATATTACCAATTATGCTACTTCGGAGAACTTAGAATTATTTTTCTCTTATAGAGTTGAAAAGGGAAACACTGGGCGTATGTTAGCATTTATAGGACGAAAGTAAAGTGAGGTGGAACTCAAATGAGTGTCAAACAGAATTTAAACAAAATTGAAGAAGAAATTAGCAATCATATTGAAAAAAATTCCATTTCAGCACAACCTCACGTGATTGCTGTGACAAAGTATGTTACAATAGAGCGAGCTAAAGAAGCTTATCAAGCAGGCATTAGACACTTTGGTGAAAATAGATTAGAAGGCTTCAAAGAGAAGAAAGCAGCATTACCTGATGACGCTATTTTTCACTTTATTGGCTCTTTACAATCTAGGAAAGTCAAAGACGTCATCAATGAAGTTGATTATTTTCATGCATTGGATCGCCTAAGTTTAGCTAAGGAGATTAATAAAAGAGCAAATCATGTCATATCTTGCTTTGTGCAAGTGAATGTTTCTGGGGAAGAATCAAAACATGGTATCGCTTTAGACGAAGTTAACGAATTTTTAAATGAATTAAAAGATTATGAGAACATCAAAATTGTTGGTTTAATGACTATGGCACCACTAACAGATGATGCTTCATACATTAAATCAATATTTCACGATTTAAGACATAAAAAAGAAGAAATTCAACAATTCAATTTAGAACATGCACCATGTACTGAATTATCGATGGGAATGAGTAATGACTATCAAATCGCAGTTGAAGAAGGTGCAACCTTTGTCAGAATTGGGACTAAACTTGTAGGAGAAGAGGAGTGAGCCCCTTGGCTTTGAAGGATTTATTTAATGGATTTTTTGTAGTAGAAGATGAAGAAGAAGTAGAAGCGCCAGAAGAACGTGAATCTGCTAGATCACGCGAGCGTGCTCAAGATCGTGATGTGGAGTCGCGCAATGAAAATACGACACCAGCACAAACACAAAATAATATAAGTAGACAAAATGCGATTAAATCTGTACCACAAAAGAGTACAAACAGACAAAATGCTACATCTGAGGAAAGGAATTATCGTATGAATAATAATTCAAAGAGTAATTCTCGTAACGTTGTCACTATGAACCAATCGTCTCAAAGTTATTCAACGCAGGAAAGTTCAAAAATGTGCTTATTTGAACCACGCGTTTTTTCAGATACTCAAGATATCGCTGATGAGTTGAAAAATAGACGTGCTACATTAGTTAATTTACAACGTATTGATAAAGTATCTGCAAAACGTATTATTGACTTCTTAAGTGGTACAGTCTATGCCATTGGTGGAGATATCCAACGCGTAGGTACTGATATTTTCTTATGTACACCTGATAACGTGGAAGTTGCTGGAAGCATAACTGATCATATCGAAAGCATGGAGCAACATTACGAATAAGGAGTTAAATTATGGATATCGGTTTGCTTAGTACAATATTCCGATTTATTTTATTCTTAGTACAAGTTTATTATATAGGAATGATTGTTTATTTCTTCACTTCTTGGGTTCCTAGTATCAGAGAATCTAAAGTTGGAGAATTTTTAGGGAAGATTTATGAACCCTTCCTAGAACCTTTCAGAAAAGTTATTCCACCCATTGGATTTATAGATATTTCTTCAATTGCGGCAATCATTGTATTAGTTTTATTCCAACGTGGATTATTAATGATCTTTAATATCATTCTTACACATATGGCTTAACTTGAAGCGTCTTCTAATATAATATACATGTAGTAAACGAGGCAAAGTATACAACAACTTTGACCTCGTTTTTATCATGTACATGTTTGAACATTTCAAATTATATATGTAATCAATCCGTTTCAGAAAAATAATAGAACGGTAGGAGGTGTTTGTCATCGATATATATCAACACTTTAGAAATGAAGAGCAAGAATTAATTGATCAATTGATGGATAAATGCGAACAAGCGGATAGTCATTATGCACCGGTGCTTACAGCATTTTTAGATCCGAGAGGGCAATTTATATTAGAAGTAATTGTAGGAAGTTATGAAGATTTAAATGTGACTTATAACGGGGGACCACATGCTGAAAGAAAACGTGCTATCATTGCACCTTCCTATTATGAACCACAAGAAGAAGATTATGAAATTTCGCTCCTTCAAATAGATTATCCAGAGAAGTTTGTGAATATACAACATCAACACGTACTTGGAACATTAATGTCATTGGGGATTGAAAGAGATCAACTTGGTGATATTATGATAGGTGATGAGATACAATTTATTTTGACAAAGCGTTTAGAATCTTATATCATGTTTGAACTAACGCGTATCAAAGGCGCCACAGTTAAACTTAATTCTATTCCTATAAAAGATATGATACAATCAGAAGAGAATTGGAAAATTCAAAGTGCTACTGTGAGTGCGTTGAGATTAGATGTTGTATTAAAAGACATGATACGTAAATCTCGAAATATAGCGAAACAATTAATCGAAAAGAAAAGAGTAAAAGTGAATCACACGATTGTAGATACACCTGACTTTCAATTAGAGAAGAATGATTTACTTTCTATCCAAGGATTTGGTAGAGCCCAAATCACAGAAATTGGTGGAAGAACTAAAAAAGATAAATTACACATTACCTATCAAACATTATTTAAATAGTATAGTGATGAAACAAGGAGGATATCACATGCCTTTCACACCAAGTGAGATTAAGAATAAAGAGTTTACACGAGTGAAGAACGGTTTAGAACCTACTGAAGTGGCAAATTACTTAGATCAATTAAGCAATGAAATTGAACGCCTTAAAGAAGATAAAAAGCAACTTGAAAAAGTAGTTGAAGACAGAGATACAAATATTAAATCTTATCAAGATGTTCACCAATCTGTAAGTGATGCTTTAATTCAAGCACAAAAAGTAGGAGAAGAAACTAAACTTGCAGCGACTAAAGATGCTGAAGCAACACTAGCTAAAGCACAAGTTCAAGCTGATAAAATTGTGAATGAAGCTATTGAAAAAGCACGTCGTCTTTCATTCCAAACGGAAGACATGAAACGTCAATCTAAAGTGTTTAGATCTCGTTTCCGCATGTTAGTGGAAGCACAGCTTGATTTACTTAAGAGTGAAGATTGGGATTATTTATTAAATTATGATTTAGATGCTGAACAAGTGACTTTAGAAGATATTCATCATTTAAATGATAATGATTTAACACCTGAAGAACGTGCAATGAAAAATAGTCAATCAGATGAGCAAGTTAATCATAATGAATCAACATCTGAATCAGCGAATGCTTCAGATTCTCAATCAACATCATCAAATTCAACTTCAAACAACCAATAATGGATTTGAGGCAAGGTTGATAGGTAACAGGATAGTTTTTATAAAAAGATGCATGTTCAGTTGCCTTGTTAACTTATTTGTTATAAAAATGCATTTTCTAAATAACAATTTATTGATATGATATAGAAAGACAGACGCGTAAGAAGCAGTTAACATATTCCAGCGAGTTAGGAAATGGTGAGAGCCTAACATCATGTTTGTTTCTTATATCACTGGCTTTTATTTTTAATATGCTTTAAGAGAGAACTCTAAGTTGAGTTAAACAGGGTGGTACCGCGGTTAAGCCGTCCCTGTTGATTGAACTTAGAGTTCTTTTTTTATCATAAGAAGGAGTGAACAGAATGAATTACAAAGATACTTTATTAATGCCCAAAACTGACTTTCCAATGAGAGGTGGTTTGCCTAATAAAGAACCTCAAATTCAGGAAAAATGGGATGCTGAAGATCAATATCAAAAAGCATTAGAAAAAAACAAAGGAAATCAATCTTATATTCTACATGATGGCCCACCATACGCTAATGGTAGTTTACATATGGGACATGCACTTAACAAAATTATTAAAGATTTTATCGTGCGTTATAAAACGATGCAAGGTTTTTATGCACCATATGTTCCAGGATGGGATACACACGGTTTACCTATTGAACAAGCCTTAACTAAAAAGGGTGTAGACCGTAAAAAAATGTCTATTGCTGAATTCAGAGAAAAATGTAAAGAATTCGCACTTAAACAAGTTGATATTCAAAAGAAAGATTTCAAACGCTTAGGTGTGCGTGGTGATTTTAATAATCCTTATATTACACTCACTCCTGAATATGAAGCGGCACAAATTAGATTATTCGGTGAAATGGCAGACAAAGGTCTAATTTATAAAGGTAAAAAACCTGTATATTGGTCACCTTCAAGTGAATCTTCTTTAGCAGAAGCGGAGATTGAATATCATGATAAACGTTCTGCATCAATTTATGTAGCGTTTGACGTTAAAGATGATAAAGGTGTCGTAGATCCAGATGCTAAGTTCATTATTTGGACAACTACGCCATGGACAATTCCATCAAAGGTTGCCATTACAGTTCATCCAGAACTTAAATACGGTCAATACAATGTTAATGGACAAAAATACATTATTGCGCAAGCATTATCTGAAACAGTAGCAGAAGCTTTAGAATGGGATAAAGAATCTATTCAACTTGAAAAGGAATTTACAGGTAAAGAATTAGAATATGTAGAAGCACAACATCCATTCTTAGATCGTGTGTCACTTGTTATCAATGGTGATCATGTCACAACTGATGCAGGTACAGGTTGCGTTCATACTGCACCTGGACACGGGGAAGATGACTACATTGTTGGTCAAAAATATGAATTGCCAGTAATTAGTCCATTAGACGACAAAGGTGTATTTACTGAAGAAGGCGGACAATTTGAAGGTATGTTCTATGATAAAGCCAATAAAGCTGTCACTGACCTTTTAACTGAAAAGGGCGCACTTCTTAAATTGAACTTTATTACTCATAGTTACCCACATGATTGGCGTACTAAAAAACCTGTCATCTTTAGAGCAACACCACAATGGTTTGCTTCAATTAGTAAAGTAAGACAAGATATTCTTGATGCGATTGAAGATACTGATTTCAAAGTCGACTGGGGTAAAACACGTATCTATAATATGATTCGTGACCGTGGTGAATGGGTAATTTCTCGTCAACGTGTATGGGGTGTTCCATTACCAGTATTCTATGCTGAAAATGGAGACATCATCATGACGAAAGAAACAGTCAATCATATTGCTGATTTATTCGCAGAACATGGTTCAAACATCTGGTTTGAAAGAGAAGCAAAAGATTTATTACCTGAAGGATTTACGCATCCAGGTAGTCCAAATGGTGAATTTACTAAAGAAACAGATATCATGGATGTATGGTTTGACTCTGGTTCATCACACCGTGGCGTGTTAGAAAATCGTCCTGAATTAAGCTTCCCAGCTGACTTATACTTTGAAGGTAGTGACCAATATCGTGGTTGGTTTAACTCTTCAATCACTACTGCAGTTGCAACAAGAGGCCAAGCACCATATAAATTCTTATTATCTCACGGTTTCGTTATGGACGGAGAAGGTAAGAAAATGAGTAAATCACTTGGTAACGTTATCGTTCCAGACCAAGTAGTAAAACAAAAAGGTGCAGATATTGCGCGATTATGGGTAAGTAGTACAGATTATTTAGCTGACGTACGTATCTCTGATGAGATTTTAAAACAAACATCTGACGTATATCGTAAAATCAGAAATACATTAAGATTTATGCTAGGTAATATTAATGACTATAACCCTGAAACTGATCGTATTCCTGAAAATGATTTATTAGACGTAGACCGTTATTTACTTAATCGTTTACGTGAATTTACTGCAAGTACAATCAATAATTATGAGAATTTCGATTACTTAAATATCTATCAAGAAGTTCAAAACTTCATTAACGTTGAATTAAGTAATTTCTACTTAGATTATGGTAAAGACATCCTTTATATTGAGAAAAAAGATTCTCACAAACGTCGTAGCATGCAAACAGTGTTATATCAAATTTTAGTTGATATGACTAAATTACTCGCTCCAATCTTAGTACACACTGCTGAGGAAGTATGGTCACATACGCCTCATGTTAAAGAAGAAAGTGTTCATTTAGCTGATATGCCAGAAGTGGTTGACGTTGATAAAACGTTACTTGATAAATGGAATACTTTGATGGATTTACGTGACGATGTAAACCGTGCGCTAGAACAAGCGCGTAATGAGAAAGTGATTGGTAAATCACTAGAAGCTAAAGTTATTATCGGTAACAACGAATCCTTTAAAGCTACAGAATTCTTACAAGAATTTAATGATCTTCAACAATTATTCATTGTCTCTCAAGTAGAAGTTGTTGATACAGTTGAAAATGGCACTTCATACAAATATGGTGACATTCGTATTGAACATGCTGAAGGTGAAAAATGTGAAAGATGTTGGAACTATAGCGAAGAATTAGGTTCCGTAGGTGAACTTGATCATCTTTGCCCACGTTGTCAAGAAGTGGTTAAAACTTTAGTTTAATATTACTAATTTGATAGGTTATTGTTCAAAAATAAGGGCACAAACGCTGTGATATAGGCGTTTGTGTCTTTTTTATGAGTTAATATATTGAAATTTTTCAAGGAATTAAAGTGCGTTAGCTTCTACGTTTGAGCGTCTATAGGGACTGTAATTAAAACTTAACTGCACAATAAACGAATGATTAGTTTTCTTTATTGTTAATCTCTTAATTTCAAATTCTCTAACATTTCAAAAATCTTTTAAACAAAATATTTCAAAGCAAAAATTTGAATTTATGTGTAATTTTAGGCATAATATTAAAAATATGATAATAGTGAAGTCATTGTTTTACATAAAAAGAGTGATTGGAAATTGAGAGGATAGTAGGATGTTTCATAGTAAAGATGCACATTTTGTTAATGGTGTAACAATAAATATAAAAGATAAGCAAGTGATTAAGGCATTTTATGAAGAAGTTTTAGGATTTAATCTTGTTAACGAATCTATGACGACTGTTCAATATGAAGTTGGCCATGCGAATCAATATATTACATTTAATGAAATTCATAATGGAAGAGAACCTTTAATGTCTGAAGCTGGGCTGTTTCATATAGGAATCTTGTTACCAGAGCTATCTTCACTAGCTGATTTATTAGTACAATTAAGTGATTTTGAAATACCTGTAAATGGTGGGGAGCAAAGTGTAGGTACAGCATTGTTTATTGAAGATCCAGAGGGTAATGCATTAAAATTTTATGTTGATCAGGATTTTGAATTTTGGAATTATGATGAAGACCACAGAGTGAAAATGGATATTATTCCTGTCAATGTGCCTAGATTATTAAAAGAAGTTTCTGACGAAGGATGGCAAGGTATACCAGAGGATGCCAAATTAGGCTCCTTGCATCTCAAGACGATTAGAATTTCAGAAATTAAATCATACTATCTTAATTATTTTGGTTTAGAGGAATCAGCATACATGGATGATTATTCTCTATTTTTAGCTTCAAATCATTACTATAATCACTTAGCAATGAATCAATGGTTATCTGGGACAAAACGCGTAGATAATGAGAATACTTACGGTTTGGTGATGATAGATTTCCATTATCCAGAAACTACGCACAAGGATTTAAAAGGGCCAGATGGTTTATATTTCAGATTTAATCGCATCACAGAACAATGAATATAAGCACTGAAATCATAGGCTTCACTGATAACTTTATCCATGAAAAGGTGGGACGACAAAATTAATTTTTCTGAATTATATTTATGACCCATTACCTTTTTTTATACCATTGAGTAGGATATAATATTAGGTGTTGTCAAAAAGGGACGTTGTATTGAATGGAGGCACATGAATGAAAAAGAAATATTATATTGGAATCTCACTTCTTATAGCAATTTTAGTCATTATTTTTGACCAGGTTTCAAAATGGATCATAGCTACTTCAATGAAAATAGGTGATTCCTATGAAGTTATTCCTCATTTTTTAAATATTACTTCACATAGAAACAACGGAGCTGCTTGGGGAATCTTGAGTGGTAAAATGGGATTTTTTTACATTATCACTTTAGTTATTTTAGTCGTTCTCGTGCTGTTTTATATTAAAGAAGCTAAATATAATTTATTTATGCAAGTTGCAATTAGTTTATTATTTGCAGGTGCATTAGGTAACTTTATCGATCGCGTTTTTAATGGTGAGGTTGTCGATTTTATAGATACATATATTTTTGGATATGATTTTCCTATTTTTAATATAGCAGATTCTAGTTTAACGATAGGTGTGATTTTTGTCATTATTGCACTATTGAAAGATACCACTAAAAAGGGATAAGGAGGTTCACACTTGGAAACATATGAATTTAAGATTACCGATGAAAGTCAAGTCGGTCAACGTATAGATAAACTATTATCTGAAATGAATGATGAGTGGTCACGTAGTCAACTTCAAGATTGGATTAAAGAAGATTTAGTTAAAGTAAATGATAAAGTGATTAAATCCAATTATAAAGTTAAATTGAATGATCATGTTATTGTCACGGAAAAGGAAGTCGTAGAAGCGGATATTCAACCAGAAGATTTAAACTTAGATATCTATTATGAAGACGAAGACGTGGCGATTGTGTATAAACCTAAAGGGATGGTAGTGCATCCTTCACCAGGTCATTACACAGGTACACTGGTGAACGGTTTGATGTATCAAATTAAAGATTTATCAGGAATTAATGGTGAAATTCGTCCAGGTATTGTGCATCGAATTGATAAAGATACATCAGGTTTATTAATGGTTGCTAAGAATGATATTGCGCATCGTGGTTTAGTTGAGCAACTCATGGATAAAACTGTTAAACGTAAATATACAGCTTTAGTACATGGGAATATTCCGCATGACTATGGTACTGTAGATGCACCAATAGGTCGAAATAAAAATGATCGTCAAGCAATGGCTGTTGTAGACGATGGCAAAGATGCGGTCACACACTTTAATGTATTAGAACATTTTAAAGATTATACATTAATTGAATGTGAATTAGAAACTGGCCGTACACATCAAATTCGTGTGCACATGAAATATATAGGTTTCCCACTTGTTGGAGACCCTAAATATGGTCCTAAGAAAACATTAGATATCGGTGGACAAGCCTTACATGCAGGTGTAATTGGATTCGAACATCCAGTCACTCATGAATACATTGAAAGAAGTTCAGAATTACCAAAAGAATTTAAAGATTTATTAGAAGATATTCGACGAAGAGATGCATAAATGTAGATAAATGGTTTAAGATGGTTTCAAATTAGAAATTGTCTTAAGCCATTTTTTATTTATCGTATACTCTCATTCAAATGTATTTTTTGTCATTGAACCCCCATTAATACACATATTTAGATTCTATTGACAATTTTTAAATTAATGTGCGCTTATTCTAATCGTTTTAGAGAATGTATTGACTTATTTCTTAAAAAGCTTTAAACTTATAACAGTTTAAATATAGAAAAGCGTAGTCTTTAATTGAAAGTCCAGAGAGGCTTCGAAGACATGATAATTAGGAATAAGTATACATTTAAAGGGATTTCGTTATAGAATACATCCAACTGTATTCAATCTCAGCGAAATTCTGTAACTATATATAAAGAAATTTCATTAACGATAAGTTATTTAATTTCTTTAAGTGTAACCTTAACCTCATGTCTTTATTAAAGATATGGGGTTTTTTCACATTTTAAAAGAGGTGAAACGATGTCACAACGAGTCATTTTAGATGAAGCTGCAATACAACGTACTATCACTCGAATCGCACATGAGATTTTAGAGTATAACAAGGGCACTGATAATTTAGTGCTTCTAGGTATAAAAACGCGAGGGGCATTTTTAGCAAATCGCATCCAAGATAAGATACATTCTATTGAGCAACAAGTTGTGCCAACTGGAACAATTGATATTACACATTTTCGTGATGATATCGACAATGTTTCACAGCAATCAGACATCAAAGCTTTTGATATCGATGTAGATATTACGGATAAAGTTGTGGTCATTGTTGATGATGTGTTATATACGGGCCGTACTGTGAGAGCTTCACTAGACGCTATACTCTTACATTCTCGGCCGGTCAAAATTGGACTTGCAACACTCGTCGATCGAGGGCATCGAGAACTACCTATTCGAGCAGATTTTGTAGGAAAGAATATACCAACTGCACGAGATGAATCCGTTTCAGTTTATTTAGATGAAATTGATGATCAAAATGCAGTCATAATTGAATAATATCCCTTTTAAAGCAGTACGAGAGACTGAAAAAGGTGAAGTTAATAAGTTAAGTAACGGTAAATAAATGATGTAAGCATCAACAAATGAAACGTTATTTAATACATGCTTAATGGAATACTTCATTAGAAATGTGGTGGGCGAATGAACAATTCGCTATATATCCATTTCGCTTTAGTCTCTTTGCATTCACTGATGTAAAGAGATTTTTTTATGAAAGGAAATGAAGAACATGGAAAATGAACAAATGTTTGAGCGTACCGTTAAACCGGTGCTTGATGTCAGAGACAAACCAAAACCAACACAATGGGCATTCTTAAGTTTACAACACTTATTTGCGATGTTTGGTTCAACCGTATTAGTACCATTCTTAACGCATCTACCTATATCAGCAGCATTACTTGCGTCAGGTATTGGGACGCTGATTTACATATTGATAACTAGAGCAAAGATACCCGCTTATTTAGGTTCAAGTTTTGCCTTTATCACACCTATTATTACAGGTTTAAGTACGCATAGTTTAGGTGACATGCTCGTAGCGTTATTTATGAGTGGATTGATGTACGTCATCATCGGATTATTTATTAGATTAAGTGGCACAGGTTGGTTAATGCATTTGTTACCACCTGTTGTAGTAGGACCAGTCATTATGGTTATCGGACTAAGTTTGGCACCGACAGCTGTCAATATGGCAATGTTTGAGAATTCTGCAGACATGAAAGGTTATAATTTAAGTTATTTACTTGTAGCAATGATTACGTTGATTGTCACAATCGTGGTACAAGGCTTCTTTAAAGGATTTTTATCACTCATACCTGTACTGATTGGAATCATTGTAGGTTATATCGTCTCTATATTTATGGGCTTAGTTAAATTCGCACCCATCGCTCAAGCTAAGTGGCTAGATTTTCCACATATTTATTTACCATTTAAAGATTATACGCCATCCTTCCATTTAGGATTAGTACTTGTCATGATTCCGGTAGTATTCGTTACAGTAAGTGAACATATCGGACATCAGATGGTGATTAATAAGATTGTTGGTCGTAACTTTTTCAAAGATCCTGGGTTAGATAAATCAATTATTGGTGATGGTATTTCAACTATGTTCGCAAGTATTATTGGTGGACCGCCAAGTACAACTTACGGTGAAAATATCGGCGTACTCGCCATCACTAAAATTTATAGTATCTATGTCATTGGTGGTGCAGCAGTTATTGCCATCGTGCTTGCATTCATAGGTAAATTTACAGCATTGATTTCATCCATTCCTACACCTGTTATGGGAGGTGTGTCAATCTTACTCTTTGGAATTATTGCAGCAAGTGGTTTACGAATGATAGTTGAAAGTAACGTTGATTTTTCAAATAATCGTAACTTAGTTATCGCTTCCGTAGTTCTTGTAGTAGGTATTGGAAATTTACTGATTAATTTAAAAGGAATCGGCGTTAATTTGCAAATTGAAGGTATGGCACTATCCGCACTTTCTGGAATTATTTTAAATTTAATTTTGCCAAAAGATAAAAAAGAAGAAAATTAAGATTTAATCCATTAGGAGGGCGCTTTATGAAAAATTTATTATCAATGGAACACCTATCAACAGAGGAAATTTATGATTTAATCACTACAGCTAGCAAATATAAATCAGGAGAAGAAGCATTACCTCAATTCAACGATAAGTATGTGTCTAACTTATTCTTCGAGAATTCAACAAGAACAAAATGTAGTTTCGAGGTAGCTGAAAAAAAACTAGGATTAAACCTTATCAGTTTCGAGACTAGTACCTCTTCTGTTAAAAAGGAGAATCCTTATACGATACTTGTAAAACTTTAGAAAGTATTGGTGTGGATTTATTAGTCATTCGTCACTCACAAAATGCGTATTATGAGGAATTAGAAAATTTAAACATTCCAGTTGCAAATGGAGGAGACGGTAGCGGACAACATCCTACTCAAAGTTTGCTAGATATTATGACGATTTATGAAGAATATGGTTCTTTTGATAATTTAAATATTTTAATTTGTGGAGATATTAAGAATTCACGTGTCGCAAGAAGTAATTATCATAGTTTGAGAGCACTTGGTGCAAATGTGATGTTCTCTAGTCCTGAAGAATGGGTAGATGATACATTAGAGGCACCATACGTTAATATTGATGATGTGATTGAACAAGTGGACATTGTCATGTTACTTAGAGTTCAACATGAAAGACACGGTATTGCAGGTGAAGCAAATTTTGCTGCTGAAGAATATCATCAACAATATGGGTTAACTCAGGCAAGATATGATAAATTAAAAGAGGAAGCCATTGTTATGCATCCTGCTCCAGTGAATCGGGGAGTTGAAATAAAGAGTGATTTAGTAGAAGCTCCTAAATCTCGTATTTTTAAACAAATGGAAAATGGTATGTATTTAAGAATGGCAGTCATAAGCGCGCTTTTAAAATAGGAAGGGGTTATTTTTAATATGAAATTAATCAAAAATGGAAAGATCTTAAGAAATGGAATCTTAAAAGATACTGAGATATTAATTGATGGTAAACGTATTAAAACAATTAGTAGTAAAATCAATTCATCATCACCAAATATTGAAGTGATTGATGCTAAAGGTAATTTAATCGCACCAGGATTTGTTGACGTGCATGTTCATTTACGTGAACCAGGTGGGGAACACAAAGAAACAATTGAAACTGGTACGAAAGCAGCAGCTAGAGGTGGGTTTACTACTATATGCCCAATGCCTAATACTAGACCAGTACCAGACTCAGTTGAGCATGTTAAAGAATTAAGAGAACGAATTTCTGAGACAGCTAAAGTGCGTGTGTTACCTTACGCGTCTATCACTAAAAGACAAGCAGGTAAAGAACTTGTAGACTTTAAAGAGTTAGCACTTGAAGGCGTCTTTGCATTTACTGACGATGGTGTAGGGGTTCAACAAGCTAGCATGATGTACGCGGCTATGAAACAAGCAGCTCGAGTTAAGAAACCAATTGTAGCCCATTGTGAAGATAATAGTTTAATTTATGGTGGAGCAATGCATAAAGGTAAACGTAGTGAAGAACTAGGCATCCCAGGCATTCCTAACATTGCGGAGTCAGTTCAAATTGCAAGAGATGTGTTATTAGCTGAAGCGACAGGTTGCCATTACCATGTATGTCATGTTTCAACTAAAGAAAGTGTTCGTGTGATTAGAGATGCTAAGAAAGCAGGCATCCATGTAACTGCCGAAGTCACTCCACATCACTTACTTTTAACTGAAAATGATGTGCCAGGTGACGATGCGAATTATAAAATGAATCCACCTTTAAGAAGTAAAGAAGATAGAGAAGCATTATTAGAAGGTTTATTAGATGGCACAATTGATTGTATTGCTACTGACCATGCGCCTCATGCAAAAGAAGAAAAAGATCAACCAATGACACAAGCGCCATTTGGTATTGTCGGAAGTGAAACAGCATTCCCATTACTTTACACTCATTTTGTAAGAAGAGGTAACTGGTCACTTCAACAATTAGTCGATTATTTCACAATTAAACCGGCGACAATTTTCAATTTAAATTACGGTAAATTGCATAAAGATAGCTATGCAGATTTAACAATTATTGACTTAAATAGTGAAAAAGAAATCAAAAGTGAAGATTTCTTATCTAAAGCTGATAATACGCCATTTATTGGTCGTAAAGTATACGGCAATCCAATATTAACAATGGTTAAAGGTGAAGTAGTATTTGAGGAGGACAAATAGATGCTTGAAAAACGTTATCTTGTACTGAAAGACGGCTCTTATTATGAAGGATATCGCCTAGGTTCTGATGATTTAACAATAGGTGAAATCGTATTTAATACTGCAATGACGGGGTATCAGGAAACAATTTCTGACCCCTCATATACAGGTCAAATCATCACATTTACATATCCATTAATTGGAAACTACGGTATTAACCGTGATGATTTCGAATCTTTAACACCGACATTGAATGGTGTAGTAGTGAAAGAAGCAAGCACACATCCTAGCAATTTCAGACATCAAAAAACATTACACGAAGTACTTGTTCAATATCATATTCCTGGCATTTCTGGAGTGGATACAAGAAGTATCACACGTAAGATTCGCCAACATGGTGTGTTAAGAGCTGGATTTACAGACAATAAAGATGACATTCATGCACTTGTTGAACATTTAAAGACTGCTGAACTACCTAGAGATGAAGTTCAAACAGTATCAACGAAGACACCATATGTTTCAACAGGTTCAGATTTAAGCGTCGTATTGCTCGACTTTGGTAAGAAACAAAACATTGTTCGTGAATTAAATATGCGTGGTTGTAACGTAACGGTGGTGCCTTATAATACGACTGCAGAAGAAATTTTAGGTATGTCTCCAGATGGCGTCATGTTATCAAATGGTCCTGGAGATCCCGATGAAGTTGAAGTCGCAATCGAAATGATTAATGGTATTTTAGGCAAAATTCCTTTCTTCGGTATTTGTTTAGGACATCAACTTTTCGCATTATCTCAAGGCGCCACTTCCTTCAAAATGAAGTTCGGACATCGTGGTGCTAATCATCCTGTTAAAGATTTACGAACAGGTAAAGTTGATATTACAAGTCAAAACCACGGCTACTCTATCGACCGTGATTCACTTAAAGATACTGATTTAGAAGTGACACACATTGCACTTAATGATGGAACTGTTGAAGGTTTAAGACATAAACAATTACCTGCATTTTCAGTTCAATATCACCCTGAAGCAAGACCGGGACCAAGTGATTCAAACTATTTATTCGATGAGTTTATAACAATGATGAATGAGTTCAAAGAAAAGGAGCGTCATTTAAATGCCTAAACGCGATGATATTCAAACAATTTTAGTAGTAGGTTCTGGACCGATCATTATTGGTCAAGCTGCAGAGTTTGACTATGCAGGTACACAAGCATGTCTTGCTTTAAAAGAAGAGGGGTATCGAGTTATCTTAGTGAACTCCAACCCTGCAACCATTATGACTGATAAAGAAATCGCAGATAAAGTCTACATTGAACCATTAACACATGACTTTATTGCTCGAATCATTCGAAAAGAACAACCAGATGCATTGCTACCTACATTAGGTGGTCAAACTGGCTTAAATATGGCGATACAACTACATGATAGTGGCGTGCTCGCTGCTAATAATGTCAAACTTTTAGGAACAGAACTAGAATCAATTCAACAAGCGGAAGACCGTGAAATGTTCAGAACATTAATGAATGATTTAAATGTACCAGTACCTGAAAGTGATATTGTTAATACAGTAGAACAAGCCTTTGAATTTAAAGAACAAGTGGGATATCCATTAATCGTACGACCTGCGTTCACTATGGGTGGTACTGGTGGCGGTATCTGTTACAATGATGCTGACTTAAAGGAAGTAGTAAGTAACGGATTACATTATAGTCCAGCCACACAATGTTTAATTGAAAAATCTATCGCAGGCTTCAAAGAAATTGAATATGAAGTGATGCGTGATAAAAATGATAACGCTATTGTCGTATGTAATATGGAAAATATTGACCCAGTTGGTATACATACAGGTGATTCGATTGTAGTTGCACCTAGCCAAACATTGTCAGATGTAGAATATCAAATGCTACGTGATGTATCGTTGAAAGTGATTCGTGCTTTAGGCATTGAAGGAGGATGTAACGTCCAACTTGCGTTAGATCCACATTCTTTAAATTATTATATTATTGAAGTAAACCCTCGTGTGTCACGTTCTTCAGCTTTAGCTTCTAAAGCCACAGGTTATCCTATTGCGAAATTAGCAGCTAAAATTGCTGTAGGTTTAACTTTAGATGAGATGTTGAACCCAATTACTGGTACATCATATGCAGCCTTTGAGCCGACATTAGATTATGTAATCTCTAAGATTCCACGTTTCCCATTCGATAAATTTGAAAAGGGTGAACGTGAGTTAGGTACGCAAATGAAAGCCACTGGTGAAGTTATGGCCATCGGACGTACATATGAAGAGTCATTATTAAAAGCGATTCGTTCTCTAGAGTATGGTGTTCATCACCTCGGTTTACCAAATGGAGAAAGCTTTGATTTAGATTACATTAAAGAACGTATTGGTCATCAAGATGATGAACGTTTATTCTTTATTGGCGAAGCCATTCGTAGAGGTACGACTTTAGAAGAAATTCATGAAATGACTAAAATCGATTACTTTTTCTTAAATAAATTCCAAAATATTATTAATATCGAACATGAATTAAAAGAACATCAAGGGGATTTAGAATATCTTAAATATGCGAAAGATTATGGCTTTAGTGATAGAGTCATCGCGCATCGTTGGGATATGAACGAAGAAGATGTTTACCAATTACGTGTGAACAATGATATTAAACCAGTGTATAAAATGGTTGACACATGTGCGGCAGAATTTGAATCTACAACACCTTATTATTACGGAACTTATGAAACTGAAAACGAATCAATCGTGACTGATAAAGAAAAAATACTTGTATTAGGTTCTGGACCAATTCGAATTGGACAAGGGGTAGAATTCGACTATGCCACTGTACATGCTGTATGGGCGATACAAGAGGCCGGCTACGAAGCTATTATTGTAAATAATAACCCTGAGACAGTTTCAACTGACTTTTCAATCTCAGATAAATTATACTTTGAACCATTAACTGAAGAAGATGTCATGAATATCATTAATTTAGAACAACCTAAGGGTGTCGTTGTGCAATTCGGCGGTCAAACAGCGATTAATTTAGCTGATAAACTTGCGAAACACGGCGTTCAAATCTTAGGAACATCATTAGAAGATTTAAATAGAGCTGAAGATAGAAAAGAATTTGAAGCGCTATTACGACAAATTGATGTTCCACAACCACAAGGTAAAACATCAACATCACCTAAAGAAGCACTTGAAAATGCACGTGAAATCGGTTATCCAGTCGTTGTTCGTCCATCATACGTATTAGGCGGACGTGCAATGGAAATCGTTGATAACGACCAAGAATTGGAAAATTATATGACGCAAGCGGTAAAAGCAAGCCCTGAACATCCAGTTCTCGTTGACCGTTATTTAACTGGTAAAGAAATTGAAGTAGACGCTATTTGCGATGGGGACACAGTCATCATCCCTGGTATCATGGAACATATTGAACGTGCAGGTGTTCATAGTGGTGACTCAATTGCCGTTTATCCACCACAAACACTGACACAAGAAGAAATCGATACACTTGAAGATTACACGATTAAATTAGCCAAAGGTTTAAACATTATTGGTTTAATTAACATCCAATTTGTTATCGCACATGATGGTGTATATGTGTTAGAGGTTAATCCTCGTTCAAGTCGTACAGTACCATTCTTAAGTAAGATTACTGACATTCAAATGGCACAACTTGCTATGCGTTCAATCATGGGTGAGAAACTTGACCAATTAGGCTATCAACAAGGTATCCAACCTTACTCAGAAGGTGTCTTTGTTAAGGCTCCGGTATTCAGTTTTAATAAGTTGAAGAATGTGGACATAACGCTTGGACCTGAAATGAAATCTACTGGTGAAGTGATGGGTAAAGACCTTACTCTTGAAAAGGCGCTATTCAAAGGGCTTACAGGTAGCGGGGTAGAAGTTAAAGATCATGGTACTGTATTGATGACAGTAAGTGACAAAGATAAAGATGAAATTGTGAAAATTGCACATCGCTTAAATGAAGTAGGTTATAAAATCTTAGCTACTAAAGGTACTGCAGACAAACTTAAATCAAATGATATTCCTGTTGAAGTTGTAGGAAAAATTGGTGGCGAGGATGACTTACTAACTCGAATACAAAATGGTGAAGTTCAAATTGTTATTAATACAATGACTAAAGGTAAAGAAGTTGAACGTGATGGTTTCCAAATTCGTCGTACGACTGTTGAAAATGGGGTGCCTTGTTTAACTTCATTAGATACTGCAAGCGCATTAACTAATGTGATTGAAAGTATGACGTTTACAATGAGAAACATGTAATGTTAAAGAATGAGCGATTGAAGGAGCAATTTAAATGAGAAATTTACCAATCATCGCGCTAGATTTTAAATCTGCTGAAGAAGTTAATACATTTTTAGATCAATTCGACGAAGAGTTATGTGTCAAAATTGGTATGGAATTGTTTTATCAAACTGGACCTGAATTTATCCAATCTCTTAAGAAGAGAGGGCATGATATTTTTCTAGATTTAAAATTGCATGATATTCCTAATACAGTCAGTAAAGCAATGGAAGGATTGGCACGTTTAGATGTGGATTTGGTCAACGTCCATGCTGCTGGTGGATTGAAAATGATGGAAGAAGCTAAAAAAGGTTTGAGAAAATATAACCCTGATACTAAAATTATTGCAGTGACACAATTGACTTCAACCACAGAAGCACAATTACGTGAGGAACAGAATATTCAAACTAGTATTGAAGAAGCAGTACTTCATTATGCACGCCTTACACATAAAGCTGGGTTGGATGGTGTCGTGTGCTCACCGCTTGAAGCAGAATTAATTTCACAGGAGTTAGGTCCTGAATTTATGAAAGTAACGCCCGGAATTAGACCTAAAGGTGCTGCGCAAAATGATCAACAACGTATCACAACCCCGGAAGATGCTAAAGTCTTAGGTTCTACACACATTGTGGTTGGCAGACCTATTACTCAAAGTGATGATCCAGTATCAAGCTATCAAAATATCAAAGAAAGTTGGTTAGGTTAAATGGCTAAAGAAATTGCAAAAGCTTTATTAGATATAGAAGCGGTCTCATTATCTCCTAATGATTTATATACATGGAGTTCTGGGATTAAATCCCCAATTTATTGTGATAATCGTATCACGTTAGGTTATCCTTTAGTTCGTAATGCGATTAGAGATGGATTAGCGCGCTTGATAGAGAAACATTTTTCTGAAGTGGAAATTGTCTCAGGAACAGCGACTGCAGGTATTCCTCATGCTGCGTATCTTTCTGAAAAAATGGAATTACCTATGAACTATGTACGTTCGAAAAGTAAAAGCCATGGTAAGCAAAACCAAATTGAAGGTGCAAAAAGTGAAGGTAAAAAAGTCGTTGTCATTGAGGATTTAATTTCCACAGGTGGTTCTTCAGTTACAGCTGTTGAAGCTTTAAAAGACGCAGGGGCTGATGTATTAGGTGTTGTAGCCATTTTCACATATGGATTGAAAAAGGCAGACGATGTATTTAAAGAAGCGGGTATACCTTTCTATACTTTAAGTAATTATAATGAATTGATTGAGGTTGCTAGAGAAGAAGGGAAAATTTCTGAAGAAGATATTCAGACTTTAGTTGATTGGAGAGACAATTTAGCATAATATATGTTTATATAAAGGGGGAAAGTAAATGGCTCATAACAATGATAATAATCACATGTACATCATTATGAAACATTGTAATGAATTTTTAGAGAGACAAGATGATTATAGAACCCCGAAAACTGTAAAAAGTGTGGATGAAAGCATCCAAAATTTCTCTGAATCTAAATCAATAGATGACGATGCTTTTACGCACTCAGGTGATATATTTAAACGTGCTAAAGAAAATTTACGTCATAAAGGTCAATTATAAAAATAAATAGAAATTAAAAAGGAGGCTGAGATAAAAATGATATCTCAGTCTCCTTTGATATATTGGCAGTAAATGCTTGAATTGAACGTGAATTTATATAAAGATTCTCTCGATCCTAGCCATTCTTGCTGTCTGAGTGCTAGTATAGAGAATTATTTTAAGAAATTCTGCAGACAATACAAGTTGAAGGCAGAACAATGAAAATAATTGAGATAAATAATATTTCTGTCCTACTCACAATTATCGGATAAAGACTTTAATCAGTAACCAACCAATGAGTAAGACAATTAATAAAATTAATAAAGGTAAACCATAGTGAATAATCATAGTAAATCATGCCTCCTTATGAAATGTTTCTATATTTAATATGTGATGAAAGAATTAAATTAATTAATATAACTGTAGTGATTCTATTATAGATTTTAAAATTTGCGTTGTAGCTTTACGATATTCTACATTGTAAGAGTTATCATGTTAAAATAATATACGAGATACTTAAATTGGTAAAGTAATTAAAATATATAAACTAGGGGAGATACAAAGTGGAAATACCTAAAATTACTACATTTCTAATGTTTAATGATCAAGCTGAAGAAGCAATTCATCTATATACAAGTTTATTTGAAGATAGCGAAATATTAACTATGGTGAAATATGATGAAGATGGTCCAGGTACGCCTGGATCAGTTCAACATTCCATATTTACATTGAATGGACAAGTTTTCATGGCGATAGACGCTAATAATGGAGAAGAGTTACCTATGAATCCTGCGATGTCATTATATGTCACTGTTAAGGATGCGATGGAAATGGAACGCTTATTTAGTGGCTTGAAAAAGGAAGGCGCTATCTTAATGCCTAAAACAGAGATGCCACCATTTAGAGAATTTGCGTGGGTACAAGATAAATTTGGCGTAAGCTTCCAACTCGCATTACCAGAATAAATCAGCAATTTAAAAAATTCCGTATGGCACACTATGACAGAGCCATACGGAATTTATTTTTTTATGATTCTTTCATTTGTTGAATTTTGTCATAATCAGGCGTTGCGTATAACGTTTTTTGATTATCATATGTTACAAAGCCTGGTTTTGCACCTGAAGGTTTATGAACATTTCTAATTTCTGTATAGTCAACTGGTATTTGACCTGAATTTCCAGCTTTAGAAAAGTAACCCGCTATCATTGCGGCTTCTTTGATTGTCTCTTCACTCGGATGACCATTTAATATGACAACGTGAGAACCTGGTATATCTTTAGTATGGAACCAAATGTGAGATTTTTGAGCTTTTTTATTGGTTAAATAATCATTTTGCTTATTATTTTTACCTACTAAAATTGTGTCGCCATCACTTGAACGATACATTTGCAATTGGATTTGAGCATTTTTCTTCTTTTTATGATTTTTACGTTGTTTCATAAAGCCTTGATCAGCTAATTCGTCACGAATATCATCTATGTCATCAACAGTAATATGATCTAGTTGTTGTTCAATATTAGAAAAATAATCAATGTTTTCTTTTGTTAATTGAATTTGATGATCAAGTTCGTGTTCACGTGTTTTAAGACGATTATATTGTTTGTAATAATACTGTGCGTTGACTGATGGAGATTTAGTTGGGTTAAGGGGAATTGTAACTTCTTCTCCCGTGTAGTAATTTAATGCTGTTACCGACTCATCGCCTTGTTTAATTCGATATATATTCGCTGTAATAAGTTCGCCATAAAGTTGCTGAGTTTCTTTATCTTTAGCGCTTTCGTATTCGTCTATCAGTTTGCTTAATTTATTTTGCTGTTTCTGTAGTTGCTGTTGCACAAATCTTACTAAATCATTGGCACGTTGTTTGACACGTTCGCGCTCTCCTCGAGCATCATAATAACGATCGAGTAAATCATTAAGAGAATCATACTGTACTATATCATCGTAAAATTGATTGAGTTTCATAAAATAGAAATCTTCTTTACCTGTTTCATGATTCTTATGGAAAAGGGGAACTGGCGCTAATAGCGTTTCTGCCATCACTTCATCATAAGCTTCAGGCAACGTGTCTTGTGTCATAAATTGTCGACGGCTGACTATTTCATTTGTTATAAGCGGACTAAAACCTTCAAATGTATTTAATAATTGTTTTGAAATTTTACCTGAATTAAAATCAATATATTTTAATGCTTCTTGACCTGAAACCTCATATGGATTTAATTTATTTTGGCTTGGTGGAGCTTCATATTCAAAACCGGGCATTACAGTACGATATTGATTTGTATTTGGTGTGAGATGTTTAAAACCTTCTATGATTTTGCGATTTTCATCCACTAGTATAAGATTACTGTGTTTACCCATGATTTCTAAAATAATTGTTCGATACATTGTATCGCCAATTTCGTCCTTACTTTGAACGTCTATTTCTACACGACGGTCATTACCGACTTGTCGTATATTTTGTATAAAGCCACCTTCAAGATGTTTACGAAACACACGTGCAAACATAGGTGGGTCAAATGGGTTGTCATATTTTTTATTAGTAATTTGTAATCTTGAAAAGCTTGGATGTATAGATAAAAGTAACTGATGATTTTTACGATTTTGTCGTACTACAATAATTATTGTATCGTTTTCTGGTTGATTAATTTTATGAATGCGACCTGAAACTAAATCTTGTAGTGATTCGATCATCTTTTTAGTAAATAAGCCATCGTATGCCATAACTATCTGCCACCTTAAAATTTTTCATTCATCATATTGTAACATGCGTAAACGGTAAGGTCATTGTTAAAGTATTGATATAAGTATGCTGTTTTTAAAAATAAAAGGATCACATTAAATAAAGTTAATGCATTAAGGAGTACTAATTA
>NZ_KV840039.1:323724-347887 GCF_001839105.1 Staphylococcus sp. HMSC62A08 | reverse complement strand
TGCATTAAGGAGTACTAATTATCTTTCAGAAAATAAAAAGGATTACATTAACTGGAGTTAATGCATTAAGAGTCACTAAATGATTAACATCAATTTTTAAGGTTTACATTAACTAAAGTTAATGCATTAAGGAGTACTAATTATCTTTCAGATAAAAGTACTCCTATACATTCATTAGTTTGGTATGATATTATATTTAAATAATAGAAGAATAGCTTAGAGAGGTCGTAAGGCATGGATAATGAAAAAGGATTGCTAATTGTTCTTTCAGGTCCTTCTGGTGTTGGTAAAGGAACTGTAAGAAAAAAGATTTTTGATGATCCCACTACTTCATATAAGTATTCTATATCAATGACAACTCGTAACATGCGCGAAGGTGAAGTTGATGGTGTAGATTACTTTTTCAAAACGAAAGAAGAATTTGAAGCGTTAATTAAGGACGATCAATTTATTGAATTTGCGGAGTACGTTGGAAACTATTATGGTACACCAGTTCAATATGTGAAAGATACTATGGATCAAGGTCATGATGTGTTCCTAGAAATTGAAGTTGAAGGCGCAAAGCAAGTTAGAAAGAAATTCCCTGATGCACTGTTCATCTTCCTTGCTCCGCCAAGTCTTGTTTATTTAATAGAGCTTTTAGTTGGAAGAGGTACTGAATCAGATGAGAAGATTCAAAGCCGTGTTAATGAAGCGCGCAAAGAAGTAGAAATGATGAATCTATACGATTACGTAGTAGTCAACGATGAAGTTGAACTTGCAAAGAATCGAATTCAGTCTATCGTAGAAGCTGAACACTTGAAAAGAGAACGTATCGAAGCTAAATATAGAAAAATGTTATTGGAGGCAAAAAAATAATGTTAAATCCACCGTTAAATCAACTTACTGCTAAAATTAATTCTAAATATCTTATTGCGACAACTGCTGCTAAAAGAGCACGTGAATTAGATGAAAAACACGAAACAGCACTTTTAGAAAACTATCATTCAGCTAAACCTGTAGGTAGAGCTTTAGAAGAAATCGCTGACGGTAAAATCGTTCCTGTTATACCTGAAGAGTATTTAGGTTAAGATTGATATTTTCAACTTATTATTTTGACACACCTTATTGAGGACACATGTTTTAGATATGTGATCCATAAATTGAATAAGGTGTGTTTTTTTAATAATGAAACTCATTTGTGTATAATTAAATTAAACTTAAAGTACGTTATTACGCACTAAATGAACAAGAATTTTAAATTCTAAGTAGTGAAATGTATGTTTTTAAGTATAGTATCAAGGGAGATTTAAACATGAAACATATTTTATTAGCTGTAACCGGGGGTATCGCAGCCTACAAAGCAATTGATTTAACAAGTAAGCTCACTCAAGCTGGTTACGAAGTAAGAGTCATGCTTTCTGATAATGCACAAGAGTTTGTAACACCACTTGCTTTCCAAGCAATTAGTAGAAATCCTGTTTATACAAATACGTTCAAGGAAGAAACACCTCAAGAGATTCAACATGTCTCATTAGGAGACTGGGCAGATGCAATCATTATTGCACCTGCAACTGCAAATACTATTGCTAAATTAAGTGTAGGCATCGCTGATGATATGATTACCTCTACTTTATTAGCTACAGAAACTCCTAAATTTGTAGCACCAGCAATGAACGTTCATATGTATGAGAATCCTCGTACTCAAAATAACATTGCTGTTTTAAAAGGAGATGGCTATCACTTTATAGAACCTGGAGATGGTTATTTAGCATGTGGTTATGTAGCTAAAGGCAGAATGGAAGAGCCTTTGCAAATTGTGTCTGTGATTCATCAGTTTTTTGATAATAAAGAGGTGAAATCTAAGAGTTCATTTTCAGGAAAGAAAGCACTAGTGACAGCAGGACCAACGGTTGAAGTCATTGATCCGGTACGATATGTGTCAAATCGTTCTTCAGGGAAAATGGGCTTTGCAATTGCTGAAGCCTTAAGAGATAAAGGTGCGGATGTAATCTTAATTACTGGACCTACTCAATTGTCAGATCCTAGTGGCATGCAAGTGATACACGTTCAAAGCGCTGAAGATATGTTTAACGCTGTTAAGGAAAGATATGCAGAACAGGATATTGTCTTTAAAGCAGCAGCTGTTTCGGATTATACTCCTACAGATGTGCTTCAACATAAGATGAAAAAGCAAGAAGGAGAATTATCTGTCACATTCAAACGTACAGAGGATATTTTAAAATATTTAGGTGACAATAAGCGACATCAATACTTGGTCGGTTTCGCCGCTGAGACACAAAACATTGAAGCCTATGCACAAGATAAATTGGTACGTAAAAATGCAGATGTCATTATTTCTAATAATGTAGGAGACCAGTCTATCGGATTCAGTTCTGATGATAATGAATTAACAATGCATTTTAAAAATAAAGATATGATACATATTAAGAAAGGTAAAAAAGTAGAATTAGCGAAACAAATATTAGAAGAATTAGAAACTAGGTGGCAATAATGATTGCAAAAGTAATTGTTGATATACCATCCAAAAGTGTTGATTTCAAATTCGATTATATTGTACCGCAACGCTTAGAAGATGGAATACAAATCGGTGTACGAGTGATAGTTCCATTTGGGCCTCGGACAATTCAAGGTTATGTCATGGACATTCAAAATGAACCAGACCAAGGTGTTGAAATCACAAAACTTAAAGAGATTAAAGAAGTTCAGGACATTCAGCCTGAACTTACAGCTGAATTAATAAAGTTGAGTGAGTGGATGAGCCACTATCACGTTACTAAACGTATTTCTGTGTTAGAAGCGATGTTGCCGAGTGCAATTAAAGCAAAGTATAGTAAAGCATTTGAAGTGATAAAAGGTAGTGATATATCCGAATCAATATTAAAAAAGTTTAATAAAGATGGTCGCTATTTATATAAAGATGCACAACAAAATGATGATTTAAATGATATGTTTACGCTAATGAAAGAAAATCTTGTTCAAGAAGTAACGATATTATCTCAAAATATTAAAAAGAAAACGCAAAGAGCTGTAGCGGTTATAGAGGATTATAATGGTGATGATGTATTAAGTTTACTTGAGAAATATGCAAAACAGTATGATTTATATGCGTTTTTATTGGAAGAATCTCATCGTACGGTGTTTCTGAAAGAGATAGAAGAGATGGGTTTTTCTAAATCAAGTTTAGATGCCCTGATTAAAAAAGGATATATAGAAAAATATGATGCTGAAGTTCATCGTGATCCTTTTGCAAATCGTATATTTGAACAAGAAGAAAAAAGAGATTTAACTCAAGATCAACAACAAGCGTATGATGCAGTAAAAAATAAAATCGATAATGAAGAAGCGAGAACATTTTTACTACATGGAGTGACAGGTTCAGGTAAAACTGAAATCTATTTACAAACGATTGAAACAGTTTTGAATAAAGGTAAAGAAGCAATGATGTTAGTACCAGAAATTGCTTTAACCCCTCAAATGGTATTAAGGTTTAAACGCCGATTTGGAGATGATGTCGCCGTACTTCACTCAGGTTTGTCAAACGGGGAACGTTATGATGAATGGCAGAAAATTCGAGATGGTCGTGCTCGTGTGAGTGTTGGCGCGCGTTCAAGTGTGTTTGCGCCTTTTAAAAATTTAGGAATCATCATTATTGATGAAGAACACGAATCTACATATAAACAAGAAGACTATCCAAGATATCATGCGAGAGATATAGCCAAGTGGCGAAGTCAATATCATCAATGTCCGGTAATACTTGGAAGTGCAACGCCTAGCTTAGAATCTTATGCTAGAGCAGAGAAAGATGTTTATGAATTATTATCTTTACCAAATCGGGTGAATAATCAAGCGTTACCACACATTGATATAGTAGATATGCGTGAAGAGTTAAGTGAAGGAAATCGCTCTATGTTCTCTAATGAACTTAGAAATGCAATTCAAGATCGTTTAGACAAACAAGAACAAATTGTTTTGTTTCTTAATCGAAGAGGTTATGCTTCCTTTATGTTATGTAGGGATTGTGGTTATGTACCGCAATGCCCGAACTGTGATATTTCTTTGACTTATCATAAAACGACGGATCAACTAAAATGCCATTATTGTGGATACCAAGAAACACCTCCGAATAATTGCCCTAACTGTGAAGGTGACCACATAAGACAAGTTGGGACAGGTACGCAACGTGTCGAGGAATTATTGCAACAAGAATTTCCAGAATCAAGAATTATACGTATGGATGTTGATACAACGTCTAGAAAAGGTGCACATGAGAAATTATTAAATGAATTTGAAGCGGGAAACGGAGATATTTTATTAGGAACACAAATGATTGCAAAAGGTTTAGATTATCCTAACATCACACTTGTAGGTGTATTAAATGCAGACACAATGCTTAATTTACCTGATTTTAGAGCTAGCGAGCGGACTTATCAACTTTTAACACAAGTTTCAGGTCGAGCTGGACGTCATGAGAAAGAAGGACAGGTAATTATACAAACTTATAATCCTGATCATTATGCGATTGAAGATGTTAAATTAAATGATTACCTTACTTTTTATCAAAAAGAAATGAATTATCGTAAATTAGGTAAATACCCACCATATTATTTCTTAATTAATTTTACAATTTCTCATAAAGAAATGAAAAAAGTGATGGAAGCTTCCAAACATATCCACCAGATTTTATTACAACATTTGACCGATAAAGCTTTAGTTCTAGGGCCTTCACCTGCGGCATTAGCACGTATTAATAACGAATATCGTTTTCAAATTTTAGTGAAGTATAAAAGAGAACCACAGTTACATCATGCACTACAATATTTAGATGATTATTATCATGAACAATACGTAAAAGAGAAATTATCTTTAAAAATCGATATTAATCCTCAAATGATGATGTAAGATGGTAATCAAGCCTGCTCTTAATTGAGTAGGTTTTTTATATAAACAAAAAAATATACTATTATAAATTTTTACAACGTGGTATAATTTGAATATTAATAGGGTGTAACTTCACCAAAACACTATGTTTAATATTCCCTTAATAAAATAAATAGTTACTCAAGCATCAAGTCATCAGCATCTAAAATTTTATTAATGGAGGTAAATACCATGCAAAAAACACAAATTTTGCCAAATTCTTATGAAGAGTTTAAAGAATATCTAAATAGTAGATTTGAAAATGTAAATCTGAAAGTTAAAAATGTTGATCAACGATTAATGAAATTCGAAAATAGAATAGATAATCAATTATTCATAAATGTTGATCAAAGATTTAATCAAGTTGATCAAAGATTTAAGGAAATGAATAACCACATATCATTTCGCTTTGATAGGCTTAATAAAGAGATGAACAATAAGTTTATGTTTATGAATCAAAATATAGATAACAAACTTGAAAAATTGGAGAATAAATTCACGTATCTAGACCGAAAAATGGACAAAAGGTTTGAAGTTGTGGATTACCACTTTGGGTTGGCACATAAAGACCTAAATCGAAAGTTTGTAATTAATGATCGAAAGTTCACATTGATGGATCAAAAAATGGATAAAAAGTTTGAAGGCGTGGACCTGAAGTTCACAATGATGGACCAAAAAATGGACAAAAAGTTTGAAGGTGTGGACCAGAAGTTCACATCACTGCGTCAGGAAATGAATCAAAAGTTTGAGGTTGGAAATAAAAAGTTTGAACAATTAACACTTACTACAAAAGAATTAAAAAAAGAAATAGAAAACCAATCTGTAAATATTGATTTTAAGATTGAAAATGCGCTTCATTTATTTAAACAAGAAATTGAGCAAAATAAAATCAAAACATCAAGGTTTTTATTAGGTCTAACTATACCATCTGTATTAAGCTTAATCACTTTAATCTTACAATTTTTAAAATAATTTCATAATAATATAAAAGTGACGTACCAACTTTAAAAATTGATACGCCACTTTGTTTAATATTCTTACATTGTTACATTACCATTTTCATCTGCTGGTCTAAATAGTGTTAATATTGCACTAATTATAGCTAAGATATGAGGGATAGCTGTCCAACAGAATAAAATGTGCATAATTCCTTGGAATGATTTGCCAGCGTAAAATTTATGAATACCAAAGCTACCTAAAAATACTGCTAATAAAATATAAATCACTTTATTTACTTCCATTATATTCACCTCTGTTTGCTATGTTTAGTAACTTGTTTCCTTACTTAATATTCTATTATTTACAAAATTAAAATCAATTAATTCACTTTCACAATAATAAATTTCAGTCTAAAGTTGCATAATTTAAAATATCTATAAAGACACTCCTAAGAAAGGTCGCAATTTCAATACAAGTAAGTTATAATGATATGATGAATTTTAATGAGGAGCCATAATCATGAAAAGAAAGAAATTGGTTAAATCATCACATCCAATATTAAAAAAAAAATAGCACCTGTTACCGAATTTGATGAAAACTTAAGCCTGTTACTAAAGGATTTAGAGGATACATTGTATGCGGAAGAAGCAGCCGCTATATGTGCGCCTCAAATTAATGTTAATCAACGTGTGGCATTAATTGATATGGAGATGGATGGTCTTCTTCAATTGATAAATCCTGTAGTCCAAAGTCAGTCAGATGAAATGATTACTGATTTAGAAGGTTCAATTACGCTACCAAATACTTTTGGTGAAGTTAATAGAAGTAAAATGATTGTGATACAAAGTTCTGATGTTAATGGCAATCAAGTTGAACTGACTGCTTACGATGATGTGGCTCGTATGATTCTACATATGATAGATCATTTGAATGGTATCCTTTTTACTGAGAAAGCAAATCGTTTATTAAATGAAGATGAAGTGGAGGCATATTTTGAAAATGAGTAAGATTATCTTTATGGGAACACCTGACTTTTCAACTAAAGTATTAGAAATGTTAATTGCTGAACATGAGGTCATTGCAGTAGTGACGCAACCTGACCGCCCAGTAGGACGTAAAAAATTACTAACACCACCCCCTGTAAAAAAGGTGGCTGTTGAACATAATATTCCAGTTTATCAACCTGAAAAATTAAAAGGGTCTTCAGAACTTGATGAATTATTAAATCTTGAGGCTGATTTAATTGTCACAGCTGCATTTGGCCAATTACTTCCCGAATCACTTCTTGAATCACCACGTTTAGGAGCGATTAATGTCCACGCCTCACTTCTTCCTAAATATCGAGGAGGGGCGCCTATTCATCAAGCAATTATTGATGGTGAAAAAGAAACAGGTATCACAATTATGTATATGGTAAAAAAACTCGACGCGGGTAATATTATTTCTCAAAAAGCTATAAGTATTGAAGAAGAAGATAACGTTGGAACAATGCATGATAAATTAAGCTTTCTTGGTGCCGATTTACTTAAAGATACGCTCCCTTCTATTATCAATGGTACAAATGAAAGTATCCCTCAAGACGGAACTCAAGCAACATTTGCATCAAATATAAGTAGGGAAGATGAGCGAATCGATTGGAATCAAAGTGCACAAGCCATCCACAATCATATTCGTGGATTATCACCATGGCCAGTGGCTTATACGACGATGGACGATAAAAATCTTAAACTTTATGCAGCTCACGTAATAAAAAATAAAAAAGGTACACCTGGAACTATTATTGACACAACAAAGAAAGCAATGATCATTGGAACAGGAACAGATGACGCGATTGCTTTGACAGAAATTCAACTTGCTGGTAAAAAACGTATGCCTGTTGCTAACTATTTAAGTGGTGTTCAAGAGTCCTTAGTAGGGAAGCAACTGATATGATGAATACAGTAAGAGGATATGCCTTTGATACCATTCAACAGGTTCTCAATGATGGCGCATATAGTAATTTAAAAATTAACGAAGTCCTTTCTTCAAATGAGATTTTAACAGTGGATAGGAATTTATATACAGAACTTGTTTATGGAACTATTAAAAGAAAGTATACATTAGATTATATCTTGAAACCTTTTGTCAAAACTAAAATTAAAGGTTGGATGCGACAACTATTATGGATGAGTATATATCAATATGTGTATTTGGATAAAGTTCCTGATCATGCCATTATCAATGAAGCAGTAGATATTGCAAAACATAGAGGTGGCTTTCACAACGGCAATGTTGTTAATGGGATATTACGTTCAATCATGAGAAATGAACTACCTCAATTTGATGAAATTAAAGACGACAAGAAACGTATTGCTATTGAATATAGCATTCCTAAATGGATAGTTGATTATTGGGTAACACACCATGGTATTGAAACAACAGAAGCGATGGCGCAATCATTTTTAGAACCAGTAAAGACGACTGTTAGAGTGAATATTTCTCGAGGTTCAGTTGATTCAATTGTTGCTGAATTAGAAAAAGAAGGATTTAATGTAGAGAAAGATGAAATATTACCGTTCTGTCTTCATATCACTGGTCAACCTATTATCAATTCAAGAGCATTTAAAGATGGCTATGTTTCTATTCAAGATAAGAGTTCTATGATGGTTGCACATATCATGAATTTAGATAGAAATGATGTTGTTTTAGATGCATGCAGTGCGCCCGGTGGTAAGGCGTGTCATATGGCGGAAATATTATCGCCTGAAGGTCATGTTGATGCTACAGATATCCACACTCATAAAATTGATTTAATTAACTTTAATATTAAAAAATTAAAATTAGATAATATTAGTGCATTTCAACATGATGCAACTGAACCGTATACTCGGACATATGACAAGATACTTGTTGATGCACCATGTAGTGGTTTAGGTGTATTAAGACATAAACCTGAAATAAAATATACACAATCGAAAGAAAGTATCCAATCACTTGTTGAATTGCAGTTACAAATATTAGAGAATATTAAACGTAATATCAAACCTGGTGGAACAATTGTGTATTCTACATGTACAATAGAACAAATGGAAAATGAAAATGTAATTTATACATTTTTAAAGCAAAATGAAGAGTTTGAATTTGAACCTTTCCAACACCCTGTTACTGGAAAGGAAGTCAATACACTACAAATACTCCCTCAAGATTTTGACTCAGATGGATTCTTTATAACTCAAATTAGAAGAAAGGAAAGTTAAGAATGATTACTGCAGAAAAAAAGAAAAAGAACAAGTTCTTACCTGATTTCGAAAAGCAATCAATCTATTCTTTGCGTTATGATGAAATGCAGCAATGGCTCATTGACCATGGTCAGCAAAAATTTAGAGCGAAACAAATTTTTGAGTGGTTATACCAGAAACGCGTAAATAGTATTGATGAAATGACAAATCTATCAAAGGATTTGCGTCAAGTATTAAAAGATAATTTCGCAATGACGACACTAACTACAGTTGTAAAACAAGAAAGTAAGGATGGCACAATCAAGTTTTTATTTGAGTTACAAGATGGTTATACAATCGAAACAGTGTTGATGAGACATGAATATGGCAATTCTGTTTGCGTTACGACGCAAGTTGGTTGTCGTATCGGATGTACATTTTGTGCTTCAACATTAGGTGGTTTAAAACGTAACCTAGAAGCTGGTGAGATAGTATCTCAAGTGTTAACCGTACAAAAAGCTTTAGATGAAACAGATGAACGTGTATCTCAAATTGTTATAATGGGTATTGGTGAACCATTTGAAAATTATGATGAAATGATGGATTTCTTAAGAATTGTCAACGATGATAACAGTTTAAATATTGGAGCACGTCATATTACTGTTTCAACTTCAGGTATCATTCCTCGTATTTATGATTTCGCGGAAGAAGATATTCAAATTAATTTTGCAGTAAGCCTTCATGGTGCTAAGGACGAAATCCGCTCAAGATTAATGCCGATTAATCGTGCTTATAATGTTGAAAAGTTAATGGAAGCTATTCAATATTACCAAGAAAAAACAAATCGACGTGTCACATTTGAATATGGGTTATTTGGTGGCGTTAATGATCAACTTGAACATGCTAGAGAATTAGCACATCTAATTAAAGATCTTAACTGTCATGTGAATTTAATCCCTGTGAACCATGTACCAGAGCGTAATTACGTTAAAACACCGAGAGAAGATATTTTCAAGTTTGAAAAAGAATTAAAGAGATTAGGAATCAATGCTACAATTAGACGTGAACAAGGATCAGATATTGATGCAGCGTGTGGCCAATTAAGGGCAAAGGAACGACAAGTAGAAACGAGGTAAAGACATATGTTAAACGCACAATTTTTCACTGATACTGGACAACATCGAGAAAAAAATGAAGACGCTGGCGGTATATTTTATAATCAAACACATCAACAATTGTTGGTATTATGCGATGGTATGGGTGGTCATAAAGCAGGTGAAGTTGCGAGTCAATTCGTTACAAATGAACTTCAAAAACGTTTTGAAGAAGAAAACCTTATCGAAATCCATCAAGCTGAATCATGGTTGCGTTCAAACATTAAAGATATCAATTTTCAATTGTATAACTACGCTCAAGAGCATCCTGCATATAATGGCATGGGAACAACGCTAGTATGTGCGATTGTTTATGATAAAAAGGTAGTTGTAGCTAACGTTGGAGATTCTCGTGCATATGTCGTTAATCAAAGACAAATTGAACAAATTACAAGTGATCATTCATTTGTAAATCATCTTCTTATTACTGGCCAAATCACAGAAGATGAAGCATTCAATCATCCTCAAAGGAACATTATTACTAAAGTCATGGGTACAGATAAACGTGTATCACCTGATTTATTTGTAAAGAGAACACATTTTTATGATTTTCTTTTACTTAATTCTGATGGTCTAACGGACTATGTAAGAGATTATGAAATTCAAGAAGAACTCAATCAGGAAGGATCAATTGATGACCATGGTGAGAGGCTAATGCAACTCGCTATGTCTCATGATTCAAAAGATAATGTCAGCTTTATACTTTCTGCTATGGAAGGTGATAAAGTATGATTGGAAAGATGATTAGCGATCGTTATAAAGTGATTGACAAACTTGGTGGCGGCGGAATGAGTATTGTATATTTAGCTGAGGATACAATACTTAATCGAAAAGTCGCAATTAAAGCGATTTCTATCCCGCCTCGTGAAAAAGAGGAAACTTTAAAACGATTTGAAAGGGAAGTACATAATTCATCTTTACTTTCGCATGACAATATTGTAAGCATGATTGATGTTGATGAAGAAGATGAATGTTTCTATTTAGTAATGGAGTACATTGAAGGACCAACGCTAGCTGAATATATTCATAATCATGGTCCACTGTCTGTAGAAACAGCTATTAAATTTACAGAGCAAATCTTAAGCGGTATTAAACATGCCCATGACATGAGGATTGTGCATCGTGACATTAAACCTCAAAATATTTTAATAGATAAAAATAAAACACTTAAAATTTTCGATTTTGGTATCGCAAAGGCACTCAGTGAGACATCACTTACACAAACGAATCATGTTTTAGGTACTGTTCAATATCTTTCGCCTGAACAAGCGAAAGGTGAGTCTACAGACGAAGGTACAGATATCTACTCTATTGGTATTGTGTTGTATGAAATGCTTGTGGGCGAGCCTCCTTTCAATGGAGAAACTGCTGTAAGCATAGCTATTAAGCATATTCAAGATTCTATCCCTAATATTACGACTGATAAGCGGGGAGAAGTACCGCAGTCTCTCAGTAATGTTATTTTGCGTGCTACTGAAAAGGATAAACATAATCGTTATCATACTATACAAGAAATGTATGATGATTTATCAAGCGCGTTGCACGAAAATCGTGTGAATGAAAGTAAATATGAACTAGATAAAACGAAAACGGTTCCTTTAACCAGAGATGAATTAAACAAGAAAATGAAAAGCTCGGAAAGAGAGCATGATTTAAACCAAACAATGCAAATTCCAATTGTGAATGAGCCAGCACGTCAACAAGAATTCCAATCACCAGAAGAACGCTATTATCCTTCTCACAAAAATAAGAAACGTTCGAAAGTGAAAATTATAGTGCTTTCTTTAATTTTTGTATTGTTACTTGCTAGTCTAATTGGATTTATAGGAATGGGTTTATTTGGTAATAAATATCAAGAAATGCCAGATTTATCAGGAAAAACTGAAAAAGAAGCGGAACAAATTCTAAAAGATCATCATTTATCTTTAGGGGACATATCAAGAAGTTATAGTGATAAATACCCAGAAAACCAAATCATCAAGTCTGATCCAAATAGTGGTGAACGTGTAGAAGAAGGGGATACCATTGATATCGTTTTATCTAAAGGACCTAAAAAAGTAAAAATGCCTAATCTTGTTGGTTTGCCAAAAGAGAAAGCACTCAGTAAATTAAAAGATTTAGGATTAAAAGATATTGATGTTGAACAAGCTTACAGTCGTTCTGTTGAAAAAGGACTGATTTCAGAACAAAATATCTCTGCTAACAGTGAAGTTGCATTAAACGATCATCATATTAAGATTTATGAATCATTAGGTGTACGACAAGTCTACGTCAGTGATTATGAAAATAAGGACTACTCAACTGCTAAGAAAGAACTCGAATCTAAAGGATTTAGAGTACAAGCAACTCAAGAATATAATGATAAAGTTAAGAAAGATAAAGTTATTTCACAATCACCTAAAAATAAGTCTATCGATGAAGGATCTGTTATCCATTTAACTGTATCAAAAGGTGAACAAGAAGACGATAGTGATGATGAAGATGTTAAAACAACCAACGAAACCGTAAAAGTACCATATTCAGGTAGTAAAGGTAAGAGTCAAACAGTAGAAGTATACATTAGAGATAAAGATCATAGCGGTAGTTCTGTATCTCAAACTTATAAAATTAATAAAGATAAGACAATTAGCATACCTTTAAAAATTCAAAAAGGTAAAACAGCAGGCTATACAGTGCGCGTAGACGATAAAATTGTCGCAGACAAAGATGTCGACTATGATGACTAAAAATAAAAGCATCCCTTTGTATGTAATTTTAAAAATTAACGTATAAAGGGATGCTTTTTATTATAATTTAAATAATTTTTATTTCACTTTGGTCTGTTCAATTGTAGTCTGGCTACCTGCCTTTGTACCGAATACTAATATAAGTAAGGATGCAATTAATAAAACGCAGAGTGAAAGTGTCCATTGATGCGTCCAATCGTGAAAAATTCCGAATAAGAAAGGACCGATTGCTGCAAGTAGATAGCCAACTGATTGCGCCATACCTGATAGTTTAGCAGCCGTTTGACCACTTTCGGTTCTTACTACAAATAATGTATTGGCTAATCCAAATGCTAAACCGCTTGCTACACCAATGAGTATAATACCAACCAAGACGAACTTGTAATCAACAAATATGAAGCATAATACACCAATCGTAAAGAGTATGCTTGTTAATAAAGTTAAAGGTACTTGGGATTTCATTTTCGTAGCAACAATTGGCGTTACAAAAGTTAGAGGTATAATTGCGATTTGCAATAATGAAACATAGATACCTGATGTTTGTAATGGAATACCATGATCTGTAAGTAATTCTGGTAACCAGTTAATGATTGTATAAAAAACGAGTGACTGTGCGCCCATGAATACTGTTACTCTCCATGCAAGTAATGACTTCCATACATTGATTTGACTATGTACGTTACTAACAGCTTCGGGAGGTTGTTGTTTCAACTGAAATGCCCAAATCATTATAGTCACTGCGGTGATGATTGCAATAATTCCTAAAGCAATAGAATAATTAAAATGTGTTGTTAATGGGCTAATAATTGAAGAACTTAAACTACCGACAACATTCATAACGACAGTGTATAAGCCCATCATCGTCCCCATATATACTGGAAAGCGAGTTTTAATAATTGCTGGGGCAAGGACGTTACCAAATGCGATACCCACACCAATGAAAATTGTTCCTACATATAACCAACTTAGTCCAACGATAGATCTTATAATAATTCCAATAAATATAAATAGTAAAGCAACAAATATGGTTCTTTCTAAACCGAAAGCATTTCCAATTTTAGATGCGAAAAAAGAGACGATGCCGAATGCAATGAGAGGAACAACAGTCATAAAGCTAAGTGCGCTATTTGTTGTATGTAATGTGTCTTTAATTGATGGCAAAGCTACGCCCACAGATGTTATTGGCGCTCGCAAATTTGCTGCAACTAGCATAATGCCAATAAATAATATTATATTAATGTGCCTATTTGTTTTGTAATAAGGCATGATTGACGCTCCTTTTTGACAGATGTACAAATCTTAGCACTTGAAATGAACAGTGACAAGATATATTTTCGAATTTTTACTATAGGAAGAATCAAGGTAACTAAGGTTTTACATATTATATTCATAGCGATTTTGATATAATATTGAGAGTAAAATAAATGAGAGAGGTGTCAACTTGAAGACTGGACGTATCGTTAAATTAATAAGTGGTGTTTATCAAGTAGATGTAGAAGGTGTTCGTTTTGACACTAAACCACGTGGCTTATTTCGAAAGAAGAAGTTTTCTCCAATAGTAGGAGATATCGTTGATTTTGAAGTTCAGAATCAACAAGAAGGTTATATCCATCATGTACATGACAGGGAAAATGAACTTAAGCGACCGCCTGTTAGTAACATTGATGAACTTGTCATAGTGATGAGTGCTGTAGAACCTCAATTTTCAACACAATTACTTGATCGTTTCTTAGTTATTGCTCATTCATATCATCTAGAACCAAGAATACTCATTACTAAGAGAGATTTGGCTTCATCTGATGAAATAGAATACATTGAAGATATGTTGAAGATATATGAAGACATAGGTTATTCTACGCAATTTATTGGAAAAAGAGATGATAAAACAAAAATAGTGGGAAAATGGGGTAAAGGTTTAATCGTATTAAGTGGTCAATCCGGTGTCGGTAAAACAACTTTTCTTAATCACTATCAACCTGAGTTAAACCTTGAAACAAATGATATTTCAAAGTCTCTCAATAGAGGTAAACATACGACAAGACATGTCGAATTATATGAAAGAAGTCATGGATTTATTGCCGATACACCTGGATTTAGTGCTCTCGACTTTGATCATATAGAGAAAGATGATTTAAAGAATTATTTTGTGGATATTAAAGAATCAGGACTAAGTTGTAAATTTAGAAATTGTAATCATATTAAAGAACCAAAATGCAATGTGAAAAATCAAGTAGAAGTGGGAAACATTGCGCAGTTTAGATATGATCATTATTTACAGTTATTTAATGAAATCTCTAATAGAAAGGTACGATATTAAATGGTTAAAGTTTTACCTTCACTTTTATCAGTTGATTTTTTAAATTTAAAAGAAGAATTAGACCAATTAGAAAAAGCGAATGTTGATGGGTTACATTTTGATGTGATGGATGGCCAATTTGTTCCTAATATTTCTATAGGTATACCACTTTTAGACGCTGTCAAAAGCTATTCGAATTTACCTATAGATGTTCACTTAATGATTGAACAACCAGAAAAATATATAAAGCTGTTTGCAGAACATGGTGCTGATATGATTTCGGTACATGTTGAAGCTACGCCACATATTCATAGTGCAATTGAAGAAATTAAACAATTGAATAAAAAAGCAGGTGTAGTGATTAACCCTGGCACGCCAGTTGAAACAATTTTACCAGTATTAAGTAATGTGGACTATGTTTTGGTTATGACTGTTAATCCTGGATTTGGAGGACAGTCTTTCATCGAACAATGTATTAATAAAATTGAACAACTTAATCAACTTAAACATGAGAATAATTTAACTTTTGATATTGAAGTTGACGGTGGTATCAACGATCAAACGAGCAAAGTTTGTATTGAACAGGGTGCTACAATGTTAGTAACTGGGTCATATTTCTTTAAACAAGACAATTATGCACAAGTAACTGAAACATTGAAAGGTTGATGTTATGGAAATCAATTTACTATGTTCTCAGCGACTATTGCCTCAATCTCTTTTTAAAATGAAAAAAAGTGCAAAGTGGGCAGGTGTCGATAGAGGTGCGCTTGTACTCATTGAAAATGGTATTGAACCTGTATTCTCAGTAGGTGACTTCGATTCTGTAAATGATGAGGAACGTCAAATATTAAAGAATCAATTGAATATCCATCCTGTTAAAGCAGAAAAAGATGATACCGATTTAGCTTTAGGCGTAGAAAAAGCAGTTGAACAAGGGTATTCTGAGATTAATATATACGGAGCAACTGGTGGAAGATTAGATCATTTCATGGGCGTGCTTCAAATTTTACAGAAATCACAATATCTCGAACGACACATTCAACTTAGAGTGATTGATATACAAAATGATATAACACTCATAGATGTAGGGAAGCATCGAATCAAGAGAGATACTTCTTATCCATATATTTCATTCATTCCATTAAATGGTGAGGTTATATTATCATTAGATGGGTTTAAGTATAATCTTAATCATGAACAGTTAGAAGTTGGTTCGACATTAACCATTTCAAATGAAATTATAGATAATGTTGCTACAGTTCGTGTTGAAAAAGGTCAAGTTTTACAGATGCGTAGTACGGATTGAAGTTTTAATGGAAAAGTTAATATAAACTAAAAAAGACCTTAGAGGCTGAGCGCCTTTAAGGTCTTAAAAATGTGATCCTCCACATAAGGTCATTTTTTGTGCATTATATTTATTAAACCAGACTGTAGACAAACTCTTTCACTCATCGTCGTCTTATGCATGCCTAGCTCATTTACTAGTAGTAAAATCCCGTCGTTATGCATTTCGACTCCTCGATTGAGAAGGGTTTTTTATAAGTCTGCTTAATCATTTTTACTTTGTCGACAAGCTATTAAACTCTAGTAACTTTACCAGATTTTAAAGCACGTGCAGAAACCCAAACTTTTTTAGGTTTTCCGTCTACAAGGATTCTAACTTTTTGAAGGTTAGCGTTCCATCTGCGTTTGTTCGCATTTAAAGCGTGTGAACGATTATTACCAGTCGAAGCTTTACGACCTGTTACGTAACATTGTTTACCCATGAAAGTACCTCCTTTAATAAATATAAATACACATTACTACTTATATACTTAAATAAGATAACACATATACGTCTTTAGAGCAATATTTAGTTAAAATAAATACAAATCACAACGTTATTCAACCATTATTTATGGTATAATTGTAAGCTGTGGAGTTATATAGTATGATATTGTAAAGATATAGTTAAATTTATACAATGAATTTATAAATAGTAATTAATGATATCGTAATTAAAACAAGTTCGATGATATTTTGAACATCGGTAATTTTTTAATTTTCAAGAATTTTAATTGAAATCATATGTGAAAGACCTAAATTGAAATTTAAATACCTTTAACATATAACATAAACCTTGTAATTTTCAGGAGGAAATGAAAATGACATTAGAAATCTCAAACGACTACGGTAAAATTGATATTTCAAATGAAGTGATAGCATCAGTGGTAGGTGGAAAGGCCGTTGAAAGTTATGGCATAGTTGGTATGGCTTCTAGACAGCAAGTAAGGGATGGTATTGCTGAAATTCTAGGTCATGAAAATTATGCTAAAGGTATCAAAGTAAGAGAAGAAAATGGAACAATAGATGTCGATATGTACATTATTGTGAGTTATGGTGTGAAAATATCAGAAGTAGCTAGCAATCTGCAATCGACAGTTAAATATACCTTAGAAAAGACACTAAACGTAAAAGTAAATTCTATTAATATTTTCGTACAAGGTGTACGTGTAAACGATACAGGCAAAAAGCTTTAGGAGGACAACGTGAAATGATTAGCAAAATAAATGGTAAATTATTTGCCGATATGATTATACAAGGGGCTCAAAATTTATCAAATAATGCAGATTTAGTAGATTCATTAAACGTGTATCCTGTTCCAGACGGAGATACAGGGACGAATATGAATTTAACCATTACTTCAGGACGAGAAGAAGTTGAAAATAATTTATCTCAAAATATCGGAGAATTAGGAAAAACGTTTTCTAAAGGACTACTTATGGGCGCACGCGGTAATTCAGGCGTCATTCTCTCTCAATTATTTAGAGGTTTTTGTAAAAATATTGAAAATGAAAAGGAAATTAACGCGCAACAACTCGCTGACAGTTTTCAAGCGGGCGTAGAAACTGCATATAAGGCAGTCATGAAACCTGTTGAAGGCACAATTTTAACAGTAGCTAAAGACGCTGCACAAGCAGCAGTTGAAAAAGCTCAAGATACTGAAGATTGTGTTGAATTAATGGAACATACGATTAGTGCTGCAAAAGAATCTTTAGATAATACACCTAATTTATTAGCTGTTCTAAAAGAAGTAGGCGTCGTTGATAGTGGCGGTAAAGGATTATTATGCGTTTATGAAGGTTTCTTAAAAGGTCTAAAAGGAGAAAAAGTTGAAGCTAAAACTCCAAAATTAGATACTGAAACACTTGTAAATGATGATCATGATTTTCACGGTGTAATTAATACTGAAGATATTGTTTATGGTTATTGTACGGAAATGATGGTACGTTTCGGTAAAAATAAAAAACCATTTGAAGAACAAGAATTTCGTAATGATATGAGCGAATTCGGAGATTCATTACTTGTTATTAACGATGATGAAATAGTTAAAGTCCATGTTCATACTGAACATCCTGGAGATGTTTTTAATTATGGCCAACAATACGGTGAATTAATTAAACTTAAAGTTGAGAATATGAGAGAACAGCATAGAGAAGTTATTCGAAAAGAACAAAACGGTCAAGATCGTAAAGATCAAGATGCACCTCAAACTGTGGAAACGGCAGTTATTACTATTTCTATGGGCGAAGGGATCTCTGAATTATTCAAATCAATGGGAGCAACACACATTATAAGTGGCGGTCAAACCATGAATCCTTCAACTGAAGACATTGTTAAAGTAATAGAACAGTCGAAATGTAAACGTGCGATTATTTTACCGAATAATAAAAATATCTTAATGGCTAGTGAACAAGCTGCAAGTATCGTAGATGCAGAAACAGTTGTTATTCCTACTAAATCTATACCACAGGGTATCACAGCTTTATTCCAGTATGATGTAGCTTCATCTCTTGATGAAAATAAAAATCATATGGAAACAGCTTTAGAAACAGTCCAATCTGGTTCAGTAACTTTCGCTGTGAGAGACACTAAAATTGATGGAATTGAAATTAAAAAAGACGAATTTATGGGTCTTGCAGAAGATAAAATTGTGACAAGTGATGCGAATCAATTTACGGCAGTTAAAGGATTACTTGAAAAACTTTTATCTGAAGATAGTGAAATTTTAACTATGATTATTGGAGAAGATTCTAATCAAAGTGTAACTGATCAACTGATTGAATGGATTGAGTCTACGTATCCAGATGTTGAAATTGAACAACATGAGGGCGGACAACCGATTTATCAATATTTCTTTGCAGTCGAGTAGTTAATTATTTGGTATTTAAAATAAAATTGAATGATTAATATTTAACGGTAATTTCTATTTTTAAATGAAATAGAAGTTACCGTTTTTAATTTTGAACAATAACATTTATATTGATTTTAAAATTTTCTTATAATTCCTAATATAACTAATATTGTGTGTGTTTTAAATTGAGATTAATCGTGAGATGTCAGGGTAGACAATTGATGGATATTAATTATAAGAGAGGGGTATTCTTAATGATTTTTGAAACAATGGAGCAAAAAGATTACGAACAAATCGTCTTTTGCCAAGATAAAGCTACAGGACTAAAAGCAATAATTTGTATTCATGATACAACACTTGGTCCGGCATTAGGTGGTTGTCGTGTTAGAAATGACTATGCATCAGAACAAGAAGCCATTGAAGATGCTATGAATTTAGCTAGAGGAATGACTTATAAGAATGCTGCTGCTGGCTTAGACCTAGGCGGAGGTAAGACAGTAGTGATGGGAGCTCCTGATAAGGAAAATGAAGAAGCATTTTATAGAGCTTTAGGACGTTATGTTAATACATTAAATGGTCGTTATTATACAGCTGAAGATGTTGGTACTTCAGAACATGTAATGAACTTAATTTATAAAGAAACACCATATGTTTGCGGTACAAGTAAATCATTTGGTTCTGCAGGTAACCCAAGTCCAATGACTGCGTATGGTATTTATATTGCTATGAAACGTACAGCGAAAGAAAAATTTGATAATGAATCATTAGAAGGTAAAACTGTTGCCGTGCAAGGTGTTGGCCATGTTTCTTATGAGTTATGTCGCTTATTAAATGAAGATGGTGTGAATTTAATTGTCACTGATATTAATAAAGATAATGCACAACGTGCTGTAGATGATTTCAATGCTCAATTTGTAGAACCTGATGATATATTCTCTGTTGATGCAGATATATTTGCCCCTTGTGCACTCGGCGGTATCTTAAACGATGATACGATACCTCAATTAAAAGTAAAAGCAGTTTGTGGCTCTGCGAATAACCAATTAAAAGATGAAGATGCACATAGTAAAATGTTAGAAGATAAAGGTATTTTATATGCGCCAGACTATATTGTTAATAGTGGTGGGGTTATCAATACTGCGGAAGAATTAAATGGCTACAATGAAGACCGTGCAAAAGAAAGTATTGAAGGTATAGATCAAATATTAAAACACATCTTTGATATTTCTAAAGAACAAAACGAAACACCACTTGAAGCGTCACAACATTTTGCAGAAAAAAGAATGGAACAAATGTCTCATATTCATGACATTAGAAAATAAATTGAATAAAAGCATAAATAAATACAAGGCGTAACACTTATATAAAAGCTCTTAAAATGAATTTTTAACGTAATTCATTTTAAGAGCTTATTTAATTTTATATCTCGAAATTTAAGATATAGTACCATATTTTTAAATCTACTATAGAAAATAAAAAATCAATATACATTTATAGCGCGGCAATTAAGTTCTAAATACTTTTTTTACAAAAAATATACACTAATTATGATTAAAATGTTATAAAATGAATGTATATTACAAATAATAGAGGTGTAAAATGGAAAAGATAATTTTTTTATTGTTACTTTTAACTTTGTGTTCTGTAGTTATTTCTGTTCAAAAGTATGTCACTCGAAAGTATAATGTAAAATCTACACACTTTTTCTCACTTATTCTTATATTCACTATTCTGTTATCTACGTTAGGACAATCTTTAAACCTCAACCAAGCACAAGCAGCAAATGGATTACATAAAGAGAAAGCTACATTAGTAAAAGTGGTTGATGGCGATACAGTAAAGTTGAATTATAAAGGTAAAGTGGCAACATTTAGATTATTACTTATTGACACACCAGAGACGAAAGACCCAAGAAAACCAGTTCAAAAATATGGTCCTGAGGCAAGTGCGTTTACTACTAAAATGATGACGAACGCCAAAAAAATTGAAGTAGAATTTGACAAAGGTCAAAAAACTGATAAATACGGAAGATATTTGGCTTATGTCTACGCTGACGGCGTAATGGTAAACAATGCACTTGTAAGAGATGGTCTTGCTAGGGTTAAATACGTTTATCCACCAAACAATACTTATGAAAAAATGATTAGAGAAAGTGAAGCAAAAGCGAAGACTGAAAAATTAAATATTTGGAGTGAAGAAAACGCAGTCAACAAGTCTTTAACTTCAGCGAAAAATATTAAAACAGCTAAGCACACTGCTACTACCAAAAAATCAATAACGCATTATTCTTCTAAAAAATCAAAAAAATCTTCAAGAGCTAAAGCTAAAAAAGAATATTTTAAAAATTGTACTGCTTTAAGAAAAAAATATCCTCATGGTGTTAGAAAAGGACATCCAGCATATCAACCAAAACTAGATAGAGATAAAGATAATTATGCATGTGAGGTAAGATAATCATTTCAAATTTATCAAATCGGTGATGATGGACTGATGATAATATTTCCATTATGAAAGCGCCCAAAAAGTTGGCCCAAAATTCTAACTTTTCGGGCGCCTTTTATATTCCAAATGAGTGAAAAAAATATAATACGTGTCAATCAAATTATTACGATGAACATGATAGAATATAATTTAAGTACTAATGAAAACGACAAAAAGTATTAGGTGATGGATCATGACAAAAGTGCATTTAATCGAGAGTCCTTACACTTTAGATAAAATTAAGGGCATCGGTCCCAAACGATTAACACTATTAGAAGAATTAAATATACATACCGTCGAAGATCTTGTATTGTATTTACCTACTCGTTACGAGGACAATACAGTCATTGATTTAAATCAAGCTGAAGATCAATCCACTGTTACAGTACAAGGTGAAGTCTATTCAACGCCTGCTGTAGCTTTTTTTGGTAGAAATAAATCCAAATTAACTGTTCACATCATGGTAAACAATATTGCTGTGAAGTGTGTCTTTTTCAACCAACCCTATTTAAAAAAGAAAATCGAATTACATGGTACTGTTACCGTCAAAGGTAAATGGAATCGTGCTAAGCAAGAAATCAACGGAAATCGCATGTTCTTTAATGAACAAACGACTCAAGATGACGTTCAATTAGAACCTGTGTATCGTATTAAAGAAGGGATTAAGCAGAAACAAATTCGAGATAATATCAGACAAGCGTTAGAGGACGTAACGATACATGAATGGTTATCCGATGATTTAAGAGAAAAGTACAAATTAGAAACATTAGAATATACCCTGCGGACATTACATCATCCTAAAGATAAACAAAGTTTATTAAGAGCAAGACGTACATATGCTTTTACGGAACTCTTTATGTTTGAATTGCGTATGCAATGGTTGAATCGATTGGAGAAAACTTCAGATGAGGCAATTGAAATTGATTATGATATCAATAAAGTTAAGGAATTCATCGACCGTTTACCTTTCGAGTTAACAGACGCTCAAAAGACGAGTGTTAATGAAATATTTAGAGATTTAAAGGCGCCAATTCGAATGCATCGTTTACTTCAAGGTGACGTCGGCTCTGGTAAAACAGTCGTAGCAGCCATTTGTATGTATGCATTAAAGACAGCTGGCTATCAATCCGCATTAATGGTGCCAACTGAAATTTTGGCTGAGCAACACGCGGAAAGTTTAATAGAGTTATTTGGAGATACGATGAATGTTGCACTTTTAACTGGTTCGGTTAAGGGCAAGAAGCGTCGTATTCTTTTAGAGCAGTTGGAGAACGGCTCAATTGATTGTTTAATAGGTACACATGCGCTTATTCAAGACGATGTTATTTTTGAAAATGTAGGCCTAGTTATTACGGATGAGCAACATCGATTTGGTGTGAATCAACGTCAATTATTGAGAGAAAAAGGCGCGATGACCAATGTACTCTTTATGACAGCAACGCCAATACCACGTACTTTGGCGATTTCCGTTTTCGGAGAAATGGATGTTTCTTCGATTAAACAATTGCCTAAAGGGCGAAAGCCTATTATCACAAGTTGGGCTAAACATGAACAATATGATCAAGTGCTATCACAAATGACAAGTGAATTACGAAAGGGTAGACAAGCCTATGTGATATGTCCATTGATTGAGAGCTCAGAACATTTAGAAGATGTTCAGAATGTGATGGCGCTGTACGAATCGTTGCAACAATATTATGGAACTGAAAAAGTTGGATTGTTACACGGGAAATTAACTGCTGAAGAAAAAGATGACGTGATGCAGAGGTTCAGTAATCATGAAATCGATATTTTAGTTTCAACTACTGTTGTAGAAGTGGGTGTTAACGTACCTAACGCAACATTTATGATGATTTACGATGCTGATCGCTTTGGATTATCAACACTTCATCAATTACGTGGTCGTGTGGGTAGAAGTGAACACCAAAGTTACTGTGTGCTCATTGCCTCTCCTAAAACTGAAACAGGTATCGAGAGAATGACGATTATGACTCAAACAACAGATGGATTTGAACTAAGCGAACGAGATCTAGAAATGCGTGGACCAGGAGACTTCTTTGGTGTAAAACAAAGCGGGCTTCCAGACTTCCTTGTAGCTAATATCGTTGAAGACTACCGCATGCTCGAAGTCGCTAGAGATGAAGCAGCCCAACTCATACAAACCGGCCAATTCTTCCAAAATAACCACACACAACTCAGAAACTTCATCCAAAACAACCTCCTAGATACAAACTTTGACTAGCGGGGCCCCAGCAAAGAGAGTTTCGTAAGCGAAA
>NZ_KV840039.1:309255-323624 GCF_001839105.1 Staphylococcus sp. HMSC62A08 | reverse complement strand
CGTAAGCGAAAGTCAACGGACAGTGCAAGCTGGGGATTGGAACCACAGGGCACAGGCTATAGTGCATATTTAAATGATAGAATTTTTTTATAGTAGAAAAGATGACGACAGTGCAGTTATTTGTTGAGGAATTGAATAAGAAAGTGTTATGATATGTGAGGAATATTTAAGACTTGGTACTAAATTGAGGGGTGAGAGTTTGAAGCTAAAGAAAGACGAACGCAGAATAGCAATTCGAAATGCAATTGAAGCCAACCCCTTTATTACAGATAATGAACTTTGTGAAAAGTTTGATGTTAGTATTCAGACGATTCGCTTAGACCGTACGCATTTAAATATTCCAGAGTTGCGCAAGAGAATTAAACTTGTGGCTGAACAGAATTATGGACAAATTAAGTCTATTGAAGCCAATGAAATTATTGGAGATTTAATTCAAGTAGAGCCAGATGTAAAAGCACAGTCTCTCATAGAAATTACTGAAGACTACGTTTTTGCAAAAACACAAATCGCAAGGGGACATATTCTCTTTGCTCAGTCAAACTCTCTATGCGTAGCACTTATACATAATCCAACAGTATTGACTCAAGAAAGTCAGGTTGAATTTGTCGAAAAAGTAAAATTAAATGATACGGTAAGAGCAGAAGCTCAAGTAATAAATAAAACAAGTAAACATTATTTAATAGAAGTAAATTCATTTGTTAAAGACAAGTTAGTTTTTAAAGGGAAATTTAAAATGTTCTATATAAGTGAGGATGAATTCAATGGTTAAAATTGCAGTTGATATGATGGGCGGAGATGACGCGCCAGGTATCGTACTCGATGCAGTTAAAAAAGCTGTAGAAGACTTTAAAGATTTAGAGATTATTCTTTTCGGTGATAAAGAACAATATAATTTAAATCATGATCGTATTGATTTCAGACATTGTTCTGAAAAAATTGAAATGGAAGATGAGCCAGTTCGTGCGATTAAACGTAAGAAAGATAGTTCGATGGTTAAAATGGCAGAAGCAGTCAAATCTGGTGAAGCGGATGGTTGTGTTTCTGCGGGTAATACTGGCGCATTAATGTCAGCAGGACTATTTATTGTTGGTCGTATTAAAGGCGTAGCGAGACCAGCACTTGTTGTTACATTACCTACTACAGACGGTAAAGGGTTCGTCTTCTTAGATGTAGGAGCCAATGCTGACGCTAAAGCTGAACATTTATTACAATACGCACAATTAGGTAATATTTATGCTCAGAAGATTCGCGGTATTAACAATCCATCAGTCTCACTTCTTAACATTGGGACTGAAGCTGCGAAAGGTAATTCATTGACGAAAAAAGCCTATGAACTATTCGAAAAAAATAATTCTTTCAACTTCCAAGGTAATATAGAAGCAAAAACATTGATGGATGGTAATACAGATGTCGTTGTTACTGATGGCTATACTGGAAACATGGTGTTGAAAAACCTAGAAGGTACCGCGAAATCTATAGGTAAAATGTTAAAAGAAACGATTATGGGCAGTTTAAAAAATAAATTAGCAGGCGCTGTTCTTAAAAAAGATTTAGAAACATTCGCTAAGAAAATGGATTACTCTGAATATGGTGGTTCAGTGCTATTAGGTTTAGATGGTACTGTTGTCAAAGCGCATGGTAGTTCTAATGCTAAAGCATTTTATTCAGCGATTAGACAAGCTAAAATTGCTGGTGAAGAAAATATAGTACAAACAATGAGGGAAACGGTAGGTGGAAAAAGTGAGTAAAACAGCAATTATTTTTCCAGGACAAGGTGCTCAAAAAGTTGGAATGGCGAGCGACTTATATAATGAAGAAACACGTTCGACTGAAATTTTAAATCAAGCACAAGCGTCACTAGACTTCGATTTACTTGAAACAATGTTCACTGATGAAGAAGGTAAATTAGGTGAAACTGAAAATACTCAACCAGCGTTACTCACTCATAGTGTAGCGTTATTAACAGCTTTAAAAGATTTAAATGCTGATTATACTTTGGGGCATAGTTTAGGAGAGTATTCAAGTTTAGTAGCAAGTGGTGTGCTTTCATTTGAAGATGCAGTGAAAATTGTACGTAAACGTGGTCAATTAATGGCACAAGCGTTTCCAAATGGTGTAGGTAGTATGGCTGCTGTGTTAGGTTTAGATTATGAAGAAGTAGATAAGATTTGTAAGGATTTATCAAATGAGGATGAATTAATTGAACCAGCTAATATTAATTCACCAGGACAAATTGTGGTCTCAGGTCACAAAACACTCATTGATAAGTTAGTTGAAGAAGGAAAATCTTTAGGGGCTAAACGTGTACTTCCTTTAGCCGTTTCTGGTCCATTTCATTCATCAATGATGAGCGTGATTGAAGAAGACTTTGCTTCTTATATCAATCAGTTTAGTTGGAATGATGCTCAGTTTCCTGTTGTGCAGAATTATAATGCACAAGGTGAAACAGATGCAGAAGTAATTAAACATAATATGGTTAAGCAATTATATTCTCCTGTTCAATTTATTAAATCTACTGAGTGGCTCATTGAACAAGGCGTAGATCACTTTATTGAAATTGGTCCAGGAAAGGTACTTTCAGGATTAATCAAGAAAATTAATAGAGACGTTAAAATTACTTCAATTCAAACACTTGAAGATGTGAAAGGATGGAATGAAAATGAGTAAAAGTGCTTTAGTAACAGGTGCTTCACGTGGTATCGGACGTAGTATTGCATTACAATTAGCTGAAGAAGGATACAACGTTGCTGTCAATTATGCAGGTAGTAAAGACAAAGCAGAAGCTGTGGTTGAAGAAATTAAAGCTAAAGGTGTAGACAGCTTTGCCATCCAAGCTAACGTTGCAAACGGCGATGAAGTTAAGGCGATGATTAAAGAGGTCGTAAGTCAATTTGGTTCTGTTGATGTGTTAGTTAATAACGCTGGTATTACAAGAGATAATCTCTTAATGCGTATGAAAGAACAAGAATGGGACGACGTGATTGATACAAACTTGAAAGGTGTATTCAATTGCATTCAAAAAGTCACACCTCAAATGTTACGTCAACGTGGTGGCTCAATTATTAACTTATCAAGTGTTGTTGGCGCAGTAGGAAACCCTGGTCAAGCAAACTACGTAGCTACTAAAGCAGGTGTTGTTGGTTTAACTAAATCAGCTGCTCGAGAACTTGCGTCACGTGGTATAACTGTTAATGCCGTAGCGCCTGGATTTATTGTTTCTGATATGACAGATGCGCTTAGTGATGAGCTTAAAGATCAAATGTTAGAACAAATTCCTTTGGCACGTTTCGGTGAAGATACTGATATTGCGAATACTGTCGCATTCTTAGCTTCAGATAAAGCGAAATATATTACGGGTCAAACTATTCACGTTAATGGCGGAATGTATATGTAAAGCACTACTTTGTTTTCTATAGAAAACAATTTGTAGTGCTTGTACAATAGGCTTTTCCTATTGTAATCCTATTAACAAGGAACACAATGGTTGTACCATTGCGTAAGTATCACTAATCATTGAAATGAAAGTGATACTTTATAAGCACTAAAGTGCAATAAAAAGGAACGCCTGAGCTAAAGCTCATGCATAAGAAACACTAAGCACTAAAGTGCTAAGTGTTTCTAAAAATTGTACTTGTATTTTAGAATCTAAAATGGGAAAATATAGTAGTCTATGGATAGACGCTTTTAAAGGAGGTGAATCGACGTGGAAAACTTCGATAAAGTAAAAGACATCATCGTTGACCGTTTAGGTGTAGATGCTGATAAAGTAACTGAAGATGCATCTTTCAAAGATGATTTAGGCGCTGACTCACTTGATATCGCTGAATTAGTAATGGAATTAGAAGACGAATTTGGTACTGAAATTCCTGATGAAGAAGCTGAAAAAATCAACACTGTTGGTGATGCTGTTAAGTACATCAATAGCTTGGAAAAATAATAAAACTTACATCTGAGTCGTCACTCACGTCGGCTCAGATTTTTTCTTTAGTTTTATTTTATTTTCACGTAAAATTAAGGTATATTGAAATTTAATTTTTGGACAAGGAGGTTAGACAGTGGCTAACCAGAAAAAGATAGACATGGTCAAAGATTTCCAACAAACATTTACTAATAAAATGAATGAGTGGGGTTTCAGTTTTAATAATATCGATTTGTATCAACAAGCGTTCTCACACTCGAGCTTTATTAATGATTTTAATATGAATAGATTAGATCATAATGAACGTTTAGAATTTTTAGGTGATGCGGTATTAGAATTGACGGTTTCACGCTATTTGTTTGATAAGCATCCTCATTTGCCAGAAGGTAATCTGACAAAGATGCGTGCAACAATTGTTTGTGAGCCCTCACTTGTAATATTTGCGAATAAAATTGATTTGAATGAGCTCATTTTATTAGGTAAAGGTGAAGAGAAAACAGGTGGTAGAACAAGACCTTCACTCATTTCAGATGCTTTCGAAGCATTTGTAGGTGCTTTATATTTAGATCAAGGTTTAGAGACTGTATGGGCATTTGCTGAGAAAGTCATTTTCCCATATGTCGAAGATAATGAATTAGTTGGTGTAGTGGACTTTAAAACACAATTTCAAGAGTTTGTGCACCGTCAGAATAAAGGCGATGTAACCTATCGTTTAATTAAAGAAGAAGGTCCGGCGCATCATAGATTATTTACGTCAGAAGTTATTTTGGAAAATAAAGCAGTTGCAGAAGGTAAAGGAAAGACGAAGAAAGAATCCGAACAGAAGGCAGCAGAACAAGCATATAAGTCAATGAAAAAGAATGAGAAGCTGAGACATCATTAATTATCTCAACTTCCGTTTAATAAATAATAAGTGGAAAGAAGAAGAGATGACGTGTGTCGTGCTGATAAACTCAACAGGAACGGGATAAGGAGAATAAGATGGTTTATTTGAAATCGATAGATGCCATAGGATTTAAGTCTTTTGCCGACCATACGAATGTCCAATTTGATAAGGGCGTCACAGCTATTGTTGGACCTAATGGTAGTGGTAAAAGTAATATTACTGATGCAATTAAATGGGTACTAGGTGAACAATCTGCGAAATCATTACGTGGCGCTAAGATGGAAGATATTATATTTTCTGGTGCAGAACATAGAAAAGCTCAAAATTATGCTGAAGTAAAATTAAAATTAGATAACCAATCTAAGAAATTGCAGATTGATTCAGATGAGTTAGTGGTTACGCGTCGTTTATATAGAAGTGGCGAAAGTGAGTACTATTTGAATAACGACCGTGCTCGTTTGAAAGATATTATTGAAATATTTTTAGATTCAGGTTTAGGAAAAGAAGCGTTTAGTATTATTTCTCAAGGCAGAGTAGACGAAATATTAAATGCGAAACCGATTGACCGTCGTCAAATTATTGAAGAATCAGCAGGGGTTTTAAAATATAAAAAACGTAAAGCTGAATCAATCAATAAATTGGATCACACAGAGGACAATTTAACTCGTGTAGAAGATATTTTATATGATTTGGAAGGTCGTGTAGAACCATTAAAAGAAGAAGCTGCCATTGCAAAAGAGTATCAACAACTTTCTAAACAAATGGAACAAAGCGATGTTATTGTCACAGTTCACGACATTGATCAATATAATGAAGATAATCGCCAATTAGACAATCGTTTGAACGAGTTAAAGAGTCAACAAGCGGATAAAGAGGCGCAACAAGCGCAAATTAACCAGTTATTGCAAAAGTTTAAAGGCGAACGTCAACAGATTGACCATGATATTGAAAAGTTAAACTATGAGTTGGTTAAGACAACTGAAACATATGAACAACTTGCTGGTAAGTTGAACGTATTAGAAGAACGTAAAAAGAACCAATCAGAAACGAATGCAAGATATGAAGAAGAACTAGAGAATTTAAATGAACAAATCAAATCTATTGATGAAGAAAAACGTCAAAATGAAGAGATACTTAATGAGTTAAAGGATAAACAAAAGCAATTAAATAAAGAAGTACAAGATTTAGAGTCACTCCTTTATGTTTCTGATGAACAACATGATGAAAAGCTAGAAGAAATTAAAAATAATTATTATACATTAATGTCTGAGCAATCTGACGTTAATAATGATATTCGTTTCTTGGAACATACGATAAATGAGAATGAAGCGAAGAAATCTCGATTAGATTCAAGATTAGTTGAAGCATTTAATCAGTTAAAAGAAATTCAGAATAATATCACTGAAACTGAAAAGAATTACAAAGCGTCTAAAAAAGAGATGTCTGAAGCTGAACAACAAATCAATCGTCTAGAAAAAGAATTAACAGCTTCTAAAAAGCTTCAATCAGAATATGAAGATAAACTTTATCAGGCGTATCGTTATAATGAAAAATTAAAATCTAGAATTGATAGTTTAGCTACTCAAGAAGAAGATTATACGTATTTCTTTAACGGTGTTAAACATATTTTAAAAGCAAAAAATAATGAATTAAATGGTATTCATGGTGCGGTAGCAGAGGTTATCGACGTGCCATCGCAAATGACACAAGCAATTGAAACAGCTTTAGGCGCCTCTCTCCAACACGTGATTGTGGATAGTGAAAAAGATGGCCGACAAGCCATCCAATACTTAAAACAACGTGGATTAGGTAGAGCAACATTTTTACCATTGAATGTTATCAAACCACGTCAAATTGCTTCAGATATTAAAGATATTGCTCGTAATACAGATGGTTTCATCAATATTGCTTCAGATGCTGTGAAGGTTTCATCTAAATACCAAAGTATCGTTGAAAATTTATTAGGAAATACTATTATTGTGGATGATTTGAAACATGCAAATGATTTAGCTAGAGCGATTCGCTATCGAACTCGAATTGTTACGTTAGAAGGAGATGTCGTGAATCCAGGAGGATCAATGACAGGTGGTGGCGCTCGTAAAACGAAGAGTATTCTCTCACAAAAAGATGAATTATCGACAATGCGTCATCAACTTGAAGCGTATCAACGACAAACTGCCGAATTTGAACGTCATTTTAAAGAGCAAAAAGACAAAGCCGAAAAATTAAGTGAACAATATTTCGATGCGAGTCAACAATATAATACATTAAAAGAAAAAGTGCACCATCATGAACTTGAGTTAGATCGATTAAGAACGCAAGAAACGCACCTTAAAAATGAACATGAAGAGTTTGAATTCGAGAAAAATGATGGTTACCAAAGTGATAAGAGTAAAGAAACGTTAACGCAAAAACAAACTCGACTTTCAGAGATACAACAGCAATTGACTGAATTGGAAAGTGACATTGAGCGTTACACTCAATTATCTAAAGAAGGAAAAGAATCAACGACTCAAACTCAACAACAACTCCATCAAAAGCAATCTGATTTAGCAGTAGTCAAAGAAAGAATCAAATCGCAAAAACAAGCAATTGAGCGCTTAGATAAACAATACGAATCAACACAACAGCAAATAAAAGATGTTCAAGAGAAAATCAGACTATTCAATTCGGATGAAATGATGGGTGAACAAGCCTTTGAGAACTTGAAATCTCAAATTCAAGAACAAGAAGAAGAACGAGATCGTCTTAACCATCAACTTACAGACATTAAACAACAACGTATCGAACTGAATGAGACAATTGAGCGTAATGAAAGTCAACTTCAAGAATGTCACCAAGATATTCTATCAATTGAAAATCATTACCAAGATATTAAAGCGAAACAATCGAAGTTAGATGTACTTATTAACCATGCAATTGACCATCTCAACGACGTTTATCAACTTACAGTAGAAAGAGCACGCACTTTATATGAATCTGACGAACCGATTGAGAGTCTGCGTAAAAAAGTGAAATTGACTAAAATGTCGATTGATGAATTAGGACCAGTCAATTTAAATGCGATTGAACAATTTGAGGAATTAAATGAACGATATACGTTCCTAAATGAGCAACGCACTGATTTAAGAGAAGCGAAAGAAACATTAGAGCAAATTATAAACGAAATGGATAGAGAAGTAGAAGGACGGTTCAAAGAAACATTCCATGCAGTTCAGTCGCACTTCACAACCGTATTTAAGCAGTTGTTTGGTGGAGGTCAAGCCGAGTTACGTTTGACTGAAGATGATTACTTAGCTGCTGGAGTGGATATCATTGTTCAACCTCCAGGTAAGAAGCTTCAACACCTTTCTCTATTAAGTGGTGGGGAACGCGCCTTAAGTGCTATAGCATTATTATTTGCAATTCTAAAGGTTCGTTCTGCTCCATTTGTTATACTAGATGAGGTAGAAGCTGCGCTTGATGAGGCAAATGTTATTCGCTATGCACAATACTTAAATGAATTATCAGAGCAGACACAATTTATAGTAATTACGCATCGCAAAGGAACGATGGAATTTTCAGATCGTTTATATGGTGTGACAATGCAAGAATCAGGTGTGTCTAAACTGGTTAGCGTTAACCTAAATACTATAGATGAGGTTATGAAGGAGGAACAAGCATGAGCTTTTTTAAACGCTTAAAGGATAAATTTTCTGGTAAAAGTGAAGACGATATTCAAAAAGAGTTAACCGAAGATGTGGAATCAGACGCATCTAGTGACTCTGATACATCCACTGAGTCAGACGACTCGAATTTGAATGAAACAGCTGAAGATTCTAAACCTAAGAAAAAGCCGAAAAAATTGAGTGAAGCAGATTTCGATGAAGATGGTTTAATATCTATCGAAGACTTTGAAGAAATAGAAGCACAGAAAATTGGTGCTAAATTCAAAGCTGGTTTAGAAAAATCTCGACAAAATTTCCAAGAACAATTAAACAATTTAATTGCGCGTTACAGAAAGGTCGATGAAGATTTCTTCGAAGCACTAGAGGAAATGTTAATTACTGCAGATGTTGGATTTAATACTGTAATGAAATTAACAGATGAATTACGTACTGAAGCTCAAAGACGTAATATTCAAGAAACTGAAGACTTACGTGAAGTTATTGTTGAAAAAATCGTAGAAATTTATCATCAAGAAGATGATCATTCTGAAGCGATGAATATTGAAGATGGCAGATTAAACGTTATCTTAATGGTGGGCGTCAATGGTGTAGGTAAAACAACGACGATTGGTAAATTAGCATATCGTTACCAACAAGAAGGTAAGAAAGTTATGTTGGCTGCTGGTGATACATTTAGAGCTGGTGCAATTCAACAGTTACAAGTTTGGGGAGAACGTGTAGGCGTAGAAGTTGTGAGTCAAAGCGAAGGTTCTGACCCTGCTGCTGTCGTTTATGACGCTATTAATGCTGCGAAGAATAAAGGTGTAGACATCTTAATTTGTGATACTGCTGGCCGTTTACAAAATAAATCTAACTTAATGCAAGAGTTAGATAAAATGAAACGTGTGATTAGCAGAGCGATTCCGGATGCACCTCACGAAGCATTATTATGCTTAGATGCGACTACTGGACAAAACGCATTATCACAAGCCCGCTCATTTAAAGAAGTTACAAATGTATCGGGTATTGTATTAACTAAACTAGATGGTACTGCTAAAGGTGGTATCGTTCTTGCCATTCGAAACGAATTACACATTCCTGTTAAATACGTTGGTTTAGGTGAAAAATTAGATGACTTACAACCATTTAATCCTGAAAGTTACGTTTATGGCTTATTTGCCGATATGATTGAACAAAATGAAGATATTCCTGATGAATTAGTGGAATCATCTAACGAAACTGAAGAAGGTACACAAGATGGGCCAAAATGATTTAGTTAAAACACTTAGAATGAATTATTTGTTTGATTTTTATCAATCATTATTAACTCAAAAGCAAAGAAATTACTTAGAATTATTCTATTTACAAGATTATTCATTAAGTGAAATTGCTGATACATTTGAAGTGAGTAGACAGGCAGTTTATGATAATATAAGAAGAACTGGCGATTTAGTAGAAGACTATGAATCTAAATTAGGCTTATATCGACGATTTGAAAAACGTCAAGAAATTTATAACTTAATGAAACAATCGCTTAATCAACCTGATTTGCTTAAACAATATATTAAACAATTAGAAGAGTTAGAGTAGTCATTATTTTTCAAAAAGGAGGGCAATAGTTATGGCATTTGAAGGATTATCCGAACGCTTGCAATCCACGATGCAAAAGATGCGTGGTAAAGGGAAAGTCACTGAAGCGGATATCAAAACAATGATGCGAGAAGTAAGACTTGCATTATTAGAAGCCGATGTTAACTTCAAAGTAGTTAAAGAGTTTGTGAAAACAGTGTCAGATCGTGCATTAGGTTCTGATGTAATGCAATCTTTAACTCCTGGCCAGCAAGTCATCAAAATTGTACAAGAAGAACTTACAAGTTTGATGGGTGGCGAAAATACATCAATCAAAATGGCTAATAAACCGCCAACTGTTGTAATGATGGTTGGTTTACAAGGTGCAGGTAAAACAACAACTGCAGGTAAATTAGCTTTATTAATGCGTAAAAAATATAACAAAAAGCCGATGTTAGTTGCAGGAGATATTTATCGTCCAGCAGCGATTGATCAGTTACAAACAGTTGGTAAACAAATAGACATACCTGTGTATAGTGAAGGTGACCAAGTACCACCTCAACAAATTGTTGAAAATGCATTAAAACATGCTAAAGAAGAACATTTAGATTTTGTTATTATCGATACTGCTGGTCGTCTACACATTGATGAAGCGTTGATGAACGAATTACAAGAGGTTAAAGAAATCTCTAAACCTGATGAAATCATGTTAGTTGTTGACGCGATGACTGGTCAGGATGCTGTGAACGTTGCGCAATCATTCGATGATCAATTAGATGTATCAGGCGTGACACTAACTAAACTCGATGGTGATACACGTGGTGGTGCAGCATTATCTATTCGTTCTGTAACTCAGAAACCGATTAAATTTGTTGGTATGAGTGAGAAATTGGATGGCCTTGAGTTATTCCATCCTGAACGTATGGCTTCTCGTATCCTTGGTATGGGTGACGTTTTAAGCTTAATTGAAAAGGCTCAACAAGACGTAGACCAAGAAAAAGCTAAAGATTTAGAGAAGAAAATGCGTGACTCTTCATTCACATTGGATGATTTCTTAGAGCAATTAGACCAAGTTAAAAATTTAGGTCCATTAGATGATATTATGAAAATGATTCCTGGAATGAACAAAATGAAAGGATTGGATAAGCTAAATATGAGTGATAAACAAATCGATCATATTAAAGCTATCATTCAATCAATGACACCGAAAGAACGTTCAAATCCTGAAACATTAAATGTTTCTCGTAAGAAACGTATTGCTAAAGGTTCAGGTCGTTCATTACAAGAAGTGAATCGTTTAATGAAACAATTTAATGATATGAAGAAAATGATGAAACAATTTACTGGTGGCGGTAAAGGTAAGAAAGCCAAACGCAACCAAATGCAAAATATGCTTAAAGGTATGAACTTACCATTTTAATATTATTTGATAAAGCATCGAACGGCTGTAGTGGTTGTTCGATGCTTTGTTTTGGTGTTGAATGCTTGAGCTAAAGCTCATGCGTAAGTCCCACTAACTTAATAAATTTTTAGAGGTTCGCCTGAGCTAAGGCTCAAAAGCGCAGTGATTGATTGGGCTTAAAAATTTTAAGGCCCTAATCAATTGTGCGGGGGCGAGAAGACGAATTCGTTATAAATTCTGTCTCGCTCCCATAACCAAATGTAAGGTTTATTTCATAAATCTATAAGAGAAACGCCTGAGCTAAAGCTCATGCATAACCAAATCTACGATTTATTTCATAAATCTATCAGAGGAACACCTGAACTAAAGTTCATGCGTAAGTCTCACTAACTAAATAAATTTAGAAGTGGGGCTTTAGGTAAAGAAAAAAGTCTTTACAAACATTTGTGTAACTGTTATTATTTATTCTTGTAGAAAATAAAATGATAAAACATAAAGGAGAGTAATTTAAATGGCAGTTAAAATTCGTTTAACACGTTTAGGTTCTAAAAGAAACCCATTCTATCGTATCGTAGTTGCAGATGCACGTTCACCACGTGATGGTCGTATCATCGAGCAATTAGGTACTTATAATCCAGCACACGTTAATGCACCAGAAGTTAAAATCGATGAAGAGTTAGCTTTAAAATGGTTACATGACGGTGCTAAACCAACTGATACAGTTCATAATATCTTATCAAGAGAAGGTATTTTGAAAAAATTCGATGAACAAAAAAATGCTAAATAATTAGCTTATGTTTGTGGACGCCAATGATGGCGTCCTTTTTTAATAAATCAACACTAACATGTTAGAATATATTTGATTCATTTTCGAAAAAAACAAGAGATACATCGACTAGGAGGGGCGTTAGATGGAAGTAGAAGTAGGTCAAATCGTAAATACACATGGTATTAAAGGCGAAGTTAAAGTAAAATCAAACTCAGATTTCACTGAAACACGATTTCAACCTGGCGAAAATTTAATTGTTAAACACAATAATAACGATATCCAATATACTATAGCTTCTTACCGTATACATAAGGGATTTCATATGTTGAAGTTTGAAGGAATTAATAATATTAACGACATTGAACATCTAAAAGGGGATTATTTGTATCAAGAACGTGACCATGAGGATATCGAATTAGATGAACATGAATATTACTATTCTGATATTATCGGTTGCACAGTTTTTGATGATAACAACACGCCAATTGGACGAGTAATTAATATTTTCGAAACAGGCGCAAATGATGTGTGGGTCGTTAAAGGTGATAAAGAATATCTCATTCCTTATATTGAAGATGTTGTAAAAGACATTGATGTGGAAGGGAAATCAATTAGAATTACGCCTATGGAAGGATTGCTAGATTAATGAAAATCGATTATTTAACGTTGTTTCCAGAGATGTTTGAGGGCGTTTTAAACCATTCAATTTTAAAGCGAGCTCAAGATAAAGAGATTATTGACGTAAATACTATTAATTTTCGAGATTATTCAGTTAACAAACATAATCAGGTTGATGACTATCCATTTGGTGGAGGTCAAGGAATGGTGTTAAAACCTGAACCAGTTTTTAATGCTATGGAAGATTTGAAAAGAGACGAAAATACACGTGTGATATTGATGTGTCCTCAAGGTCGGCCTTTCACTCAAGAGATCGCGCAGGAGTTGAGTGAAGCCCAACATATTGTATTTATTTGTGGTCATTATGAAGGGTACGATGAACGTATCAGAGAGCATCTTGTTACTGATGAAATTTCTATGGGAGATTATGTGCTTACAGGTGGAGAATTGCCTGCAATGACTATGACTGATGCGATTGTTCGTCTTATTCCAGGGGTTTTAGGTAATGAAGCTTCTCATCAAGATGATTCATTTTCAGATGGATTATTAGAATTTCCACAATATACAAGACCACGAGAATATAAAGAAATGAAAGTGCCGGATGTCTTATTATCCGGAAATCATGCACATATTGAGGAGTGGCGACATAAACAGAAATTAATTCGTACTTATGAGAAACGTCCAGATTTATTAGAAAAATATGAGCTTACTGATAATGATAAAGAAATTTTAGAAACATATAAAAAGCAATTGAAAAACAATTAGCGTTATGCTAACATAATTTAAGTGTGAAAAAACACTAAAATCACTATGATCCGCTGCTATACATTTGTCTAGGCAAGAACATAGGTTGAAGGAGAGAATTTATAATGAGTAATCATAAGTTAATCGAAGCAGTAACTAAATCACAATTACGTACTGACTTACCTACTTTCCGTTCTGGTGACACTTTACGTGTACACGTTCGTATCGTAGAGGGTTCACGTGAACGTATCCAAGTCTTCGAAGGTGTTGTAATTAAACGCCGTGGTGGAGGAATTTCTGAAACTTTCACAGTTCGTAAAATTTCTTCAGGTGTAGGTGTGGAAAGAACATTCCCATTACACACTCCAAAAATCGAAAAAATCGAAGTTAAACGTCGCGGTAAAGTACGTCGTGCTAAATTATACTACTTACGTAGTTTACGTGGTAAAGCTGCTAGAATCCAAGAAATTCGTTAATCAGCAAACTCGATATTTTCAACACAAGTTATCTGTAACTTGTAATAAAGATAAAGCTTTCAAACATCTTAATCAAAGGTGTTTGAAAGCTTTTTTGTTTCGTTTGAATGTTAATTGCTGGCAAAGTCTTATAAATAAAACACAACATCGACTTTAAGAATGATACACATCCTAAAAGTTGGACTGAAAATCTAACATTAGGGGGACGTTTTTATAGGTAAATATTATAAATTTAAAATCAAGTTAAAAATAGTTAAAGTCTATTTAAACGAAGGATAAAGAATATCATATTTATACAAAATAAGAGGTTGGGACATAATTAATTGTCTCAGCTTTCTT
>NZ_KV840039.1:300990-309155 GCF_001839105.1 Staphylococcus sp. HMSC62A08 | reverse complement strand
TTGCTAAATTATATTTCTGTCCCACTCCCCAAGATTTCAACTTATATTTAATTATTACAATTTAACATTCACTAAAAGAAAATCACTTTTCTCTTAAATACAGAATTAATATAATAAATCCTGCAACAATATAGTAAAATAACAAAAAATATATCGCGTGTATGGGATTGTTGTCTACAATCATTCCTTTATCCCAAATTACTTTAGATATTGTGTACAGACACACAAAAGCCAATGGAAATGCGAATAAAATATATTTTTTCAAAGAATCACTTCCTGTTTCATTTTACTATTGGTATATCTACTACATTCATCATACGTCCATGTCAATTGGCTTCGGTACTTAAGTCAACGCAGTGTTAATCATAATTATTAAATTTTATTTTTCCTTATTTTTCGGGCAAAAATGATACTTAATAGAATTCCAATTACGCTTAAGATAATTAATAAATAAAAATGTGGCGGTGTGTAAGTCAATCTTATTGTTGATTGACCAGCTTTAGCTGGAATAGCAGTCATGATACCGTTCGCTTGTTTTACCGTTATAGATTGATTTCCTGCTTTCGCTTTCATACCTTTTGCGTAAGCAATCGGAAGAACGATATATCCACTATCATTTTTATTTTTAGTCATCGTATAGCCATTTCTTTCTTTTTTCACCTTAACACGTTTTAAATCATGTGAGGCCTTTCTAAGCGTTTGATAATTTTCACCATAAATACCTTTAACTTTAAATCTGTAAATGCCTTTAGACATATGAATGTTAAGTTTGTCTGAAGCTTTAACACGCATTGTTACAGGTGTGACGAAGCGTCGATATTTATATGAAAGTGCATTTCTATTTTGTGTATATTCATTTACACCGATACTATGTTCTTTATCAGGAGTGAGTAGTTCAACATCCATTTCGATATACATGTCTTTATATTTTTTAGTTAAGGATTGAGGTAATGTAAGTTGAACGCCGCCAGTATTTTTATTTACGTTTAGTTGATTTTTCTTCTCCCATTTTGAATCTTTGAGTTGTAGTTGAGCATCATTTAATAGATTTTTGTTAGGACTAAACGTCGTATTTGCGCGTTTATTATTATTGAACACCACACCTTCAAGCATGGCTTGTTCTCTGTCTAATGGTGATTTTAAATCTTTAGTATTATAAATTTTGTTGGTTATGTGAGCGCTCGGATAATGAATTGTATTCTTTGAATGAATCCATTGATCTTTCCCGTCTTTGATAAGCACTTTCTTTTTAAAGCCAAAAGGCATATTTAAATCATTAGGATGTCTAAGTCTATCTTGTACGTCCCATAATGCCATTAAATTAGCTCGATTACCTATATAACGATACGTACTGTTTTTATCAGCAGGCATATTGATTTGCATCGTGTTATCGTAATAATTTAAAATACTTCCGTCAAAAATGCTTGAATATAAAGATGTTCCGTTGTAGTGATAAATAAACGGGGAATTCAAAGCATAATATGAAAAGTAATCTAATCTTTTTAAAGGGTCATGACTACTTTTTGTCATTTGATTAATTTTACGATTCAATACTTTACTTCTATATGATGAATCATTAATTGTTTTAAAATCTGATTGATAAGGTTCAATAGTTATTTTTTTAGCATCATGTACCATGGTAATTTGCTGTGCTAAAAATAATAGCACTAATATTATTGAAATAGATTTTCTCCTTAATAAAGATTTTCGTTTAATTAATAATCCAAGAAGTATCATTATAATTAGTGCGATATACATCCAGTTGACTGAACGCTCAGTAATAATTATGTAAATGCAACTATAAATAAACAATGGTAGGGCTATGATTAAATATTTTTTAATAGATAATTCACTTAAATGTTGTATGAAAAGTGCAATTAAAGCGCCAGATGATAATGCTAAAAAGTAAACCCATCGTCTTTGCGGTAATGAAAAGCCATTAAAAGCACTATCAAACCATTGTGATAAAGAGCCGATTAAAAGGATCCAAGTCGCTATTGCAAAGAGTTTATAGTAATAGTGTTGATATAACTTAAATGCGAATAAAGCTATTATAGTAATAATTGAAATGGTGATGTAGAAACCATCAGTAAATATATTGTAATTTTTTTCAAATAAATTGGTTAAAAAAGTAATACCAAATTTAGGATTCTGAGATCTATCATTATTTAAAAATGAAGAAACGCCAGTATATAAACCAAAAATACTTGTTAACACACTCAATACAGTAGCTACAACTAATATGTAAAATTTCTGCCAACGATTAACAATATCTTTTGGATGTACTGCAATAAGTCGATAAATGAAATAAAAACCTAATACGACCGCTTCGTAATAACTAAAATAGAAGTTGGTAAATAGAGTATATGCAATCGCAAAAATAAACCATCCTATTTTGCGTTCTTTAAAGAAACGTTCCATAGCCCAAATTGACATAGGTAACATAATCAGTAAGTTGCCGTAAAATGACCATGTAAAATTATAATAAGTCATAACAGTGGACATACCATACAAAATTGTAGCAATACACATTGATGTGGGTTTGAATTTTAAATAATTAAATAAATAAAAACTAAAAATAAGTGCTACAACTGTGCGTATGTATGCCATAACGAGTTGGTTAGTAGGCCAGAAACTAATGTCATGAGGATTAAGGTGTAATGAATGTTCTAGCACCCAAATACATCCGAAATTAATCCACATGAGTGGTGACATGGAATAATAATATGCCAGTGATTTAACATAATCTCCACCTAAACCAAAAGATGCATCATAAAAGCCTTTAAGAGAAGTGAAATGTTCATAAAGATACATTTGAAAGGGCATCATTTGTCTAAAGCCATCACCATTACCACTAAATATGACGCCCTTAGTTATATATTCATAAATAAATGGTAGGTACAGTATAAGAGAAAGTATACAACTGAGTATTAATATTGAACAAAATCGTTTTATTGGTGTTTCCCATAATTTTTTAATCACGGCGAATCCTCATCTTTCTTTTTGGTGAATTCGATTTTCTTACATATATCATACTAAAAATGATACTTATAAATGAAATGAATATCATTATTTTCAAAAACGATGGCTCGTATTTAATGATAATTGTTTTATCATTTTTATTTACTGGAACACCAGTCATCATATAATTTACTTTTTTGACATCTACTTTATATCGATATATGCACGCATACCATCTCGGTAAGGAATATTAATCGTAGCTAGCCCTTTAGGATGATTGCCGAGTTGGACTTTGATGCCATTTTTAATGTCCTTATAATTCATATCGAAATTTGCTTTATGATGGGCATGTTTAAGTGCTTCATAATTTTCACCAGTTAGATTTAACAGTTTAAAGTTAAATGACCCTTTAGGAGATAATTGAATATTAATATCGCCGTTTTTGTCAGGTTGCGTTCTATAAAGTTGAGTATCCACACCAATTCGATAAACGGAATCATTATAAAGACGATTATTCAAGTATTGATTAACATTTACTGTGTAATTACTATCTGGATTGCCTCTTTTAATATATGCAGTTAAATAGAAATCTTTATAGTGTTTACGAAGCTTTTTAGGCAAATGAATATTGATTGAACCCATCTCACGATTTACTTTAATGGTGCTGCGATTCACTTTAGTTATATTTTTAGTTGTTATATGTGCATCATTTAGTAAATTTGGCGTGTGAGATTTAAAGTTTTCACCTTTTGAATCAATGACTGCACCTTTAAGCATCGCATGTTCACGATCAAGAGGCGTTTTAAGATTTTTACTATTATAAAGACGATTTGTCACTTTTACACTTGGTAAATTGAGTTGATTTTCATAAATATTGTACTGTCTACTCGTTTTAATCTTTTTGAAATAACTAGGCACGTTATTTTGGTAATTTTTTAACATAAGATATTTTATAGAGAATAAACTATCAATATTTTGTCTACCATTTGTTGATTGATAGCGACTTAACGATTCTTCAGCCAAGTTAATTTTTAGACTATCGTAGTAATAATCTAAAATATTATGGTGAAATATACTTGAGTAAAGGCTCAATCCTTTGAAATTTTGATACATAGGTGTATTATCTTGTTCGTTTACGCGCCAATCTATACGTTCATCTTCTTTTTTATTATCTTTCATTTCTTTTACTAAAGCCCTCTGTAATTCAGAACTATATAGACTAGAATTTGCATAAAATGTATTAGCGCGATTTTGATGGTCTTCAAAGTAAATTTGATTTTTAATGAAAACAAAGCTCACCATCATACTTAACGCGATAATAGAAAGCATATAAATGTATGTAAGTTGAATGCGTACCTTTCTTTCCTTTAAAAGTAAAATTAACAATCCAATCATTGAAACAATAGGAACAAGAATTAACCATGGTAAATATTTATGATAGCAGTAGGCGCTCACATATATGACAAACTGAGATATCAAACTTGTTAGAATATATGATTTAATACTGACAGTTCGAAAGTATTTAATAAATAATCCAACTAAGATGGACGATGTAAAAGCTAAAATAAAATGCCATCTTTTTTGTGGTGCTGAAAAACCATTAAACACTTGGTCAATAAAAGGTATAAATGTAAAAATGATAAGGATGACTGTTATAATTGCAAACAAACGATAATAGAAATGTCTATATAATCTAAATGTTAAAATCCCTTGAATTGTTATGAAAAGTATAACGATAAGATAATTATCGAAAAATATATTTGTGTTTATATTTAATTTTTCAAATAAAGGAACATGACCTGAAAAAGAGACGCGTCTATTATTCATAAAACTTTGAACGCCATGAAAGAATATAAACAAACTATTGCCTAAAGCGAGCAGTGCAGATATTAGTAACACCCGAAAAGTTTGTGTGCGCGTTGAAATATCATTAGGATGTCGAAAGATAATTCGAATAAACGAATAAACTGTGCCAATAATAAAAAAGTAATAAGCGAAATAGAAATTATTAACGAGAATGAGTGTAATTGTGACTATTAATAATCCTTGTTTACGTTGTTGTAATACACGTTCTATAGCGTATAAAAATAATGGCAGCCAAATAAATACATCACTAAAGAATGGCCAGTAGGCTGAGAATCTAAAGTAAAGCGGTGAAACGACAAATATAAACGCAATAAAGATACTTAAAACTTTATGTTTAGTGATATGTTTCCCATAAAGATAAGTACAATACATAGCGATTGCGCCTTTAATTACAGATATTATTAGTGCATTGTTCATCCAAAACATGATTTGGTGTGTATCAAGGGATATAAATAATTTTAAGAAGAGAATGACTAAAACATTAATAATAAATAAAATATTTGTTGAAAAATAATAGCTTAAGTCCGTAAAAAAGTCTCCACCTAAGCCAAAATTAGTAGAATAAAATATATTACCATGACTCCATTGATTAAACAGATACATTTGTATTGGTACCATTTGTTCCATGCCATCATTGGGTCCAGTAGATAATATTCCGTCATGATAAAAACGGAAAATAATGTAACTATGTCCAATAATAGATAAAATTATAAATAATATACTATAGCTTAAAATTCTCTTCATTATTTTCTCCTAAATACGATGTTTCCAATACACATTTATTCTTAATCTTCAATTAAATTGTAGGTTATTGTTTGAGTGAATGAAAGTGATTGTATCTTAGACTCTTCATTTTTAACATAACCTTAAATTTTGGTTGATTGATATTGCAATTTATTTTAAAAAGTGGGAAGAACGCATGTTACACTAAAAGTGGTTCGAGAGTTGAAATTAAAGTATAATTATTAAGTTAAAATGAATTACATATTTGAAGAAGAATTAGAAAGTAAGGTGACAAACATGGCAATTCAATGGTACCCAGGACATATGGCGAAAGCTAAAAGAGAGGTAAGTGAACAATTAAAAAAAGTGGATGTTGTATTTGAATTAGTAGATGCACGTATACCATATAGTTCACGAAATCCTATGATTGATGAAGTCATAAAACAAAAACCGAGAGTGGTAATTTTAAATAAAAAAGATATGACTAACTTGAAAGAATTAGAGAAATGGGAAAGTTATTTTAAAGATCAAGAGTTTTATCCTGTTGCTGTAGACGCTAAACACGGTAAAAATTTAAAAAATGTAGAAGCAGAAGCGATTAAAGCTACGAAAGAAAAATTTGATCGTGAAAAAGAAAAAGGACTTAAACCCCGTGCAATTCGTGCAATGATAGTAGGGATTCCAAACGTTGGTAAATCAACACTTATTAATAAATTGGCAAATCGTAGTATTGCACAAACAGGTAATAAGCCTGGTGTTACAAAGCAACAACAATGGATTAAAGTTGGTAAATCTCTCCAACTCTTAGACACTCCAGGTATATTATGGCCTAAATTTGAAGATGAAGAAGTTGGGAAGAAACTAAGTTTAACGGGTGCAATTAAAGATAGTATTGTTCATTTGGATGAAGTTGCGATTTACGGTCTAAATTTTATGATCGAGCATGATTTAGAGGGGTTAAAGCAACATTATAATATTGACGTTGATAAAGAAGCGGAAATATTAGAATGGTTCGATGCAATTGGACGTCGAAGAGGCCTTCTTCAAAAAGGGAATGAAGTAGACTATGAATCAGTCATAGAATTAATTATTAACGATACGAGAAATGCTAAAATAGGAACTTATTGTTTCGATATTTTAAAAGAAATGAAGCGTGACGTTGACAATGACTCAAACAATTAAAGAAATAAAGGAACAGCTTGCTTTAGTTTATACTTTAGAAGAATTAGAAGCACATTCAGCACATCAAGATTCCCGAAAAGGTGTACAAAAAGCTTTAGATTCTCGCAAGAAGCAATTGATTAAACAACAAACTCTTGAAGAAAATTACAAAAAAATGACTCAATATGAAAATAATATTTTAAATCATGATAGCAATGCGCTAATTTGTGGTATTGATGAAGTGGGGCGAGGACCTTTAGCTGGTCCCGTTGTTGCCTGCGCTGTAATTCTTAATAAAGACCATCATTATTTAGGTTTAAATGATTCGAAAAAGGTGCCAGCAAAACAACGTGCAGCTTTGAACAATGACTTGAAAGCTGGCGTTTTAAGCTATGCATATGGGGTTGCAAGTTCAGAAGAGATTGACGAACTAAATATTTATCGAGCAACTCAAGTAGCAATGCAACGTGCAATCGCTCAATTAGATGAACAACCTACGCATTTGCTTATTGATGCAATGAAACTTGATAATGACATACCGCAAATGTCAATAATTAAAGGTGATGCTAAAAGTGTTTCAATTGCTGCAGCAAGCATTATGGCTAAAGAATATCGAGATGATTACATGAAAGATGATTACATGAAAGCATTGGCTAACCATTTTCCAGATTATGGATTTGAGAAGAATGTAGGTTATGGTACAAAACAACATTTAGAAGCAATTGACACGTATGGTGTAATAAATGAACATCGTAAATCCTTTGAACCTATCAAATCTTTGTTTAAATAATTTGAATTTTGATTTAATTGCAAAAAATATGGTCTTTCAGTTTACAATAGCGCTTTCATTTTTTATAATTAAAAAGGAACTTAACCTAAGAAACAGGAGGATGGAAGATGAATATCCACGAGTATCAAGGTAAAGAAATATTTCGTTCTATGGGCGTAGCAGTTCCAGAAGGACGAGTAGCATTCACTGCTGAAGAAGCGGTGGAAAAAGCGAAAGAATTAGATTCAGATGTATATGTGGTTAAAGCACAAATACACGCTGGGGGTAGAGGTAAAGCAGGCGGTGTAAAAATTGCTAAATCACTATCTGAAGTTGAAACTTACGCTAACGAATTATTAGGGAAACAATTAGTTACTCACCAAACAGGACCTGAAGGTAAAGAAGTTAAACGCTTATATATCGAACAAGGTTGCGATATTCAAAAAGAATATTACGTTGGTTTTGTAATTGATCGTGCAACAGACAAAGTTACATTAATGGCATCTGAAGAAGGTGGAACTGAAATCGAAGAGGTTGCAGCTAACACACCTGAAAAAATCTTCAAAGAAACAATCGACCCAGTTGTAGGTTTATCACCTTATCAAGCACGTCGTATTGCTTTCAACATTAATATTCCTAAAGAATCTATTGGTAAAGCAACTAAATTCTTACTAGCACTATACAA
>NZ_KV840039.1:255148-300890 GCF_001839105.1 Staphylococcus sp. HMSC62A08 | reverse complement strand
TTGCTCTATCGTAGAAATTAACCCACTAGTAACTACTGGTGACGGACAAGTATTAGCTCTAGACGCTAAATTAAACTTCGACGACAACGCTTTATTCAGACATAAAGATATCGTTGAATTACGTGATTTAGAAGAAGAAGATCCAAAAGAAATTGAAGCATCTAAATATGATTTATCATATATCGCTTTAGATGGCGACATTGGTTGTATGGTTAACGGTGCAGGTTTAGCTATGGCAACAATGGATACTATTAATCATTTTGGTGGAAATCCAGCTAACTTCTTAGACGTTGGTGGCGGTGCTACTAAAGAAAAAGTTACTGAAGCATTTAAAATCATCTTAGGTGATGACAATGTTAAAGGTATCTTTGTAAATATCTTTGGTGGAATCATGAAATGTGACGTTATCGCAGAAGGTATCGTAGCAGCAGTTAAAGAAGTAGAATTAACTTTACCTTTAGTAGTACGTTTAGAAGGAACAAATGTTGAACGTGGTAAAGAAATCTTAAACGATTCAGGTTTAGCAATCGAACCAGCAGCTACAATGGCTGAAGGCGCACAAAAAATTGTTAAACTTGTCAAAGAAGCGTAAGGAAAGGATGGGAGCACTAAGATGAGTGTATTTATTGATAAAAATACGAAAGTAATGGTACAAGGTATCACAGGGTCTACTGCCCTTTTCCATACAAAACAAATGCTTGATTATGGAACACAAATTGTCGCAGGGGTAACACCTGGTAAAGGTGGACAAGTTGTAGAAGGTGTTCCAGTATATAATACAGTTCAAGAAGCTAAAAATGAAACTGGCGCTAACGTATCTGTAGTATATGTTCCAGCACCATTCGCTGCTGACTCAATTTTAGAAGCGGCTGAAGCTGATTTAGATATGGTAATTTGTATTACTGAACATATTCCTGTTGTAGACATGGTTAAAGTTAAACGTTACTTACAAGGTCGTAAAACACGTCTAGTAGGACCAAACTGCCCAGGTGTTATCACAGCAGATGAATGTAAAATCGGTATCATGCCTGGTTACATCCACAAAAAAGGTCACGTAGGCGTTGTATCTCGTTCAGGTACATTAACTTATGAAGCAGTACATCAATTAACTGAAGAAGGTATCGGTCAAACAACAGCTGTTGGTATCGGTGGTGACCCAGTTAACGGTACTAACTTTATCGACGTATTAAAAGAATTTAATGAAGATCCTGAAACCAAAGCAGTAGTTATGATTGGTGAAATCGGCGGTACTGCGGAAGAAGAAGCTGCACAATGGATTAAAGAAAACATGAATAAACCAGTTGTAGGCTTCATCGGTGGTCAAACAGCACCTCCAGGTAAACGTATGGGTCATGCTGGTGCGATTATTTCTGGCGGTAAAGGTACTGCAGATGAAAAAATTAAAACACTTAATGATTGTGGTGTAGAAACTGCAGATACTCCATCAGAAATTGGTACAACATTAATTGAATCAGCTAAAAAAGCTGGAATTTATGATGAATTATTAACAGTTGATAAATAACTAAAAAGTTATGATTGATAGCTCGAACTCTTATTAGGGTTCGGGCTTTTTAAGTTATATGGGCATATCTTAAAAGTTATAAGGACTATATATAATAGTAGAAACTCGTTTTATCATCTAGAATTTAAATCATTTGATTAGAAATTAACATATTTGAAAATTACTCCTTACAATTCCATTAAATAATAAGAGCTAAATGTATTTAAACAGTAACAACATATTCTTGAATCATCAGCTATAATACTCTTAAAGGAGTAATGCCATTGATTCAACACACTTTATTAAAACTTTATTGGGCTAATTTCACTACAATGCAAGTACATCAAATCATTGATTTTCATCCTAACTTTTCCTTGGAAAATGAACAAACAAGAATGGATATTATAAAAGATTGGGTATTAAAACAAAATTCCCACGCATTGCAAAGAAAACTTGATCAATTTAAAATGCTAAAAACTGAGTATTTATACAACTATATGAAACGTATAAAACTAAAATATGTGACTTACTTTGACAAAGATTATCCTTTACTTCTCAAAGAAATCTATCATTTTCCTTACGTTATTTTTTATAAAGGAAACAAACAATTGTTTAATCAACCTCATACATTAGCTGTAATCGGCTCTCGTAAATCTACTTCATATACGACACAAGCTTTAGAGTATCTTTTTCCCTCATTTCAACAAATTCAAATGACTATAATTTCGGGTTTAGCATACGGCGCAGATAGTGTAGCGCATCAAGTCGCTCTCAAATACCATTTACCCACCATAGGAGTTCTGGGATTCGGTCATGATTATCACTATCCTCAATCCACATATCAATTAAGAGATAAGATTGAAAAAAGTGGATTAGTATTAAGTGAATATCCTCCTCACTCAGCAATCAGTAAGTATAAATTTCCAGAAAGAAATAGATTGATAAGTGGGCTTTCACGTGGCTTACTTATTACGGAAGCTGAAGAAAAAAGTGGCAGTCAAATTACTGTTGATTGTGCTTTAGAACAAAATCGAAATGTGTATGTGTTACCTGGATCCATGTTTAATCAAATGACAAAGGGAAATTTACTTAGATTAGAAGAAGGTGCTCAAGTCGTATTAGATGAAAGCAGCATTTTATCAGACTATACATTCTAGACAGACATTGAGTTACTTGCGATTAATCAGTGTAGACATGTATTAAATTAGTTAAAGATTTATGTGACAAAATTAATAATATTTCAAACAAAATTGGAAATTAAAAATTAAAACGTTGACAAACACAAAATTAAGCGTTTATCATTTATCTTTAGTAATTCAATTTGCAAGGGGGAAATCACTTTGGCAGATAATTTAGTCATAGTTGAATCGCCTGCAAAAGCTAAAACCATTGAAAAATATTTAGGAAAAAGATATAAAGTTATTGCTTCAATGGGACACGTTCGTGACTTACCTAGAAGTCAAATGGGTGTGGACACTGAAGATAACTATGAACCAAAATATATTACAATTCGCGGTAAAGGGCCGGTCGTCAAAGATTTAAAGAAACATGCGAAGAAGGCAAAAAAAGTTTTTCTTGCAAGTGACCCTGACCGTGAAGGTGAAGCGATTGCCTGGCATTTATCAAAAATCTTAGAATTAGAAGATTCAAAAGAAAACAGAGTCGTATTTAATGAAATTACTAAAGATGCGGTTAAAGATAGTTTTAAACATCCAAGAGAAATTGAAATGGAACTCGTGGATGCTCAACAAGCCCGTCGTATTTTAGATAGATTAGTAGGCTATAATATTTCTCCTGTTCTATGGAAGAAAGTGAAGAAGGGATTATCTGCAGGACGTGTCCAATCAGTAGCACTTCGTTTGGTTATCGATCGAGAAAATGAAATTAGAAATTTCAAACCTGAAGAATATTGGACAATTGAAGGCGAATTCAGATATAAAAAATCTAAATTTAATGCCAAATTCCTTCATTATAAAAATAAGCCATATAAATTAAATAAAAAAGAAGATGTTGAAAAGATTACTGCAGCACTGGATGGAGATCAATTTGAAATTACGAATGTAAATAAGAAAGAAAAAACACGTAATCCAGCAAATCCATTCACCACATCAACGCTTCAACAAGAAGCTGTACGTAAATTAAACTTTAAAGCACGTAAAACAATGATGTTGGCACAACAATTATATGAAGGTATTGATTTAAAACGTCAGGGTACTATTGGTTTAATCACTTATATGCGTACGGATTCTACTCGTATATCTGACTCAGCAAAAGCTGAGGCGAAGAATTATATTACTGATAAATACGGTAAAGAGTATATTTCAAAACGTAAGGCAACTGGTAAACAAGGTGATCAAGATGCTCACGAAGCAATTAGACCTACAAGTGCTTTAAGAACACCAGATGATATGAAACCATATTTAACTAGAGATCAACATCGTTTGTATAAATTGATATGGGAACGATTTGTAGCAAGTCAAATGGCACCAGCTATACTAGATACTATCGCGTTAGACGTCACTCAGAATGACATTAAATTCAGAGCTAACGGACAAACTATTAAATTTAAAGGTTTCATGACGTTGTACGTGGAAGCTAAAGATGACAAAGATAATGAGAAAGAGAACAAACTTCCGAAACTTGAGGAAGGAGATAAAGTTACAGCTACTCAAATCGAACCTGCTCAACACTTTACTCAACCACCTCCTCGTTATACTGAAGCACGTTTAGTTAAAACTTTAGAAGAGTTGAAAATTGGTAGACCTTCTACTTATGCACCAACAATAGATACCATTCAAAAACGAAATTACGTTAAATTAGAAAGTAAACGTTTTGTTCCTACCGAGTTAGGAGAAATCGTTTATGAGCAAGTGAAAGAATACTTCCCAGAAATTATTGATGTAGAGTTTACAGTTAATATGGAAACATTACTAGATAAAATTGCGGAAGGTGACATGAATTGGCGTAAGGTTGTTGGTGATTTCTACAATAGTTTCAAAAAAGATGTTGAGCGCGCTGAAGAAGAAATGGAGAAAATAGAAATTAAAGATGAGCCTGCTGGAGAAGATTGTGAAGTATGTGGTGCTCCGATGGTAATCAAAATGGGACGCTATGGTAAATTTATGGCTTGTTCGAATTTCCCTGATTGCCGAAATACAAAGGCTATTGTTAAATCTATAGGCGTGAAATGTCCAAAATGTAATGAAGGAGACGTTGTAGAACGTAAATCCAAAAAGAACAGAGTCTTTTATGGTTGTTCCAGATATCCTGATTGTGACTTTATTTCTTGGGACAAACCAGTTGGCAGAGATTGTCCAAAATGTAACCATTACTTAGTTGATAAGAAAAAAGGTAGAAGTAGTCAAGTTGTATGTTCAAATTGTGACTATCAAGAAGAAGTTCAAAAATAGATAAATTTAAAATTAGGAGGAAAATGATGACTCAAACGGTTAATGTCGTTGGGGCTGGTTTAGCTGGTTCGGAAGCTGCGTATCAATTAGCGCAACGTGGAATAAAAGTTAACTTAATTGAAATGCGACCAGTTAAACAAACACCTGCACACCATACTGATAAATTTGCTGAGCTTGTATGTTCAAACTCATTGAGAGGGAATTCTCTTACAAATGCGGTTGGTGTACTTAAAGAAGAAATGAGACGTCTAGACTCTCTAATTATACAAGCTGCAGACAAGGCGCGTGTTCCTGCTGGAGGAGCTTTAGCAGTAGATAGACATGATTTTGCTGGTTATATAACTGATACACTCAGAAATCATCCGAATGTTACTGTTTTAAATGAAGAGGTTAATAGTATACCTGAAGGTTATACTATTATTGCTACGGGTCCACTCACTACAGAACATTTAGCGCAAGAAATTGTTGATATTACTGGTAAAGATCAACTTTATTTTTATGATGCTGCTGCTCCAATTGTTGAAAAAGAAACAATTGATATGAATAAAGTGTATCTTAAATCTCGTTATGACAAAGGTGAAGCGGCATATTTAAACTGTCCTATGACTGAAGAAGAATTTAATAGATTTTATGATGCTGTTTTAGAAGCAGAAGTAGCACCAGTCAATGAGTTTGAAAAAGAAACATATTTTGAAGGATGTATGCCATTTGAAGTTATGGCAGAAAGAGGACGTAAAACGTTGTTATTTGGTCCAATGAAACCGGTTGGATTAGAAGATCCTAAAACAGGTAAACGCCCTTATGCAGTTGTACAATTAAGACAAGATGATGCAGCTGGCACACTTTATAATATTGTTGGCTTTCAAACACATTTAAAATGGGGAGCTCAAAAAGAAGTTATTCGTCTTATCCCGGGATTAGAGAATGTGGATATAGTTAGATATGGTGTAATGCACCGTAATACATTTATTAACTCACCGGATGTATTAAATGAAAAATACGAACTTGAAGGGCATGAAAACTTGTACTTTGCAGGCCAAATGACTGGTGTAGAAGGTTATGTAGAGAGTGCCGCAAGTGGTTTAGTTGCTGGGATTAACCTTGCTCACAAACTTGCAGGTAAAGGTGAAGTCATTTTCCCAAGAGAAACGATGATAGGTAGTATGGCTTATTATATTTCTCATGCTAAGAACGAGAAAAACTTCCAACCAATGAATGCAAACTTCGGTTTATTACCATCATTAGAAAAACGTATTAAAGACAAAAAGGAAAGATATGAGGCTCAAGCGAACAGAGCTTTAGAATATCTCGACAACTATAAGCAAACACTTTAAAAGTAGAATAGACAGACTGGGTAGTAGATTAAATTTGCTACCTAGTTTTTTTGTTGTTTTGTCGAAAAAGCATAGGTTTTTATCAAAAAAATAAATAATGCTATTTTACTGTATATTTGAAAGATTTATAAAATTTTTGACATTAATTCTCTAAAGATTTTGAATTGGTTATCAAATTACTGTATGCCCTATCATTCATATGCTACAATGCAATATGATGGAGGGGAATTATATTGAATGAAATCCAAAAAACATTTTTATATATGTTAAAGGTAGAAAGAAATTTTTCTGAATATACTTTGAAATCATATCATGATGATTTAGTTCAGTTTAATGAATTTTTAAATAGTGAACATTTAGAGTTAACTACTTTTGAATATAAAGATGCTAGAAATTATTTGTCTTATTTATATTCAAATAATTTAAAAAGGACTACTGTTTCAAGAAAAATTTCAACATTACGTACTTTCTATGAATATTGGATGACTCAAGATGAATCTGTAGTAAACCCCTTTGTTCAACTTGTACACCCTAAGAAAGAACAGTATCTTCCTCAATTCTTTTACGAAGAGGAAATGGAAGCACTATTTCGAACTGTAGAGCAAGATCGTACTAAGGGCATGCGAGACAGGGTTATTATCGAGTTGTTATATGCAACAGGTATACGTGTGTCTGAATTAGTTAATATAAAAATTAAAGATATAGATATGAATTTGCCTGGTGTCAAGGTATTAGGTAAAGGTAATAAAGAACGTTTTATCCCATTTGGCGAATTTTGTAAGCAAAGTATTGAGAGATACTTAGATGAATTTCAGCCACGAAAAGCGGTAGATCATGAATATTTAATTGTTAATATGAAAGGCGAACCGATAACTGAACGTGGTGTGAGATACGTACTCAACGATGTTGTCAAACGTACTGCGGGAGTGACTGATATTCATCCACATAAGCTTAGACACACATTCGCGACGCATTTGTTAAATCAAGGTGCTGATTTAAGAACAGTACAATCCCTCTTAGGACACGTAAACTTATCAACAACTGGACGTTATACCCATGTTTCAAACCAACAACTTCGTAAGGTATATTTAAACGCACATCCTCGAGCAAAAAAAGGAGAGTAATTTATGAGTAATTCTTTACATGCAACAACAATATATGCTGTCCGTCATAATGGTGAAGCGGCTATGGCAGGTGATGGTCAAGTCACATTAGGTCAGCAAGTTATTATGAAACAAACTGCTAGAAAGGTGAGACGCCTCTATGAAGGTAAAGTGTTAGCTGGCTTTGCTGGAAGCGTTGCTGATGCATTTACGTTATTCGAAAAGTTTGAAACAAAACTTCAACAATTTAGCGGTAATCTTGAAAGAGCAGCAGTTGAATTAGCACAAGAATGGCGTGGAGATAAACAATTACGTCAATTAGAAGCGATGCTTATCGTAATGAATAAAGACGCTATTCTCGTTGTAAGTGGTACAGGCGAAGTGATTGCACCAGATGATGACTTAATCGCAATCGGTTCAGGAGGTAATTATGCGTTGAGTGCAGGCCGTGCACTTAAACGTCATGCGTCACAACTTTCTGCTAAGGAAATGGCTTATGAAAGTTTAAAAGTCGCAGCCGACATTTGTGTGTTTACGAATGATAACATTATTGTTGAAACGTTGTAGTATCGGTTAATGTTGTAGTTTAATTTTAAGAAATAATGGAAATGAATGACTGATACAAAGTAGCAAGATGGAGGAATGTAAAACATGGATACTAATGGAATTAAATTAACTCCAAAAGATATCGTATCTAAATTAAATGAATATATAGTAGGACAAGATGATGCTAAAAGAAAAGTAGCAATTGCGTTAAGAAATCGTTATAGAAGAAGTTTATTAGACGAAGAAGCTAAACAAGAAATTGCTCCTAAAAATATTCTGATGATAGGGCCAACAGGTGTAGGTAAAACCGAAATTGCTCGTCGTATGGCGAAAATTGTTGGTGCACCATTCATCAAAGTTGAAGCCACTAAATTTACTGAAGTAGGCTATGTAGGTCGAGATGTTGAAAGTATGGTCAGAGATTTAGTAGACGTAGCCGTGCGCTTGGTTAAAGAGGAGAAGAAAGCTTTAGTTAAAGACGAAGCTATTTCAAAAGCTAACGACAAACTTGTTAAATTGTTAGTTCCAAGCATGAAGAAAAAAGCTTCTCAAGGTAATAACCCTCTAGAGAATCTTTTTGGAGGTGCGATTCCAAACTTCGGACAAAATAATGAAGAAGAGGAAGAACCACCTACTGAAGAGATTAAAACTAAACGTTCTGAAATTAAAAAGCAATTAGATGAAGGTAAACTTGAAAAAGAAAAAGTAAGAATTAAAGTAGAACAAGATCCAGCAGCTATGGGCATGTTAGGCACGAATCAAAATCAACAAATGCAAGATATGATGAACCAATTGATGCCTAAGAAAAAGGTAGAACGTGAAGTTTCAGTTGAAACTGCTAGAAAAATACTTGCTGATGACTATGCTGACGAACTTATTGATCAAGAAACTGCAAATCAAGAGGCACTAGAGCTTGCAGAACAGATGGGTATCATTTTCATTGATGAAATCGATAAAGTTGCGACAAATAATCAAAATAGTGGTCAAGATGTTTCTAGACAAGGGGTTCAACGAGATATTTTACCAATTCTTGAAGGTAGCATGATACAAACGAAGTATGGTACTGTAAATACTGAACACATGCTATTTATTGGCGCTGGTGCATTCCACGTATCAAAACCTAGTGATTTGATTCCAGAATTGCAAGGTCGTTTCCCAATTAGAGTGGAACTGGAAAGCCTTTCAGTTGATGACTTTGTTCGAATTCTAACTGAACCTAAATTGTCTTTAATCAAGCAGTATGAAGCATTGCTTCAAACAGAAGAAGTGACAGTCAACTTCTCTGAAGAAGCTGTTAAACGCTTAGCTGAAATTGCGTACCAAGTCAATCAGGATACTGACAACATCGGTGCGCGTAGATTACACACAATTTTAGAGAAAATGCTTGAAGATTTATCATTTGAAGCACCAAACATGCCACATGCTGTTGTAGACATAACACCACAATATGTTGACGATAAACTAAAAACAATCTCAACGAATAAGGATTTAAGTGCATTTATTTTATAATATAAATAGAAGGAGAAAAATTATGAGCTTATTATCTAAAACTAGAGAATTAAACACGTTATTACAAAAACATAAAGGCATTGCAGTAGATTTCAAGGATGTTGCCCAAACTATTAGTAGTGTTACCGTAACAAATGTATTTATCGTTTCGAGAAGAGGTAAAATTTTAGGGTCGAGTCTTAACGAATTATTAAAGAGTGACCGAATCATAAATATGTTAGAAGAAAGACATATTCCAACTGAATATACTGAACAACTTATGGACGTAAAACAAACGCAATCTAACATTGATATTGATAATGTGTTAACTGTTTTCCCTCCTGAAAATAGAGACGTATTTGAAAATAGTAGAACAACGATTTTCCCAATTTTAGGTGGAGGAGAAAGACTTGGAACATTAGTTTTAGGTCGCGTTCAAGACGATTTCAATGAGAACGACCTAGTTTTAGGTGAATACGCTGCAACTGTAATAGGTATGGAAATCTTACGTGAGAAACATAATGAAGTTGAAAAAGAAGCTCGTGATAAAGCTGCAATCACAATGGCGATTAATTCGCTTTCTTATTCTGAGAAAGAAGCAATCGAACATATCTTTGAAGAATTAGGTGGAAATGAAGGGTTGCTTATTGCATCTAAAGTAGCTGATCGTGTTGGAATCACTAGATCTGTTATTGTCAATGCATTACGTAAATTAGAAAGTGCCGGCGTCATCGAATCACGCTCACTAGGTATGAAAGGTACTTTCATTAAAGTTAAAAAAGAAAAATTCCTTGATGAATTAGAAAGAACAAAATAAGCGAATTAGATATGAGAAGTTTAAAAGAGTGTCAGCAATTGAAAAGCGATACTCTTTTAATTTGTTCATAAATTCATTGTGATGATCTTGTTAGAAAGTCATTGCGTTTCAAGGTGAGTTATGATATATTAAATGACGGCTATAAAGTCAATACACACATAATTAATTAAAATATAGAGGGTGCAAATAAATCTATTTGTCTTTATATGAGTTAGTTATGGAGGTAAATAACCAATAGGAGGAATTTTAAAATGGCAGTAATTTCAATGAAACAATTACTAGAAGCCGGTGTTCACTTCGGTCACCAAACACGCCGTTGGAACCCAAAAATGAAAAAATATATCTTCACTGAAAGAAATGGTATCTATATCATTGATTTACAAAAAACAGTGAAAAAAGTTGAAGAAGCTTATAACTTCATCAAACAAGTATCTGAAGATGGCGGTAAAGTCTTATTCGTAGGTACTAAAAAACAAGCACAAGAATCAGTTAAAGCTGAAGCAGAACGTGCTGGTCAATTCTACGTTAACCAAAGATGGTTAGGTGGAATCTTAACTAACTACAAAACAATCTCTAAACGAATTAAACGTATTTCTGAAATCGAGAAAATGGAAGAAGACGGTTTATTCGAAGTATTACCTAAAAAAGAAGTTGTTGAACTTAAAAAAGAATATGACCGTTTAATTAAATTCTTAGGCGGTATTCGTGATATGAAATCAATGCCTCAAGCATTATTCGTTGTTGACCCTCGTAAAGAGCGCAACGCTATTGCTGAAGCACGTAAATTAAATATTCCTATCGTAGGTATTGTTGACACTAACTGTGATCCAGATGAAATCGATTACGTTATCCCAGCAAACGATGATGCTATCCGTGCCGTTAAATTATTAACTGGTAAAATGGCAGATGCTATCTTAGAAGGTCAACAAGGTGTATCTAATGAAGAAGTAGCTGCAGAACAAAACATCAATTTAGATGAAAAAGAAGAATCTGAACAAGCAGAAACAACTGAAGACAACACTTCTGTTGAATCAAACTAAGATATAGTTTAAATGGGTGATAAGATACTAATGCTTATCACCTTTTTTTAAAAGTAAAATAAATAATTATAGAGTATTGGAAATATAACCTAAAATAATGGTAAAATTTGGGTATATCAATAAATACAATTATATACATTGGAGGAATAATTAATGGCAATTTCAGCAAAACTTGTTAAAGAATTACGTGAAAAAACAGGCGCAGGTATGATGGATTGTAAAAAAGCGCTAACTGAAACTGATGGAGACATCGATAAAGCAATCGACTACTTACGTGAAAAAGGTATTGCTAAAGCAGCTAAAAAAGCTGACCGTATCGCAGCTGAAGGTCTTGTACACGTAGAAGTTAAAGGAAACGAAGCAGCAATCGTTGAAATCAACTCTGAAACTGACTTCGTTGCTCGTAATGAAGGTTTCCAAGAATTAGTTAAAGAAATTGCTAACCAAATTCTTGATAGTAAAGCTGAAACAGTTGATGCTTTAATGGAAACTAAATTATCTAATGGTAAAACTGTTGATGAAAGAATGAAAGAAGCTATCTCTACAATTGGTGAAAAATTAAGCATTCGTCGTTTTGCTATCAGAACTAAAACTGACAATGATGCATTTGGTGCATACTTACACATGGGTGGACGCATCGGTGTATTAACTGTTGTTGAAGGTTCTACTGATGAAGAAGCTGCTAAAGATGTAGCTATGCACATTGCTGCAATCAACCCTAAATATGTTTCTTCTGATCAAGTAAGCGAAGAAGAAATCAACCACGAAAGAGAAGTATTAAAACAACAAGCATTAAACGAAGGTAAACCAGAAAATATCGTTGAAAAAATGGTTGAAGGTCGTTTACGTAAATATTTACAAGAAATTTGTGCTGTAGATCAAAACTTCGTTAAAAACCCAGATGAAACAGTTGAAGCATTCTTAAAATCAAAAGGTGGTCAACTTGCTGACTTCGTTCGCTATGAAGTAGGCGAAGGAATGGAAAAACGCGAAGAAAACTTCGCTGAAGAAGTTAAAGGACAAATGAAATAATCTGTCATAAAGTTTAACAAGGAAGAAGACACCTATTACGTTTCCTTTCTATTAGTTGCATAGCTATAGAAAGAAGCCATCCGTGTCTTCTTTACTTATATATTTTTACATATTTTTACTATAGAGAGGATAAGAAAATGGCTCAAACTTCTAAATATAAACGTGTAGTCTTGAAATTGAGTGGTGAAGCATTAGCAGGTGATAAAGGATTTGGTATTAATCCAATCATCATTAAAAGTGTAGCAAAACAAGTTGCTGAAGTTGCTAAAATGGACTGTGAAATCGCAGTTATCGTTGGTGGCGGAAATATTTGGAGAGGTAAAACAGGTAGTGACTTAGGTATGGATCGCGGTACAGCTGACTATATGGGTATGTTAGCGACTGTGATGAATGCTTTAGCTTTACAAGATAGCTTAGAACAGTTAGATTGTGATACACGTGTTTTAACTTCTATTGAAATGAAACAAGTTGCTGAACCATATATTCGTCGTCGTGCAATTCGACACTTAGAGAAAAAACGCGTTGTTATCTTTGCAGCTGGTATTGGCAACCCTTACTTCTCAACAGATACAACAGCAGCTTTACGTGCGGCTGAAGTAGAAGCAGATGTAATTTTAATGGGTAAAAATAATGTAGATGGCGTATATTCAGCAGATCCTAAAGTTGATGAAAATGCCGTTAAATATGAACATTTAACACATATACAAATGTTACAAGAAGGATTACAAGTAATGGATTCAACAGCTTCATCATTCTGTATGGACAATAATATTCCATTAAATGTATTCTCAATTATGGAAGAAGGAAATATTAAACGTGCCGTAATGGGTGAAAAAATCGGAACGTTGATTACAAAATAATCTAGAGGTGTAAAAAATGAGTGACATAATTAAAGATACAAAAGCTAGAATGCAAAAATCTATCGACAACTTATCACGTGAATTAGCTAATATTAGTGCAGGTAGAGCAAATTCAAACTTATTAAACGGTGTAACTGTTGATTACTATGGCGCGCCAACGCCTGTTCAACAACTAGCAAGTATTAGTGTGCCAGAAGCACGTTTGTTAGTGATTTCACCATACGATAAAACTTCTGTAGATGACATCGAAAAAGCGATTATCGCAGCAAATTTAGGTGTCAATCCAACTAGTGATGGCGAAGTAATTCGTATTTCAGTTCCTGCTCTTACTGAAGAAAGACGTAAAGAATTAGTTAAAGATGTTAAAAAAATTGGTGAGGATGCAAAAGTTTCAATTAGAAACATTCGTCGCGACATCAATGATCATCTTAAAAAACAAGAGAAAAATGGAGACATCACTGAAGATGATTTAAGAAGTCAAACTGATGATGTTCAAAAAGCTACTGATAATTCAATTAAAGAAATTGGCCAATTAATAGATGACAAAGAAAAAGATATTATGTCTGTTTAATCACATAATTTCAAAAATAAAATATTTAAGATATTGATGTCATAGGACACCTTATATGGTCATAATAATAAAATCATATCAATTGATTTAAATGTATAGTTGTTTTTATAACTATTCCTCTAGACACCAATAATCTTTTTAGTCTAAACTGTACCGAGTAGGACTTTGGTACAGTTTTTTTATTTGCTTATTCAATGGAATAAATGAGTATGATAAAATGATAGATGATTGTTTAATTAACGTATAGAATAAAACAGAGATGATCAGGCTCGGAGGAAAGACCATGTTTAAAAAGCTAAAAAATAAAAATAAAACTGAGAATAATCTAGACAATGATTTAGATTTACATAATATACCTGAACATGTTGCTATCATTATGGATGGAAATGGTCGATGGGCTAAAAAACGTAAAATGCCACGTATTAAAGGCCATTATGAAGGGATGCAAACAATCAAGAAAATTACTCGAGAAGCGAGTAATATTGGTATTAAGTACTTAACACTTTATGCTTTCTCTACTGAGAATTGGTCTAGACCTGAAAGCGAAGTTAATTATATTATGAATTTGCCTGTTAATTTCCTTAAGACATTTTTACCAGAATTAATTGAGAAAAATGTTAAAGTCGAAACGATTGGGTTTAATAATGGATTACCTAAATCCACAATTGAAGCAATTGATTATGCCAAAGACAAGACAAAACATAATACAGGCCTAACACTTGTTTTTGCTATAAATTATGGTGGACGTGCAGAAATTATTCAGAGTATGAAAGAGATTTATGAAGAATTACAAACCAATAATCAAAGTGCTAATGCTATAGATGAAGAATTATTTAATAAGCATTTAATGACTCACAATTATCCTGATCCAGAATTATTAATTCGTACCTCTGGTGAGCAGAGAATTAGTAACTTTTTAATTTGGCAAGCTTCATACAGTGAATTTATATTCAATGAGAAGTTATGGCCAGATTTCGATGAGAATGAATTGAAAGAATGTATAAAAATTTATCAATCACGCCAAAGACGTTTTGGGGGATTAAGTGAGGAGTAGAGTATGAAAGTAAGAACATTAACTGCAATTATAGCCTTATTAATATTCTTGCCTATCCTTCTTAAAGGTGGCATGGTATTAATGCTATTTGCTTACTTGTTAGCATTAATTGCTTTAAAAGAATTATTAAACATGAATATGATCAAATTCTTATCTATACCAGGACTGATCAGTGCACTCGCATTGATTATTATCATGTTACCTCAAGATGCGGGAGAATGGGTTCAAACGATTCAACTCAAAAGTTTAATTGCTATGAGTTTTATACTGCTAAGTTATACTGTATTATCTAAAAATAGATTTAGTTTCATGGATTCAGCATTTTGTTTAATGACAGTAGCATATGTAGGTATTGGATTTATGTATTTCTATGAAACTCGTTCAGAAGGTTTACATTACATATTATTTGCATTCTTAATCGTTTGGTTAACTGACACAGGGGCATATATTTTTGGTCGTTTAATGGGTAAACATAAACTTTGGCCAGTCATTAGTCCGAACAAAACAATCGAAGGATTTATCGGAGGAATTATTTGTAGTTTGCTAGTCCCTTTAATTATGCAATTCTTCGTTAATTTCCAATTAAATATTTGGCTTTTATTACTTATCACAGTCATATTGAGTATGTTTGGCCAATTAGGTGATTTAGTTGAATCTGGATTTAAACGTCATTTTGGTGTGAAAGATTCAGGTCGTATTCTTCCAGGGCATGGTGGTATTCTAGACAGATTTGATAGTTTCATGTTTGTTTTACCACTGTTAAATATTTTATTAATTCAAATTTAAATCGCACAGTCTATAAAATAAAATAGATGTTATAATAAAGGAGTTATTGAGATATTGAGGCGTAATCAATATTTCTTAACTCCTTTTAATCACTACCACATTTTTAAATTTCAAACGACAACTATACATATCAATTTGAGAATGAATCTAAGCGTATTATAATGTTTTATATTGCCAATTTATTACAATGCTTAGATTATTTCTAAAAATTAAAACACAATATCAATAGAGGTGTAGCGCATGAGCATTTTAATAACAGTAGTTGCATTTATCATCGTATTTGGCGTGCTCGTAACTGTACACGAATACGGTCATATGTTCTTTGCGAAGAGAGCAGGTATCATGTGTCCCGAATTTGCTATCGGCATGGGGCCTAAAATTTTTAGTTTTAGAAAAGATGAAACATTATATACGATACGATTATTACCTGTAGGTGGTTATGTCAGAATGGCTGGTGATGGTCTAGAAGAACCACCCGTTCAACCAGGTATGAACGTGAAGATAAAATTAAACGATAATGATGAAATTACGCATATCATCTTAGATGACCAACATAAATTCCAACAAATCGAAGCAATAGAAGTTAAAAAATGTGACTTCAAAGATGATTTATATATTGAAGGAATTACGTCGTACGACGATGAAAGACATCACTATCCTATAGCTAAAAAAGCATATTTCGTAGAGAATGGTAGTCTTATTCAAATTGCACCACGAGATAGACAATTTGCACATAAGAAACCACTCCCTAAGTTTTTAACATTATTTGCAGGACCGCTATTCAACTTTATCTTAGCGTTGGTTCTATTTATAGGTTTAGCATATTATCAAGGGACGCCTACGAATACAATTGGAGAAGTAGTGAAGCATTCACCTGCCGATGAAGCTGGACTACATAAAGGTGATAAAATAGTTCAAATCGGTAGCCAAAAAATTAATGATTTTAGTGAAATCAAAAAAGTTTTAGATGAAAACAAAACATCTAAAACAACAATTAAAGTTCAAAGAGATCATCATACAAAAACGATGCAACTGGAACCTAAAAAAGTAAATACTAAAATTAGCAAGAATAAGAGTCAAACGAGCTATCAAATTGGTTTTGCACCTAAGACGGAACATAGCATATTCAAGCCAATTAGCTATGGAATTTATAATTTCTTTGATAAAGGTAAATTAATTTTTACAGCGGTTGTTGGTATGATTGCGAGCATCTTTACAGGTGGATTCTCATTCGACATGCTCAATGGACCTGTAGGTATTTACCATAATGTGGACTCAGTAGTTAAGTCTGGTATTATAAACTTAATAGGCTATACAGCGCTATTGAGTGTAAACCTAGGTATCATGAATTTATTACCTATACCAGCGTTAGACGGTGGTCGAATCTTATTTGTATTATATGAGGCCATTTTCAGAAAGCCAATAAATAAAAAAGCCGAAACTGCAATTATTGCAACAGGTGCACTATTTGTAGTTATCATTATGATAATAGTGACGTGGAATGACATACAACGGTATTTCTTATAATTAGGGAGGAAAATAGAGAATGAAGCAATCTAAAGTATTTATACCAACGATGAGAGAAGTTCCTGCTGAAGCTGAAGCATTAAGCCATAGATTATTGCTTAAAGCAGGGTTAATTAAACAAAGTACCAGTGGAATATATAGTTATTTACCACTTGCAACACGCGTTTTAAATAATATTTCTAAAATTGTGCGTGAAGAAATGGAAAGTATAGACGCGGTAGAGATACTAATGCCTGCATTACAACAAGCAGAATTATGGGAAGAATCTGGACGTTGGGGAGCATACGGTCCTGAATTGATGCGCTTAAAAGATAGAAATGGACGAGAATTCGCATTAGGGCCTACACATGAAGAAGTTGTAACATCTCTAGTTAGAGATGAGTTAAAATCATATAAACGATTACCTCTTACATTATTCCAAATCCAATCTAAATTCCGTGATGAAAAGAGACCACGTTTTGGTTTGCTTAGAGGTCGTGAGTTCATTATGAAAGATGCTTATTCTTTCCACGCAGATGAAGCTTCTTTAGATGCGACTTATCAAGACATGTATAATGCGTATAGCAGGATCTTTAAACGTGTTGGTATTAATGCACGTCCAGTCGTTGCTGATTCCGGAGCGATTGGTGGGAATCACACACATGAATTCATGGCATTAAGTGAAATCGGTGAAGATACAATTGTTTATAGTAATGAAAGTGAATACGCTGCTAATATTGAAAAGGCAGAAGTCGTTTATCATCCTTCTAAAAAACATACCGAAACAGCAGAACTAACAAAAATTGAAACACCTCATGTTAAAACTGCACAAGAATTAGCAGATTTCTTAAATCGTCCGCTAGATGAAATTGTTAAGACAATGATATTCAAAGTGGATGGCGAATTCATCATGGTTCTTATTAGAGGCCATCATGAATTAAATGATGTTAAATTAAAATCATATTTTGGAACAGACCATGTAGAAATGGCTACTCAAGATGAAATTGTAAATCTTGTAGGCGCAAATCCAGGTTCTCTTGGCCCTATCCATAATAAAGAAATTAAAATTTATGCAGACAATTATGTTCAAGACTTAAATAATCTTGTCGTAGGTGCTAATGAAGACGGTTATCATTATGTGAATGCGAATGTTGGAAGAGATTTTGAAATTGATCAATATGGTGATTTTAGATTTATTTTAGAAGGCGAAATGCTAAGCGATGGTTCTGGAGAAGCTCAATTTGCTGAAGGAATCGAAGTAGGGCAAGTGTTCAAATTAGGAACAAAATATTCAGAAGCTATGAATGCGACTTTCTTAGACAACCAAGGTAAAGCGCAACCATTAATTATGGGTTGTTATGGTATTGGTATCTCTAGAACACTTAGTGCAATTGTTGAACAAAATAACGATGAGAATGGTATTATTTGGCCTAAATCAGTGACACCTTTTGAATTACACCTTATTACGATTAATCCTAAAAGGATGAGCAACGTGAATTAGGTAATCAACTCTATTCTCAACTGAATGGACGATACGATGTTCTTTACGATGACAGACAAGAAAGAGCAGGCGTGAAATTCAATGATGCCGATCTAATTGGTCTACCACTCCGTGTTGTTGTCGGTAAAAGAGCTGGTGAAGGCATCGTGGAAGTTAAACAACGCTTAAACGGTGAAAGTGAAGACGTCCATATTGATGATTTAGAAAACTATTTAAAAAGTTTATATGAAAATTTAAAATAAGCAATGATGAAATGATTGTAATAACTTAAATAGGGCAGGATGACGAATTCTTAAATAAGGATTCTAACCTGCTCTTCTTTATTGTTTAAATTTCAATCAATTTCTCATGAAAATTAACTCAATGAGTAGTATAATATGAATCAAATTTGCTTTAACACTTTTGCATAAAAATCGAAATATTTCCAAATAAAGCATACGTTAAATTATTTTTAGTAAAAGTATTAAATATTTAAGGTGGTTATTATTTTGGCAATGACAAATCAAGAAAAATTCAAAGTACTTGCCGATCAAATTAAAATATCGAATCAATTAGAGTCTGACATTCTTCAAGAAGGAGAGCTGACTCGCATTGATGTCTCCAACAAAAACAGAACATGGGAATTTCAAATTTCATTACCACGCTTTCTCTCTCATGAAGATTATCTATTATTTACTCATGCAATTGAAGAAGAATTTAAAGAAATAGCCACGGTTACAATACATTTCTCAATTAAAGACACGCATAACCAAGATGAACACGCATTAAAATATTTTGCCCATTGTATTGATCAAACTGGATTATCACCTAAAGTAAAAGGTCAACTTAAACAGAAGAAGTTGATTATGTCTGGCAACGTCATTAAAGTTTTAGTTTCTAATGATATTGAACGTAATCACTTCGATAAAGCGTGTAACGGCAGCTTAGTAAAAGCATTCCAAAAATGCGGTTTCAATATCGATAAAGTTGTATTTGAAACGGATACGTCAAACCATGATGATGATTTAGCATCTTTAGAAGCGCATATTCAACAAGAAGATGAACAAAGCGCTAGAGAAGCAACTGAGAAATTAGAAAAAATGAAAGCTGAAAAAGCCAAACAACAGGACAACAACGAAAGTACTGTTGATAAATGTCAAATTGGTAAGCCTATCCAAGTTGAAAATCTGCGTTCAATTGAGTCTATCATTGAAGAAGAATTTAAAGTAGCCATTGAGGGCGTTATCTTCGATATTAACTTAAAAGAATTAAAAAGCGGACGTCATATTGTAGAACTCAAAGTTACAGACTATACGGATTCTCTAGTTTTAAAAATGTTTACACGTAAAAATAAAGATGATTTAGATCATTTCAAAGCACTTAGTGTAGGTAAATGGGTAAGAGCTCAAGGTCGAATTGAAGAAGATTCATTCGTTCGTGATTTAGTGATGATGATGTCTGACATTGAGGAAATCAAGAAAACTCCGAAAAGAGATAAAGCAGACGAAAAACGTGTTGAATTTCATTTACATACAGCGATGAGTCAAATGGATGGTATTCCAAATATAAGTTCATATGTTGAACAAGCTGCGGAATGGGGACATTCTGCGATTGCGGTCACGGATCACAATGTTGTACAAGCCTTTCCAGATGCGCATAATGCTGCTGAGAAACACGGCTTGAAAATGATTTATGGTATGGAAGGCATGCTTGTTGATGATGGCGTTCCTATTGCATACAAACCAACAGATCGTAATTTAAAAGATGCGACGTATGTTGTGTTCGACGTTGAAACAACGGGTCTATCCAATCAGTACGATAAAATTATTGAATTAGCAGCAGTTAAAGTACATGATGGTGAAATTATTGATAAATTTGAACGTTTTAGTAATCCACACGAACGTTTGTCAGAAACAATCATTAATTTGACGCATATTACTGATGATATGCTGACAGATGCGCCGGAAATTGAAGAAGTATTAACTGAATTTAAAGAATGGGTTGGAGACGCCATTTTTGTAGCGCATAATGCGTCATTCGATATGGGCTTCATCGATACAGGTTATGAACGTTTAGGTTTCGGTCCATCAACAAACGGTGTTATTGATACACTCGAACTTTCTCGTACGATTAATACAGAGTATGGTAAACATGGTTTGAATTTCCTTGCTAAAAAGTATGGCGTCGAACTCACACAACACCATAGAGCCATTTATGATACAGAGGCTACGGCCTACATTTTCATTAAAATGGTTCAACAAATGAAGGAGCTAGGTGTTAACAACCATAACGAAATTAATAAAAAACTTACGAATGAAGATGCATATAAAAGAGCTCGACCATCACATGTCACATTAATCGTTCAAAACCAAGAAGGACTTAAAAACTTATTTAAGATTGTTAGTGCCTCTTTAGTTCAATATTATTATCGTACTCCACGAATTCCGCGTTCTCTTTTAAATGAATATAGAGAAGGAATATTAGTGGGAACCGCATGTGACGAAGGTGAGTTATTTACTGCAGTAATGCAGAAAGATCAATCAGAAGTTGAAAAAATTGCAAAGTATTATGACTTTATCGAAGTTCAACCGCCAGCCCTTTATCAAGATTTAATGGATAGAGAATTGATTAGAGATAAAGAAACATTGATTGAGATTTATAAGCGATTAATTGAAGCTGGCGAAAGTGCCAACATCCCAGTTATTGCAACAGGTAATGCGCATTATTTATATGAACATGATGCGATAGCGAGAAAAATATTAATCGCTTCTCAACCAGGTAATCCATTGAATCGTTCTACATTACCAGAAGCTCATTTTAGAACAACTGATGAAATGTTAGATGAGTTTCACTTTTTAGGAGAGGAAAAAGCGCACGAGATTGTTGTAAAAAATACAAACGAGTTAGCTGATCGTATTGAGAGAGTCGTGCCAATTAAAGATAAATTGTTCACTCCGAGAATGGAAGGCGCGAATGATGAAATTCGTGAGTTAAGCTATTCTAATGCTAAAAAATTATATGGTGAAGACTTACCACAAATTGTTATAGATAGATTAGAGAAGGAATTGGCAAGTATTATCGGTAACGGATTCTCAGTTATCTATTTAATTTCCCAACGTTTGGTTAAGAAATCACTCGATGATGGATATTTAGTAGGCTCTCGTGGTTCCGTAGGTTCAAGTTTCGTAGCAACGATGACTGAAATCACTGAGGTTAATCCATTGCCACCGCACTATATCTGTTCTCATTGTAAGACAAGTGAGTTCTTCGATGATGGTTCCGTAGGTTCAGGGTTTGACCTTCCCGATAAAAAATGTCCAACATGTGGAAATGATTTAATTAAGGAAGGACAGGATATTCCCTTCGAGACATTCTTAGGATTCAAAGGGGACAAAGTACCTGATATTGACTTAAACTTTAGTGGTGAATATCAACCGAATGCACATAACTATACGAAAGTACTATTTGGTGAAGACAAAGTATTCCGTGCTGGAACGATAGGTACAGTAGCAGAAAAAACAGCATTCGGATTTGTCAAAGGCTACTTGAACGACCAAGGCATTCATAAGCGTGGTGCAGAAATTGATAGATTAGTCAAAGGATGTACAGGTGTCAAACGTACAACAGGTCAGCATCCAGGGGGATTATCGTAGTACCAGATTACATGGATATTTATGATTTCACACCGATTCAATTCCCGGCGGATGACCAAAGTGCGGCTTGGATGACAACACACTTTGACTTCCACTCTATCCATGATAATGTACTTAAACTCGATATACTTGGACACGATGATCCAACGATGATTCGTATGCTTCAAGACTTGTCTGGCATAGATCCTAAAACAATTCCAGTTGATGATAAAGACACGATGCAAATTTTCAGTGGCCCTGAAAGTCTAGGTGTTACGGAAGATGAAATTTTATGTAAGACAGGAACTTTTGGTGTTCCTGAATTTGGTACAGGGTTTGTTAGACAAATGTTGGAAGATACAAAGCCAACGACATTTTCAGAACTTGTTCAAATATCAGGATTATCTCACGGTACTGACGTATGGCTTGGAAATGCGCAAGAGTTAATAAGACAAGGTATTTGTGACTTATCAAGCGTTATAGGCTGTCGTGACGATATCATGGTTTATCTTATGTATGCTGGTTTAGAGCCATCAATGGCATTTAAAACGATGGAATTTGTGCGTAAAGGTCGTGGTTTAACTGATGAAATGGTTGAAGCGATGAAGGCAAATGATGTGCCAGACTGGTATTTAGATTCTTGTCGTAAGATTAAATACATGTTCCCGAAAGCACACGCGGCTGCTTATGTACTTATGGCGGTTAGAATTGCTTATTTCAAAGTTCATCATCCATTATATTACTATGCAGCATACTTTACGATCAGAGCCTCTGACTTTGATCTCATTACTATGATTAAAGATAAAACAAGTATTCGTAATACAGTTAAAGACATGTATTCAAGATATATGGATTTAGGTAAAAAAGAAAAAGACGTGTTAACTGTACTTGAGATTATGAATGAGATGGCACATCGTGGTTATCGTATGCAACCCATCAGTCTAGAAAAAAGTCAGGCGTTTGACTTCATTATTGAAGGAGATACGCTTATCCCACCATTCGTGGCAGTTCCAGGACTAGGTGAAAATGTTGCCAAACGAATTGTAGAAGCACGTGAGGAAGGACCATTCTTATCTAAAGAAGATTTAAATAAGAAGGCCGGTTTATCTCAAAAAGTTATTGATTACTTAGATGAAATGGGCTCATTACCTGACTTACCAGATAAAGCACAACTTTCAATCTTTGATATGTAATGATTTAATGAAAAAGATTTTTTTAAATACAAATAAATCACAACACAACTATCTACATCTGATGAAATTTGTTTAGTATCAATAGTTATGATATACTTAAATTGTGTAAAAAATGATTAAACTCAGGCAGAAGAGTGGGCATATACCCGCTCTTTTCTATTTGCCAAAAAAGGAGGCCTGTATGAGTAAAGTTACTGAACAAGTAGAATCAATCATTCAACCTATCTTAGACGACTTAAAATTTGAACTTGTTGAAATTGAATATGTTAAAGAAGGTAAAGACCGTTTTCTAAGAATTTCCATTGATAAAGAAGGCGGTGTAGATTTAAACGATTGTACGCTAGCTTCTGAAAAAATTAGTGAAGCTATGGATGAAAATGACCCTATCCCCGAAATGTATTATCTTGATGTGGCTTCTCCAGGAGCAGAAAGACCTATTAAAAAAGATAAAGACTTTCACAATGCGGTAACTCAACCGGTGTTTATCTCACTTTATGCTCCAATTGAAGGTGAGAAAGAATGGTTAGGCATTTTACAATCTGTTGATGATGACAATATTGTTATGGAAGTAAAAGAGAAATCTAAAACTAAACAAATTGAAATACCAAGAAATAAAATAGCAAAAGCACGTCACGCTGTTATGATTTAACGTGATGAGGAGGAAAAACTGTGTCAAGTAATGAATTATTATTAGCTACTGAATATTTGGAAAAGGAAAAGAAAATTCCTAGAGAAGTACTTATCGATGCAATTGAAGCAGCATTAATTACTGCTTATAAGAAAAATTACGACAGTGCAAGAAATGTTAGAGTTGAATTAAATATGGACGAAGGTTCATTTAGAGTTATTGCACGTAAAGAAGTAGTAGAAGAAGTTTTTGATGATAGAGAAGAAGTAGACTTAAGTACAGCTTTAGTAAAAAATCCTGCTTATGAAGTTGGAGATATTTACGAAGAAGATGTAACACCTAAAGACTTTGGTCGTGTAGGTGCGCAAGCAGCTAAACAGGCCGTGATGCAAAGATTAAGAGATGCTGAAAGAGAAATCTTATACGATGAATTTATTGATAAAGAGGAAGATATCTTAACAGGTGTGATTGACCGTGTTGACCATCGTTATGTATACGTGAACTTAGGTCGTATTGAAGCGGTATTATCAGAAGCGGAAAGAAGTCCTAATGAAAGTTATATTCCTAATGAACGAATTAAAGTTTATGTGAACAAAGTTGAACAAACGACTAAAGGTCCTCAAATTTATGTTTCAAGAAGCCATCCAGGTTTATTAAAACGTTTATTCGAACAAGAAGTTCCAGAAATTTATGACGGAACAGTGATTGTTAAATCTGTTGCTCGTGAAGCAGGTGACCGTTCTAAAATCAGTGTATATTCAGAAAATCCTGACATTGATGCTGTTGGCGCATGTGTAGGTTCTAAAGGTGCACGTGTTGAAGCGGTAGTAGAAGAACTTGGTGGAGAGAAAATTGACATTGTGCAATGGAATGAAGATCCGAAAGTATTCGTAAGAAATGCTTTAAGTCCATCACAAGTTTTAGAAGTGATTGTAGACGAAGAAAATCAATCAACAGTTGTTGTAGTTCCAGATTATCAATTATCTTTAGCAATTGGTAAACGTGGTCAAAATGCTCGTTTAGCTGCTAAGTTAACAGGCTGGAAGATTGATATTAAATCTGAAACAGATGCACGTGAAGCAGGTATTTACCCAATCATTGAGTCAGAAGAAGTAGCAGATGAAATTGTTAACACTGGCGATGAAGATGTAGAATTTGATGATGTTAATTTAGAAGAATCTAACTTAACTACGGCAGAATTAGCTGCAGAAACGGATGAAGAAACAGAAGAAGATAAGAATACAGAAGAATAGATTGGAGTGACTATTTATGAAGAAGAAAAAAATTCCAATGAGAAAATGTATTATATCTAACGAAATGCATCCTAAGAAAGATATGATTCGTGTAGTCATCAATAAAGAAGGTGAAATATTTGCCGATGCGACTGGTAAGAAACAAGGTCGTGGCGCATATGTTTCTAAAGATGTTCCTTTAGTTGAAAAGGCACAACAAAAAGAATTGCTTGAAAAATATTTCAATGCTTCTAAAGAAACACTTGAACCAGTATATAAAGAAATTATTCGTTTAATTTATAGAGAAGAGATTCCTAAATGACGAAAGATCAAATATTTAATTTTCTTGGTTTAGCAATGAGAGCAGGCAAAATAAAAAGTGGAGAATCTGTAATTCTAAGCGACATTAAAACTAATAAAATTAAACTCGTCATTGTTGCAACTGATGCCTCTGATAACACATTAAAAGTTATGAAAAATAAGAGCGAGAGCAATCAAATTCCACTAAGAAGCTTTGGAACGAGAGTTGAATTAGGGATAGCACTTGGTAAAGGCGAGAGAGTAAATATTGGTGTAACCGATAATGGTTTTGCAAAAAAATTGTTATCAATGATAGATGAATATCGTAAGGAGTGATTATATGAGTAAAAAAAGAATTTACGAATATGCGAAAGAATTGAATCTAAAGAGTAAAGAGATTATAGATGAGTTAAAAAGTATGAATGTTGAAGTGTCTAACCATATGCAAGCTTTAGAAGACGACCAAATTAAAGCTTTAGACAAAAAGTTCAAAAAAGAACAAAATAATGACAACAAACAAAATACTCAAGATAATCACCAAAAATCTAATAGCAAACAAAATCAAAACAATAAAGGCAAACAACAAAACAAAAATAACCAACAACAAAAAGGTAACCAACAATCTAATCAAAACAAGAAAAACGGACAAAACAACAAAGGCAAGCAACAAAATAAGAATAATAAAAACAATAAAAATAATAAGAACAACAAGAATAATAAACAACAAAACCAAACTTCAGAACCAAAAGAAATGCCTTCTAAAATCACTTACCAAGAAGGAATTACAGTTGGTGAATTAGCTGAAAAATTAAATGTTGAATCTTCAGGCATTATTAAGAAATTATTCTTACTAGGTATCATGGCTAATATTAACCAATCATTAGATGAAGAAACATTAGAATTAATTGCTGAAGACTATGGTGTAGAAATCGAACAAGAAGTTGTCATTGATGAAGAAGATTTATCGATTTATTTCGATGATGAAAGCGAAGACCCAGATGCAATTGAAAGACCAGCTGTAGTTACAATCATGGGGCACGTTGACCACGGTAAAACAACATTATTAGATTCTATTCGTCATACGAAAGTAACTGAAGGAGAAGCAGGCGGTATTACTCAACATATCGGTGCTTATCAAATTGAAAATGCTGGTAAGAAAATTACTTTCTTAGATACTCCAGGACACGCTGCATTTACAACAATGCGTGCACGTGGGGCACAAGTCACTGATATTACTATTCTAGTTGTAGCAGCAGATGATGGCGTGATGCCACAAACTATCGAAGCGATTAATCACGCGAAAGAAGCAGAAGTACCAACAATTGTTGCGGTAAATAAAATTGATAAACCGACAGCTAACCCAGATCGTGTTATGCAAGAATTAACTGAATACGGTTTAATCCCTGAAGACTGGGGTGGCGATACAATTTTCGTACCACTTTCAGCTTTAAGTGGAGACGGCATTGAAGATTTACTTGAAATGATTGGCTTAGTAGCAGAAGTTCAAGAATTAAAAGCAAATCCTGAAAAACGTGCTGTCGGTACGGTTATTGAAGCAGAACTTGATAAATCACGTGGGCCTGCTGCATCATTATTAGTACAAAATGGTACTTTAAATGTTGGAGATTCAATTGTAGTCGGTAATACGTATGGTCGTATTCGTGCTATGGTAAATGACTTAGGTAAACGTATTAAATCAGCTGGTCCATCTACGCCAGTCGAGATTACTGGTATCAATGATGTGCCACTTGCGGGTGATCGTTTCGTCGTATTTAGTGATGAAAAACAAGCACGCCGTATCGGTGAAGCGCGTCATGAAGCAAGTGTGATTCAGCAACGTCAAGAAAGTAAAAATGTTTCATTAGATAACTTATTTGAACAAATGAAACAAGGCGAAATGAAAGACCTTAACGTAATCATCAAAGGTGACGTTCAAGGTTCTGTAGAAGCATTAGCAGCTTCATTAATGAAAATTGATGTTGAAGGCGTTAATGTACGCATTATTCATACAGCTGTCGGTGCGATCAATGAATCTGACGTGACATTGGCAAATGCTTCTAACGGTATTATTATCGGATTTAACGTTCGTCCAGATGCAGGTGCAAAACGTGCTGCTGAAGCGGAAAATGTTGATATGAGATTACACCGTGTTATCTATAATGTTATCGAAGAAATCGAATCTGCTATGAAAGGTTTACTTGACCCAGAATACGAAGAACAAGTTATCGGACAAGCAGAGGTACGTCAAACATTCAAAGTATCTAAAGTTGGTACAATTGCAGGTAGTTATGTAACAGAAGGTAAAATCACACGTAACGCAGGTGTACGTGTTATAAGAGATGGTATTGTCTTATTCGAAGGTGAGTTAGATACACTTAAACGTTTCAAAGATGACGCTAAAGAAGTAGCTCAAGGTTATGAATGTGGTATTACCATCGAAAAATATAACGACCTTAAAGAAGGCGACATTATCGAAGCATTTGAAATGGTTGAAATCCAAAGATAATGAATTAGAATATCATGCCAATCTCCTCGCTATTAAATACAAATAGGGAGGAGATTTTTGAATCAATCACATTGCTAAAAAGCGCATTATTTAATAAAATATAATCTACTTGAGCGTGGATAATTTTAAAAAATAAATGTATTAAAAGAGGTGAAATGAAGATGAGTAATATGAGAGCTGAACGTGTTGGCGAACAAATGAAGCAAGAAATTATGGATATTGTAAACACTAAAGTAAAAGATCCTAGAGTTGGATTTCTTACGATTACAGATGTTGAATTAACGAATGACCTATCACAAGCAAAAGTTTATTTAACTGTATTAGGAAATGAAAAAGAAGTAGATAATACATTTAAGGCACTTGAAAAAGCGAAAGGCTTTATCAAATCCGAGTTAGGTTCAAGAATGCGTTTAAGAATTATTCCTGATTTAACATTTGAATATGATGAATCAATCGAATACGGTAATAAAATTGAACGTATGATTCAAGATTTACACAAAGAAGATAAATAATCATTTATGAAAGTAGGTACGCGTATTCACAAAAGAAATTGTTGAATCACTACCTACTATTTTTATGTATTATTTTCAGTCAAATAGAGTTTAAGAGATGTTATAATAATTAAGGTTAAAGTAACGTTGAGTAAAAGGTGTGACAAAATGTATAACGGTATATTACCTGTATTTAAAGAAAGAGGTTTAACAAGCCACGATGTTGTTTTTAAACTAAGAAAGATTTTAAAAATGAAGAAAATTGGACATACGGGTACACTTGATCCTGAAGTAAATGGTGTACTTCCAGTTTGTTTAGGTCATGCTACGAGGGTCAGTGATTACGTGATGGATATGGGTAAAACGTATAAAGCAACTGTCACACTAGGCATGAGTACGACTACTGAAGATCAAACAGGGGATATATTAGAAACTAAGCGTATTAAAGCAGAAGATGTTTCAGAACAAGACATAGATCATACGCTTGAGCAATTTTTAGGTCTTATAAAACAAATTCCCCCTATGTATTCTTCAGTGAAGGTTAAAGGTAAAAAGCTATACGAATATGCTCGAAATAATGAGGAAGTAGAAAGACCAATCAGGCACGTCTATATCAAATCTATTCAAAGAATTTCTGAACTAACCTTCGAAGGTGAACAGTGTCATTTCGATATTGAAGTTACATGTGGTAAGGGTACGTATATTAGAACTTTAGCTACTGATATTGGTGCCAGTCTTGGCTTTCCTGCGCATATGTCACTTTTAACTCGCATCGCTTCAGGCGGTTTTAAGCAAGAGGCCAGTTTAACACTTGATCAAATTAAAGTATTGCATGAGCATGATTCATTACAAGAAAAGTTGTTTCCTATAGAATATGGTTTGAAAGGATTACAACACATTGAAGTCAGTGATGATGAACTCAAGAAGCGGATCTTAAATGGTCAGAAATTCAATAGTCATGAATTTCAGTATGAATTTGAGGAGCAATTTGTGTTTATCGATAACCACACAAATAAAGCGCTTGCTATATATATGATTCATCCGGAAAAAGCGCACGAAATTAAACCGAAAAAAGTTTTTAACTAAAGGAGCAATTTATTTATGAAAGTGATAGAAGTAACCCATCCTATTCAAAAGGAACAGTTAATCAATGAAGATGTAGCGATGGCGTTTGGTTTCTTTGATGGTATGCATAGAGGTCATGACAAAGTTTTTCAAACTTTAGACCATAAAGCCAAAGAAAGTAATTTGAAAAAAGCTGTAATGACGTTTGACCCTCATCCATCAGTAGTGCTAAATCCCGAGCGTAAACGTACAACATATTTAACACCACTTTCAGATAAATTGGAAATGATTGCGCAACATGATATTGATTATTGTATTGTCATTAACTTTTCTTCAAGATTTGCAAGTGTAACTTCCGAAGCATTTATTCAAGAATATGTGATTAATAATCATGTTAAAGAAGTGATTGCAGGTTTCGACTTTACTTTTGGTAAATTTGGTAAAGGGAATATGACTGTTTTACAAGAATCTGAAGAATTCAATACTACCATTGTAGGTAAGCAAGAAATGGGTTCTGAAAAGATATCTACAACAGCTATTAGAGAGGCATTAACTGAAGGTAATTTAAGAAAAGCAAATGAAGCGTTAGGTTACTTATATAGAATTAAAGGCACAGTTGTACAAGGAGAAAAACGTGGCAGAACGATTGGTTTCCCTACAGCTAATGTACAACCGAGCGATGATTACGTGCTACCTAAAAAAGGTGTCTATGCCGTGAGTATGGAGATAGGTCCAGAGAGTAAATTGTATAGAGGGGTAGCCAATGTGGGAGTAAAACCTACATTCCATGATCCAGCTAAAGCTGAAGTAGTGATTGAAGTAAATATTTTTGACTTTGATGAAAATATTTATGGTGAAAGGGTTACAGTTTATTGGCATCACTTCTTAAGACCAGAAGTTAAATTTGAGGGCATAGATCCATTAGTTGAACAGATGAATGAAGATAAAGCTAAAGCGAAATATTTATTATCTGTTGATTTCGGTGATGATATATCGTATAATATTTAAAGTTGAGGAAGAAAAGAGTAGGGAATTTAAAGTTTATGCTCTGGGAAACCGATTAACGGCGTCCCAAAAGCAGGATTTTCGGCAGTAACTTTCACAACCCGGCAAAATTGTTTCTCAAATTTTGCTCATCATTCGGTTCTGCTTAAACCTTAAACACTTTTGTCCCGAACTCACTTCTAAAATACCTTTTTCTTAGTAGGTCGAGTCTCCGACGCCTAACTCAGATTAAGGAGTAAAAAAATTTTAAGGAGGAAATTGATTATGGCAATTTCACAAGAACGTAAAGATGAATTAATTAAAGAATACCGTGTACACGAAACAGATACTGGTTCACCAGAAGTACAAATCGCTGTTTTAACTGCAGAAATCGCTGCGTTAAACGAACACTTACGTGAACACAAAAAAGACCACCATTCTCGTCGTGGACTATTAAAAATGGTAGGTCGTCGTAGACACTTATTAAACTACTTACGTAGTAAAGATATTCAACGTTACCGTGAATTAATTAAATCATTAGGTATCCGTCGTTAATCTTAATATAGAATTAGGAAAGCACCAGTTGGATGGTACTTTCCTTTTTTTATTATCACACATAATAAAAAATATAAAATTGAGTAAATAAATGATATGATGTAAATAATAGAATTAAGAGAGGAGATTCATAATGTCTCAAGAGAAGAAAGTTTTCAAAACTGAATGGGCTGGTCGTTCTTTAACTATTGAGACAGGTCAATTAGCAAAGCAAGCTAATGGTGCTGTTTTAGTACGTTATGGAGATACAGTTGTGTTATCAACTGCTACTGCTTCAAAGGAACCTAGAGATGGTGACTTTTTCCCATTAACAGTCAATTATGAAGAAAAAATGTATGCGGCAGGTAAAATTCCTGGTGGATTCAAAAAAAGAGAAGGACGTCCTGGAGATGAAGCGACACTAACTGCACGATTAATCGACAGACCTATTCGTCCATTATTCCCAAAAGGTTACAGACATGATGTTCAAATTATGAACATTGTTCTAAGTGCTGACCCAGATTGTTCACCTGAAATGGCTGCAATGATTGGTTCTTCAATGGCTTTAAGTGTGTCAGACATTCCTTTCCAAGGACCTATTGCAGGTGTCAATGTAGGTTATGTTGACGGTAATTATGTCATCAACCCTTCAGTTTCTGAAAAGGAAGTTTCTAGATTAGACTTAGAAGTGGCTGGTCATAAAGATGCTGTAAACATGGTAGAAGCAGGGGCTAGTGAAATCACTGAAAGCGAAATGCTTGAGGCAATCTTCTTCGGACATGAAGAAATTAAACGTTTAGTTGCATTCCAACAAGAAATTATTAATCATATTCAACCAGTAAAACAAGAATTTATTCCTGTTGAACGTGACGAAGCGCTAGTTGAAAAAGTAAAAGCATTAACTGAAGAAAAAGGTTTAAAAGATACAGTATTAACATTTGATAAACAACAACGTGATGAAAATTTAGATGTACTTAAAGAAGAAGTCGTAGAACATTTTATAGATGAAGAAGATCCAGACAATGAATCTCTTATCAATGAAGTGTACTCAATCTTGAATGATCTCGTAAAAGAAGAAGTAAGACGCTTAATTGCTGATGAAAAAATTCGTCCGGATGGTCGTAAAGTAGATGAAATACGTCCACTTGACTCAGAAGTTGGACTCTTACCGAGAGCTCATGGTTCAGGATTATTTACACGTGGACAAACACAAGCACTATCTGTTTTAACATTAGGCGCATTAGGAGATTATCAACTCATCGATGGTCTAGGACCAGAAGTAGAAAAACGCTTCATGCATCATTATAATTTCCCTAACTTCTCTGTTGGGGAAACAGGCCCTGTACGTGCGCCTGGACGTCGTGAAATTGGTCACGGTGCATTAGGTGAAAGAGCTTTACGCTATATCATCCCTGATACAGCTGATTTCCCATATACAATCCGTATTGTAAGTGAAGTGTTAGAATCAAACGGTTCTTCTTCACAAGCATCAATTTGTGGTTCTACACTTGCGTTAATGGATGCTGGTGTACCAATTAAAGCACCTGTAGCAGGTATAGCCATGGGCCTCGTTACACGTGATGATAGCTATACAATTTTAACTGACATTCAAGGTATGGAAGATGCACTTGGTGACATGGACTTTAAAGTAGCGGGTACTAAAGAAGGTATTACTGCTATTCAAATGGATATCAAAATTGATGGTTTAACACGAGAAGTAATTGAAGAAGCACTTGAACAAGCTCGTCAAGGACGCTTAGCTATTATGGATCACATGCTTCAAACAATCGATGCACCACGTAAAGAATTAAGTGCTTATGCTCCAAAAGTTGTTACAATGCATATCAAACCTGACAAAATCAGAGATGTCATTGGACCTGGCGGCAAAAAAATCAATGAAATCATTGATGAAACAGGCGTTAAACTTGATATCGAGCAAGATGGAACAATCTTTATCGGTGCTGTAGACCAAGAAATGATTGATCGTGCGAAAGAAATTATCGAAGAAATTACACGTGAAGCTGAAGTTGGTCAAGTATATCATGCTAAAGTTAAACGTATCGAAAAATATGGTGCTTTCGTAGAGTTATTCCCAGGTAAAGATGCGTTACTTCATATTTCTCAAATTTCTAAAGATAGAATCAATAAAGTTGAAGATGTATTAAATATTGGTGATACGATTGAAGTAAAAATTACTGAAATAGACAAGCAAGGCAGAGTAAATGCTTCTCATAAAGCTTTAACACAAGAATAAAGTGAATGGTTAAGATTGAGTATTCTTAATGGAGTACTCAATCTTTTTATTTTACATATTTTGGGCTATTAAAAATGAATCGTGCCAATTTACAAAGGTTGATTAAGCGTATAAGAAAAATAAAATTTAAATCTTCAAGATGGTCAACCGTGCTTTAATAGTGTACATCACGCCTATTTTAACTTATAATAAATGATGAGTTTATATATGGACGGGTCACTATTTATAGGAGGTAACATTTTGAGTTTAATAAAGAAAAAAAAATAAAGATATTCGCATCATACCACTCGGTGGTGTAGGCGAAATCGCTAAAAATATGTACATCGTTGAAGTAGACGATGAAATGTTTATGTTAGATGCGGGATTAATGTTCCCCGAAGATGAAATGCTTGGTGTAGACATTGTTATTCCTGACATTCAATATGTCATTGAAAATAAAGATAAGTTAAAAGGCATTTTCCTTTCTCATGGTCATGAACACGCGATTGGTGCAGTGAGTTATGTGTTAGAACAAATTGATGCACCAGTGTATGGTTCTAAGTTGACAATCGCACTTATTAAAGAAAACATGAAGGCCCGTAATATTAAAAAGAAAGTGCGTTACTATACAGTTAATCATGATTCAGTAATGAGATTTAAAAATGTAAATGTGAGTTTCTTTAATACTACACATAGCATTCCTGATAGTTTAGGTATTTGTATTCACACATCATATGGTTCTATCGTATATACAGGTGAATTTAAATTTGATCAAAGTTTACATGGTCAGTATGCACCTGATATGAAACGAATGGCTGAAATTGGTGATGAAGGAGTATTTGCATTAATCAGTGATTCTACTGAAGCTGAAAAGCCTGGCTACAATACACCTGAAAATGTCATCGAACACCATATGTACGATGCATTTGCTAAAGTAAAAGGAAGACTTATCGTCTCTTGCTATGCGTCTAATTTTATACGTATCCAACAAGTATTAAATATTGCGAGTCAATTGAATCGTAAAGTATCATTCTTAGGTCGTTCACTTGAAAGTTCATTTAATATCGCCCGCAAGATGGGATATTTCGATATACCTAAAGACTTATTAATACCTATTAATGAAGTTGATAATTATCCTAAGAATGAAGTCATTATCATTGCCACAGGCATGCAAGGAGAACCTGTCGAAGCTTTAAGTCAAATGGCTCAAAAGAAACATAAAATTATGAATATCGAAGATGGCGATTCTGTCTTCTTAGCAATTACTGCTTCAGCGAATATGGAAGTTATCATTGCGGATACTTTAAATGAATTGGTACGTGCCGGTGCCCACATCATTCCTAACAATAAGAAGATTCATGCTTCAAGTCACGGTTGTATGGAAGAATTAAAAATGATGTTAAATATTATGAAACCGGAATACTTTATCCCTGTGCAAGGTGAATTTAAAATGCAAATTGCACACGCTAAATTAGCTGCTGAGTCAGGTGTTGCTCCTGAAAAAATCTTTTTAGTAGAAAAAGGCGACGTTATTAATTATGACGGTAAAGATATGATTCTAAATGAAAAAGTAAATTCAGGAAATGTACTTATTGATGGTATTGGTGTTGGCGACGTAGGTAACATCGTATTAAGAGACCGTCATTTATTAGCAGAAGATGGAATATTCATTGCTGTGGTAACGTTAGATCCTAAAAACAGACGAATTGCAGCAGGTCCTGAAATACAATCAAGAGGCTTTGTTTATGTTAGAGAAAGCGAAGAATTATTAAATGAAGCGGAAGAAAAAGTGCGTACAATTGTAGAAGCAGGTTTACAAGAAAAACGTATTGAATGGTCTGAAATAAAGCAAAATATGCGAGATCAAATTAGTAAACTATTATTCGAAAGTACGAAACGACGTCCAATGATTATTCCAGTTATTTCTGAGATATAATCCAAATAAAAAATATTTTAAAGAGGTTGGGACAATTTAGTAAAACACAATCACTTTGTAACATAAAGATGATGATGTTCTACATTTAGGTTATTTTAATTTTGTTCACTTTATATCGAAACAAAAGATATGGACGATTAAAATTAACTTTAAACATTTAAATTGTTCCTGCCTCTTTCATCTTATTAAATATATACATAAGAAATAGGTGTCATAAGACCTAATGGAGAACTGTGAAAGATTAAAAAAGAAGGTGTAAAATCTTGCCACAAGCAAAGAAAAAAACAACGACTAGAAAGAAAAGTAATGCTACGCGTAAAAACTCTAAGAGAAGAAAACAAAATGAAAGTCCGTTACGCTATTTAATTGCTATTGCCATTGTCATTCTTGTCGTTTTAGGAGCTTTTCAATTAGGCATAGTTGGTCGAATGATTGATAGTTTCTTTAATTATTTATTTGGAATGAGTAGATTTTTAACATATATTTTAGTAATCCTAGCAACAGGTTTTATTACATACTCTAAAAAGATTCCTAAAACGCGTCGTAGTGTTGGGGCAATTATCTTACAATTAGCTTTATTATTTATAGCACAACTTTATTATCATTTTACAAAAGGTATCTCATCTGAAAGAGAACCAGTACTTTCATATGTATATCGATCATATGAACATACGCATTTTCCAAATTTTGGTGGAGGACTCATTGGTTTTTACTTACTTAAGTTGTTTATTCCGCTCATCTCTATTGTAGGAGTTATTATTATTACGATTTTATTAGTGGCTTCAAGTATTATTCTTTTAATGAACTTAAGACATAGAGATGTGACTAAAAATTTATTTGAAAACATGAAGTCTTCAAGTGAAAATGCTTCAGAGTCTTTTAAAGAAAAAAGGGAACAAAATAAAGCTAAAAAAGAAGAACGCGCACAATTAAAAGCTGAACGTGCTGAAGAAAAGAAACGCGCTAAAAATCAAGAGAGATTACAACACGAACAAGTTAAAGATGTAAGTGATTTACCAGAAGTAGGACAAACGAATGATATACCTATATATGGACATAACGAACAAGAGGATCAAGTCAATAGTCAACCGAATAAGCGTAAAAAACGAATCTTTGACAATGAAGCTAAAAGCAGCGAAACAACATCAAATTCACAAGAAAATAATCATAAAAAAGATGTTTCGACGAATTTAGAAGAGGAAATCAATAATAACAACGACGGGGAAAGTTCTATTTCAGAAGCCGGAGAAGTGGCTAATGTCGAATATACTGTGCCACCTTTAACTTTACTGAATCAACCTGCGAAACAACAATCAACTTCTAAAGCTGAAGTTCAACGCAAAGGTCAAGTATTAGAGTCAACGATGAAAAACTTTGGTGTCAATGCGAAAGTCACACAAATTAAAATCGGTCCTGCAGTAACTCAATATGAAATCCAACCAGCCCAAGGTGTTAAAGTAAGTAAAATCGTTAACTTACACAACGACATTGCTTTAGCATTAGCTGCTAAAGATGTACGTATTGAAGCGCCTATACCCGGTCGTTCTGCAGTAGGGATCGAAGTACCAAATGATAAGATTTCATTAGTATCTTTAAAAGAAGTGTTAGAAGAGAAATTCCCTTCACAACATAAGTTAGAAGTCGGTTTAGGCCGAGATATTTCTGGTGAGCCTGTATCTATCCAATTAAATGAAATGCCACACTTACTTGTTGCAGGTTCAACAGGTAGTGGTAAATCAGTTTGTATTAACGGTATCATCACAAGTATTTTACTTAACGCAAAGCCTCATGAAGTAAAACTTATGTTAATTGACCCTAAAATGGTAGAATTAAACGTATATAATGGTATACCACATTTACTTATACCAGTTGTTACGAACCCACATAAAGCATCTCAGGCTCTAGAAAAAGTAGTTGCTGAAATGGAACGTCGTTACGATCTTTTCCAACATTCTTCTACACGTAATATTGAAGGTTATAACCAATATATTCGTAAACAAAATGAAGAACTTGAAGAGAAACAATCCGAATTACCATATATCGTTGTTATTGTAGATGAGTTAGCAGATTTAATGATGGTTGCAGGAAAAGAAGTTGAAAATGCGATTCAACGTATTACTCAAATGGCTCGAGCTGCTGGAATTCATTTAATTGTAGCCACTCAAAGACCTTCAGTTGATGTCATTACAGGTATTATCAAGAATAATATCCCATCAAGAATTGCCTTTGCGGTAAGTTCACAAACAGACTCTAGAACAATTATTGGTTCAGGCGGTGCTGAAAAATTACTAGGTAAAGGTGACATGTTATATATAGGTAACGGAGAGTCTACGCAAACACGTATTCAAGGTGCTTTCTTGAGTGACAAAGAAGTTCAAGACGTAGTCAATTATGTTGTAGAACAACAACAAGCGAATTATGTGAAAGAAATGGAACCAGATGCACCAGTCGATAAATCAGAGATGAAAAGTGAAGATTCTTTATACGATGAAGCCTATTTATTTGTTATAGAACAACAGAAGGCTAGTACATCTTTATTACAAAGACAATTTAGAATTGGGTATAATCGTGCTTCAAGATTAATGGACGATTTAGAACGTAATCAGGTCATAGGCCCACAAAAAGGGAGCAAGCCTAGACAAATTCTAGTTGATTTAGATAATGATGAGGTGTAAAAATGTCGGAAATGAATGCTATATATAGAGTAAAACAATATATTTTAAATATGATTAAAAATGGTGAGCTAGAAAACGGTGGTAAGTTACCTAGTAATTTATCAATTGCACGTGCATTAAATGTTAAAACTGATGATGTTTATGACGGCATTGGTGAATTAATCACAGAACAAATAGTCACGGATAATTTTGAAGAGGGGACAAGCGTTAAAGCACAACCTCCCTTCTTTTATCCATTAGACAAATTAATAAGTATTAGTACTATGATTGAAGAAGCTGGGTATAAAGCAGGTATAGAGTATCTAAATTTTGATGAACAACCAGCAACAATCTTAGATGCAGAACATTTAGGAATAGAAACCAAGCAACCAGTCACTATCATTGAGAGATTGAGAACTGCTGACCATAAACCTGTCGTTTATTGTTTAGATAAAATTGCGAAACAATACTTAACTTGTTTAGATTATCAGAAAAGTAACGGATCAATGTTAAGAGCCATTAAAGATGCGACAGGACACGAAGTGACTCATGCTGAAATGGACTTAGAAGCGATTAGTTACGAACCACACATTTCTGAAGTGCTCAACGCGTCGCCACACGAAGGTTTAATGTTATTGAAAGTTGTACATTATGATGAAAATGGACAACCCATCTTATACTCTTTAAACTATCTTAAAAGTAGTTTAGTTAAGTTTAAAGTTAATAAAAATTAAATAGTAAATGTTTTTACAGAAAAGGGAGGTATGGCATTTGGAGACAATGAACCATGACCATTCAAATATACATATCAATGTTTTACCAACTGAAAAATTTAAAACAACGATGGTGACATTTAAATTCATGGCACCATTAGATTATGAAACGATTACGTCTCGTTCTATTCTAAGTAAAGTATTAGTACGTGCCACTCAAAAATGGCCTAACGATAAAGCGTTAAATAGACATTTGTCAAACCTATATGGGGCTTATATCAATAGTTTTGTAACTAAATTTAAAGATAAACATGTCATTACTATTTCTCTAGAAATTGTAAATGAGCGCTACTTAAAGGATTCTACGCCTCTATTTGAAAAGGGATTAGAAATGCTGAAAGAGTTAATATGGAACCCTTTAATTGAAGATGAACAATTCAATGAAAAATATGTGGCCCAAGAAAAATCTCTCCTTACTAAGAAAATTGAAGCAATGACAGATAATAAGGCGCAATATTCATTTTTAAAATTAATGAATTATATGTTTGAAGATGAGCCATATAAATATATTGCTACGGGTCAATTGGAACAAATACCACAAGTGACTGCTCAAAACTTGTATGATACATATAAATCCATGATACATAATGATGAATGTGCAATTTACGTAGTAGGAAATGTTAACGAACAAGAAACGAGAAATTTAATCCAAAATAACTTTGAAATCAAACCGTTTGAGTTAGAAAAGGGTTCACCATTAACACAAATAAATCATATTGGTTCGCCAAAGGTTATTATTGAAGAAGATGAAGTGGACCAAGCAAAACTTAATCTTGGTTATCGATTCCCAACATACTATGGTAAACAAAATTATTATGCGTTTGTCGTGTTTAATATGATGTTTGGTGGAGATCCCTCTTCTGTATTGTTCAACGAAGTTCGTGAAAAGCAAAGTTTAGCTTATTCGATCCATTCTCAAATTGATGGTAAAAATGGATTCTTATTTGTCTTAAGTGGCGTATCTGCTGATAAATATGAACGCGCGAAAGATACTATTTTAGAAGAATTCGATAAATTAAAAAATGGTGAATTTGATGAAACTAAATTAGAATTAGCTAAAAAAATTATTATTTCACACAGACATGAATCTACTGATAGACCTAAAAGCATGATTGAATTGCTACATAATCAACTATTATTAGACGAATATCAATCTGATGAAGACTTTATTAAAGCAATTAATCAGGTTACAAAAGAAGATGTAATTGAGTTAGCTAACGAAGCTGTCCTTGATACCATTTATGTTTTAACGAAGGGAGGTCAAAGTGAATAATGAAAGTACATAATTATGAACTTATTGATGAAAAGGTTTTTGAACATGAACTTGATAATGGACTAAAACTGTTTATTATACCTAAGCCAGGATTTCAAAAAACATTTGTAACTTATACAACACAATTTGGTTCGTTAGATAATCACTTTAAACCTCTTGGTAGTGATGAGTTTGTAAAGGTTCCAGACGGCGTAGCTCATTTTTTAGAACATAAACTTTTTGAAAAAGAAGAAGAAGATTTATTTACAGCATTTGCTGAAGAAAATGCCCAGGCGAATGCTTTCACTAGTTTTGACCGTACAAGTTACTTATTTAGTGCTACAAATCACATCGAAAGTAATATTAAGCGTTTATTAACCATGGTTGAAACACCGTATTTTACTGAAGAAACAGTGAATAAAGAAAAAGGCATTATCGCTGAAGAAATTAAGATGTATCAAGAGCAACCTGGTTATAAATTGATGTTCAATACGCTAAGAGCTATGTACTCTAAACATCCTATCCGAGTTGATATTGCTGGAAGTGTAGACAGTATTTATGACATAACTAAAGACGATTTATATTTATGTTATGAAACGTTTTACCATCCATCCAATATGGTTCTCTTCGTCGTAGGCGATGTTGATCCTCAAAGTATCGTTGATCTAGTTGATAATCATGAAAAGCAACGCAACAAGACTAATCAACCTAAGATAGAGCGTGCACAAATTAAAGAACCGGAAGAAGTCAATACACATACAGTAACTGAAAAGATGAAATTACAATCGCCACGACTCATGCTAGGATTTAAAAATCAACCACTCAATGAAAGCTCAGAAAAATACGTTCAAAGAGACTTAGAAATGACATTTTTCTATGAGTTGATTTTCGGCGAGGAAACAGATTTTTATCAAGATTTGTTAAACAAAGATCTTATCGATGAAACGTTTGGTTACCAATTTGTATTAGAACCAAGTTACAGTTTTTCTATTATTACGAGTGCGACACAACACCCCGACGAGTTGAAAGAATTATTAATTAATGAACTTAAGAAATACAGAGGACATTTAGCGGATCAAGAAGCGTTTGATTTATTGAAAAAACAATTTATCGGCGAATTTATTTCTAGTTTAAACTCCCCTGAGTATATTGCGAATCAATATGCAAAGTTATATTTCGAAGGCGTGAGTGTCTTTGATATGTTAGAGATTGTTGAAAATATTACTTTAGAAAGTGTAAATGAAACATCTAAGCTATTCCTTGACTTTGATCATCTTGTTGATAGTCGTTTGGAGCTGAAAGAGTAATGAAAGCGCTAGTATTTGGTGGTTCAGGTAGTATCGGCACTGCAATTGTAGACCGCTTATTAGATGAAGGTTATGAAGTGATTATTCATTACAACACTGCGGATTTAACTTCATTAAAAGAAAAGTATAAAAATAATAATGTAGAATTTATCCAATGTGATTTAGCTCAAGATATAACATTATCGGAATATTTCGGGCATCTCAATGATATAGATTGCCTCATATATACGAGTGGAACTGCCTTATATGGTATGTTGCAAGATATGAGCGATGAAGATATAGACTTTAGTTATGCACTTCATGTAAGACAATTTATTCGTATATCTAGATATTTTGTTGACACTTTAAGAAAAAGTAATCATGGACGTATCATTGTGATTTCTTCAATATGGGGAGAAACAGGTGCTAGTATGGAATCGATTTATTCTGCAATGAAGAGCGCTCAGATTGGTTTCGTTAAAGCACTTAGCCAAGAATTAGCACTCACTTCAGTGACAGTAAATGCAATTGCACCTGGCTTTGTCTCTGGTAACATGAGCAAGGCGTGGTCTAAAGAAGAAATGGAATCTATTGTAGCAGAATTGCCTCAAAACAGAATGATTGAACCATACGAAGTTGCTCACGTTTGTGCGTATTTATGCCATCCAATGTCTAGAAGCATTACAGGTACCGTTCAAAAAGTTAATGGCGGTTGGTATTTATAAGTTAGCTACTCTTACGGGATAGAAGCTTTCTATTTATTGTCTTTGATTAATCATTCTTGTTTATTTTTATAAGAAAATTAATACAATTATTAAGTGCGATTCTCATAAACGATGTTATAATGTGATTAAATCAAACTTTGAATAGCTTTCAAGTGCGTGATTGTAAACAAGGGGTGGTCGAATCATGACAGTTGCAGAAAGAAAAGAGTGGTACTTAGAATATGAAATTACTATCAATCGAGCTGGATTACTCGGTGATATTTCAAGTTTACTAGGTATGCTAGGAATTAGTATTGTAACAATCAATGGTGTTGATCAAGGTAAAAGGGGTCTACTTATCAAAACCGATAAACTTGAGAAAGTTGAACGTTTTGAACAGATTGTCAAAGAAATCAATGAAATTGATATTACTAAATTAAGAATTTCTGAACTTAAAGATCGACTTGCGGTTAGACATGGTAGATACATAGAGCAAGATGCAGATGACAAGAAAACATTTAAATTTGAAAGAGAAGACCTAGGTTTACTTGTAGACTTTTTGGCTGAACTTTTCAAAGAGGAAGGTCACAAATTAATAGGTATTCGAGGCATGCCTCGAGTTGGTAAAACAGAATCTATTGTAGCAGGAAGCGTTTGTGCACATAAAAGATGGTTATTCATAAGTTCTACTTTAATTAAACAGACGGTAAGGAGTTCACTTATCAAGGGTGAATATGAGTCAAACCATGTCTATATTATTGATGGAGCTGTGACAGCTCGTGAGTCTAACCCTAAACATCAGGACCTAGTTAGAGAAGTGATGACATTGCCATCCATCAAGGTCGTAGAGCATCCGGATTTATTCGTTGAAGCATGTAACTACAGTATGGATGATTTTGACTATATTATAGAATTGAGAGAAAATGAGAACCAAGAAATACATTATGATGAAATGAAGAAACAAACGGTTCAAAGTAAAAATAGTTTAGAATTTGGAGACCCATTCGGTGGGGGATTTGGTTTCTTTGAATAAGTGTGAGGAGGACTTTGTGTGAAAACGGTTGGTGAAGCGTTAAAAGGTAGACGTGAAAGATTGGGTATGACGTTAAATGAATTAGAGCAACGAACTCAGCTTAAGCGTCAGACTTTAATACATATTGAAAATAATGATTTTGACCTATTAGCCAAAAAAGATTACACAGAGGGATTTATTAGAAAATATGCCAATGTTGTTAATATTGAACCTAATCAACTGATTGAAGCACATCGAGATGAAATACCTAGCAATCAGCATCAAATGGATCAATTGATGACAACTTTTTCTAATGGTCAAGTACCTTCTTATCGCAGCAAGTCGAAAGAAACCATTCAACTTGTCATGTTAATAGGTATGATTGTTATTGTATCTTTAATTATTTGGATACTTGCAGTATTAATTTTGTAAATAAATAAAGTTTTAGAAATGAGGATTTAAAATGAATATACCGAATCAGATTACGGTATTTAGAGTTATATTGATACCCGTTTTTATTCTATTTGCGTTAGTAGACTTCGGATTTGGACAAGTTTCCTTCCTTGGCGGTTATCATATTAGAATTGAAATTTTAATCAGTGCAATCATCTTTATTATTGCTTCGTTGAGTGATTTTGCGGATGGTTATTTAGCACGTAAGTGGCAACTTGTAACGAATATGGGGAAATTTTTAGACCCTCTTGCAGATAAATTACTTGTTGCAAGTGCGTTGATAGTAATGGTTCAATTAGGTTTTACAAACTCAGTAGTTGCAATCATTATTATTGCACGTGAATTTGCTGTGACAGGACTCCGTTTGTTACAAATTGAACAAGGATTTGTAAGTGCTGCAGGTCAATTAGGTAAGATTAAAACTGCTGTGACAATGGTTGCAATTATCTGGATATTATTAGGTGATCCACTTGTACACTTTATTCATTTCCCATTAGGCGTTACTTTATTATATATTGGTGTATTCTTTACTATTCTTTCTGGTATTGAGTATTTTTATAAAGGTAGAGACGTCTTTAAACAATCAAAATAATTATAATTTAATATGTTTAGATTTGAGGTTGAGATATCGTTAGTTATCTCAGCCTTTTTTAATATATTAGAAGTAGATATCTGAATTGCACGTGCACTTTTTAAACGCTTATTTTAGATTTATAACTCTAAAAAATATATAATGAATTTATTGTGGAAATCGATAGATAAAGGGGTAAAAGTTCAATGAAAATTTCAATAATTGCTGTAGGATCTGAATTACTTTTAGGCCAAATTGCTAATACAAATGGTCAATATCTTTCTAAACTTTTCAATAGTATTGGTAAAAGTGTTGTTGAGCATACAGTTATTGGTGATAATCCTAAAAGATTAGAATATGTTATCAAACAAGGTCTAAAGCGTTTTGATACACTTGTTTTAACTGGAGGATTAGGTCCTACAAAAGATGATTTAACAAAACATACTGTAGCGAAAGTATTGGGCAGAGAATTAGTTACTGATGAATCATCTTTAAGTTACATTGAAAGTTATTTTAGAGAACAAGGTCAGGAGATGACTCCAAATAATAAACAACAAGCTTTAGTCATTGAAGGTTCTAAAGTATTACCTAATAAAACAGGTATGGCACCAGGTATGTTAGTAGAAAAAGAAGATAAAAAAGTTGTGCTATTACCAGGTCTACCTAAAGAAATGAAACCCATGGCTAAAAATGAGCTATTGCCTTACTTATTAGATGATGACAGGGTTATCTTTTCAGAATTATTAAGATTTGCAGGTATTGGTGAATCTAAAGTTGAAACGATATTGATGGATCTTATAGACAATCAGTCAAACCCAACTATCGCACCTTTAGCAGGGACACACGAAGTATACATTAGATTAACAGCTAACGCAGATACGCAAACAGAATGTGAGAAACTCATCCAACCTATTAAGAAAGAAATTCTTAATCGAATAGGAGAATATTACTTTGGATCGGATGATATTACGATTGAAGAATCGGTTATGTCTAAGGTGAAACGTACATTCGCAATATACGATGGTGTAACCAATGGTGCGCTATATACAAGGCTGAAAAATGTAGATACAGACAATTTACTTAAAGGCATTTTACCGCATAGTTCTGTTTTTGTAGAAAATGATGAAAACATACATGCTCAGCTTTTAAGTGCAGCTCAATATGTAAGAGATTTATATCAAACAGAATTGGGTATTGTGTTATTAAATAAAGACGGAGAGGTATATTTAGCGATATATGATGGTGAAAACTTGAATATAGATACCTTCAAAATGGCTCAAAGTCGAAATTTATTAAGAAACAGAAGTCAAAATTATGCGATGATAAGATTATTAAAATGGTTCGAACAACAAGAATAATTCATTTTTAGTGCAAAATATAAGTACGTTTGTTCGTTTCTGTTCTGGTAAAATCACAAATTACACGAACAAATATTCGCAAAATGCTTGTGTTTTGATTTGATAGCTTGTATAGTAAGGGTAAGATATTAAACAGATTACTTTCTGAATTAGGAGGTCTCGCTTTGGATAATGAACGTCAAAAAGCTTTAGATACAGTAATAAAAAATATGGAGAAATCATTTGGTAAAGGTGCAGTAATGAAATTAGGCGATAATAAAGGTCGCAGAGTCTCAAGCACATCAAGTGGTTCTGTCACAGTGGATAACGCACTAGGAGTGGGTGGTTATCCTAAAGGAAGAATTATTGAAATATATGGACCTGAAAGTTCAGGTAAAACAACTGTAGCATTACATGCAATTGCAGAAGTACAAAAAA
>NZ_KV840039.1:247001-255048 GCF_001839105.1 Staphylococcus sp. HMSC62A08 | reverse complement strand
AAAAAATGGAGGCGTAGCAGCTTTCATTGATGCTGAACATGCGCTTGACCCTGTTTATGCTCAAGCATTAGGTGTAGATATTGATAATCTTTATTTATCTCAACCTGATCACGGTGAACAAGGTCTAGAAATTGCTGAAGCTTTTGTTCGAAGCGGTGCCGTTGATATTGTAGTTGTCGATTCTGTAGCTGCCTTAACACCGAAAGCTGAAATTGAAGGTGAAATGGGAGATACGCATGTCGGCTTACAAGCAAGATTAATGTCTCAAGCGTTAAGAAAATTATCAGGTGCAATTTCTAAATCTAATACAACTGCAATCTTTATTAACCAAATCCGTGAGAAAGTTGGTGTTATGTTCGGTAACCCTGAAACTACACCAGGTGGTCGTGCATTAAAATTCTATAGTTCTGTACGTTTAGAAGTAAGAAGAGCAGAACAATTAAAACAAGGTCAAGATATTGTAGGTAACAGAACAAAAATTAAAGTTGTTAAAAATAAAGTTGCACCACCTTTCAGAGTGGCAGAAGTTGATATCATGTATGGTCAAGGTATCTCTAAAGAAGGAGAATTAATTGACTTAGGTGTCGAAAACGACATTGTAGATAAATCTGGTGCATGGTACTCATATAATGGGGAAAGAATGGGCCAAGGTAAGGAAAATGTTAAAAACTACTTAAAAGAAAATCCTCAAATTAAAGAAGAAATTGATCGCAAACTACGTGAAAAATTAGGTATCTTTGATGGAGATGTTGAAGAAACTGAATCTGAAGAAGATACGCCTAAAACTTTATTTGATGAAGAGTAATCTATTCACATAACATAGAAAACGTTGAAATGGATGGCTAAATAGCTGTCCATTTTTTATATTAAAAATTGGTTAATTCTAATATTAACTATGAAGGTTTCAAATGAGTTATAGTGCAATTTCATATCTTGACACTTCTCTGTCGAAAAACGTACAATTAGTGTGTATGATTCTTATATAATTTCATATAATCATATTGATTTTGATATACAGAGCAAACCCTAGATAAAGGAGGTGTTTATGTGAATTTATTAAGCCTCCTACTCATTTTGCTGGGGATTATTCTAGGCGTTGTTGTAGGGTATGTCGTTGCCCGAAATTTATTACACCAAAAACAAGTTCAATCGAGACAAACTGCCGAAGATATTGTCAATCATGCTAATAAAGAAGCTGACAATATTAAGAAAGAAAAATTACTAGAGGCAAAAGAAGAAAACCAAATTTTAAGAGAACAAGCAGAAAGTGAACTGCGTGAAAGACGTGGTGAACTTCAAAGACAAGAAACCCGACTTCTTCAAAAAGAAGAGAACTTGGATCGAAAATCTGATCTATTAGATAAAAAAGATGAGATTTTAGAACAGAAAGAATCAAAACTTGAAGAAAGACAACAACAAGTAGATGCAAAAGAGAGTAGTGTTCAAACATTAATAATGAAGCATGAACAAGAATTAGAACGCATCTCCGGTCTCACTCAAGAAGAAGCTGTAAACGAACAACTTCACAGAGTTGAAGAAGAACTGTCACAAGATATTGCAATACTTGTTAAAGAAAAAGAAAAAGAAGCGAAAGAAAAAGTAGATAAAACAGCAAAAGAATTACTTGCCACTACAGTACAAAGATTAGCAGCCGATCATACAACTGAGTCAACCGTTTCAGTTGTTAATTTACCTAATGATGAGATGAAAGGTCGAATTATTGGTAGAGAAGGTCGAAATATTCGTACATTAGAAACGCTTACTGGTATAGATTTAATTATTGATGATACTCCAGAAGCGGTTATTTTATCAGGCTTTGATCCAATACGACGTGAAATAGCTAGAACAGCGTTAGTGAATTTAGTTTCAGATGGTCGTATCCATCCTGGACGTATTGAAGATATGGTCGAAAAAGCTAGAAAAGAAGTTGACGATATCATTAGAGATGCTGGTGAACAAGCTACATTCGAAATAAATGTTCATAATATGCATCCGGATTTAGTTAAAATACTTGGTAGATTAAATTACCGTACTAGTTACGGTCAAAATGTTCTTAAACATTCTATTGAAGTGGCGCATCTCTCTGGCATGTTAGCAGCTGAGTTAGATGAAGATATCACTTTAGCCAAACGTGCTGGTTTACTTCATGATGTTGGTAAAGCAATTGACCACGAAGTAGAGGGAAGTCACGTAGAAATAGGTGTTGAATTAGCTAAGAAATACGGTGAAAATGAAACAGTAATTAATGCGATACACTCACATCATGGCGATGTAGAACCGACTTCTATAATTTCTATATTAGTTGCGGCGGCTGATGCTTTATCAGCAGCTCGACCAGGTGCACGTAAAGAAACACTTGAAAACTATATTAGAAGATTAGAAAGACTAGAAGCGTTATCTGAAAGTTATGATGGAGTTGAGAAAGCATTTGCAATTCAAGCAGGTAGAGAAATAAGAGTCGTTGTCTCACCTGAAGAAATTGATGATTTAAAATCATATAGATTGGCTAGAGATATCAAAAATCAAATCGAAGAAGAATTACAATATCCTGGTCACATCAAAGTGACAGTTGTTCGCGAGACTAGAGCAGTAGAATATGCAAAATAATTTATAAGAGCCACTTACCGATTCATCGGTTAGTGGCTCTTATGCATGAAGCGCAGATTCAAGTATAATGAAGTGAGTGACATTTATTTTTAATTTCAATTTCAGACAAATACTTAAGGATATGTATGAGTTTTAAAAAAATTAAAATTAAAAAATACATAAAAAACCTGCCAATAAAGTCGAAAAAGACATTACTGACAGGTTGATTTTAAATTACAATGTTTATAGTTGATATATCAAATTTGAAATTATTTTAATTGTAAATCTGCATCATTAATTTCTCTAATGATTTCAGCTGTGTCATAACAATTAGTAGCTATGTTAGAGTATCTCTCAGCTAAACGGTAAGCGTTAATATATAAAGTTAAACTTTCTTTAGCGATATCTTCAGGCTCATCTGATTTAGCTGGATTAGAACTTACTACTAATTCTGCAAATTTTTCAGGATCAATATTAATAGACATGTGTTATATACAACTCCTAGAATTTTATTAACTTCATACTAACATAATTAATAAATTCGAAAAAGAAAAGTCTTTTAATATTCAGAATAATTAATTTGTACTGAATACTTTAATTATATAGTGGTATCTATTAAACTATTTTTATGAGAGGATGAACGATTTATGAGAATATTGTTTATCGGGGATATCGTTGGTAAAATCGGCAGAAATGCGATTTCCACTTATCTACCTAAAATCAAACAAAGCTATCACCCGACAGTATCCATTGTAAATGCTGAAAATGCAGCACATGGAAAAGGACTCACTGAGAAAATATATAAGCAATTGTTAAGAGAAGGCGTAGATTTCATGACGATGGGTAATCATACATATGGTCAAAGAGAGATTTACGAATTTATTGATAATGCGAATCGCATGGTAAGGCCTGCTAATTTTCCGGAAGAAGCACCAGGAGTTGGCATGCGTTTTATTCAAATCAATGAAATTAAATTAGCAATTATTAATTTACAAGGGCGTACATTTATGCAAGATATTGATGATCCATTTAAGAAAGCTGATCAACTTATCGAAGAAGCAAGACAAGTGACACCTTATATCTTCGTAGACTTTCATGCCGAAACGACTTCCGAGAAAAATGCTATGGGATGGTATTTAGATGGAAGAGTTAGTGCAGTCGTGGGTACGCATACACATATACAAACTTCTGATAACCGTGTTTTACCTAAAGGAACAGGTTACATTACTGATGTAGGTATGACAGGGTACTATGATGGTATATTAGGAATTAATCGAGACGAAGTCATTCATCGATTTATCACGAGCTTACCACAAAGACATGTCGTTCCAGATGAAGGCCGTAGCGTATTGTCTGGAGTAATTATTGATATAGATAAAGAAGGAAAGACAACTCAAATTGAAAGAATATTAATTAATGACGATCATCCTTTCCAAGGATAAAAGCCTATGATTACAACGTTTATAGGTTATCGTCCATTAGTATGAATTTAATTTTGTACCACTGTTTACATAGTAAAACGGTGGTTTCTTTTGTTAAAATTAATTATGAATTATAACCACAGGAGGCATGTGATATGAAATCACAAATATCATGGAAAGTGGGCGGACAACAAGGTGAAGGGATCGAATCCACTGGTGAAATCTGTGCCACCGCAATGAATAGAAAGGGATACTTTTTATACGGTTATAGACACTTTTCAAGCCGTATTAAAGGTGGCCATACAAATAATAAAATAAGAGTTTCAACTTCGCCTGTTCATGCAATAAGTGATGATTTAGATATTTTAGTTGCATTTGACCAAGAAACGATTGAGCTCAATCATCATGAAATGAGAAACGATAGTATTATCATTGCTGATTCTAAAGCTAAACCTGAAAAGCCGGAAGACTGCAAAGCACAACTTATTGATTTACCATTTACGAGTACTGCAAAAGAACTTGGTACAGCTCTCATGAAAAATATGGTCGCTATAGGTGCTACTTCAGCATTGATGAACTTAGATACTTCAACTTTTGAAGAATTAATTACTAATATGTTCTCTAAAAAAGGAGAAAAAGTAGTTGAAATGAATATCCAAGCATTAAATGAAGGATATCGTTTAATGCAAGCGCAATTAAATACTATTGAAGGTGATTTTGAACTAGAGGAAAATAATGAAAATCCCCATTTATACATGGTAGGAAATGATGCTATTGGTTTAGGTGCTATTTCAGCAGGCTCTAAATTTATGGCTGCTTATCCAATTACACCTGCGTCTGAAATTATGGAGTATATGATTGCTAATTTACCTAAAGTAGGTGGTACTGTCATACAAACAGAGGATGAAATTGCAGCTGCAACAATGGCTATTGGTTCCAATTATGCTGGTGTGAGAGGATTTACTGCTAGTTCTGGTCCGGGATTATCACTAATGATGGAATCAATAGGGTTATCTGGTATGACTGAAACACCATTCGTTATTGTTAATACACAACGTGGAGGTCCTTCAACTGGTCTACCAACTAAACAAGAACAATCTGACTTAATGCAAATGATTTATGGTACACATGGCGATATTCCTAAAATAGTTGTTGCGCCTACAGATGCTGAAGATGCATTTTATCTTACTGTAGAGGCGTTTAATTTAGCTGAAGAATATCAATGTCCCGTTATTATTCTCAGTGATTTACAACTTTCTTTAGGTAAACAAAATGTTAAAGAAAATGATTACAATAAGATTGAAATTAAACGTGGTGAATTACTTCAGTCTGATATTGAACGTGAGGAAGATGATAAGAGTTACTTCAGAAGATACGCATTAACTGGTAGTGGTATTTCTCCTCGTCCAATTCCAGGAGTTAAAGGTGGTATCCACCATATAACTGGGGTTGAACACAATGAAGAAGGTAAGCCTAGTGAAGCGGCTTCTAATCGCCAAGCTCAAATGGAAAAACGTATGCGTAAAACTGAAAATCTAGTTATCGAGAAACCTGTTGAATCAAATGAAAGACATGAACATGCCGACATTCTTTATATTGGATTTATTTCTAGTAAAGGAGCGATTATGGAAGGTTCCGAACGTCTTGAAGAACAAGGCATTAAAGTGAATACTTTACAAATTAGACAATTACATCCTTTCCCTAAAGATACGATTCAACAATCTATTGATAAAGCCTCTAAAGTAGTTGTAGCCGAGCATAACTACCAAGGACAATTATCTAATATTTTGAAAATGAATACCCAATTACAAGATAAATTAGTTAATCAAACTAAATATGACGGTACACCGTTCTTACCTCATGAAATTGAAGCAAAAGGTTTAGAAATAGTTAAGGAAATTAAGGAGTTGGTTTAATTGGCTACATTTAAAGATTTTAGAAACAATGTTAAGCCAAATTGGTGCCCAGGATGTGGTGATTTCTCAGTACAAGCTGCGATTCAAAAAGCTGCAGCCAATGTAGGCCTAGAACCAGAAGAGGTTGCAATTATAACTGGTATAGGTTGTTCTGGTAGGTTATCAGGTTATATTAAATCATATGGCGTTCATGCAATTCATGGACGTGCACTCCCTCTTGCCCAAGGTGTTAAAATGGCTAATAAAGATTTAACAGTAATTGCTTCAGGCGGAGATGGCGACGGATATGCCATCGGTATGGGACATACGATTCATGCATTAAGACGTAACATGAATATGACTTACATTGTTATGGATAACCAAATTTATGGTTTAACTAAAGGACAAACATCACCATCATCAGCAGTAGGATTTGTAACTAAAACTACACCTAAAGGAAATATTGAGAAAAACGTTGCACCACTTGAATTAGCGTTGTCCTCTGGAGCAACTTTTGTAGCACAAGGTTTCTCAAGTGATATTAAAGCATTAACGAAATTGATTGAAGATGCTATTAACCATGATGGATTTTCATTTGTAAATGTCTTTTCACCATGTGTAACGTATAACAAAGTAAACACATATGATTGGTTCAAAGAACATTTAACTAATATTGATGACATTGAGAACTATGATACATCAGATAAGCAATTAGCTATGAAAACTGTTTTAGAACATGAATCATTAGTAAAAGGTATTGTATACCAAGATACTGAAACACCATCTTATGAATCACAAATTGACGAATTAGAGGATGAAGCTCTCGCTAAAAAGGATATTCATATATCAGAAGAGACATTTAATGATTTAACTGCGCAATTCGTATAAATTTTAAATGAACTGAGTGCTTTTTTGTGCGCTCAGTTTTTTTACACCAATTTTGAGATTTTAAAAAATTAATTAAAAGCGTTTAGATTATGTAAATCACTTTTTAAACTGAAAATTAGGGGAATGGATAACGTAAAAGTTGTTGTAGGGAGGTTACTATGGACAAATTTAAATCAATGAAAAAATTGGAAAAAAAGACAATTGAAAATGAAGATTGGGAGATTGAAATTGAAGATAAAGACAGTGATGTTTCGATATTAGCTATTCATGGGGGCGGAATTGAACCTGGTACAACTGAATTGGCTCAAGTTATTGCTGAAAAAGGTGGGTATAATTACTTTTCATTCAAAGGTATCCGTAGTAAAGGGAATAATGAATTACATGTCACTTCCACTCATTATGACAACCAACAAGCTTTAGATTTAGTGGAAAAAAGTGAAAGAGCAATTACTGTTCATGGTTGTAAGGGTGAAGAGAGCGTTGTATATATAGGTGGCGATGATTATCAACTTATTGATGTTTTAAGTGAAACTTTACAAGATATAGGTATCAAAGTCGAAGGTGCGCCACATACAATGGCTGGGACTCAAGATAGAAATATCACAAACCAAACTAAAAACGATGCAGGTGTTCAAATAGAATTAACTTCTGAACTAAGAAAATCATTATTCGTTAATCATAAAAGTTCGCGTAAAAGTAGAGAAAATCGTGATAACTGGGGAGATTTAATGTATGATTTTGCTGACGCAACTTCTAAAGCAATTCAGCAGGTACAATGAAAAGTTAATAAAAATGATACATGATTTCAACATGTTAAAATAGGATTGTATTAATATTTTAACGAAGAGGAGTGTTTGTATAATGAATGATACATTGATGAGCGTACAAATTGTTCCGCGAACGCCTAACAATCAAGATGTGATTCCATATGTTGATGAAGCAATAAAAATTATTGATGAATCAGGTTTGCATTATAGAGTTGGACCATTAGAAACGACAGTTCAAGGTGATATGAGCGAATGTTTAATCTTAATTCAAAAACTTAATGAAAGAATGGTTGAATTAGAATGTCCAAGTATTATTAGCCAAGTTAAATTCTATCATGTGCCTGAAGGTATTGAGATAGAAACGTTAACAGGTAAATATGATCAGGAATAAAGTTTTTCAATTAGTAGATTGAAAATGAATAAATATAATAAATTTGTGGCGAGAGCATGGAATTAATCTTTTTTAAGTTTGATTTCGCGCTCTTTTTTT
>NZ_KV840039.1:191991-246901 GCF_001839105.1 Staphylococcus sp. HMSC62A08 | reverse complement strand
TTTTTTTATAAAATTTTTCAAAAGCATATGTCAGCGTCTTTTTGCACTTTAATCTTAAATTTAATATAATGAAATAATGATTATGGGCATATAGAAAGGATTTTTCAAAGTGAATGAAGAACAAAGAAAAGCTGGTACGATAAATATTTTAGCTGAACGTGATCGCAAAGCTGAAAAAGACTATAGCAAATACTTTGAACAAGTGTATCAACCGCCAAGTTTGAAAGAAGCAAAGAAACGTGGGAAACAAGAAGTACAATATAATAGAGATTTCCACATTGATGAAAAATATAAAGGTATGGGTAACGGACGAACATTTTTAATTAAAACGTATGGTTGCCAAATGAATGCACATGATACCGAAGTCATGGCGGGGATATTGAAAGCTTTAGGTTATAGTGCGACTTCAGATATTAATCAAGCTGACGTTATTTTAATTAATACTTGTGCGATTCGTGAAAATGCTGAAAACAAAGTGTTTAGTGAGATTGGGAATTTAAAACATCTTAAAAAAGAACGTCCTGAGTGTCTAATTGGCGTTTGTGGTTGTATGTCTCAAGAAGAATCCGTAGTGAATAAGATTTTGAAATCTTATCAAAATGTAGATATGATTTTTGGTACACATAATATTCATCATTTGCCTGAAATTTTAGAAGAAGCTTATCTATCAAAAGCTATGGTAGTTGAAGTGTGGTCTAAAGAGGGCGATGTAATTGAAAACTTACCTAAAGTACGTGAAGGTAGCATCAAAGCTTGGGTGAATATCATGTATGGTTGCGATAAATTCTGTACATATTGTATCGTTCCATTTACAAGAGGTAAGGAACGTAGTCGTCGTCCTGAAGATATTATTAATGAAGTGAGAGAATTAGCTAGGGAAGGTTATCAAGAAATCACTTTACTAGGACAAAACGTTAACTCTTATGGTAAAGATATTGAAGGATTAGATTATGGTTTGGGTGACTTATTAGAGGACATCTCTAAAATTGATATTCCTAGAGTACGTTTTACTACAAGCCATCCTTGGGACTTTACAGATCGTATGATTGAAGTCATTGCTAATGGTGGTAATATCGTTCCGCATATTCACTTGCCAGTTCAATCTGGTAATAACGCTGTTTTAAAAATTATGGGACGCAAATATACTAGAGAAAGTTATCTTGACTTAGTAAGTAGAATAAAAAATGCTATTCCTGATATTGCTCTAACCACAGATATCATCGTAGGTTATCCAAATGAAACAGAAGAACAATTTGAAGAAACATTATCACTATATGATGAAGTTGAATTTGAACATGCATATACTTATCTGTATTCACAAAGAGACGGTACACCAGCTGCAAAAATGAAAGATAACGTTCCAACTGAAGTTAAAAAGGAACGTCTACAAAGATTAAATAAAAAAGTTGGAGAGTACTCTCAAAAAGCAATGAGCCAATATGAAGGTGAAATTGTCACAGTACTATGTGAAGGTTCAAGTAAAAAAGATGATACTGTATTAGCTGGATACACTGCTAAGAATAAACTAGTAAACTTTAAAGCTCCAAAAGAAATGATTGGAAAACTTGTTGATGTGAAAATTGATGAAGCCAAACAGTACTCATTAAATGGAACTTTTGTTGGAGAACATCAAAGTGAGATGGTGGTTCAATAGTATGTATTCAAAAGAGGATATCTTAAAACATGCTGATACCCTTGCAAATCGAATTAATAATTTGGAGATTGTTAAAGATTACCAAACTATTGAAAAGCAAATCCATAATAATAAAACAATTGAAAATAAGATGAAAAATCTTAAAAAGCAACAAAAACAATCCGTTAATTTTCAAAATTATGGTAAAGATAACGCATTTCAGCAATCAGAGAATCAAATTCATCATATCGAAAATGAAATTAATCAATTGCCAATAGTTGAAGAATTCAGGTCAGCACAATATGATGCCAATGATTTGCTGCAGATGATGATTAAAACAATGGAAGACCGACTTAATGAACATAATGAACGAGAACATAAAGAGTAAATTCTAAATGAGGAGTAAATGCTATGAAAGTAAGGAAATTGACTATAACCGCAATTTTGATAGCTATTAATATAGTACTTAGTAGTCTTATCGTAATACCATTAGGACCGATTAAAGCAGCACCCGTTCAACATTTTATTAATGTATTATGTGCAGTCTTTGTTGGACCATGGTATGGCTTAGCTCAAGCATTTATTTCCTCAATTTTCAGAGTGAGTTTTGGCACAGGTAGTGTGTTTGCATTCCCGGGAAGCATGATTGGGGTATTCCTTTCTAGTTTATTTTATATGTATAGAAAACATATCTTTATGGCAGCTGTGGGGGAAGTATTGGGAACCGGAGTAATAGGAAGTTTAATGTGTATTCCTTTAGCATGGTTTATGAATTTTGATAACTTTTTAGTTAGACCATTAATGATAGCATTTATAGTTTCAAGTGTTATAGGTTCTTTAATAAGTTATATATTACTTATTGTTTTGAAAAGACGTGGTCTATTGGATAAATTTAATAAGAAATGATTTATTTACAGGTACGCTTTATTAGTGAGGGGTTAAATATTGGGGTTAAAACAATTTTGTCTCATGTTAAAGCGTACTTTTTTATACACTTTTTTGGTTAAGCGAGTTGTATTTATATATGTTAAAATGTATGAGTTAAAAGCGTATGTAAAAAATATTAAAATTAGAAAAATATTTATAAATAAGGGTTGTGAAAATAGAAATGGCTAATGTAACACCAATGATGCAACAATATTTAAAAATAAAATCTGAATATGACGATTGTTTATTATTTTTTAGACTCGGCGATTTCTATGAAATGTTCTTTGAAGATGCGAAAGAAGCTTCAAGAGTTCTTGAAATTACTTTAACAAAGAGAGATGCTAAAAAGGAAAATCCTATCCCTATGTGTGGCGTACCTTATCATTCAGCTGATAGCTATATTGAGACATTAATCAACAATGGTTATAAAGTTGCAATATGTGAACAAATGGAAGACCCTAAACAGACTAAAGGCATGGTAAAAAGAGAAGTTGTTAGAATTGTCACGCCGGGTACAGTGATGGAACAAGGCGGCGTGGACGAAAAGCAAAACAATTATATTTTAAGTTTTGTTAAAGATGAAGTGTATGCATTAAGTTATTGTGATGTTTCTACCGGAGAACTTAAGGCTACTCATTTTCAAGATGAAGCAACATTACTGAATGAAATTACGACAATTAATCCTAATGAAATAGTTGTAAATGAAGAATTGCCAGAAGAATTAAAACGTCAAATAAGCATGACAACTGAAACAGTTACAGTGCGTGAGAATATTTCAGAAATGCAGTATAACACTAACCAGTTAACTCATAATCAAATGTTCAAGTCCACACAATTACTGTTAGATTATATACATCATACTCAAAAAAGAGATTTATCACATATTGAAGAAGTAGCTGAATACGCAGCAATTGATTTTATGAAAATGGATTTCTATGCTAAGCGTAATTTAGAGCTAACTGAAAGCATTAGACTTAAATCGAAAAAAGGTACATTACTTTGGTTAATGGATGAAACAAAAACGCCAATGGGTGCAAGACGACTGAAGCAATGGGTTGATCGACCTTTAATTAACAAAAATCAAATTAACGAAAGATTGAACATCGTAGAGGAATTTATCAATCGTTTTATTGAGAGAGATACGCTACGCAATTATTTAAATCAAGTTTATGACATTGAACGATTAGTCGGCAGAGTTAGTTATGGTAATGTGAATGCAAGAGACTTGATACAACTCAAACATTCGATTTCAGAAATTCCTAATATTAAAGCATTGCTCAACGAATTAGATGCTCAGACTACATCACAATTTAGTGATTTAGAACCCCTTGATGATCTTTTAGAACTTTTAGAGGAAAGTTTAGTTGAAGAACCACCTATTTCAGTCAAAGATGGTGGTCTATTTAAGACTGGATTTAATGAGCAATTAGATGAGTATTTAGAAGCTTCTAAGAATGGTAAAACTTGGTTAGCAGAGTTACAAGCGAAAGAACGTGCTCGAACAGGAATTAAGTCTTTAAAAATTAGTTTTAATAAAGTTTTTGGATACTTTATTGAAATTACTCGTGCAAATCTACAAGGGTTTGAACCTAGTGAATTTGGTTATAATCGCAAACAAACATTGTCCAACGCCGAACGATTTATAACGGATGAACTTAAAGAAAAAGAAGACATTATTTTAGGAGCAGAAGATAAAGCAATTGAATTAGAATATCAATTATTTGTTAAATTAAGAGACCATATTAAAACGTATACTGAGAGATTACAAAAACAAGCAAAAATTATTTCTGAATTAGATTGTTTGCAAAGTTTCGCAGAAATTGCTCAAAAATATAATTATGTACGACCTTCGTTTAGTGATGATAAAACATTAAAATTAGAAAACTCTAGACATCCGGTTGTAGAGCGCGTGATGGATCATAATGATTATGTGCCAAATGATTGCAATCTAGACAATGACACATTCATTTATCTTATTACAGGGCCAAATATGTCTGGAAAATCTACGTATATGAGACAGGTTGCTATTATTAGTATCATGGCTCAAATGGGTGCCTATGTACCATGTGATTCTGCTGTATTACCTGTATTTGATCAAATCTTCACTAGGATTGGTGCTGCAGATGATTTAGTATCAGGTAAAAGTACCTTCATGGTAGAAATGTTAGAGGCGCAAAAGGCTTTAACTTATGCTACTGAGAATAGTCTAATTATTTTTGATGAGATTGGTAGAGGAACATCTACATATGATGGGCTAGCTCTAGCTCAAGCCATGATTGAATACGTCGCTCAAACTTCTCATGCTAAAACACTATTTTCAACGCATTATCATGAATTGACCACCTTAGATCAAATGCTTCCATGTTTAAAGAACGTGCACGTGGCTGCTAACGAATATAAGGGAGAACTCATTTTCTTGCATAAAGTTAAAGATGGTGCGGTCGATGACAGTTACGGTATTCAAGTTGCCAAACTTGCTGATTTACCAGAAGAAGTGATTAATAGAGCTCAAATTATACTCGATGAATTTGAACAAAAACCTTCAGATCAAATCATGCCTAATGAATTATCTCAAGATAATCATGAAGGTCGTCTTTCTACTAATGAAAGTAATAATTCTATTAATACTGAAAAAACAATAAATTCTAAAAATGATTTTGAACAAGCCTCATTTGATTTATTTGAAAATAACGATCAACAAAGTGAAATTGAATTAGAAATTAAAAATTTAAACTTATCCAATATGACGCCTATAGAAGCACTTGTGAAATTAAGTGATTTACAGAAACAATTAAGATAGAGGTAGGTGTAAACAATGGGAAAAATAAAAGAATTACAAACCTCTTTGGCTAATAAAATCGCAGCTGGAGAAGTCGTGGAAAGACCAAGTTCTGTAGTTAAAGAATTGTTAGAAAATGCCATAGATGCTGAATCTACTGAAATTAATGTTGAAGTGGAACAATCAGGTGTTGCTTCAATTAGAGTAGTAGATAATGGGACTGGTATTGAACAAGATGATTTAGGCTTAGTTTTCCATCGACATGCAACTAGTAAAATAGATGCTGATGATGATTTATTTCATATCAGAACATTAGGATTTCGTGGCGAAGCTTTAGCAAGTATTTCTTCAGTGGCTAAAGTTACATTGAAAACGTGTACTGATAATGAAAATGGCTTCGAAGTATATGCAGAGAATGGAGAAATTATTAACAGTAAGCCTGCTAAAGCTAAAAAAGGAACAGATATTCTAGTAGAATCTTTATTCTATAATACGCCAGCACGTCTGAAATACATTAAAAGTCTATATACCGAATTAGGAAAGATTACAGATATAGTAAATAGAATGGCGATGAGTCATCCTGATATTAGAATTTCTTTAGTATCAGATGGTAAAACCTTAATTAGTACGAATGGATCAGGTCGTACAAATGAAGTGATGGCAGAAATTTACGGTATGAAAGTTGCTAAAGACTTAGTTCACATTTCAGGAGACACAAGCGACTATCATCTTGAAGGTTTCGTAGCTAAACCTGAACATTCAAGAAGTAATAAGCATTATATTTCAATTTTTATCAATGGTCGGTACATTAAAAATTTCTTGCTAAATAAAGCTATTATCGAGGGTTACCATACGTTACTGACAATTGGGAGATATCCGATTTGCTACATTAATATTCAAATGGATCCTATATTAGTGGATGTCAATGTACATCCTACTAAACTTGAAGTACGTTTATCTAAAGAAGAACAGCTATTTGCTCTAATAGTAGAAAAAATCAGAGAGGCGTTTAAAGACAGAATATTAATTCCTCAAAATGATTTAGACCGTTCACCTAAAAAGAATAAAGTTCTTGAATCATTTGAACAGCAGAAAATGGATTTTGAAAAAAGAAATAATTCTAATGCGTCTAATCAATCAGCTTCATCATATCAATCTTCTGAAAATGGATATCGTTCGGATAGCGATAATTCGGTAGTAAATGAAGATTCGGGCCAAAAATATGAATATGACAATTCGACGATTGATGTAGAAAATTCTAATTCTGATTCCTCTCACTATATACAACGTACGAGTGAAGATAATTACTTCCAAAATCAAAAAGATATTCTAAATGAAATTGAAAATGATCAATATAATGAATTAGATTCATCATCAGCAAAAGTAGATGATATTAAAGGCACTATAAGTAAATCGCCTCATCGCCGTGTTCCTTATATGGAAGTTGTTGGACAAGTACATGGCACATATATCATTGCTCAAAACGAAAATGGAATGTTTATGATTGACCAACATGCAGCGCAAGAAAGAATTAAGTACGAATACTTTAGAGAGAAAATTGGCGAAGTTACCAATGAAGTCCAAAATTTATTGATTCCGCTTACGTTCCATTTTTCAAAAGATGAGCAAATGATTATCGATCAATATCAAGACGAATTAGATAGAGTTGGTGTACATCTAGAACACTTTGGCGGACATGATTATATTGTAAATAGTTATCCTGTCTGGTTCCCTAAAGGCGATGCTGAAGAAATTATTAAAGATATGATTAATTTAGTATTAGAACATAAAAAAGTAGACGTTAAAAAAATACGAGAAGAAGTTGCAATCATGATGTCTTGTAAAAAGTCTATTAAAGCAAATCATTACTTGAAAAATAATGAAATGTCAGATTTAATTGATCAACTTAGAGAAGCTGAAGATCCATTTACTTGTCCTCATGGCAGACCGATTATTATCAATTTTTCAAATTATGAACTCGAAAAACTATTTAAACGAGTGATGTAGAGGAGCTGCTATCTTGAAAGAAAATATTTTGCCAGCGATCAGAAATATGAGAGATCTTGAAAGATTAACAAAGACAGATTATAAAGCTTGTGTATTATTAGATATGCACATTGGGCATTTGAAAAGTATAATGGAACTATTAAAACGTCAAGGTATAGCATGCTATATTCATATCGATTTAATAAAAGGTTTAAGTCATGATGAATTTGCGTGTGAATATATCATTCAACAATATAAGCCCAAAGGCATTGTTTCAACTAAAACAAAGGTAATTAGAAAAGCCAAATCTCTAAATACCTTAACAATCTTTAGAGTATTTATTATAGATAGTCAGGCGTTAACGAGAAGTATTGAATTAATCAAGAAAGTTGAGCCTGATTTCGTAGAAGTGTTACCTGGTATTGCAAGTAAAGCAGTGAACCAAATTCAAAAAGAAACTTCAACACCGGTAATTGCAGGCGGTTTAATTAATGATGAAAATGAAGTACAGGAAGCCGTTTCAAGTGGTGCGAAATATGTAACCACAAGCTATCAAAAACTTTGGTAAATGATAATAACCAAAAAGGTGAGAGTGTGTGATATTTGAAAGGATCTACTCATTTTAAATATCGCACATTCTTTTTTTACTTTAAAATTTAAAATCAAAAATATAAATTGCTCAAAAATTTAGTTATTATGATATAAATAAACACTAGCTATATTTATAATTCTAAATACTAATTATGACAATTTTTTTACAAAGTCATTGACAACGCTTACAAGTCGATAGTAAAATTATATCAAGTTTAAAAGTTAATAATAGAACAGAGACTGGGAGATTTCTACAAGCTTAATATCGCTAACGTAGGGGTCTCTCTGTTTTTTGGGAGGAAATGATATGAATGCATATTTAGCAGAATTTTTAGGTACTGCAATTTTAATTCTTTTCGGAGGTGGCGTTTGTGCAAACGTTAATTTGAAAAGAAGTGCTGGCAACAATGCAGATTGGATTGTAATCGCTGCAGGTTGGGGTCTAGCCGTATCAATGGGCGTATATGCCGTAGGTAAATTCTCTGGCGCACATTTAAATCCAGCTGTTACAATTGCACTTGCAATGGATGGCGGATTCAGTTGGGCACAAGTTCCTGGTTATATTGTTTGCCAAATGTTAGGTGGTATCGTCGGTGGTGCACTTGTATGGTTAATGTATTTACCACATTGGAAAGCTACTGAAGAACCAGAAGTCAAATTAGGCGTGTTCTCTACAGCACCTGGAATTAAAAACTATTTTGCCAACTTCTTAAGTGAAATTATTGGTACAATGGCTCTAACTTTAGGTATATTATTCATCGGTGTTAATAAAATTGCTGATGGATTAAATCCACTTATTGTAGGTGCTTTAATTGTAGCAATTGGTTTAAGTTTAGGGGGACCTACAGGTTATGCGATTAACCCTGCTCGAGATTTAGGTCCTCGTATTGCACATGCTATTTTACCTATCGCAGGTAAAGGTCATTCTAACTGGTCATACGCTATTGTGCCTGTATTAGGTCCAATTGCTGGTGGTATGCTGGGCGCTGTCGTTTACGAAGTGTTTTATAAACAAACATTTAACGTGAGTTGTGCAGTTGGAATCGTCTTAGTTGTTATTACTTTAGTATTAGGATTAATTATTAATAAATCCTCTAAAAAAGGTGACATCGAATCTATTTACTAATTGATAGGGATAATTGAAGGATAATTTTAAAATATCGGGATTAAATTACCTCAATTTTGTGTATAGATGTAATGGTTGATACTTTATTAATGAAATTTTAAATACCAACTTTACTTTATTACTTATTATTAATTACATCAAAAGGAGTCAAAACCTATGGAAAAATATATTTTATCAATCGATCAGGGAACTACAAGTTCACGTGCGATTCTTTTCAACAAAGATGGAGAAATTAAAGGTGTTTCTCAACGTGAGTTTAAACAACATTTTCCACAATCAGGTTGGGTAGAACATGATGCAAATGAAATTTGGACTTCTGTGCTGTCAGTGATGGCTGAAGTAATGAATGAAAATGACATTCAAGCTAACCAAATTGAAGGGATTGGTATTACAAATCAACGTGAAACGACTGTTGTTTGGGATAAGAATACAGGACGTCCGATTTATCATGCAATTGTATGGCAATCTCGTCAAACACAAGATATTTGTACAGAATTGAAAGACCAAGGATACGAAGAAACATTTAGAGACAAAACTGGTCTATTGTTAGATCCATATTTTGCAGGTACTAAAGTGAAGTGGATTCTTGACCATGTTGACGGTGCAAGAGAAAAAGCTGAAAATGGCGATTTATTATTTGGAACAATTGATTCTTGGTTAGTATGGAAATTATCTGGTAAAGAAGCACATATTACTGATTATACAAATGCAAGTCGTACATTAATGTTTAATATTCATGATTTAAAATGGGACGATGAACTATTAGAAATTTTAGATGTTCCAAAACAAATGCTTCCAGAAGTTAAAGAATCTAGTGAAATTTACGCCAAAACTATTGATTATCACTTCTTTGGACAAGAAGTTCCTATTGCAGGTATTGCAGGTGACCAACAAGCAGCATTATTTGGTCAAGCTTGTTTCGACCGAGGTGACGTGAAAAACACTTACGGTACTGGTGGATTCATGTTAATGAATACTGGTGAAGAAGCGGTTAAATCTGAAAGTGGTTTATTGACAACAATTGCATATGGTCTTGATGGCAAAGTCAATTATGCGCTTGAAGGTTCAATCTTCGTTTCAGGCTCAGCAATTCAATGGTTGCGTGATGGTTTAAGAATGATCAATTCTGCACCTCAAACCGAAAATTATGCTTCACGTGTAGATTCAACTGAAGGTGTTTATATGGTTCCAGCATTTGTTGGTTTAGGTACGCCATATTGGGATTCAGATGCAAGAGGCGCTTTCTTTGGTTTAACACGTGGTACTGAAAAAGAACATTTCATCCGTGCAACGTTAGAATCACTATGTTATCAAACTCGTGATGTTATGGAAGCAATGTCTAAAGACTCAGGTATTGAAGTTCAAAACTTACGTGTCGATGGTGGCGCAGTTAAAAATAACTTCTTAATGCAATTCCAAGCTGATATCGTAAATTCAGCAGTTGAAAGACCAGAAATTCAAGAGACTACAGCATTAGGTGCTGCTTATTTAGCAGGATTAGCAGTAGGATTCTGGGATAATAAAGAAGATATCAGAGAACGTTGGAAACTTGAAACCGAGTTTGAACCAAAAATGGAAGAAGAACAACGTACTAAGTTATACAAAGGCTGGAAAAAAGCTGTAGAAGCAACACAAGTATTCAAACTAGAAGATTAAGCAAAAATTTTGAAGTAAGCGTGAGCATTAAATGGACTTGATTTTCTTAAGTGTGTTATACTGAATTTAAGTTAATAAGAAAATCGAGAAACGAGAGATCTGTTCGTACAAAACAATTAAATGTTTTTGTGGGATAGGTGTCTCGTTTTTTATTTATTTTTAGGAGGCGTTAGATAATGGCATTATCTACATTGAAAAGGGATCATATTAAAAAGAATTTAAGAGAAAACGAATATGACGTTGTTATCGTCGGCGGTGGTATTACAGGTGCAGGTATTGCCTTAGATGCTAGTAACCGTGGTATGAAAGTAGCTTTAGTAGAAATGCAAGACTTCGCTCAAGGTACAAGTTCAAGATCAACTAAACTTGTACACGGTGGATTAAGATATTTGAAACAATTACAAGTTGGCGTTGTAGCTGAAACTGGTAAAGAACGTGCCATTGTTTACGAAAATGGTCCACACGTAACAACACCAGAGTGGATGCTTTTACCAATGCACAAAGGTGGTACATTTGGTAAATTCTCAACTGCAATCGGTTTAACAATGTATGATAGATTAGCGGGCGTTAAAAAATCTGAACGTAAAAAAATGTTATCTAGACAAGATACTTTAAATAAAGAACCATTAGTAAAACAAGATGGCTTAAAAGGTGGCGGTTACTACGTTGAATACCGTACTGATGATGCACGTTTAACTATTGAAGTTATGAAAAAAGCTGCCGAAAAAGGCGCTGAAATCATTAACTATACACGTTCTGAACATTTCACTTATGATTCAAATAAAAAAGTAAATGGTATTGAAGTGCTAGATATGATTGACGGCGAAACTTATGGTATTAAAGCTAAAAAAGTCATCAATGCTTCTGGTCCATGGGTAGATGAAGTTAGAAGTGGTGACTACGCTCGTAATAATAAACAACTACGTTTAACTAAAGGTGTACACGTTGTTATCGATCAATCTAAATTCCCATTAGGCCAAGCTGTTTATTTCGATACTGAAAAAGATGGTCGTATGATTTTCGCTATTCCTCGTGAAGGTAAAGCATATGTAGGTACAACTGATACGTTCTACGACAATGAGAAAGCAACACCATTAACTACTCAAGAGGACAGAGACTATCTCATCGATGCAATTAATTATATGTTCCCAAGTGTTGATGTTAAAGATGAAGATATTGAATCTACTTGGGCAGGTGTCCGTCCATTAATCCTAGAAGAAGGTAAAGACCCATCTGAAATTTCACGAAAAGATGAAGTTTGGGAAGGTGAATCAGGTCTATTAACAATTGCTGGTGGTAAATTAACTGGTTACCGTCACATGGCATTGGATATTGTTGACCTATTAGCGAAACGCTTGAAACAAGAATACGGTCTTAAATTTGAACCATGTGCAACTAAGTATCTTAAAATTTCTGGCGGTGATGTAGGCGGAAGTAAAAACTTTAAACACTTCGTCGACCAAAAAGTTGATGCAGCAAAAGGCTTCGGCATCGATGAAGATGTTGCGCGTCGCTTAGCTAGTAAATATGGTTCAAACGTAGATCATTTATTCAATATTGCACAAACTGCACAATATCATGAAAGTAATTTACCATTAGAAATTTATGTAGAATTAGTTTATGGTATCCAACAAGAAATGGTTTATAAACCTACAGATTTCTTAGTACGTCGTTCAGGTAAATTATATTTCAATATTCAAGATGTTTTAGATTATAAAGATGCAGTAATTAATGTCATGGCTGATATGTTGAACTATACTGACGCTCAGAAAGAAACTTACACTAAAGAAGTTGAAGAAGCGATTGACCAAGCTCGCACAGGTAACGACCAACCAGCTGTTAAAGAATAAATGATATTATTTATGAGTATCAATTGAGATTTAAATCTAACTACTTGTAGATTTTTGGATATTCCATTTTTCTGCAAGTAGTTTTTTAATTTTTATTTAATTTATTTTCCGAAAATAAAAGTAAAATGACCGAAGAAACGCTATGCATACGATTTGATTACATATCACTCACACGGTATATTATTTATAAAATAGTTTTAAGCTAATATTGAATTAAAGTGAATTAGGAAGGTTAGGGGGCATATGTTATGAGTCAAAGTCAGTTTAAAATCACTGTTGAAGATGGGACAATGATTGAGGTTAAAGTGGATAAGGCTAAGAAAAGTACCATAGGAATTGTTCATCTTTTTCATGGAATGGCTGAACATATGGACCGTTATGACGAATTAGTTTATGCCCTAAATTTACAGGGATATGATGTGTTGAGACATAATCACCGTGGACATGGTAAGGATATTGATGAGGTAGAGCGAGGCCACTTTGAAAATATGTCTCAGATTGTTGATGATGCCTATGAAATAGTGGAAACACTTTACGGCACACAACTTACAATTCCGTATATTGTATTAGGACATTCTATGGGTTCTATCATAGCAAGATTATTTGTAGTTAGATATCCAGAATTTGCGAATGGATTAATCTTAACTGGTACAGGAATGTTTCCGAAGTGGAAAGGTATTCCGGCAACATTCGCCTTAAAACTTATTACGGTAATATTAGGTAAGCGTCGACGTGTGAAATGGGTAAATAATTTAGTCAATAAATCATTTAACAAGCGTATCGAGAATCCTGAAACTGAGAGTGATTGGATTTCAACAAAGCGCGATGAAGTAGATAAATTTGTCCAAGACGAATATTGTGGATTCAGAGTGTCGAATCAGCTCATTTATCAAACAGTGAAGTATATGATGCTGACAACAGAACGTAAATCTCTTGAGAAATTAAACAAACATTTGCCTATCTTACTCATTTCAGGTAAAGAAGATCCATTTGGTGATTATGGAAAGGGCATTCGACAATTGGGTAAATTGTATAAGAAATCAGGTATAAATCATGTCACTGTGCAGTTATATAAAAATAAAAGACATGAAATTTTATTTGAAGATGATTATCAAATGACTTGGCAACATATGTTTGAATGGATAGAAAAACAAATTTTAAAGAAAAATAAAGCGAGTGAATAATGAAATGACGAATCAAAACAAGCCATTTCTTGTTGTAATTGTAGGTCCAACTGCCTCAGGTAAAACTGAATTAAGCATTGAAATTGCTAAAAAATTCAATGGTGAAGTGATTAGTGGAGATTCCATGCAAGTGTATAAACAAATGGATATTGGAACTGCTAAAGTGACTCAAGATGAAATGGAAGGCATTCCACATCACATGATAGATATATTAGAGCCTGATGAATCATTTTCAGCGTATGAATTTAAAAAAAGAGCAGAAGCTTGTATTGAAGATATTATCAATAGAGGGAAATTACCTATCATCGCTGGAGGCACAGGCCTTTACATACAATCATTGCTTTACAACTATGCTTTCGAAGATGAAACAGTCTCCCCTGAAAAAATGCAAATTGTTCATGCGCAATTTGCAGAACTCGAACAATATAACAATGAGGAGCTACATCATTATTTAGCTTCGTTTGATAGTGAATCAGCAGAGAATATACATCCTAATAACCGAAAAAGAGTATTGCGAGCGATAGAATATTATTTAAAAACAAAAAAACTTTTAAGTTCTCGAAAGAAAGTGCAACAATTTACTGAAAATTATGATACATTATTAATAGGGATTGAAATGTCGCGCGAAACATTATATTTTAAAATAAATAAACGTGTCGATATTATGTTGGGTCACGGATTATTTAAAGAAGTGCAACAACTCGTGGAACAAGGATTTGAAACAAGCCAAAGCATGCAAGCGATTGGTTATAAAGAACTTGTACCTGTAGTCAAAGGCAACATGAACATGGATGACGCTGTTGAGAAACTCAAACAGCATTCACGACAATATGCTAAACGCCAACTGACTTGGTTTAAGAATAAAATGAATGTTCACTGGTTAAATAAAGAAACGATGTCACTTCAGATGATGTTAGATGAGATTACAACCCAAATAAATAAAAGGAGTTCTAGACATGATTGCAAACGAAAACATCCAAGATCAAGCACTAGAGAACTTTAAAGCAGAAAAAACTGAAGTCACTGTATTCTTTTTAAATGGCTTTCAAATGAAAGGTGTTATTGAAGACTTTGACAAATATGTTGTAAGTTTAGTTTCTCAAGGCAAACAACATCTGATTTACAAACATGCGATCAGCACTTTTACAGTTGATAATGAATCTGAAGAATCAGCTGAAGAAAAAAGTGAAGAATAAGAGTTGTAATCAAAGTGCATTAATTTTGCATTTTCATTGATAAGCGGAAGTGTATGATTCATGAAGTTTATCAGTGAATTACATTTAAGTATTGAAGATAATGGTATAACACGCCTAGCACTTTAGAACAAACCAAGGAAATGTTTGTAATAAAAAATATGCTTCATGCAATGTATAGCTTGAAATCTACGATTGATTTCGTTAGTCATACATTACATGAAGCATTTTTCTATTTTATTGAAATTTAATATATTTTCTATAATCGTTATACACAAATAGAAATTACTTTTAAATGAGCTAAATGTACATAACGCGATAATGAGTAGAAGTGTTAATCTACAGTCTGATTATAATAATTTTTCAATTTCACTTTTAATTTGATCAGGTTTTTTCTGTGGAGAGAAACGTTTAACAACGTTACCTTCACGGTCGACTAAGAATTTAGTAAAATTCCATTTAATTTTTTCATTTAACATACCTTTTGCTGCGTCAGTGAGATAGCGGAATAATGGATGTTGATTCTCACCTTTTACGTCTACTTTTTCGTGGATAGGGAAGGTTACGCCATAATTGATTTTACAATTTTGAGCTGCTTCTTCTCCTGACCCAGGTTCTTGACCACCAAATTGATTACAAGGGAAACCTAAAATAACGAAACCTTTATCTTTGTATTCATCATACAATTTTTGTAAACCTTCAAATTGTGGGGTGAAACCACATTCACTAGCAGTATTAACGATGAGCATTACATCGCCTTTATATTGTTCTAATTTATAATTTTCACCGTTATTTTTTTGCACTACAAAATCATAAATCGTTTCCATATTTATCACCCTTTCGATATACTTCAAATTTAACATAATTTGACTCTATAGTCTTTGTTCAAAGTCTATGATAGAATGTTTTGAGTAACTTTTTATAGAGGAGATGTATATCATGGCACAGCAATCAACTCATGATACAAAGAAGAGATTAGAAACTGCTGTATTAGTCGGTGTACATGCTCAAACGGATAATCAATTTAATTTTGATTCAACGATGGAAGAGTTAGAAGCTTTATCTCAAACTTGCCAATTAAATGTTAAAGGTCAAATCACTCAAAACAGAGAACAATTTGATCATAAATATTATGTAGGTAAAGGTAAAATTGAAGAAATTAAAGCTTTTATCGAATTTCATGATATAGATCTTGTTGTGACGAATGATGAATTGACAACTGCACAATCTAAAACATTAAATGATAATTTGGGCATTAAAATCATCGATAGAACCCAATTAATTTTAGAAATATTTGCTTTAAGAGCACGAAGTAGAGAAGGTAAATTACAGGTTGAATTGGCTCAACTTGATTATCTTTTACCAAGATTACAAGGGCATGGTAAGAGCCTTTCTCGTTTAGGTGGCGGCATAGGTACAAGAGGTCCCGGTGAAACGAAATTAGAAATGGATCGTCGTCATATTAGAACGCGTATGAATGAAATTAAACATCAATTACAAACTGTAGTTGAACATCGTGAAAGATATAGAAATAAGCGTGAGCAGAATCAAGTTTTCCAAATTGCTTTAGTTGGTTATACAAACGCTGGTAAACCCTCATGGTTCAATGTCCTAGCTAATGAGGAAACATATGAAAGGAACTTATTATTTGCAACATTAGATCCTAAAACACGCCAAATTCAAATTAATGAAGGATTTAATCTGATTATTTCAGATACTGTAGGATTTATTCAGAAACTTCCAACGACATTAGTAGCAGCATTTAAATCAACACTTGAAGAAGCGAAAGGTGCTGACCTATTATTACATGTTGTCGATGCGAGTCATCCTGAATATCGCTCACAATATGATACAGTTAATCAGCTAATTAATGATTTAGATATGGATCAAATTCCTCAAGCTGTAATTTTCAATAAAAAGGATTTATGTGGTGAAGATACAGAAGCACCTGTTTCTAAATCTCCACATGTCTTTGTATCAAGCAGAGATGAAAACGATAAAGAAAAAGTGAAATCACTAATGATCGATGAGATTAAACGCAATTTAGAATATTATGAAGAAACTGTGGATAGCGTTAATGCGGACAGATTATATTTCTTAAAGCAGCATACATTAGTGAGTGAGCTGTATTTTAATGAGGAGAATGAAACGTATAGCGTTAAAGGCTACAAAAAATGATAAAGGAAGAAAAAATATGAAAGAAATGACTCAATTGATTGAAGAGGTTGAGATGACCTTGGCACCATATTTCAAAGAAATTGAAAATAATGCCTTAATCAATCAAGAAAAAGTACTTAACGCCTTTCATCATGTCAAAGCGACAGAAAGTGATCTTCAAGGATCCACGGGATATGGATATGATGACTTTGGAAGGGACCATTTAGAAGAGATTTACGCACATACATTTAAAGCTGAAGATGCGCTAGTAAGACCTCAAATCATTTCAGGTACACATGCAATTACATTAGCGCTTCAAAGTAACTTGAAATATGATGATGAATTATTATATATCACCGGAAGCCCTTATGACACGTTGTTAGAAGTCATTGGTGTAAATGGCAATGGAATTGAAAGTTTAAAAGAACATGGTGTTCATTATAATGAAGTGAAATTAAATAATGGCAAAATTGATATACCCAATGTACTTGAAGCAATTAATGAGAAAACTAAAGTTGTAGCCATTCAACGTTCTAAGGGGTATGATCAACGTCCATCAATTCCAATAGATGAAATTCAAGAAGCAATCGAAGCAGTTAAAGCCAAATATCCAGATGTTATTATTTTCGTTGATAATTGTTATGGAGAATTTGTTGAAGATAAAGAACCGATCGAAGTTGGTGCTGACTTAATTGCCGGTTCGCTAATTAAGAATCCCGGTGGTGGTCTTGCTAAAATCGGTGGTTATATTGCAGGACGTAAGGATTTAATTGAGCGTTGTGGCTATCGTTTAACTGCGCCAGGTATTGGTAAAGAAGCGGGTGCGTCTTTAAATTCCTTACAAGAGATGTATCAAGGATTTTTCTTGGCACCGCATGTAGTGAGCCAGAGTTTGAAAGGTGCTTTATTTACTAGCCTCCTTCTTGAAAAATTAAATATGAAAACGACACCTAAATATGATGTGAAGCGTACAGATTTAATACAAACTGTACAATTTGATACGAAAGAACAAATGATATCTTTCTGTCAAAGTATTCAACATGCTTCGCCTATTAATGCACATTTTAGTCCTGAGCCAAGTTATATGCCAGGGTATGAAGATGATGTAATTATGGCAGCAGGGACTTTTGTACAAGGTTCATCCATTGAATTATCTGCAGACGGACCGATACGACCTCCTTATGAAGCTTATGTTCAAGGTGGTTTAACATATGAACATGTTAAATTAGCTGTAACTCGTGCAGTCATTCAATTAAATGAGCAAAATTTAATATAAAGTAGGACTTTAACTCTCTAGATGATAAGACATTTAGAGAGTTTTGTATTTATTTGAAGTTTTTGTCAGAAAATTATAAAATTAATTTAGAAATTATAAGATGTTGTTTGGAATTTAACTCATTTTTCAATTGAAACATTGGTTTGAAATGTTGATATGATAAGGTTTCAAGTATTTATGTGAGAAAACCTGACATACTTTTGTATTATAAGTAAATCTATGCTAAATTAGTGTCAAGTTCAAAAGTAGAGGAGAGGTACAAGTGCAGTCTAACGATTCCATCAGACGAAACATGGCCGTATTCTCTATGAGTGTTGTGAGCAAACTAACTGAATTAAGTCCAAGACAAATTCGTTATTATGAAACACATGAACTCATTACACCAGAAAGAACTCAAGGAAACAAAAGGTTATTTTCAATGAATGATTTGGACCGCCTTTTAGAAATTAAGAGTTTAATTGAGAAAGGATTTAATATCAAAGGTATTAAACAAATCATATTTGATGACCAAGATCACTTAACTACAGATGAACAAGAGACTAGAAAAAGAATGATTGTAGATGCAACGCAGAAACCGCGTAGCGAAACATTACCAATAAATCGTGGTGACTTATCAAGATTTATTAAATAAAATTTGGAGGATACAAACCATGCCAAAACGTAGTTTTACAAAAGACGATATTCGTAAGTTTGCTGAAGAGGAAAACGTAAGATATTTAAGATTACAATTCACTGATATTTTAGGAACAATTAAAAACGTTGAAGTTCCTGTAAGCCAATTAGAAAAAGTTTTAGACAATGAAATGATGTTCGATGGTTCATCTATCGAAGGTTTCGTACGTATTGAAGAATCTGATATGTACTTACAACCAGATTTAGATACTTGGGTGATTTTCCCATGGACAGCAGGTCAAGGTAAAGTTGCGCGTTTAATCTGTGACGTATTTAAAACAGATGGTACACCATTTGAAGGTGACCCTCGTGCTAACTTAAAACGTGTCTTAAAAGAAATGGAAGATATGGGCTTCACAGACTTCAACTTAGGGCCTGAACCAGAATTCTTCTTATTCAAATTAGATGAAAAAGGTGAACCTACATTAGAATTAAATGACGATGGAGGTTACTTCGACTTAGCACCAACAGACTTAGGTGAGAATTGCCGTCGCGACATCGTATTAGAATTAGAAGATATGGGATTCGATATCGAAGCAAGTCACCACGAAGTTGCACCTGGACAACATGAAATTGACTTTAAATATGCTGATGCTGTTACAGCTTGTGATAACATTCAAACATTTAAACTTGTTGTTAAAACAATCGCACGTAAGCATAACTTACATGCGACATTTATGCCAAAACCGTTACTCGGTGTTAACGGAAGCGGAATGCACTTTAATGTTTCATTATTCAAAGGAAAAGAAAATGCATTCTACGATCCAGATGGTGAAATGCAATTAACTGATACGGCTTACCAATTTACAGCAGGTGTGCTTAAAAATGCACGTGGATTCACTGCAGTATGTAACCCATTAGTAAACTCATACAAACGTTTAGTACCAGGTTACGAAGCACCATGTTACATTGCATGGAGTGGTAAAAACCGTTCTCCATTAGTACGTGTACCTTCTTCAAGAGGTTTATCAACTCGTATCGAAGTACGTTCAGTTGACCCAGCAGCTAACCCTTATATGGCTTTAGCAGCTATCTTAGAAGCTGGATTAGACGGAATTAAAAACAAATTAGAAGTACCAAAACCAGTAAACCAAAATATTTACGAAATGAATCGTGAAGAACGTGAGGCAGTTGGCATCCAAGACTTACCTTCAACATTATATACTGCATTAAAAGCAATGCGCGAAAATACTTCAATCAAAAACGCTTTAGGTAATCACATTTACAATCAATTTATTAACTCTAAATCCATTGAATGGGATTACTACAGAACTCAAGTTTCTGAATGGGAACGCGAGCAGTACATGAAACAATACTAAAGCGCTAAACAAAACAGGGGAAACACAATAGGGGTAAGAGCTGAGACACAATTGTCTTGGCTCTTTTTTTGCATTGTGAAAAGATATCCTTTTAGTCAGTTACATTTTGAAAAATAAATCATATTAAAGTATGGATAGAGTGAAGCTATTTTGAAAGAGATTTTATATGTGAATAAAATATTATTTTTAGTAGTTAAAGGTAATGAAAAGACTCGCTATAATTTTAGTTTTATTATTTTGGTTAAATATCTTTTTGGATAATAGAATTACTCATATTGCCTTAGCACTCATTACTACACTAGTTATTATCAGACTCAATAAAAAAACAGTAATAAAAATTAAATAATTAAAAACATTGAAGTAAGATTCTATTATTCAGTATCAAAAGAATGAAATTTGATTGACCGCTTGATTTGCATATTTAGTTACTAAATATGTGAAACGTAAAGATTTTAGCGATGAGGCAAACAACGCACTTAAGCTTTATAACTTGTCTATGAAAGTATCTAGAGAAAAACTATTAAAGCAGCAATTAGATTTGATAGTCAAAGACTCCACTTTAGATATTCAAGATAAAATAGAAAATAAGTTAGTTGATGCAGTTGATAGAGAAGTTGAAAGACAAGCACATATACTTGGTGAACATGTGAAAATTGATGAAACTGAAGTAAAAGCGGTTGTTAACAGTAACTTTAAAGGTGTGAAATGGTCTACAAGATTATGGCAAGATATGGCTGTAGTTCAAAAAGAAGTGGAAAGAACAACGAGTAATGTATTTCTTAGAGGGAGACATCCCAATGAATATATAAAGGATTTTAAGAAACTAACTAACACTACTACTTATAATGCAAGTAGATTGTTAGTTACTGAATCAGCACGTGTTCAGGCTGAATCACAGAAGCTAACTTATCTTAAAGATTTAGGTGAAGATGGCGAGTATAAATACGTGGCCAAAATAGATAAGAAAACATCTAAAATTTGTCACTCATTAAATGGAAAAGTATTTAAAGTTAAAGACATGGTACCTGGTATTAATGCTCCACCTATGCACCCTTGGTGTAGAAGTACTACAGTACCACATGTGGGAAATTGGCGGGATAAATTTTTGCTGAGCGTAAAGGTAAGTACCAGGTTGAGGATAAAAAACTAGAAAAAGAAAAATTACAAGAAAAAGCAAAAAAAGAAATGCATGAACTGATAAGCAGTGGTAAAATAAAATTAGATATAAATTACGAAAAGCAAAATAGACATAATAAAGAACATGAGCTATTTAAGCAAAGCGTTGAAATAGCTAAAATAAATGGAGATAAATTACCTAGTTATACAACTATTTCTAATGAGGAATTAAATAAATTAGTTAAAGTAAAAGCCACTACTGGGAAATTATTACTATTAAATGAAAAGTTTAACCGTAAGGAAATTATCGATTTTAAATTACTAATTGGTAAATCATATATAAATAATAAATATATTGAAACAAGTATAGGAAAAGTACATTATTCAAAACTGGTACACATGTTATACCGTATATTAAAAAGTAGGTGATAATATTGCATATAAGAGATGCTTATGGACATAAGGTAATGGTTGTTTTAATAAGTCAAAAAGTATTAATAGGTAAAGTTACCGACTATGAAAATCCGTTAGAAACTGATACGGGAAATTATGATATGGATTTAGAAACAGATATAGGAATATATTCAATTGATGAATCAGAAATAAAAAGTATAAAATTAATATCTTAATAGCATCCTTTCTACCCCTATAAATAGAAAGTGGTGCTATTTTTATACACTTTTTTAACCTTCTACGAAAGGTTATTTTTTATGTCCAAAACGTGCTGATGACGTTATAAAAGCAAGTATGGAATAAGCAGTCGACAGACTATAAACGGAGGTATATCTCATGGAAAACAATCAAAGTAATATTACTGAAGAAACAAAGAGCAATACGAATTTAGAAAATAATGATGAACAAGCACAACAAAATGAGAAAACATTCTCTCAAGATGAAGTGTCTCAAATGATTAAAGACCGTCTAGCTAGAGAAAGAAGAAAATCTGAAGAACGTATGAAAGATGCAATTCAGGAAGCTGAAAAACTAGCCAAGATGAATAAAGATCAAAAGAATCAATATGAGTTGGAAAAGCTGTTAAAAGAAAATGAAGAACTAAAAGCAGAAAAAGCTTTATCTCAAATGAAGAATGAAACGCGTACAATGCTTAATGAATTTGGTGTGCAAAATTTTGATGATCAAATTGTTGATGTATTAGTCAAAGCATGACAGCAATAGATAATGTGATTGTTAAAGTAACATCTGTGTTTATAAGTGTTATTGATTTTATCAATTGAAAAATTGATAATATAAAATATTTAATTAAAATTACAACATTGGAGTGATACAGCATGAGTAATATAACTATTCATATAGATGATCAATTTATGCATAAATTAGTTGAAGATAAATTAGAAAAAATACTACAAAATTATAAAAGACAATATGCTTCGGTAGATATTAAAGATTTGGTAATGATAACAGGACTTAGTAAATCAACACTTCAAAATAAAATAGTCTGTGAACCAGAAATAGTGAAAATAACTCGTCGCATTGGATCTAGGGTGATTTATCTATATCCTCAAGTACTTGAAGCATATCAACAAGTAATAACAAGAATAAGTAACTAAGATTGTATTTATCAAATTAATAAAAATAATTCACTTAGAAAGGTACTACTATGGAAATTAAAATCAGAGAAACTACAACTTAAGAAAAATTAGAATTTTTAAATGGAATTGCAATTATGACTTCACTTTATATATTTATTGAAAATAGATAATGAAATAGAAAACGACTATAATAAAAAAGATTTCGTCGAATTCTTATAATATTTAAGACGTTTACCTTTTATTACTATATTTTACGTTCAAAGTAAACTAAGAATAGACGAAATCTTTTTAACACAAACTTCCATTCGATATAATAGCTTCAAATTTAAAAACGATATATTAAATTAACTTCAATAACTCTTCTACATTTTCTTCGGTAGTTGCCCAGCTTGTCGCAAATCTTACAACGCGGTGATTATCGTCATACTTCTCCCAAATTGCAAATTTAACTTTTTGTTCTAATTCTTTAATTTTATCGTTACTTATCACAAAGAATTGCTGATTCGTAGGGGAGTCAAAATATAACTGATATCCTTTATCTAAAAATCCTTTTTTAACTTTCTTAGCCATATCGATGGCATGTTTACTAATTTTAAAATATAAATCATCTGTAAATAACTCTAAAAATTGTATGCCAGTTAAACGACCTTTAGCTAATAACGCACCATGATGTTTAATAATTGTTGTGAAATTCTTAGGTTCATTGTTTTTAGTAAATACAATGGCTTCACCACATAATGCACCAATTTTAGTACCACCTATGTAAAAGATGTCACAGTAATTTGCGACGTCTTTTATTGTGACATCGGTATTCTCGCTCATTAAACCATAACCGAGTCTTGCGCCATCCATAAATAAAGGAATCTCGTGTTTTTTGCAAACCTTTGCCAAACTTTTCAATTCATCTTTGGTATACAATGTTCCATATTCAGTTGGGTGTGAAATATAAACCATTCCTGGAAAGACCATGTGCTCTCTTTTAAAATCACTATAGAAAGTATCTAAGTACGCTTCAACACCCTCGGCAGATATTTTACCTTCACTTGATGGTATAGCTAACACTTTGTGCCCACTAAATTCAATTGCGCCGCCTTCATGAACAGCGACATGTCCAGTATCTGCTGAAATAACACCTTCATAACTTTTTAACATTGAATTGATGACAACTTGGTTCGTCTGAGTTCCGCCAACTAAAAATCTGATCGTTGCATCAGGACATTGTATTGTTTCTCTAATTTTGTCAGCTGCTTGTGCTGAGAAGTCATCAAATCCGTATCCAGCAGCTTGAATTCTGTTTGTTTCAACTAATCGTTTTAAGACTTGTTCATGTGCACCTTCTAGGTAGTCATTTTCAAATGAAATCATTAACTTTCCCTCCTAAGTTAAATCCATATTGCAATATTTTCCAACTAATCTTCATGCTCTTACTTTTATTAGAAAATAAATTCTTTATAAATAAGAGGTAGTTATCAAGAAAATATAAACTAATAAATTATAGTAAAAGATAGATAATTCAGAATATTCAATCGAATGTTGTTATTATACATCATAATACCTTAAATTCAAATATATTCCGTACAACCTATTAAAGTTCATTTCATCACTTCTGTTTGTCTTAATAATAATTGAATTTTTGTATGAAAAGTTCTATCATTTAATCAACATAGAGAAAGGGGAATGAACCTTATGCAACAAATTAAATTTAAAACATTTACTGAAGATTCTTTAGAAAGATTAGAAAAAAGTGTTAACGATTTCCTTCGTTCTGACGATGGGAGTTCATACAAATTATTAAATATTTCGATAAAGCAAGTCGAGGAACGTAAGTTTCCAAATATAGAAGAAGACTATAACGCTGTGTTAACATTAGTTACTCAAGAGTAGTAAAATTAAATTATCCACTTGAATCATTTTGAGTGGAAATACATATAGGAGTACAATTTCATGGATTTTGGATATTTAGGTACTATATTAACAATCATATTAGTACTCGGATTTATTATTAATCTAGTACTTGCGTTTGTCATTATTTTTCTAGAGAAGGATCGAAGAAGTGCAAGTTCCACTTGGGCCTGGTTATTTGTTCTCTTCATACTACCGATTATCGGTTTCATTCTATATCTATTCTTAGGCAGAACCGTTTCTAAAAAGAAAATGGAAAAAAATAATGGTAAAGAGTTAGATGCCTTTCAAGATTTAGTAAAAGCTCAAGCTGATAGTTTCGAAAAATTAAATTTTGAATCTACGAATGACCAAGTTGAGAAACATCACGATTTAATTCGTATGTTATTAATGAAACAAGATGCTTTTCTAACTGAAAATAATAAAATTGACTTATTTACAGATGGTCATAAACTCTATGACAAAGTAATAGAAGATATCTATAATGCGAAGGACTACATTCATTTAGAGTATTACACTTTCGAACTTGATGGTTTAGGGAAAAAGATTATAGATGCGCTTGAAACTAAACTTAAAGAAGGTTTAGAAGTTAAATTATTATATGATGATGTTGGTTCTAAAAAAGTCAATATGGCTAAATTTAAGCAATTCAAATCTTTAGGTGGGGAAGTTGAAGCATTCTTTGCATCAAAATTTCCACTTGTCAATTTTCGAATGAATAACCGAAATCACAGAAAGATCATTATTATTGATGGCCAAATAGGTTATATTGGCGGATTCAATATCGGTGACGATTATTTAGGATTAGGTAAGCTTGGCTATTGGAGAGATACACATTTACGTGTTCAAGGTGATAGTGTGGATGCGTTACAATTAAGATTTATTTTAGATTGGAACTCTCAAGCACATCGTCCACAGTTTGAATATGATCAAAAGTATTTCCCTAAAAAGACAGGCGACAAAGGTGACAAAGCATTACAAATTGCCTCAAGTGGGCCTGCGTTCGACTTACATCAAATTGAATACGGTTATACGAAAATGATTATGAGCGCTAGAAAGTCAATTTATCTTCAAAGTCCGTATTTTATACCGGATCAATCTTATATTAATGCGCTGAAAATGGCTGCAAATAGTGGTGTTGAAGTTAATTTAATGATTCCATGTAAACCTGACCATCCATTTGTTTATTGGGCTACATTTTCAAATGCGGCAGATTTATTAGATAGTGGCGTGAATGTTTATACCTATCAGAATGGTTTCATTCATTCAAAAATTCTTATGATTGATGATGAAGTATCTTCAATAGGTAGTGCGAATATGGACTTTAGAAGTTTCGAGTTGAACTTTGAAATCAATGCATTCGTCTATGATAAGGAGATTGCACAACAATTGCGACAAGCTTTTGAAGAAGATATTAAAAAATCTAAATTACTTACTAAAGAAAAATATGATCAACGTCCGTTATCAATTAAATTTAAGGAAGATTTAGCTAAATTAGTTTCTCCAATTTTATAAAATACTTAGAATTCCTGCTTTCTATAAGCGGGAATTTTTTATTGCACATAGAAATATTATGTAAACTTAACAGAATTTTCATGACAAATGTCATATACAAATCGTGACAAAATGAACTAAATATCATAACGACTCAATGCTAAATTAGAATTATCTTATAGCAAAGGTGTGACATGTGGTGATAAAGTTACAAAACTTAGCAAAGTCCTTTAATAACAACAAAGTTCTTAATGATATCAGTCTTGAGTTGAAAGAAAATACGTGTACGGCTTTAATAGGGAAAAATGGAGCAGGGAAAACAACACTTATCGATATCCTGATTGGCAACATACAGAGTGATGTAGGGCATATTGTTGATGAATCGAAAATGATTGATACAAATCATATGGGTGTGTTATATCAAAAAACGAATTTTCCTAAATTTTTCAAAGTAAAGGAATTGTTTCACTTGCATCAATCATTTTATAAAAATCCTATTACGCTTTCACAATTTATCAATATTACTCAATTTAATGACAAGCATATGAATCAAATGGCGAGTCAGTTGTCTGGAGGTCAGAAGAGGATACTAGATTTCGCCTTAACATTAGTAGGACAACCTGAATTTTTAATACTTGATGAGCCAACGTCAGGAATGGATATTGAAACTAGAGAACATTTCTGGAGTATCATAGAAAAGCTTAAGCAAGCGCATGTCACTATTCTTTATACTTCTCATTACATTGAAGAAGTCGAAAGAATGGCCGACCAAGTAGTTCTTCTTGATCAGGGTCAAATTCAACTCGACGATTCTCCTGAACATATTAAAAACACTCAAAATAACTCAATCATCGTACTTCCAGTTATTGATGATGGATTATTAAGTGACCTAAAGAATGCGTTCAATATTAAAAAGTTAAAAAATCATTATGAGATAAAAACGAATCAAGTTGAACCAGTCATCCTGAAATTAATAGAGTATAAGTTCGATTTAAACAAAATAGAAATTCATAAAATGTCATTATTGGAAATCATGTTTTCAGGTATTGAGAATCAAAAAGGAGTGATGACCGAATGTTAGATACATTTTTAAAGACAGAAATTAAAATCATGTTTAGGAAAAAATTATATCTATTTATGTCTATTTTCCTACCTGTCGCATTTTACTTATTATTTACCTCATTATTAGATTTACCAGAGGAAGCTAAAAAACCATTTTATAAAGAATATATGTATAGTATGACAGTGTTTAGTTTGATGAATTTTTGTATGATGTCGTTCCCTTTAGATATGATAGAAGAAAGAAACAATGGTTGGTATAAACATTTAATGTCTACGCCTTTGAAACCTGTTCATTATTACTTAGCTAAAGTTTTAAAGACGATGTGCCAATTTTTAGTGGCAATTATTATTATTTTTATGGTTGCTCATTTTTATAAAAATGTGAATATGGACTTCACAAATTGGATATTATCAAGTGTTGTTTTATGGATAGGAGCGAGTTTATTCTTAACATTTGGGTTAGTTATAGCTCAATTTAATGATATTCAGAAGGCAAGTAGTGTTGCAAATTTACTCAATATAGCGATGGCCATTGTAGGTGGCTTATGGTTTCCAGTCAATACTTTTCCCGATTGGTTACAAGCCATTTCGAAAAAGATGCCAACGTATCATTTAAAACAAATAGCACTAGATCTAGGGAAGGATAAAGGTATTAACTTTACGTCATTTGGCTTTTTAATTCTTTATAGTATAATTTTTTTGAGTATTGCTTTATTGATTAATAAAAAGAAAGATGTGTCATAGATGAACGTAAAACGTAGTTTCGGAGTTAGAATGGGAGAAATTTCTTCACTAGTTTATTTAATATTTCCGATTTTTGGTTTATTTGATTCTGAACATATATTTAATAAGTCGATATATTTTATCGCTTTATCCATTTTTACGGTTTCATATTTAATGCTCGTTCTGCTGCACACTAAGTTGAATAAAAATCATCTATATATCTTACTGCTTATCCATTATGTATGTATTATGTATTTCGTTTATGCTTATGAACCATTACTAAGTATGTTTTTCTTTTATAGTGCCTTTGCATTGCCCTTCATTTTCGATGTGGGATTGAAATCAAAAGAATTTATAAGCTATATCATCACAATGATTATTTGTGTTTTGTTTATTTATATTATGCATCATGATCAAGTTTATATGATGATTATATATTATGTCGTCATTTTAATGATTATGTTTGGAAATTTTCAAGTTAGAAAGGATCGCAAAGTTCGAAAAGAGCTTGAAGAAAAGAACCGCTATATTAATGTGTTAATTGCGGAACAAGAACGTAATCGTATTGGTCAAGATTTACATGATACACTGGGACATGTCTTTGCAAGTTTGACTTTAAAGTCTGAATTAGCTGCGAAACTCATAGATACTGATAAAGAATCCGCGAAGAAAGAAATGATGGCTATCAATCAACTTTCTAGAGAAACGCTTAATAAAGTTCGTTCAATTGTTGATGATTTAAAGGTACAATCTTTCGAGGAGGAAGTGTCTTCGGTAGAGACGATTTTACGTGATGCGAATTTGAAGTTTATTTTCAAAAATAAAGGCGCAGCAAAGTCATTAAACCCTGCTAAGCAGTCAATATTATCCATGATATTAAAAGAGGCAATTAATAATGTGATTAAACACGCCCATGCTACAGAAGTCATAGGGCAACTGGTTGAAGAACATCAGCAAATTAAATTAATCGTACAAGATAACGGCGTTGGCATAAAAGATAAAGAAGCATGTCATTTAAGAAGTATTAAAGAACGAGCTGAATATTTAAATGGCAAGGTGGCTGTTAAATCTGAAAATGGAACAACCGTGGTCGTGACGATACCAAGGGGTGAATTAATGTGATTTCACTAATTATTGCAGAAGATCAACTTATGCTTAGAAAAGCGATGGTTCAGCTCATTGAGTTAAATGAGGAAATGAAGGTTTTGAAAGATGTTGAAAACGGCAAGGAAGCACTTCAATTTATTGAAAATGAAGAACCAGATGTGGCTATTTTAGATATTGAGATACCTGGCATGACAGGATTAGAAATTTTAGCACAAATAAGGGCTAAAGGATTAAATACAAAGTGATTATTGTGACGACGTTTAAGCGACCAGGTTATTTTGAGAAAGCTGTCGCCAATGGCGTGGATGCCTATGTACTTAAAGAACGTTCAGTAGAAGACTTGGTCCGTACGATTAATAACGTAATGAATGGTGAAAAAGAGTACAGTACATCATTAATGACCTCTCTATTTAAAGAATCCAATCCATTGACACATAAAGAACAAGTCGTTCTGAGGGAAATAGGAAATGGTTTAAGTAGCAAAGAAATTGCTGAAAAATTATATCTTTCTGATGGCACAGTTCGAAATTACACCAGTACAATTATCGATAAATTATATTCTGACAATCGGTTTGATGCTTGGAAAAAAGCTACGGCGAAAGGTTGGATATAGTTCATTAAAATATATATTTAAATTTGATTATTTATATTTTAAGCTTGGTTTGATTCGATTTATCTATATGATCTGATAAAAGAGTTAGAATTTCTATTACTTTTTTAGTGGGTGTATCAGTACTTAACGTATGATGAAACACATTACCGCCTGTCGTTTTTACTGTATAAATTGCTGAATTTGTATCAATCACGCAATCAAGAATTTTTTTTATGTTGTTTTTCCTATTTGAATAAGTTGTAAAGTGGCCACTTTAGTATGATGTAACTATACCACTATTGAGATTACTTACTCTTGATTTCAAGAATATAATAGGGAAAATGCTAAAAAAGTTAAAAACGCCTTCAAAAGATAGTTTGAATAATCTTTTGAAGGTGTTTATTTTCGGGATATTTAATTAATTTGAAATTCTATTTTTTTCTTTTATAGAGCGTAGATTGAATAAGGTACACGATAAAACCGACTAAGATACCTAGTAATATTGCGACAACCACACTTACTATAATCGGTAACTTAAAGACGATTTGTAATATAACGCCAACAATAATTGCTACGATAATTGCGATTAAAGATATTTTACTTTCATTAGATGAATCCATCTATTTCACTCCTAACGTATTGTATTATACCATGCACTTCTCATTTGAAAAAATAAGTTTATAACAAGCGTTTTCAATCAATATTTTTTATTTTATCAATATTGACTGTGAAAGTATTTTTAATTAACATTAATCAGTATATAAAGTGAAGTAAGGTGACAACTATGAAATCGAAAAAATCATTATCGCTGATTGTTCTAGCACTCATTGCGATAATTGTAATAATGTTCCAATTGATCAATCATTCCGGTCCTTTTAGTAAAATTGGAACAAATCAACAGAACCAAAGTACTGATTTAAAAGGTAAAGACAAAGTGTATGTCGAACGAGTAGTGGATGGGGATACTTTTGTAGCAAATAAAGATGGCAAAGAAATCAAGGTAAGAATGATAGGTATGGATACCCCTGAAACCGTTAAACCCAATACGCCTGTTCAACCTTATGGGAAAGAGGCTTCAAATTATACGAAGAAAGCTTTAACGCATCAGAATGTTTATTTAGAGTATGATAAAGAAAAAAATGATAGATATGGACGAACTTTAGCATATGTATGGATAAGCGATAAAAGGATGTTCAATGAAGAATTGGTTGAAAAAGGTTTAGCTAGAGAAAAATATTACTCACCAAACGGTAAATATCGAGATGTATTGATTAAAGCTCAAAACAAGGCAAAACAGAATAAAGTGAACTTATGGAGTTAAGTTAATTGAAAAAGCCTAGAACATTTCAAACGAATGCTTCTAGGCTTAACTATTGTACTTCATTATTTAGGATTTAAGAATGCAACTTTATTTAGTTATTCATATGTTGTTTGAAACTGTTAGATATTTCTTCAATTTGATTATCGTTAAGTGGATGTTTAGAAAGTTGCACAGCTTCGTCTATGACTTTTTCAAGTGAAGAACGCGTAGAGACTGTATCTACATATTTATCACTTTCGTCAGAACCTTCAATGATATTTACACTTCCATCACTGAAGTAAATCACACCGATACTTTGTATTTTAAACTGGTAATCCTTTTCAATCTGATCTTTCAATGCCTTAGCATTGTTTGCAGCTTGTTGATACGGATCATGGTCATAGAATTCATATATCACGCGATTATCTTGAAGAATTTCAGTGAATGTGTAAACACCACTACGAGTTGTGTTAAATTGGCTGTGATATCTACTACTGATGTAATGACCTACTACTTTATCAGTGTTATATTGATTGCTTCCTTCTTCAGCGTGTTTGTCTGGTACATCAAAGTGATAGAATGTTTTTTGATTCCAATTTTTAACATCTACATTAATCAGACCCACTTCTGTAATAATTATGAAATCAAAGGAACGCGCATATTCAAATAATGGATGTTTAATAGCTAAATTACTTGTAGGTATAATTGTATATGATTTTAGTCGACCCTGTTCTATAAAACGATCTAAAATCTTTTGTAATTCACGTTTCGCATTTTTAAAAGCGTGATGGCCAACATCATTATTTGAACTCAACATTTGATTCTTTAATGATAAATTTTCCTCGCTTAATATAGAATTTTTTGCAATTAATTGATTTCTAGCATATTCTTCCGTCTCAACTCTATCTTTCATGTATCTTTGATTTAGGAATAGAGCTATTACTAAAATAATGATAATTACAGATAAAATGACCGTTACAGACATAAATATTCACCCGAATCTTTAAATTTTAAATTCTAATTGCCAAAATAAATTATAAACGTCTTAAAATTTGAGTTCAATAAAAATGAGAAGAGAATATGATTAATTAAATAGTGAGTACGACAAATGTTTACAAAATTTTAAGAATTATAAAATTGTTCTCAGAATACAAATAATTGTTTATTCAAATCTTTATGATATGTGATAAAGATTCAATTTTTACTTTTTACAAATAGTTTAATTTTAATTTACTAAATGTTCACAAATCTGCGTTTGATTATTAAGTACTTCAAATGTATAATTAAAATTATGAAAGCGCTTGCTTAGGAGGTGGTTGAATGAAATTAGAAGAGCGAAATGCTGTAAATGACCTTGTTCAAATTTTGATGCAAACGTCCTCGCACTCATTTAAATTTCATGGTGTTGTTGCTATGCAATTATTTTTAAATGATGAGTTTAAACTGCCATCCAAAGTTGATATATGTGTGGAACGTAAAAAATTAATTGAAATTATTAAAGTGATCCCTAAAGACTTTTCAATACAATATTATGGGAAAGGCCATTCTCTACATCAAACTGAGAGACCTTCGCTATCAGAAGTTGCACACGTTGAGATACTTAAAGATAACAGTATCGTACTTAATATTTTTGTTTACGATGTGGTTAATGATGAGTGGATTTTTAGGTTAGATAGTAGTATTCGTTTGCCGAAGAATAATATATATTTTCATTCATTAAATTGGAACGTAGATTATATTAAACCAGAAATAGTTTTAATGTATGATTTGATGGATAATCAAGAGTATCATCAATTTTCAAATTATAAAGCAGTTATAGATGCATTGAGTTACTACCAATTTTATATCTTGAAATTAGTAGTAGGGGAAAAGCGTATTGAAGAAGCGGTTATTAATAATAGAAAGACATCATAAAAAGATTTCTACGACATACACACTTTTTAGATTATAGAGTGAAGTAGTATATGTTTTGTAGAAATCTTTTTTTATTTTAAGAACATAAATTTTTTAAACAGACACCGTGATAGCAAAATTCATAAGTAGAAAGCACAGCCTTCTCTGCATCTTCTTCACGAATACCGAACATCATTGAGATTTCAGAGGCACCTTGGTTAATCATCTTTAAATTAATATTGGATTCTGAAAGTGCATGAGTGATTTTACTTGCAGTACCAACAACTTGGTTCATTCCTTCTCCGACAATCATCAGTATTGCTAAATCATGATCGACACTCAACTCATCAACCTCACAACGTTTACGTATTTCATTTAACACTTGGCTTTCTTTTCCTTTAAGTTGATTGCTCCGCATAATAATACTGATATTGTCGATTCCTGATGGCATATGGTCAAATGAAATATTAAATTGTTCTAATACTTCTAAAATCTTTCTTGTAAAGCCAACTTGTCTATTCATTAGATATTTTTTAATGTTAATGACTGTAAATCCTTTGTCACAGCTAATACCACTAATAACATTGTCTGAATTAATTTCTCTGTCATGTCTGATATATGTTCCTTTATCATTTGGGCGATTCGTATTCTTAATAACAACTGGAATTCGGTCTTTATAGAGCGGTTGCAAAGCTTCGTCATGAAACACTCCAAATCCTGCGTATGACAGTTCTCGCATTTCTCTATAAGTAATTTCTTCAATTAATTCTGGTTGATCAATAATTGTAGGATTTGCTTTGAAAATACCAGAAACGTCAGTAAAGTTTTCATAAATAGAGGCTTTCACACCTCTAGCAATAATTGCACCTGTAATGTCAGAACCTCCTCGAGGAAATGTAACAATGTCATTTTGTTTAGAAATACCGAAGAAACCTGGAATAATAAGTTTTTCTTTATAATCACGTAATTTATAGATATTTTCATATGAAGAATCTAAAATTTGAGCTTGTTGTGGTAAATCAGTCACTATTAAACCGGCTTCTTTAGGAGAAATATAACGTGTTGGTATCCCTTGATTGTTATTATAATTAGCAATTAATTGCGCATTAAAATCTTCACCACAAGAGACTAAAGCATCGTAAAGACGAGAAGGTTTATCTGAAAGTTGACTAATGTAAAGTTCTAACGTTTCATCAATAGTGGTTAATATCTCATCGTCCATTTTTAAATCTTCAACAATATCAGCGTATCGTTGAATAATTTCTTTCTTCTTATCCTGATAATTAATTCCGTTTAATACCTTTTCATATAAACGGATGAGTAAATCAGTTGTTTTAATATCATCTTTACTTCTTTTACCTGGCGCAGAGACAATGATAATCTTTCGTTCAGGATCTTCGTTTACAATTTTTAATACTTTTTTAATTTGTTTGGCATTGGAGACAGAGCTACCTCCGAATTTTGCAACTTTCATGAGTTATCAACCTTTCTAAAAAATCAGAAAATTCTATTCAGTTTTCTGATTAAGCATGGTACTATAGATTTGTATTTTCAATATTAAGAACTTTACAAAAATTAAGAATGATTTTATACTAAACCATTATCTAGTATTTTTCAACAGTACAATTGTTTTTCTCGAAAGCACAAACGGAGGTATGATATATGAGAGAATTGAATATTGCATTACTTGGTTTGGGAACTGTCGGATCAGGTGTTGTAAAAATCATTGAGGAGAATAGGCAACAAATTAAAGACACCATCAATAAGGATATCGTCATTAAGCATATTTTAGTGCGTGATACATCTAAAAAGCGTCCGTTAAATATTAGTCAATATCATCTAACAGAAGATATTAATGAGATATTAGAAGATGAATCAATTGATATTGTAGTTGAGGTGATGGGAGGTATAGAACCAACCGTAGACTGGTTAAGAACAGCATTAAAAAGGAAAAAGCATGTCATCACCGCGAATAAAGACTTGTTGGCAGTTCATTTAAAACTTTTAGAAGATTTAGCAGAACAAAATCATGTAGCATTAAAATTTGAAGCTAGTGTCGCAGGTGGAATTCCTATTGTTAATGCTATTAATAATGGATTAAATGCTAACAATATTTCTAAATTTATGGGTATTCTTAACGGAACTTCTAATTTTATTCTCTCTAAAATGACACGTGAGCAAACATCATTTGAAGAAGCATTAGACGAAGCACAGCGTTTAGGTTTTGCCGAAGCGGACCCTACTGATGACGTAGAAGGTGTAGATGCAGCTAGGAAAGTAGTCATCACATCTTATCTATCATTTAACCAAGTGATTAAATTGAATGACGTTAAATTAACAGGTATTAGCGGCACAACTTTATCAGATATTAATGCAGCTAATGACTTAGGATATAAAATTAAATTAATTGGTAAAGGGACTTATGAAAATGGACGTGTTAACGCATCTGTCGAACCTACACTCATTCACAAAACACATCAACTTGCATCTGTTGAGAATGAATATAATGCTATTTATGTAATTGGAGATGCCGTTGGAGATACAATGTTTTATGGTAAAGGTGCTGGTAGTTTAGCTACAGGTAGTGCTGTAGTAAGTGACTTACTCAATGTAGCATTATTCTTTGAATCAAATCTTCACACTTTACCACCACATTTTGAATTAAAAACGGATGAAACAAGGGAAATGATGGATGGTGAAGAACCTGTAGCAATTAAAGAGAAGTTAAATTATTACATAGTATTGCAACGTAACAACTTAGCTATAGATAAACTGGAAAATGAAATTAAAGCACAATTACCATTCCATAAATCATTACAGATTGTTGAACGAGATGATCAAACAGTAGCAATTATCGTTATTGGTCTAGATCAATCTCCAGAGAAAGTGTTAAATAAAGCAGGATTCAATGTTGAAAAAATTTATCCTGTAGAAGGAGTTTAATAAATATGAAAAGATGGCAAGGTTTAGTTAAAGAATTTAGCGAATATTTACCAGTCAATGAGGAAACACCACAACTTACACTAAATGAAGGTAGTACACCGCTCATTTATTGTGAAAAACTTTCAAAAAAATTAGATATCGAATTATATGTGAAATATGAAGGTGCAAATCCTACTGGTTCTTTTAAAGATCGTGGAATGGTAATGGCGGTAACTAAGGCAAAAGAACAAGGCAAGAAAGTAGTTATTTGTGCTTCTACGGGAAATACTTCTGCTTCAGCAGCAGCTTATGCAGCACGTGCTGGTTTAAAAGCAATTGTAGTGATTCCAGAAGGTAAAATCGCTTTAGGAAAGTTATCGCAAGCAGTAATGTATGGTGCTGAAATTGTTTCAATTGAGGGTAATTTCGATGAAGCTTTAGAAATAGTGAAAGAAATTGCTGCAGAAAACAAAGAAATTGAACTGGTGAACTCAGTCAATCCTTTTAGAATAGAAGGTCAAAAAACAGGTGCATTCGAGGTAGTCGAACAACTTGATGGTGAAGCTCCTGATGTTTTAGCAATTCCAGTAGGTAACGCTGGAAATATCACTGCTTACTGGAAAGGATTCGTTGAATATCACGATAAGAAAAAAACGCAATTACCACAACTATTTGGATTCCAAGCAGAAGGTGCTTCTCCAATTGTTCAAAACAAAGTTGTGAAAAACCCTGAAACAATTGCAACAGCTATTCGAATTGGTAACCCAGCAAGCTGGCAAAAAGCAGTCAAAGCTCTAGACGAATCAAATGGGTTAATTGATAGTGTAACTGATGAAGAAATTTTAGAAGCATATCAATTAATGACGACAAATGAAGGGGTATTTAGTGAACCAGCAAGTAATGCATCTATTGCAGGCTTAATCAAGCTTCATAGAAAAGGTAAGCTACCTAAAGGTAAGAAAGTCGTAGCTGTACTCACTGGTAATGGCTTAAAAGACCCTGATACAGCCATCTCATTATTAGACAATCCAATTCAACCGTTACCAAATGATAAGGATAGTATTATTAGTTATATTAAAGGGGCAATTTGATATGGAAGAAGTTTTAAAACTTAAAATTCCGGCATCAACTGCTAATTTAGGTGTAGGTTTCGATTCTATTGGAATGGCATTAGATAAATATCTCTATATGTCTATTAGAAGAATAGAAGGTAGAGATTGGGAATTTTTATATTATAGTCCAGAATTAGAGTCCCTTCCAAAAGATGAAAGTAATTATATATATAAAGTAGCACAAGAAGTTGCTCAAAAATTTAATGTAACTTTGCCATGTTTACAAATTGAAATGAGAAGTGATATCCCACTAGCTAGAGGACTTGGTTCTTCTGCTTCAGCGCTAGTGGGCGCTTTATATATCGCTAATTACTTTGGGAATATTCAATTGTCGCAATATGAGTTATTACAGTTGGCGACAGAAATTGAAGGTCATCCTGATAATGTGGCGCCTACGATTTACGGTGGACTTATATCTGGTTATTACAATCCTGATACTAAAGTTACAGATGTGGCACGCATTGATGTACCAAAAGTTGACATTATTATAACAATTCCACCTTATGAACTAAAAACGGAAGACTCTAGAAATGCATTGCCAGAAACTTTTTCACATAAGGCTGCGGTACAAAATAGTGCTATAAGTAATACAATGATATGTGCGTTAATTCAACATAAATATAAATTGGCAGGTAAAATGATGGAACAAGATGGTTTTCATGAGCCATATAGACAGCATCTTATTCCGGAGTTTGAACAGGTACGACAAATATCAAGAGAACACGATGCATATGCTACTGTCATAAGTGGAGCAGGTCCTACAATTTTAACATTGAGTCCTAGAGAATATAGTGGAGAATTAGTAAGAACATTGCGCGATAAAGTGACAAATTGCATATCTGAACTCGTTACAATTAACGAAGTAGGCGTGATAGATGAAGTAGTGTACCAAAAGTCTTAAACTGTTGTAAAATATAGTTAAGAAAGAGTTTTGACTATGTCATGGAAGGAGTTCTATTGCTATATGAGTAAATATAAAATGATAGTATTAGACATGGATGACACACTAATGAATGGTGAGAATCAAGTTTCACCTGAAACTAAATCCTATTTAATTGATATTCAAGAAAAAGGATACAGTGTCGTTTTAGCTTCTGGCCGTCCTACAGAAGGTATGATTCCAGTAGCTAAAGATTTAAAGTTAAACCACAATGAAAGTTTTATTATTAGTTATAATGGTGGGAAAACGATCAGAATGTTTGACGAAGAAGTTGAAGTGAGCAAAACAGTTTCTAAGGAAAACTTTGATTTAATTGTTGATTACTGTAGAGATAGAGGATTTTTAGTTTTAACCTATGATAATGGCTATATTATTCATGATAGTGATCATGAGTATATGAATATTGAATCTGAATTAACTGGCTTGCCAATGAAACGCGTTGATGACATTAAGACTTACATTAAACATGATGTCCCAAAAGTTATGGGTGTCGATTATGTAGGTAATATCACTGAAGCACGTATTGATTTAAATGGTTTCTTCAACGAAGACATTGATGTTACAACTAGTAAGCCATTCTTCTTAGAGTTCATGGCGAAAGATGTGTCGAAAGGGAATGCAATCAAAGCGCTCTGTAATAAAATGAATATAGGTTTAGAAGAAGTGATTGCATTTGGTGATAGTTTGAATGACCAATCTATGTTTGAAGTTGCTGGTTATTCAGTTGCTATGGGTAATGCAAGTGATGAACTGAAAGCTCTAGCTGATGAAGTTACATTAGATAATAATTCGAATGGAATTCCACATTTATTAAAGACATTGCTTTAAAATATAAATAAGACTTAGGTAAAGTTTGAAAAGAAGTGCTCTGAACCTTAAAAGTTAGACTGAAATTCTAACCCAAAGGGTACACTTTTATCAAATAACCTAAGTCTGTTTTTTTATTTTTATTTAGCTGTGTGCGTCCAATCATGTTTACCTTTATATCGTTTCACATGAGCATAAACTTGATCAGCAGCATAATCTAGGTTTGTATATACAGTAATGCTAAAGGCTGATTGGTTTTCTTCAAAAGGTTCATCTAAGAATACTTCTTTTAGATGCGTAAATAAATCGTTCATTTGATTATGTTCTAAACTAGGATATTCTCTTAATGTACGTTTCAATAACTTACCGTTTTTTTCTTCTAGTGCTTGTACGACGATAACAAAGCGTTCATCCTGTTTCATAACATCATCAAATAAGTTAGTTTGTCCAACCATGTTATCCACCTCTAAACCGTTTTATTACTTATATTATACATGATTACTTATAAACATAAAATATTGAAAGTTAGCGCTAGAAAAGTTTGTTTTCAAAAATTTGAATAAGAAAATTTGAATATTGTAATAAAAAAACGATGATTCAAAAATGAATCATCGCTTTTAAAAATTAATCTTTATAATTGTGTGGTGTTAAGTCCATCGCCTCTAATTTAACAAAGTGTGTACGTTTAATAACTTTATGAACAAAATAAATAATTGCAAGTATGATGATCGGCGTAAAGTTTCTTAATACGCTTAAGAAATCGCCTGAAATAATACTTCCGAACGAGTTACCTAATAGTAAAAATAACAATGTAATAATCACTATAATTGGACCAACTGGATAAAATGGTGCTTTATAAGGCAGTAATTCATTTGGATTCTTACCTTGGCGCTTAATAGCTCTACGTAATCTAATTTGAGACCATATACTTGATCCCCATACAACTATAACCATTGAACCAATGATATTAAGAAGATTAAACACTGCGTTAGCATTAAAATTTGCGTATATAATGACAAGCACAATTAATACATAAGTTGTAACTAACGCACGCATTGGTAATTTAGTTTTGTCGTTTAACTTACCGAAAAATTTAGGAGCTTGACCATTTGCACTTAATGAAAATAGCATTCTACTCGTTGTATAGATACCAGAGTTCGCCGCTGATAATAGTGAAGTTAAAATGACCGCATTAATTACTGATGCCGCAAACGCAATACCAATTCTATCAAATACGATTGTAAACGGACTTTGAGAAACAGATTCGTGTTTATTAAGTAACAAAGGATCTGTATATGGAATAATTGCCGCGATAACTGCGATAGATAAAACATAGAATAAGAGAATTCTCCAGAAAACTTGTTTAATCGCTTTAGGCATAGATTTCTGAGGATTATTAGACTCTCCAGCAGTTACTGCAACAACTTCGGTACCTCCAACAGAGAATCCGGCTACAAGTAACACACTCAATATTCCTGATATACCTCCAACAAATGGTGCTTGTCCTTTAGTATAATTTTCAAAACCATAAGAATGGCCACCTAATATACCGAAAATCATTAATATACCAAATATTATAAAAACAATAATCGTAATGACTTTAATAAGTGATAGCCAGAATTCAGTTTCACCAAAGGCTTTTACTGAAAATATATTGATTAAGAAAATGAATGTTAGGAATATCAAACTCCAAGTTAAAGGACTTAATACTTTAAATACATCCCAGAATTGTAAAACATTTGAAGCTACAATGACGTCCACGCTTGTTACAAGCGACCACATTCCCCAATAAAGCCAACCCATAGTAAAACCTAAAGAAGGGTCAACGAAACGGGTAGAATAGGAACTAAAAGAACCTGAAACTGGGTGAAATGTCGCTAATTCACCAATAGATGACATTAAAAAGTAAAGCATAACTCCAATAAGTATGTAGGCTAATATTGCACCGCCAGGCCCAGCTTGTGAAATTACACTGCCGGTTGCTACAAATAGACCTGTACCGATAGCGCCACCAATTGCAATCATAGATATATGTCTCGAATTGAGACTTCGTTTCATATTGTTATCTTCCATATGGTGTCTCCCATCTAATTAAATATATCCACCATTTTAATCTTTTTAGTTAGAGTATTCAATAACTTTTTAGCACTTTAAAGTGAAAAAATATTTAAAATTTCTGTGAAAATTCTAATACGTAGTGAATTTGTGTTTAATTGCTTATTAAAACGGGTTTAATTACAATGTATATTACATTGTAATTATTATAAAAAGTAATAAGAGGGGGAACTTATAATGTCAAAACAAGATGGGAAATTAACGGGCTTATTTGGTGCACCAGTATCAGATAGAGAAAATAGTATGACAGCTGGTCCGCGTGGTCCTTTATTGATGCAAGACATTTATTATTTAGAACAAATGTCACATTTTGATCGCGAGGTTATTCCAGAACGTCGTATGCATGCAAAAGGTTCTGGGGCTTTCGGTACTTTCACAGTGACAAATGATATAACAAAATATACGAACGCTAAAATCTTTTCTGAAGTTGGAAAACAAACTGAAATGTTTGCACGTTTCTCAACAGTATCTGGTGAAAGAGGGGCTGCAGATTTAGAACGTGATATTAGAGGATTTGCTTTAAAATTCTACACTGAAGATGGTAACTGGGATTTAGTAGGAAATAATACACCTGTATTCTTCTTTAGAGACCCAAAATTATTTATTAGTTTAAACCGTGCTGTGAAGCGTGATCCTCGAACAAATATGAGAAGTCCTCAAAACAACTGGGATTTCTGGACAGGGGTCCCTGAATCATTACACCAAGTTACAATCTTAATGTCAGATCGTGGTATGCCTAAAGGGTTCCGTAATATGCATGGATTCGGTTCCCATACGTATTCAATGTATAATGACGAAGGTGAACGCGTTTGGGTAAAATACCATTTTAGAACGCAACAAGGTATTGAAAACTATACTGATGAAGAAGCGGCTGAAATCGTGGGAATGGATAGAGATTCTTCTCAAAGAGATTTATACAATGCCATTGAAAAAGGGGATTATCCTAAATGGAAAATGTATATCCAAGTTATGACAGAAGAACAAGCTAAAAATCATCCAGACAATCCATTTGATTTAACTAAAGTATGGTACAAAGGTGATTATCCATTAATAGAAGTCGGAGAGTTTGAATTAAACCGCAATCCTGAGAACTATTTTATGGATGTAGAACAAGCCGCATTTGCACCTACAAATATTGTACCTGGATTAGACTTTTCACCTGATAAAGTGTTACAAGGTCGATTATTCTCATACGGTGACGCACAACGTTATAGATTAGGAGTTAACCACTGGCAAATTCCTGTTAATCAACCTAAAGCTGTTGGCGTAGAGAACTTATGCCCATTTAGTCGTGATGGTCAAATGCGTTTCTTAGATGATAACCAAGGTGGAGGGCCGCACTATTATCCTAATAACCAAGGTGTTTATGATTCACAACCTGAATTCAAGAAACCGCCATTCCCAACTGATGGCGATGGTTATGAATATAACTTCCGTCAAGATGATGATAATTATTTTGAACAACCAGGTAAGTTATTCCGTTTACAATCAGATGATGCGAAAGAACGTATCTTTACTAATACTGCAAATGCGATGGACGGGGTGACTGAAGATGTGAAAATTCGTCATATACGTCATTGTTATAAAGCTGATCCAGAATATGGTAAAGGTGTAGCTAAAGCATTAGACATCGATATCAACCAAATTGATTTAGAAACTGAAAAAGACGAAACTTATGAAAATTTTAAATAATTAATTTGAAATGATTAGATTGCACACCTTCATATAATATGGTAGAATTTTAAATCGTAAGAATTCCTAACAACATTAGAAAGGGTGTTTAACGTGCGCGTAAATATTACATTAGCTTGCACTGAATGTGGCGATCGTAACTATATTACTACTAAAAATAAACGTAATAATCCAGAACGTATTGAAATGAAAAAATACTGCCCTAGATTAAATAAATATACGTTACATCGTGAAACTAAATAATTTTCTTATCTTTCAAATACGACAATTTGAAATTGATAGTCTCTTCTGTAATTTATGGAAGAGACTTTTTTTGTTGCTTAAATAGTTTTTAATGACAGACGGGTAAATTAGTAGACATGTATGATGATTGTTAAAAGAAATTTTTTACTTGTATAAATGAGAATTTATGTTATTCTATAAAACGTAATAATTACGATTTATAGAAAAGAGGTTATTTTAATGGCTAAGAAATCTAAAGTAGTAAAAGAACAAAAAAGACAAGAACTTGTAGAAAAATATTATGAGTTGCGTAAAGAATTAAAAGCAAAAGGTGATTACGAAGCTTTAAGAAAACTCCCAAGAGATTCTTCTCCTACAAGACTTACTAGAAGATGTAAAGTCACTGGTAGACCAAGAGGCGTTTTACGTAAATTTGAAATGTCTAGAATTGCTTTTAGAGAACATGCACATAAAGGTCAAATTCCTGGCGTTAAAAAATCAAGCTGGTAATTTTAATATAAGTCTTTAGTCCATTTACAATAGTCGAAAAACAATGTACAGTTAATAAGGATATAAATAACTGAATAATATAAGTATTTTTAATGAGATTATTCGGTTTTAATAAATTAATCCTATTTAAAATTTTCTATTGTAAGGGGAAAAAGAAAAAATGAAGATTTTTGATTATGAAGATATACAATTAATACCAAATAAATGTATCGTTAATAGTCGTTCAGAATGTGATACTTCTATAAAGTTCGGACCACGTTCTTTTAAATTACCTGTGGTACCTGCAAATATGCAAACTGTAATGAATGAAGAATTAGCTCAATGGTTTGCTAAAAATGACTATTTCTACATTATGCATCGTTTCGATGAGAAAGCACGTATTCCTTTCATTAAAAAGATGCAAAATGAAGGGCTATTTGCTTCAATTTCTGTTGGCGTGAAAGATAATGAATTTAAATTTGTAGAAGAACTCGCTTCAGAATCTCTAGTTCCTGAATATATTACAATTGATATTGCACATGGTCACTCAGACTCTGTAATTAATATGATTAAACATATCAAAACATATTTACCAGAAAGCTTTGTGATTGCTGGTAATGTTGGCACACCTGAAGGCGTTAGAGAGCTTGAGAATGCTGGTGCTGATGCCACGAAAGTAGGTATTGGGCCAGGACGTGTTTGTATCACTAAAATTAAAACAGGATTTGGTACAGGTGGTTGGCAATTAGCTGCACTTAATATTTGCAGTAAAGCAGCGCGAAAACCTATTATAGCTGACGGTGGATTAAGAACACATGGTGATATTGCCAAATCCATTCGATTTGGAGCATCAATGGTAATGATTGGTTCACTATTTGCGGCACACGAAGAGTCTCCAGGTGAAACAGTTGAACTTGAAGGTAAAAAATATAAAGAGTATTTTGGTAGTGCTTCAGAATTCCAAAAAGGTGAACATAAAAATGTTGAAGGTAAAAAGATGTTTGTAGAACATAAAGGTTCACTTAAAGATACTTTAACTGAGATGCAACAAGATTTACAAAGTTCAATTTCATATGCAGGTGGTAAAGACTTGAAATCACTAAGAACTGTTGACTATGTCATTGTGAGAAACTCTATTTTTAATGGTGATAGAGACTAATATGAAGTAGTAGATGGAAATAATTAAAAGGTTTCTATTATTTTTTGTAGTTTTATTATGTGTTGTTATATTCACTCCGATTAAAGAAATAGCGCCTTTGGTTCATTTTCAAAATGAGGTTCGACACCAAGTAGACATTTGGTTAAATGATGATACAAACAGTAGTGAAAATGCTTTAGCTATACCAAATAAACAAGAATTTGCAATTAACAATATTCAAATGAATATGACTAAAAAAGATGTTGAAAATAAATTAGGTCATCAAAAGCGTGTGACTTCCAATGAGTATGGAACAAATTGGTATACGTATTACGACAAAGATTATAATAACTTTATTATGATTAGCTATATTAAAAATCGAGTTAATGCGATGTATACAAATCAGAACTTAATTTCTTCAAAATCAAAGATAAAATATGCAACACCTAAAGAAACTGTTAGATCTCGGTTAGGAAATCCCATTCAATATATTAATAAAGGGAGATATCGTTTCGAAGTTAAAAATAAAGAGTACGATGTGTTCCACAAAGATCATGTATACACGACGGTGTTCTATGATAAACATGAAAGTAATGGGGTAACCTCATTGTTGCAAGTAAGTGAAAATATGGAGAATCGTTTACGGAATCAGTATGGAGCTCCTTCTAAATCACTTGAAAAGAGTTTTGAATTACAAGATTTTGATTTAGTTAATTCAGAACGTAAACAACATGGATTAAATACTTTGAAATATTCAAACGCAATTTCTAATACTGCTAGAAAGCACAGTGTCAATATGTCTGAAGATCACTTTTTCGATCATACTGACAAACAAGGGAACTCTCCATTTGATAGATTGAAAAGGGACCATATAGAATTTAATTCGGCTGGAGAAAACCTTGCCTACGGGCAAGTAAGTAGTATATATGCTCACGAGGGACTCATGAATTCCTTAGGTCATAGAAAGAATATACTCAATACGCATTATAAGAATTTAGGTTTAGGTGTTGACTTTAATGAAGATAAACAACCATTTTGGACCGAAGATTATACCGGATAAACGTTTATCTAAAAGATATAGGGGTATTTGTATGTTGTAAGGATGTAGATATATATGACAACTAAAAATGAAAAACAACCCGACGTATTGGATAAAGTCAAAGATATTTTAAAAAAAGATTCTAAACAAAAGACTAGGTAGTTCGATAAATGAACTACCTAGTCTTTTTACATGTTATATGAGTTATATATGATAAAGGAGGTCTTATTAGAGAGAATAGTAATTAATCACTACATTTCTCTGTATAATCCAATAACTTTTCCAATTACTATGACATTATCTAAATAAATAGGTTCCATAGTACTATTTTCAGGTTGTAAACGATAACGATTCTTTTCTTTATAAAAACGTTTTACTGTAGCTTCTTCATCTTCTGTCATTGCAACAATGATATCACCATTCTCAGCAATCGTTTGGCTTCGTACAATCACTTTATCGCCATCTAGAATTCCAGCTTCAATCATACTGTCGCCGACTACATTTAAAATAAAGATATCACTGTTATGCGTTGACGTTAAATGTTCTGGTAATGGGAAATATTCTTCAATATTTTCTACTGCTGTGATTGGCACACCCGCTGTAACTTTACCAATTACCGGAACGTGAATGGTTTCTTCTACATTTACTTCATCTAATTGTTCGCTAACTATCTCAATGGCTCTTGGTTTTGTAGGGTCTCTTCTAATATAGCCCTTTTCTTCTAGTCTTGATAAATGTCCATGTACTGTGGAACTAGATGCCAAGCCAACTGCTTCACCAATTTCTCTAACACTAGGTGGATAACCCTTTGTTTGAACAATATGTTTAATGTAATCATAAATCTCACTTTGTCGTTTAGTTAGTTCTCTCATATATAGGCACTCCCTAATTTTATTTAATTTGATTATAGCATTAATCTACAATAAAAACAAACGTTTGTTCGTTTTGTTGTTGACAGAGAACATTCGTTCTGGTAAATTAAATATACAAACAAACGTTCTAGGAGTGAGATTGATGTTAACTAATACAAAACAAAAGTTTTTAATATATATAGCTGTAGTACTCGTCTCTTGCATGGTATTTCTAACATTCTTTTTAAGTGTGAATCAAAGTGCCCATTCAGAACAAACGTACGAAATGACGGATCATGAAATTCATCAAAAAGATAATAATAAAACTAATGATAAAGTTGAATATAAACAAAATAGCGAACAAAATGATACTTCAGTGTTCGCATTAGTTAATTAAAGCTATTATAAAAGAATGAATTAAGATGGATGAAATGAGCGTAACGATTTGGTTATGCTCATTTTTTTGATATATTCGATTCAAGAATTTACTTCTATAATATTTATAGAAACTCATCGTAAAATATTAAATAAGCATCTTTAATAAGTAATTTGATTAAAAAGGAGTTGCAATATATGTCTAAGGAAGATTTGAATATAGACAGAATTAATGAATTAGCTAAGAAAAAGAAGGAAGAAGGTTTAACTGAAGCAGAGGCTAAAGAACAATCAAAGCTAAGAAAACAATATTTAGATTCATTTAGAAAGGGATTCAAACAACAAATCGAAAATACTAAAGTAATAGACCCTGAAGGTAATGATGTAACACCTGAAAAACTTAAGAAAATTCAGGCCGAAAGAGAAAATAAAGGGAAAGATTAAATGAATTGATATTGTTTATTCATCATATGATGTGAGTGAATTTATCTGATTTTTCTTTATCATTTTAATTTAAAATAAGTTATAATTAAATATAGATATTATTTGAAGAAGGGAAGACACAACGATGTTTAATGAAAAAGACCAATTAGCTATCGATACGATACGAGCGCTTAGTATAGATGCTATCGAGAAAGCAAATTCAGGACACCCTGGTTTACCTATGGGAGCAGCTCCTATGGCATATACATTATGGACACGTCATCTGAATTTTAATCCTCAATCTAAAGATTATTTTAATAGAGATAGATTTATCTTATCAGCAGGTCACGGGTCTGCTTTACTATATAGTTTATTACACGTATCTGGCAGTCTAGAATTAGAAGAACTTAAACAATTTAGACAATGGGGTTCTAAGACGCCAGGTCACCCAGAATTCAGACATACAGATGGCGTAGAAGTTACAACTGGCCCTCTTGGACAAGGTTTTGCAATGTCAGTCGGAATGGCTCTAGCTGAAAATCACTTGGCTGGTAAATTCAACAAAGACAATTATGATATGGTTAATCATTATACTTATGTGTTAGCTTCAGATGGAGATTTAATGGAAGGAATTTCACATGAAGCAGCGTCATTTGCTGGTCATAATCAGTTAGATAAGTTAATTGTGTTATATGATTCTAATGATATTTCTTTAGACGGAGATTTAAATAAATCTTTCTCTGAAAACACAAAATCTAGATTTGAAGCATATGGTTGGAATTACATCTTAGTGAAAGATGGCAATGACTTGGAAGAAATAGATAATGCTATTAATAAAGCTAAATCACAACAAGGTCCAACAATTATCGAAGTGAAAACTGTAATTGGCTTTGGTTCACCTAATAAAGCTGGTTCAAATGGTGTTCACGGTGCACCATTAGGAGAAGATGAAAGAAAACTTACTTTTGAAGCGTATGGTTTAGATCCTGAAAAACGTTTCAACGTGCCAGATGAAGTATATGAAATTTTCCAAACTACAATGCTAAAACGTGCAAATGAAAATGAAGATGCTTGGAAAGCTAAATTAGAGGACTACAGTAAAGAATACCCTGAATTAGCTGAAGAATTTAAGTTAGCTATTAGTGGTAAATTACCTCAAAATTACGAAAAAGAATTACCAAAATATGATTTAGATCATAAAGGAGCTTCTAGAGCAGATTCTGGAGAGATTATTCAAAAACTTAGTCAAACTGTACCATCATTCTTCGGTGGCTCTGCGGATTTAGCAGGTTCAAATAAATCAAATGTTAAAGAAGCCAAAGATTATGACAAAGAAACACCTGAAGGTAAAAACATATGGTTTGGTGTGCGTGAATTTGCCATGGGTGCAGCAGTAAATGGTATGGCTGCTCATGGTGGTTTACATCCATATGGAGCAACGTTCTTTGTATTCAGTGACTATCTGAAACCTGCCTTAAGATTGTCAGCTATCATGGGACTTAATTCAACATTTATATTCACTCATGATTCAATTGCAGTAGGTGAAGATGGCCCAACTCATGAACCTATTGAACAATTAGCTGGTTTACGCGCAATTCCTAATATGAACGTTATTCGTCCTGCTGATGGTAATGAAACACGTGTTGCATGGGAAGTTGCACTTGAATCTGAAAATACGCCAACTTCTTTAGTATTAACTCGTCAAAATCTTCCTACATTAGATATTGCAGAAGAAACTGTTGAAGCAGGAGTTCGTAAAGGTGCATATGTAGTATTTGAAACTGAAAAAGAACCTGAATACTTATTATTAGCATCTGGTTCAGAAGTAAGTTTAGCAGTAGAAGCTGCCAAAGACTTAGACAAACAAGGGAAAGGTGTTAGAGTCGTATCTATGCCAAACTGGTTTGCATTTGAACAACAATCTGATGAATATAAAGAATCAGTTATACCAGCTTCTATTACTAAACGTGTGGCTATAGAAATGGCTTCTCCACTTGGTTGGCATAAATATGTAGGTACTGAAGGTAAAGTTATCGGTATTGATGGCTTTGGCGCAAGTGCTCCAGGAGATTTAGTCGTTGAAAAATATGGCTTCACTAAAGAAAATATTTTAAATCAAATTCGTACATTTTAAGTAAATAAATACTTAGAATTGTAAAATAAACAATATTATATTTGGGTTACTAGCTAAAGTTTATTAGTTAGTAACCTTTTTATTTTATTATTGATGATTGTATTGTGTTGTAAAACTGTAATTTGTTATCATAACTTTTGGAATAGAATATACGAGTCTTAAAGAAGCTCTTGAAATAACTAAGTGAATTTAGTAAAATTCAGTAGGATAAAGAAAGTGGGTGAAACAATGGCAACTTGGTTAGCAATAATTTTAATCATTTTAGCACTTATCATAGGATTAATCGGTGGTTTCTTCCTAGCAAGAAAATATATGATGGATTACCTCAAAAAAAACCCACCTATCAATGAAGAAATGCTACGTATGATGATGATGCAAATGGGTCAAAAACCATCACAAAAGAAAATTAATCAGATGATGACAATGATGAATAAAAACATGGATCAAAACATGAAAGGTAAATAAAATTTACTATGACGGACGTTGCAGTGTATATAGCATTGTGACGTCCGATTTTTTACTTTTTCTAAGAAGTTGGGGACATCATTTAATTTTTCAGTCGCATTTAACGCATGGTGGTAGATGTCAGAATTGAAAGAGCACTTATACAAGCTTCTCTCAATACTAGCGTTTCCATAAGCAATTTTTACAAATTAAATTATTCAACTTTTTAATTTTTTAGAAAGTTTAAAGTAGTCATTGATATAGTGATAGTGATATACTATCATGTGACGAATTAAGAGTATTAAGTTTATGTCATAAGAAGGTGTCAAATTGGCTTATCTAATATTTTCTATTGTAGTCGCGTTTTTAATGGGTGCAGTAGTAATTGTAATCAGAATGAAAGCTCAAAAGTTTCCTGTTAATGAAAAGAAAATCATTTTACCTCCATTTTTTATGGCGACAGGAGCTTTAATGTATATAATTCCATATTTCAGACTAACTGGAATGGAAATGTTGGAATCGCTAATTTTAGGCGTACTCTTCTCTACGGTTTTAATTTGGACATCTAGATTTGAAGTAAAAGGTAGCGAAATCTATATGAAACGCTCTAAAGCTTTTCCTGTTATCTTAATTTCTTTATTAATCATAAGAACAGTCATCAAAATTTTTATTAGTAATGAAATTGATCCTGGAGAAATTGCTGGTATGTTTTTCTTATTAGCATTTTGTATGATTGTACCTTGGAGATTAGCAATGTTTTATAAGTATAAAAAATTAAAAAAATCATTAGTTAAATAATGAGGAAAAGCCACTTGTCATCAGATTTGATAAGTGGCTTTTTTTACTTGAAAGTATGATAAAAAGATTATACAATAAAAATACGAACAAACGTTCTTATTAGGAGGATGAATATGAAAATCATACATACGGCTGATTGGCATCTTGGGAAAATATTAAATGGTAAACAACTGTTAGAAGATCAAAAATACGTGTTAACTCAGTTTGTAAATCAAATGAAAGTGGAGAAACCTGACGTTATAGTTATTGCAGGTGACTTGTACGATACATCTTATCCTAGTAAGGAGACAATGGGTTTACTTGAAGATACAATTGCGGAATTGAATATCAAACTTCACTTACCTATCATAATTATTAGTGGAAACCATGATGGAAAAGAAAGATTGAATTATGGTGCATCGTGGTTTGAAAGCAATCATTTATACATAAGGACGAAATTAGAAGATATTCATAAGCCTATTGAGATTAATGGTATTCAATTTTTCACATTACCATTTGCTACTGTGAGTGAAGTACAAGACTTTTTCAAAGATAAGGACATATCAACGCATCAAGAAGCTTTGAATAGCTGTTTAGAATATATGACTCAAAGTATAGATCGTAACAAAGTTAACATTCTTATTGGTCATTTAACTATTCAAGGTGGTAAAACTTCTGAATCCGAAAGACCTCTAACTATAGGAACTGTTGAATCGGTAGAGAAACAATCTTTTAAACAATTTGATTACGTTATGCTTGGTCATCTACATCATCCTTTTAGTATTAATGATAATACGATTAAGTATAGTGGTTCATTGTTACAATATTCATTTTCTGAAATTAATCAAGCGAAAGGTTACCGAATTGTTCGTATTAAAGAGAAGCAGGATATTGAAGATACATTTGTACCAATAAAACCTTTACGTGAGTTAGAAGTCATAGAAGGAGATTATGATGATATCATTCAAGAGCGTTTACCAATCAAAAATAAAGATAATTATATACATTTTAAACTCTCGAATATGTCTCACATCAATGATCCTATGATGAAATTAAAGCAAATATATCCAAATACATTAGCGCTAACTAATCAAACTTTTGAAATTAATGAAGAATATAGAAATATAGAGATAAAAAAACAAGACGACCAATCGATTATTAAAAATTTTTATGAAACGATGACGAATGAGACTATGAGTGAAAACCAGTCAAAAAAAGTTGCAGATATTTTAAATCAAATTATGGGAAAGGAAGTCTAAATTATGAAACCAATCAAACTCCAATTAAATAACTTTGGTCCTTTCCTTAATGAGACAATAGACTTTAGCCAAATTGAAAATAATCAGCTATTTTTAATTAGTGGTAAAACAGGCTCTGGTAAAACTATGATTTTTGATGCCATTGTATATGCTTTATTCGGTAAAGCTTCTACTGAAAATAGAAAAGAAGATGACTTAAGAAGTCATTTTGCTGATGGTAAATCACCTATGAGCGTGACTTATGAGTTTAAACTTCATAATCAGATTTTTAAAGTTCATAGAGAAGCACCTTTTATAAAGGAAGGAAACACCACAAAGACGCACGCAAAACTTGATATTTATGAACAAATTGATCATCAATATGAATTAAAAGAAAGTAGAGTGAATGCTGGAAATCAATTTATTGTTCAATTAATGGGAGTGAATGCTGAGCAATTCCGTCAACTCTTTATATTACCTCAAGGTGAATTTAAAAAATTTCTTCAATCAAATAGTAAAGATAAGCAATCTATTCTTAGAACGTTATTTAATAGTGAACGTTTTGAGGAAATAAGAAGTTATTTAATGGATAGTGTTAAAAATGAAAAACTTCAAATAGAAAACAGATATAATCAAATCAATCATTTATGGAACAGTCTCGCTACGTATGAAAATGATAATTTATCAAAGTTAAAAGAAATAGATAGCTCTCAAACTGATAAAATTATTCAAAAGACATCAGATTTTATTGAATATGGTAAACAGTTATTATCAGATTATAAAGATAAGAAGACATCAGTTAATAAAGAAGTAGAAGAAATATCTAATAAATATAATTTAAATAAAGAGTTGAAGCAAAATATTGAAGCTTTAAACCAACAAAAAGAACAATTTGAAAATTTAAAGAAAGAACAAGACAAAATAAAAGAACTAAAGGTTGAACTAAATAAAATAAATGAATCAAATATTCTAATCACTTCTTTTAAGAGAGAACAAGTAGTGAATAGTGAAATCGAAGAATTAAAATTAGCGATAGAAAAAGCTGAGATTAAGGCGGAAAATTTTAAAAAGAAGATTAGAAATCTAGAAAATGAATTTAATACTCTACAGCCTAAAGAAAAAGAATTTGAAAAAATTAATGATTATCTTAAATTGAATGCTAATTTTTATAATAATGCCGATACCTTCATAAAAAGTTATAACCGAAAACCGGAATTAATTGAAGAAATAGGCAAACTTGAAGAAAAGCATAAACATTTTAAAGCTGAAAAAGAAAATTTATTAAATCAATCTAATGGGAAGACGAGAGACTATGAAATAATAGATCAATATTCTCAACAAATAGTTGAACTTAAAAAATCAATAGAGGATATAGATAAATATATAGAAAAAGAAAACCAATTTAAGAAAATTCAACAAGACAGACAGGAAAACAATGAAAAAATTAAAGAAGTGAATGAGAAATATAGTAATATTAAGTCTTTAATCGCTAAAGTGGATGCTACAAATGTTGATCTTAATGATAAACAAACATTTATTAAAGAAATCAAATCAGCTCTTTCTATAGGTGACACTTGTCCAATTTGTGGTAATGAAATTCAATCTTTAGGTGAACATATTGATTTTGAGTCAATTGCTAAAAAGAAAGAACAGATAGAAAAACTTGAAAATAATAAAACCACACTAAAAGAAACATTAATTCGATTAGAAAGTAGAAGAGAAGAATTAAAAAATAGAGAAAGTGAGTTAGATTTTCAGGTTCAAGAAACACAAGATATAGAGACACTCAAAACTAAGTTAGCACACATAGAAGATGTTAAAAGTAAACAACAAGAAGAAAATAAATTTTTAGAATCGATTAATGAGAAAGAAAAAGATCTTGATAAAAGTCGTCACGAATTAGATTTAGAGATAAATAATAAGAAAGCTCAACTTGAACAAATTAATATTAGACTCAATGATTTTGAAGCTAGTACAGAATTTGAAAAGGTTAGTACATTTAAAGACTACTATGAAAAGAGAAAAGAAGAATTACATTCGTTCAATACTCATTTAGAAGACATTAAAAATCAATTGACTGAAAATAAAAGTAATTTAACCATTGAATTAAATAATGTGGAGAACTTTAATAATAATTTAGAAAAAAGAAACAATGAAAAAACAGAACTTGAAAATAATATTGAAAAAGAAATGAAGCGTATTGGCTTTGAAACTTATGAACAAATAGAAGAGACAATTGAGTTAAGTAATCAAAAGCAAACGATTGAAGAAAAGATAAATAAGTATAATATTGAATATCAAAACTATGAATTTGAAATAAAACGCTTGGAAAAACTTGTTAACGGCAAAGAATTGTCAAATATAGAAGATATTGAAGCTCAATTGATTAATAAAAAACAAGAACTAGATGAGATTAATTCAGAAATTGCAACGATAGATTATAAAAATGAAACTAATCTTAAGAATATCAAACAAATCAAAGAACTTATTTCGATTCTCAATGATGAATTAAAAGAACAACAAGAGATATTTCTGTTAACTGAAATACTTTCTGGTAAAAATAGCCGCAAATTAACTTTAGAGAACTATGTACTGATTTATTATTTAGAGAAAATTATCTTCCAAGCTAATCAAAGACTATTACAAATGAGTGGTAATAGATACCAATTAGTTAGGAGAGAAGCAGTTTCTCAAGGGTTTAGCGGTTTAGAGATTGATGTATTTGATTTTCATTCTAACAAATCTAGACATATCAGTTCTTTATCCGGCGGAGAAACATTTCAAGCTTCTCTTGCTTTAGCTTTAGGATTAAGCGAAATCGTGCAACAAGAATCAGGAGGTATTACTTTAGAATCAATGTTTATTGATGAAGGGTTCGGCACATTAGATCAAGAAACGTTGGAAACAGCACTTGATACACTCATCAATTTAAGATCGTCGGGGAGAATGGTAGGAATTATCTCTCACGTTAGTGAATTAAAACAAAGGATACCATTAATACTAGAGGTTTCAAGTAATCAATACCAAAGCAACACACAATTTAAGAGAAATTAGAAGACAAAAAATGGGAGTGAGACAGAAATATAATTTAGCAAAATTATTTT
>NZ_KV840039.1:142758-191891 GCF_001839105.1 Staphylococcus sp. HMSC62A08 | reverse complement strand
AGACATCTACTGCCAATATGTTAAAAAAGGCTGAGACAATTAATTATGTCCCAACCTCAAATGTTTATTAATTTTTTTCTCTTAATAGGTCTCTGATTTCAGTTAATAATACTGTATTTTCTTCTACTTCTTCCTCTTCTTCTTCTTTTTTCATAATTGTATTAGCAATTTTTACAAAGATGAAAAGAGCAAAAGCAACAATTATAAAATCAATGATTGATTGTATGAAAAGACCATATTTTATGCCCCAGAAAGACCAATCTTTAGCAAAATCTACTGAACCGAAGATTTTACCTATTAAAGGCATAATGATGAACTGAACTAATGAAGTGACAATTTTATTGAATGCTGCGCCCATTACTACGGCAACTGCTAAATCTAATACATTACCTTTAAGGGCGAACTCTTTAAATTCCTTTAACATATGTATAGTCCCTTTCTATGTAAAATGTAAGACTAATTATACAACATATAATAAATTTAGCAAATACTATATTTATGCAAATTTGATTATGAAAAAGACGTTTGATATCCTAGTAGAAGTGTATTAGTAAAGTTAAATTTTTTAAGATAAAAATATAATTATTTAATTTTACTACTTTGAAAATTAAATATTTGGATGAAGGGAGTAATTAATTATGAATTCTTCTTCTCAAAAAAGAGGGAATAAGAAGTTTTCTTCTGTATTCATCTATAGTTCGATTATAGTAGCTATAGTCGTACTCATAGGTGCAATCTGGCCTGAGAAGTTTGATGGCATTACAAATGCTATTAAAATGTGGATTACTAATAAATTAGGTTGGTATTACTTAATTCTTACTACGATTATTGTTTTCTTTTGTATCTTCCTAATTTTCAGCCCAATCGGCAAACTTAAGTTAGGTAAACCTCATGACAAACCTGAATTCAACTCAATTTCATGGTTCGCAATGTTATTCAGTGCTGGTATGGGAATAGGATTAGTTTTCTATGGTGCTGCTGAACCAATGGCCGATTTTGCTGCGCCCCCAACAGCTGATCCTAAAACAACTCAAGCCTATACTGAAGCTTTAAGATCAACATTTTTCCATTGGGGATTCCATGCATGGGCTATTTACGGTGTAGTTGCATTAGCTTTAGCATATGCACAATTCCGTAAAGATGAACCTGGGTTGATTTCTAGAACACTACGTCCGATTTTAGGAGATAAAGTTGAAGGACCTATTGGGACATTCATCGACGTTCTTTCTGTCTTTGCTACTTTAGTCGGCGTAGCAGTTTCCTTAGGTATGGGAGCTTTACAAATTAATGGTGGATTGAATTACCTATTTAAAGTTCCTAACAATACATTAGTCCAAGGAATCATTATTGTAGTTGTAACTATTTTATTCATCGCAAGTGCGTGGTCTGGTTTAAGTAGAGGTATTCAATATTTAAGTAACTTAAATATTGGTTTAGGTGCTATATTAATGATTATTACATTAATTATTGGACCTACAGTATTAATACTAAATATGTTAACTAGTTCAACTGGTAATTTACTTAATACATTCTTATTCAACAGTTTTGATACTGCAGCTTTAAATGGCCAAAAACGTGATTGGATGTCTACTTGGACACTATACTATTGGGGTTGGTGGCTAAGTTGGAGTCCATTTGTTGGTGTATTTATTGCCCGTGTATCAAAAGGACGCTCAATCCGAGAATTTATTTCAGGTGTATTATTAGTTCCAGCTTTAGTAAGCTTTGTATGGTTCAGTGTGTTTGGTGTACTAGGTATTGAAACAGGTAAAAAACATCCTGAATTATTCAAAATGTCACCAGAAACGCAACTATTCGGTGTATTCAATCATATGCCAATAGGTACGATACTATCTATCATTGCATTATTATTAATTGCTTCATTCTTTATTACTTCTGCCGACTCAGCTACTTTCGTTTTAGGTATGCAAACAACATTTGGTTCTCTAAATCCAAGTAGTTTAGTTAAAGTTACATGGGGTATTGCACAAGCTCTAATTGCATTCGTACTGTTACTAGCTGGTGGCGGTGATGGTTCAAAAGCGTTGAATTCTATTCAAAGTGCTGCGATTATTAGTGCCTTCCCATTCTCGTTCGTCGTCATAATGATGATGATTAGTTTCTATAAAGATGCCAATCAAGAGCGTAAGTTCCTTGGTTTAACACTGACTCCAAATAAACATCGTTTACAAGATTATGTTAAATATCAACAAGAAGATTATGAGTCAGATATTCTTGAAAAAAGAGAAGCTAGAAGAAATAAAGAAAAAGAAGAATAGTTAAATTTTAGCCTATAGTATGAAAATTAATTCATACTATAGGTTTTTTTATTATTAAATTTTTTGAAAAGCAAAAAGGTTCATTTTAACTGGGATTGATAACCATTCTCAATTAATAATATTTACTTATTGCACTAACAGTCAATGATAACTTTTACTTATACTACCTGATTAAAAATGCGAAACGTAAATAGTGTCTTTTATGATGTTACACAGTTGTTTTGATAAACATATAATAATACAATTTAATTAACGGCATATAAATATATAGAAATATCAAGGGGGATATTAAATGGCTTCTAATTTTAAAGAACAAGCAAAGAAACATTTCCAATTAAATGGCCAGTCATACACTTACTATGATTTAAAGACATTAGAAGAAAAAGGTTTAACTAAAATTTCAAAATTACCTTACTCAATTCGTGTTTTGTTAGAATCTGTATTACGTCAAGAAGACGACTTTGTAATTACTGACGATCACATTAAATCATTAAGTGAATTTGGTAAAGAAGGTAACGAAGGTGAAGTACCTTTCAAACCATCTCGAGTAATCTTGCAAGACTTTACAGGTGTGCCAGCAGTAGTAGATTTAGCATCATTACGTAAAGCTATGAATGATGTGGGTGGAGATATTAATAAAATTAACCCTGAAGTACCAGTTGATTTAGTTATTGACCACTCAGTACAAGTAGATAGCTATGCAAACCCTGATGCTTTAGAACGAAATATGAAATTAGAATTTGAACGTAACTATGAACGTTATCAATTTTTAAACTGGGCTACTAAAGCTTTCGATAATTACAACGCTGTACCACCTGCAACAGGTATCGTACACCAAGTAAACTTAGAGTATTTAGCTAATGTTGTCCACGTGCGTGACGTTGATGGTGAACAAACTGCATTCCCAGATACTTTAGTTGGTACTGACTCTCATACTACAATGATCAATGGTATCGGCGTATTAGGTTGGGGTGTTGGTGGTATCGAAGCTGAAGCTGGTATGTTAGGTCAACCATCTTACTTCCCAATTCCAGAAGTAATCGGTGTACGTTTAACTAATTCTTTACCACAAGGTTCTACAGCCACTGACTTAGCTTTACGTGTTACTGAAGAGTTACGTAAAAAAGGTGTTGTCGGTAAATTTGTAGAATTCTTCGGTCCTGGTGTACAACATTTACCATTAGCTGACCGTGCTACAATTGCTAACATGGCGCCTGAGTATGGTGCAACTTGTGGTTTCTTCCCAGTAGATGAAGAATCACTTAAATACATGAAATTAACTGGTCGTAAAGATGACCATATTGAATTAGTTAAAGAATATTTACAACAAAATAATATGTTCTTTGATGTTGAAAAAGAAGACCCAGAATATACTGATGTTATTGACTTAGATTTATCTACAGTTGAAGCTTCATTATCTGGTCCTAAACGTCCTCAAGATTTAATTTTCTTAAGTGACATGAAGACTGAATTTGAAAAATCTGTTACTGCTCCTGCAGGCAATCAAGGTCATGGTTTAGATGACAGTGAATTTGATAAGAAAGCAGAAATTAAATTCAATGATGGTTCAACTTCAACAATGAAAACTGGTGACATTGCAATTGCTGCAATTACATCTTGTACAAATACGTCTAACCCTTACGTTATGTTAGGTGCAGGTTTAGTTGCTAAAAAGGCAGTTGAAAAAGGTCTTAAAGTACCAGAATTCGTTAAAACTTCATTAGCACCAGGTTCAAAAGTTGTTACAGGATATTTAAGAGATTCTGGCTTACAAGAATACTTAGATGATTTAGGATTCAACCTAGTAGGTTATGGTTGTACTACATGTATCGGTAACTCAGGTCCTTTATTACCAGAAATTGAAAAAGCAGTTGCGGACGAAGATTTATTAGTAACTTCAGTGTTATCTGGTAACCGTAACTTCGAAGGTCGTATCCACCCATTAGTAAAAGCTAACTACTTAGCTTCACCTCAATTGGTTGTTGCTTATGCATTAGCTGGTACGGTAGATATCGATTTACAAAATGAACCTATTGGAAAAGGCAAAGATGGAGAAGATGTTTATTTACAAGATATCTGGCCTTCAATTAAAGAAGTTTCAGATACTGTTGATAGTGTCGTTACTCCAGAATTATTCTTAGAAGAATACAAAAATGTATATAATAATAATGAAATGTGGAATGAAATCGATGTTACTGATGAACCATTATATGATTTCGATCCAAATTCAACATACATTCAAAATCCAACATTCTTCCAAGGTTTATCTAAAGAACCAGGAACAATTGAACCGCTTAAAGACTTACGTGTGATGGGTAAATTTGGTGATTCAGTTACAACTGACCATATTTCTCCAGCAGGTGCTATCGGTAAAGATACACCAGCAGGTAAATACCTATTAGATCATGATGTACCTATTCGTGACTTTAACTCATATGGTTCACGTCGTGGTAACCACGAAGTAATGGTAAGAGGTACATTTGCAAATATTCGTATTAAAAACCAATTAGCTCCAGGTACTGAAGGTGGCTTCACAACTTATTGGCCGACTGAAGAAATTATGCCAATATATGATGCTGCAATGAAATATAAAGAAGATGGTACTGGATTAGCTGTATTAGCAGGTAATGATTATGGTATGGGATCTTCTCGTGACTGGGCAGCTAAAGGTACTAACTTATTAGGTGTTAAAACTGTTATTGCTCAAAGTTACGAACGTATTCACCGTTCAAATTTAGTAATGATGGGTGTTTTACCATTACAATTCCAACAAGGTGATTCTGCAGAGTCATTAGGTTTAGATGGTAAAGAAGAAATCTCAGTAGATATTACTGAAGATGTTCAACCACATGACTTAGTTAAAGTTCATGCTAAAAAAGAAAATGGCGATGTTGTAGACTTTGAAGCTATCGTACGTTTCGACTCATTAGTAGAATTAGATTACTATCGTCATGGTGGTATCTTACAAATGGTACTAAGAAATAAATTAGCACAATAATCTTATTTCATCATAATTTAAGTATGTGTTAAGTTGAACCAGTAGCCGTGTTAACGTTTATGTTGGCACGGCTTCTTTGTGTTATGCTTACAATATAACTAAGAAACAAAAGTTGAAAGAAGGACTTATTAATATGATTTATAGTTTGACTGAAATTGAAGCGAGGTACCAAGAAACAGATAAAATGGGAGTTATTTATCATGGGAACTATGCTACATGGTTTGAGGTTGCTCGAACAGACTACATAAGAAAACTGGGATTTAGCTATGCTGATATGGAGAAAGAAGGTATCATTTCTCCTGTAACTGATTTAAATATCAAGTATAAGAAATCTATTTTTTATCCTGAAAAAGTAACGATTAAAACATGGGTCGAAAAGTATTCAAGACTACGTTCTTTATATTGTTATGAGGTTTACAATGAAAAAGGTGAACTTGCAACTACAGGATCAACTGAATTAATTTGTATGAAAGCTGATAATTTTAGACCTATTCGTCTAGATCGCTACTTCCCTGAATGGCATGAAACTTATAGTAAAGTTTCCGAATTCAATCAAGAAGGTAAAGATGCAGAAGTTAAAAATGGCCTCGAAAATTTATAAATATTAAATTGACCCGCTTCTGAGTGATTCAAAAGCGGGTCGTTTTTTTACTTTTTACTATATGATATTTCATCTTCATGATTCACAACATCTACCTTGATTTCATCATCTTGGAAGTACCATAAGTCTTTTTCAGCTACAACAACATTTAAACCATTGTAGTTCTTTTCAAAACCTATTTCTATATCTTCTCGTTGCTCGACATTAAACGCAGGGCTAAATCCTTGTTTAAGTTGAAATTCTCCACCATATCTTACATAAAATTGAAGTACTTTATTAGCTTCTGGCAAATCAAGTTCATCTTTGAACCAATTAACCGCTTCATCTGTAAGTTCAATATTCATTTTTTCACCCCTTCAGTATTAATTATATTTAAAATGTAATTTAAATCTTTAATAATATTCGCATTATAGCACATCACAAATGTAAAGATAATTTATACAGCCTACAAGCGTATTAAAAAACACTGAGTTTAGCCGTTCTATAATTTTTGAAAATAAAAACACTAGAAGTAAGTATACCTCTAGTGTTGAATTTCAAAATTTTAAGTTACATCCATTTAATTTTAGGTTCTTCACCTTTAAAAATTCTAACAATATTTGTTCTATGTCGAATAATGAGTATAATTGATACAAGTCCACTCATTCCGAGCAATATATAGTCATGTATAATAAGAGAGCCGATGACACAGCTAATAGCAGCGATAATGCTAGATAATGAAACATATTTGAATATCTTCAAAACACTGAAAAATATAATCGCTAAGACTAAGAGTAGAATAGGATTAACGCCAAGTACTACTCCAGCACTTGTAGCTACAGCCTTGCCACCATTAAATTTAAGGTAGATAGGGTACACATGGCCTAAAATTGCAAATAACCCTACAATCAACCCGTTAGTGAAGAAAGTACTAATCACTCCGTCCGCATGTACTGGGAACCATAATGGGAAAAAGACTGTAATAAATCCTTTGAAAATATCTAGAAATGTTACTACAAAACCAGCTGGCCTCCCTAAAACACGAAAGCTATTTGTTGCTCCAGTGTTGCCACTCCCATATTGTCTAATATCCTTTTTAAAGAATAACTTTCCAATTACTAATCCACTTGGAAATGCACCGATAAGATAACTTAAAACTAACATGACGACAATCATCATAAAACTTACACATCCTTTAGTGACTTAGCTTCATTTTACCATATTCATAAACAATTAGAACATTGATAATTCAATTTATTAAATTACTGCAATCAAAACAACTTGATTATATAAATGATACTTGCAATTTAAGCCAATTTATATAAGAATAACTATTGTATAGTTTTAAAAACGAACGTACGTTTGTAGGAGGGCGAAATCATTGGCAATGAATAAACAAAATACTTATTCAGATGATTCTATACAGGTACTTGAAGGCCTTGAGGCTGTTAGAAAGAGACCTGGTATGTATATAGGATCAACTGATAAACGTGGATTACATCATCTCGTATATGAAGTTGTCGATAACTCCGTCGATGAAGTATTAAATGGTTATGGTGATGAGATTACTGTAACTATTAATAAAGATGACAGTATTTCAATTGAAGATACTGGACGTGGGATGCCTACAGGTATCCATGCCTCTGGTAAACCAACTGTTGAAGTCATTTTCACGATTTTGCATGCTGGGGGTAAATTTGGTCAAGGCGGCTACAAAACATCAGGTGGTCTTCATGGTGTAGGTGCCTCAGTTGTTAATGCCTTGAGTGAATGGTTAGAAGTTGAAATACATAGAGATGGAAATATTTATACTCAAAGTTTTAAAGATGGTGGAATGCCTGCGACAGGTTTGAATAAAAAAGGAAAAACTAAAAAGACGGGTACGAAAGTCACTTTTAAACCTGATCCAGAGATATTTAAGGCGACAACGTCATTTAATTTTGATGTTTTAAGTGAACGCTTACAAGAATCTGCGTTTTTATTAAAAAATTTAAAAATCACGCTTACTGATTTACGTAGTGGTAAAGAACGTGAAGAAGTTTACCATTACGAAGAAGGTATTAAAGAATTTGTTAGTTATGTCAATGAAGGTAAAGAAGTACTACATGACGTTACTACTTTTTCAGGATTAGCGAACAATATTGAAGTAGATGTTGCTTTCCAGTATAACGATCAATATTCTGAGAGTATTCTAAGTTTCGTAAATAACGTTCGTACGAAAGACGGCGGAACACATGAAGTTGGGTTTAAAACTGCGATGACACGTGTGTTCAACGACTACGCGCGTCGTATTAATGAATTAAAAGAAAAAGATAAAAACTTAGATGGTAATGATATACGTGAAGGATTGACTGCAATCATTTCTGTACGTATCCCTGAAGAATTACTACAGTTTGAAGGCCAAACTAAATCTAAATTAGGTACTTCTGAAGCTAGAAGTGCTGTTGATTCAGTTGTATCTGAGAAATTGCCATTCTACTTAGAGGAAAAAGGACAACTTTCTAAATCATTAGTTAAAAAAGCTATTAAAGCGCAACAAGCTCGAGAGGCTGCACGTAAAGCACGTGAAGATGCACGTTATGGGAAAAAGAACAAGCGCAAAGATACATTACTATCTGGTAAATTAACACCTGCTCAAAGTAAAAACACTGATAAAAATGAGCTCTATCTTGTAGAGGGCGATTCTGCTGGTGGCTCTGCTAAACTAGGGCGTGACCGTAAATTCCAAGCTATTTTACCGCTTCGTGGTAAAGTTATTAATACAGAAAAGGCACGTCTTGAAGATATCTTTAAGAATGAAGAAATTAACACAATCATTCACACAATTGGTGCTGGTGTAGGTAATGAGTTTAAAATTGAAGATAGTAATTACAATCGTATTATTATTATGACCGATGCGGATACAGATGGTGCGCACATCCAAGTATTACTATTAACATTCTTCTTCAAATACATGAAGCCACTTGTACAAGCAGGTCGTGTCTTTATAGCGTTGCCTCCTTTATATAAATTGGAAAAAGGAAAAGGTAAATCTAAAAAAGTAGAATACGCATGGACGGATGATGAATTAGAAAAATTACAAAAGCAATTGGGTAAAGGCTTTACATTACAAAGATATAAAGGTTTAGGTGAGATGAATCCGGAACAACTATGGGAAACAACAATGAACCCAGAGACGCGTACATTAATACGTGTACAGGTTGAAGATGAAGTGCGCTCATCTAAACGTGTAACGACACTAATGGGCGACAAAGTTGCACCACGTCGTGAATGGATTGAAAGCCATGTAGAGTTTGGTATGCAAGAAGATCAAAGTATCTTAGATAATAAAGAAGTTCAAGTATTAGAGAACGAAGAATATATTGAGGAGGAAACGAATTGAGTGAGATAATTCAAGACTTGTCACTTGAAGATGTTATCGGTGACCGATTTGGTCGTTATAGTAAATACATTATTCAAGAGCGTGCATTACCCGATGTACGAGACGGATTAAAGCCAGTACAACGTCGAATTTTATTTGCAATGTATTCAAGTGGTAATACATTTGATAAGAATTTCCGTAAAAGTGCTAAAACAGTCGGGGATGTTATTGGACAATATCACCCTCATGGCGACTCTTCAGTATATGATGCAATGGTACGTTTAAGCCAAGATTGGAAACTACGTCACGTACTTATTGAAATGCATGGTAATAACGGTAGTATTGATAACGATCCGCCTGCAGCTATGCGTTATACAGAAGCTAAATTAAGCCAGTTATCTGAAGAATTACTACGCGATATTAATAAGGAAACTGTATCTTTCATTCCAAACTATGATGATACAACTTTAGAACCAATGGTATTGCCTTCAAGATTCCCGAATCTTCTAGTTAATGGTTCTACTGGTATTTCATCTGGTTATGCTACAGATATTCCACCTCATAATTTAGCAGAGGTCATTCAAGCTACTTTGAAATACATAGATAACCCTGATATCACTGTGAGTCAATTAATGAAATATATTAAAGGTCCTGACTTTCCTACAGGTGGCATCATACAGGGTGTTGATGGTATTAAGAAAGCTTATGAATCTGGTAAAGGTAAAATAGTCGTTCGTTCACGTGTAGATGAAGAAGAGTTAAGAAGTGGACGAAAGCAACTTATTGTTACTGAAATACCTTATGAAGTAAATAAAAGTAGTTTAGTTAAACGTATTGATGAACTCCGTGCAGATAAAAAAGTTGACGGTATTGTAGAAGTTCGAGACGAAACAGATAGAACTGGTTTACGTATTGCTATCGAATTGAAGAAAGATGTAAATAGTGAATCGATTAAAAATTATTTATATAAAAATTCTGATCTTCAAATTTCTTATAATTTCAATATGGTCGCTATTAGTGATGGTAGACCTAAATTAATGGGATTACGTGAAATTATTGAAAGCTATTTAAATCATCAAATAGAAGTTGTCACTAATCGAACTCGTTATGATTTAGATCATGCAGAAAAACGTATGCATATCGTTGAAGGTTTAATGAAAGCTTTATCTATTTTAGACGAAGTGATTGCTTTAATTCGTAACTCTAAGAACAAAAAAGATGCTAAAGATAATTTAGTTGCTGAGTTTGATTTTACAGAAGCACAAGCAGAAGCCATCGTCATGTTACAATTGTATAGATTAACTAATACGGATATTGTGGCACTAGAAGAAGAACATGATGAATTAGAAGCATTAATTAAAAAATTAAGAAATATTTTAGATGATCATGACGCGTTATTAACAGTTATCAAAGACGAACTCAATGAGATTAAGAAAAAATTCAAAGTAGATCGTTTATCAGCAATTGAAGCTGAGATTTCTGAAATTAAAATCGATAAAGAGGTTATGGTTCCTAGTGAGGAAGTCATTTTAAGTATTACTCGTCACGGTTACATTAAACGTACATCTACTCGTAGTTTTAACGCGAGCGGTGTGACTGAAATTGGATTAAAAGACGGAGACAGATTGTTAAAACATCAAGAAGTAAATACTCAAGATACGGTATTAGTATTTACTAACAAAGGACGTTATCTATTTATTCCAGTACATAAGTTAGCTGATATTCGTTGGAAAGAATTAGGTCAACACGTTTCACAAATTGTTCCTATCGACGAAGATGAGCAAGTGATTAATGTTTATAATGAAAAAGATTTTAATCATGATGCTTTCTATGTAATGGCAACAAGAAATGGAATGATTAAGAAGAGTAGTGTCTCTCAATTTAAAACAACAAGATTCAATAAGCCACTTGTAGGTATGAAAGTGAAAGACAAAGATGAAATAATCAATGTGGTACGTTTAGAATCGGATCAGCTTATCACGGTAATTACTAATAAAGGTATGTCACTTACATATTCTACAGCCGAATTATCAGACACAGGTCTACGAGCAGCAGGTGTTAAATCTATTAATCTTAAAGATGAAGATTATGTGGTGATGACTGAAGAGGTAAATGAATCTGATTCAATCATTATGGTTACACAACGTGGCGCTATTAAACGTATTAGCTATAAAGTGCTTCAAGTAGCGAAACGTGCTCAACGCGGTATTACTTTATTAAAAGAGCTGAAGAAAAATCCACACCGCATTGTCGATGCAGCTGTAGTGAGAGAAAATCAAGAAACGTACACAATTTTCTCAAATAGTAGTGAAGAATCGGGCAGTATTACAGATGTTCATCTGTCTGAACAATATACGAATGGTTCATTTATCATCGACGTAGATGAATTTGGACAAGTCGTAAGTATGGTTTTAGAATAAAAAAAGTATATGCAATCGCATAATAAAATGATAAAATTATTCTTAATAATCTTAACTAAAAAATTCACAAGGGATTTATGTTTAATTTGAGGATTCAAAAAGTTAGGTATACGGTACTGATTCAGTACTAGTAAAACTTTTTTGATGATAAAAAAGTAGCATAAATCTCTTGGTGCGTTTAAGAGAATAAATTTAAGAGGATGAGAGGGATTCGATTTGCAAGATTTCGATAATTTGATTCCTGGCTGGTTTAAATCTTTTGTTCAAGTCGGGAATGATTTGATTTGGTCGCAATATCTTATTGGATTACTATTAACAGCAGGATTTTTCTTTACAATTAGTTCTAAATTTGTCCAATTAAGAATGTTGCCTGAAATGTTTAGAGCACTCACTGAGAAACCTGAGACATTAAGTAGTGGTAAAAAAGGAATATCACCTTTCCAAGCATTTGCGATTAGTGCTGGTTCACGTGTAGGTACTGGTAATATTGCCGGTGTAGCTACGGCGATCGTTTTAGGTGGACCTGGTGCAGTATTTTGGATGTGGATTATCGCGTTTATTGGTGCAGCAAGTGCATTTATGGAAGCGACATTAGCACAGGTTTATAAAGTGCATGATAAAGAGGGCGGTTTCCGTGGTGGTCCAGCCTATTACATTACAAAAGGGTTGAACCAAAAATGGTTAGGTATTGTCTTTGCGACATTAATTACGGTTACATTTGCGTTTGTATTTAATACAGTGCAATCTAATACAATCGCAGAGTCTCTAAATACGCAATACCATGTGAGTCCTGTTATAACTGGTATTATCTTAGCGGTTATCACTGCTATTATCATTTTTGGTGGTGTACGAAGCATTGCAACATTATCATCACTCATCGTACCTATCATGGCAATCATTTACATAGGAATGGTACTCGTTATTTTATTATTAAATATTGATCAAATCGTTCCAATGATTGGCACTATTATTAAAAGTGCATTTGGTATACAACAAGTCACTGGTGGTGCTGTAGGTGCAGCTATACTTCAAGGGATTAAACGTGGTTTATTCTCAAATGAAGCTGGTATGGGTTCTGCGCCAAATGCTGCAGCAACAGCTGCTGTACCGCATCCAGTTAAACAAGGTTTAATTCAATCATTAGGTGTGTTCTTTGATACAATGTTAGTTTGTACAGCTACAGCCATTATGATTCTGTTATATTCTGGCTTGAAATTTGGAGAAAATGCACCTCAAGGTGTGGCTGTTACACAATCAGCACTAAATGAACATTTAGGTTCTGCTGGCGGTATTTTCTTAACAGTTGCAATTACTTTATTCGCATTCTCATCTGTAGTTGGTAACTACTATTATGGTCAATCAAACATCGAATTTTTATCTAAAAATAAAGCAGTATTATTTATCTTTAGATGTTTAGTTGTTCTTTTAGTATTTATTGGTGCAGTTGCGAAAACTGAAACGGTTTGGAGCACTGCCGACTTATTTATGGGATTAATGGCTATCGTAAATATTATTTCGATTATCGGATTATCTAATATAGCCTTCGCTGTGATGAAAGATTATCAGCAACAACGTAAAGAAGGTAAGAAACCTGTATTTAAACCTGAAAATTTAGAAATCAACTTATTTGGTATTGAATCATGGGGACAACAAGGTAAGATACCTCGTAATCACAAATAATGAAGTAAACGTAACGACTTGAGGCATTCATATGCTTATCAAGTCGTTCTTTTTGTTTAATATCGAATGATACATTTTGTTGTACAATTTCAATTTATGAATGATACATATGTGCCTTCATAAGTCGCTTTTCATTTTCAAAAAATAGCATTATAATCTTACTAATGATAATAGAAAGGTGATTATGATGAGTAGATATGAGATAACCAAAACACTAAATAACAACGTCATCATATGCACAAGTGATAATCATGAAGTTGTCTTAATTGGTAAAGGGATTGGGTTTAATAAGAAAGTGGGGATGACTTTAGATGACAGTGCCTCCATTGAAAAGGTTTATAAATTAGAACAAAAACAACAAAAAGAACACTATCAAACGTTGGTTGAAATGGGAGAAGACCACGTTGTACAGGCAGTAATTGAATCAGTTAATATTATCTCTGATGCTGGGATTAGAACTGATGATAAAAGTTTAGTTGTAGCACTCACGGATCATATTATTTTCGCATATAAAAGATTAAAACAAAATCAAGTGATTTCTAATCCTTTTGCAATAGAAACACAACATTTATATAGTGATGCTTATCAAATTGCTAAACAAGTGATTAATAATTTGAACCAGACATTAGATGTCCATTTTCCTGAAGATGAAATCGGCTTTATAGCTTTGCATATAGCTTCTAATTCTGAAGATTTATCCATGCATGATATATCAGTAATTAATAAATTGATAAGTAAAATTATGACAATTATTGAAACGGATTTAAATCACGAAATTGATAAAACCACAATTCAATATCAGCGTTTTATCAGACACATACAATTTTTAATTTATAGATTAACCAAAGGTGAAAATGTCGCCGCCCAGGACAATTTTATTTCTATGGTTAAGCAACTTTATCCGCAATGTTTTAATACTGCTTATAAAATATTGAAAATGATTCAAAGACAATTTGACGTCATTATAGATGAATCTGAGATTGTATATCTCGCATTACATATTTATCATTTTGAAGCACAAATAAATATCAAACGATGAATGAATGGCTCATTTATTTTACTATTTTCAAACAAATATGATTAACTTTAATTGTTTTGTGTTATGATGATTATTGTATTTTTAAACAAATTCGTTTATTAATCTAACTTAATACAAATCTCAATATCAATTGACTTATAAATGTAAGGTATGGTGAATTTAATGACAAATGAAAATAAGTCCAGTGAAAAGAAAAAACATATTTTTAGCTTTTCTGAATCAAGATTTATGAGATTTTTAGGTGGCAATGACCTTATTTACGGTTTAACTGCACTTGTGTTACTAGGTATAGTCATTTTTATCTTTGATAAAGTGTCTTATGTGTTTGAACCATTTATAATTGTTTTTAACACGATTGCTGCACCTATTATCGTTTCATTAGTCTTATTCTATTTATTTAATCCAATTGTGAATTTAATGGAACGTTATCGAATACCTAGATTACTTGGTATTACAATTATCTATGTTGCTATAGTAGGTATTATTACGTTGATAGTGAACTTACTTATTCCATTAATTGGTTCACAAGTAGAGAGTTTCATTAAGAACTCTCCACATTATTTAAGTAAGATCACTCAATCAGTAGATAAGATTACAAATAATTCACTTCTATCTGGCTATATGGGCCAAATTAATGATTGGTTAGAGTCAGCTCAGAAGAAAATTCCATCGATGCTATCAGATTACTTTGATGGCTTTGGTTCGAAACTTGCATCATTTGCAGAGGCAGTAGCAAACGTAGGCGTAGTTATTGTAACGACACCTTTCGTTTTATTCTTTATGTTAAAAGATGGTCATCGCTTCAAAGACTATACTACAAAAATTATGCCTCCAAAATTCAGAAAAGACTTCCATGATTTACTTGAAAAAATGAGCGTTCAAGTTGGTTCATATATTCAAGGACAAATCATCGTTTCATTCTGTATTGGCGTTTTATTATTTATAGGTTATTCCATTATCGGATTAAAATATGCCTTAGTTTTAGCAAGTATTGCAGCCGTAACAAGTGTTGTTCCATATCTGGGACCAACAATCGCAATTTCGCCTGCAATTGTTATCGCAATTATTACTTCTCCATTAATGTTGCTTAAGTTAGCCATTGTATGGACACTTGTTCAATTCTTTGAAGGACACTTTATTTCACCTAACGTAATGGGTAAAACGTTAAAAATTCATCCATTAACAATTATATTTATCTTGCTATGTGCAGGTAACTTAATGGGTGTTGTAGGTGTTATTATTGGTATTCCATTTTATGCTGTATTAAAAGTATTAGTTTCTCATATCTTCTTACTATTTAAACGTAGATATAACCGTTATTATGGGGAAGATGCTGGGGATTATAGTATCAAACAAGAAGAAGAAATTACTGATTAATTGCGGTGTTTAATCGAGGTTGAGACATCATTTAATATCTTAATCTTAAAACAGCGCAAGTTGGGAGCGGGACGACGAATATAATTTTGTTAAATTATATTACTGTTCCGCTCCTTTTTTATTAAAATTGAGTGTCTAATAAGTTGTTTTGAAGGATTCACTTACCTGTATTGCATAAAATTTGCTTCAAATTCATGTAATCTTTCTTTGCATTACAATTCTGTTAGATACATATCTATCAATTTATATTCTATAATGGCTGGCTTTATGATATATTTTGACATGTAATAGATTTAAATTAGAATTGAAGTGAAAAAATGACGCAAGAATTAAAAAGTAAATTATTTTCCATATTAAAATTTATCTTTGCCACAGCGTTATTCATTTTTGTCATCTTCACATTGTATCGTGAGCTATCGCATATAAACTTTAAGGATACTTTGATGCAATTTGGCAAAATTAATCGAGTGTGGCTTGTTTTATTATTTGCAGGTGGCGGTGCTTCATTAATCCTCCTGTCACTGTATGACATCATTTTAGTCAAATCACTAAAATTACAAATGCCGATACCGAAAGTATTAAGAGTAAGTTATATTATCAATGCTTTAAATGCGATTGTAGGTTTCGGTGGCTTTATTGGCGCAGGGGTTAGAGCTTTCGTATATAAAAATTATACACATGATACTAAAAAGCTCGTTCACTATATTTCAATTATATTAATTTCCATGTTAACCGGACTTAGTCTCTTGTCCATATTAGTCGTTCTCCATGTATTTAATGCATCACACATGATGGATAAAATCACATGGGTACGTTGGATTTTATATATTGTGGCGTTATTCCTCCCAATATTTATTATTTATACAATTGTTAAACCAGCGGATAAGTCTAATCGCTATATGGGTGTTTATTGTACACTTGTATCTTGTATAGAGTGGATGGCGGCAGCTACAGTGCTTTACTTTGCTGCACTTATCGTTGGTATTCACGTATCATTTATGACGTTTATTGGTATTTTCGTCATTGCTGCATTATCTGGTTTAGTCAGTTTCATTCCAGGTGGATTCGGGGCCTTTGATTTAGTTGTATTACTCGGGCTTAAATCTTTAGGCGTATCTGAAGAAAAAATACTTTTAGCTTTACTACTTTATCGATTTGCGTATTATTTTGTGCCAGTACTTATTGCACTGGTATTATCTACCTTTGAATTTGGTACAACTGCTAAGAAATATATTGAAGGTTCGAAATATTATGTTCCTGCGAAAGATTTCACGTCATTTTTAAGATCTTATCAGAAAGATATTTTAGCTAAAATACCTTCATTTTCATTAGCAACATTAGTGTTTTTAACAAGTTTGATTTTCTTTATTAATAATTTAACGATTGTTTATGACGGCTTATATGATGATAATCACTTTGCTTACTATATCACTTTAGCCATTCATACGAGTGCTTGTTTATTACTTATCTTGAACGTGAGAGGTATTTTTAAACAGAGTCGACGTGCGATTATCTTTGCGATGATTTCTATTATTTTAATTGTTGCAGCTACAATTTACACGTATGCGTCGTTCTTATTATTAACTTGGCTTGTGCTTATTTTTGTATTATTAGTTTTAGCTTATCGTCGTGCGCAAGTTCTTAAACGTCCTTTCCGTTTCAGAAAGTTAGTTTTAATGTTAGTAGTAAGTGTGATTGTTTTATATTTAAATCATTTTCTAATTGCAGAAACACTCTATGCATTAGATATTTATCACATAGAAGTAGATACGTCGTTATTAAGATATTACTTCTGGATTACGATTTTAATTGTAATTCTCATTGTTGGTTTAATTGCGTGGCTTTTCGATTATAAATTCGAGCGACCTCATCGTATGACTGATGTATCAATTTGTGAGTCGATTATTCATGAATATGGTGGAAATTATTTGAGTCATCTTGTTTATAGTGGAGATAAAGATTGTTTTATCGATGAAAATGAAAAAGCATTTCTTATGTACCGTTATAAATCCAATACTTTAGTAGTACTAGGCGATCCAATTGGAGATCCCAACACATTTGAATCTTTATTGGAAAAATTTTATCAATTTGCTGAATATCGTGGTTACAATATTATTTTCTATCAAATTAGTGATCGTCACATGCCACTTTATCACAATTTTGGAAATCAATTTTTCAAATTGGGAGAGGAAGCAATTATTGATTTAACCACTTTCACGACTTCTGGTAAAAAACGTCGAGGCTTTAGGGCAACTTTAAACAAAATTGAAGATTTAAATATCTCTTTTGAAATTATTGAACCACCGTTCTCACAAGATTTCTTTAATGAACTTAAATATGTCAGTGATAGATGGTTAGATGGACGAGATGAAATGCATTTTTCTGTAGGACAGTTTACACAACCTTATCTCTCTAAAGCGCCAATTGGTGTTATGCGAGATCAATATGGTAAGATGATTGCATTTTGTAGTCTGATGCCGACACATTTCAACGATGCTATTTCTGTGGATTTAATTAGATGGCTTCCTGAACTTGATTTGCCTTTAATGGACGGACTTTATCTTCATATGTTGTTATGGGGTCAAGAAAAGGGATATAAAGCGTTTAATATGGGAATGGCTACACTTTCAAATGTGGGGCAATTACATTACTCTTATTTAAGAGAACGTCTAGCAGGACGAGTGTTCGAACATTTCAATGGATTATATCGATTCCAAGGTTTAAGACGTTATAAGGAAAAGTATGGACCTAACTGGGAACCAAGATTTTTAGTTTATCGAAAGGATAGTTCCTTGTGGGAAAGTATGTTAAAAGTTATGAGAGTCATTAGACATAAATAAAACAATAGCGATTGTAGTGAATTTGTTTATTCATTACAATCGCTATTTATCTTATTTATAGTAATTTGCTCTATCTTGTTGTTCTTTTGCATAGCGTTCGGGATTCTTTTTATAGAAATCTTGATGGTATGCTTCTGCTTCGTAGAATGTTGAAGCGGGTAAGATTCGAGTCGCTATCGCTTTGTCGGCGTTTAAACTGTCTTGAAGTTTTTCAATATACTCCTCAGCTGATTTCTTTTGATCTTTATTGGAATAGAAGATAGCTGTTTGATATTGAGAACCTCTATCTTGAAATTGTCCACCTTCATCTAATGGATTAATAACGGAAAAGAATATTTCTAATAGTTTATGATATGAAAAAAGAGCTACATCATATTCTATTTTTACTGTTTCTAAGTGACCAGTAGTACCGGTTTTTACTTCTTCGTATGTTGGATTCTCAGTATGTCCGCCCATGTAACCAGAAGTGACCTTTTCAATACCATCAAATGTGTCAAAAGGTTTAGTCATACACCAAAAACAGCCACCAGCAAAGTATGCCGTATTAATGTTCATTTGTGACATCCTTTCATTGGACCTTAGTACCATTTGTTAAAAAAACTCTTGCAATTTGAATACTTTTTCTATAACGTTAATACATATTAATTATAGTATATAGGTATGTAATTTTGAAGATATAAGGTAGGTAAATATGACACAACAGAAGGATAATAGAGAAACAGAGTATCGACGTCACACAGGCACAACATCGACACCTTCTAGGCGACGAAAGAACAAACGACTACGCAAATTACCTTTTATCATTTTAATTTTCCTCATCATTCTTATTGCACTCATTGTATATATCGTACATCAATACAATAGTGGTATGAAATATGCTAAAGAACATGCAAAAGATGTCAAGGTGCATAAATTTAATGGCGCCGTAAAAAATGATGGTAAGATTTCTGTGCTTGTACTTGGTGCGGATAAAGCACAAGGCGGGAAATCTCGTACTGACTCAATCATGGTCATGCAATATGATTATGTAAATAAAAAAATGAAAATGATGTCTGTTATGAGAGACATTTATGCAGATATTCCGGGATATGACAAATATAAGATTAACGCTGCTTACTCATTGGGTGGTCCTGAACTATTAAGAAAAACACTTAATAAAAATTTAGGTATCAATCCTGAATATTATGCAGTTGTAGATTTTACCGGATTTGAAAAAATGATTGATGAATTAGAACCTAATGGTGTTCCTATGGATGTAGAAAAGGATATGTCTGCCAATATAGGAGTATCATTGAAAAAAGGACATCATAGATTAAATGGTAAAGAGTTATTAGGTTATGCAAGATTCCGTCATGACGCAGAAGGCGATTTCGGTCGTGTTCGACGCCAGCAACAAGTAATGCAAACTTTAAAACAAGAGTTAGTGAATTTTAATACAGTTGCAAAACTGCCGAAAGTTGCAGGTATTTTGAGAGGTTATGTTAATACGGACATGCCTAATTCAGCTATTTTCCAAACTGGATTAAGTTTTGGTATTCGAGGAGATAAAGATGTTAAATCTTTAACAGTGCCTGTTAAGAATACGTATCAAGATATTAATACGAATAACGACGGAAGTGCACTGCAAATCGATAAAGAGAAGAACAAAAAAGCAATCCAAGAGTTCTTTGATGATAATAACTAAGATGATGATAAAAATAAATAATTGATAAAAATTAATTTAATCCCTGAGACCGAAGTAATTATGATAACATGCTTCGTGTTTCAGGGATTTTGCGTTTTATTGATCAGATTTTCTTACTCCGCCAACTGCATAGTGACTCTTTTTCATTTCTTCAATGACCACATGTATCGCTTCTTTGTTTGCTCCCGTTGTTTTCTCAACAGCTTGCGTTACTTCAGTCACTAAATTTTTTAATTGTTCATCTGTACGTCCTTCTAATAATTTCACATTGATGATAGGCATATATAACATCCTCCTTAATGAATTGAAATGTTCTTCTTTAGTATAGCATGAAAGATATCTGAAGGTTTGTTCATAATAAAACAGAACATTTGTTCTTATTTTTATTGAATGAGAACTCACGTTCGTATATAATAGATTTTGTAAGGGAGGCGTAGTTATGTATGACTATAATCTATTAGAGGATAGAGATGTATTATGTATTGATCAGAAAAGCTTTTTTGCGAGTGTTTCGTGTATGGAAAAGGGATTAGATCCTTTAGAAACGAAATTGGCAGTCGTAGCCGATACTAAAAGACAAGGTTCTGTGGTATTAGCAGCGACACCAAAATTGAAGGAAATTGGGATTAAAACAGGCTCAAGACTTTTTGAAATACCACATCGTAGTGATATTTATATTATTAATCCAAGTATGAGAAAATATTTGAATGTTTCTGTTGCTATTTCGAAAATTGCTTTACGTTATGTGCCACCCGAAGATTTACATCAATATAGTATTGACGAATTCTTTATGGACATTACTGATAGTTATCATAGATTTAGTTCCACGGTTTATGCATTTTGTGAAAGATTAAAAAAAGAAATATTAGAAGAGACAGGTATTCATTGTACTGTTGGGATAGGCTCCAACATGCTATTGAGCAAGGTAGCTATGGATATAGAGGCAAAGCATACCAAAGATGGAATTGCGGAGTGGCGCTATCAAGATGTACCTGAAAAGTTATGGCCAATTCAACCTTTAAGAGATTTCTGGGGAATTAATAGACGTACGGAGGCAAAGTTGAACAAAAGGGGCATATTTACGATTGGAGATTTAGCAAAATATCCATATCGCTATTTGAAACGAGATTTTGGTGTGTTAGGTGTAGATATGCATTTACATGCTAATGGTATTGATCAAAGCAAAGTAAGAGAAAAATATAAAGTTACAAACCCTTCAATATGTAAAAGTCAAATTTTAATGAGAGATTATCAATTTGAAGAAACGAAAGTAGTCATGCAAGAACTTATTGAAGATGTAGCAAGTCGTTTAAGAGCACAAAAAAAATTAGCACGTACAATTCATTTTTCCTTTGGTTATGCTGATGAAGGAGGCGTACACAAACAATATACTTTGGAAGATCCTACAAATTTAGAAAGGGATATTTTCAAGGTGGTTAATTATTTTGCCAATCGATTATGTGATAAAAATGCACTTTATAGAACGCTAAGTATATCTTTGACACAATTTGTTGATGAGCAAGATCGCCAACTTAATTTATTTATCGACGAATATGAACGTAAAAGAGATGAAAAACTTGCTAAAACAATTGACCATTTACATTTGAAGTATGGCAAAGGTATTGTTTCTAAAGCTACTTCCTATACTGAAGCTGGAACAAAGCATGGTCGATTAGGTCTCATGGCTGGACATAAAATGTAGGTGATGAATAATAGAGACATTAAAAAATCCCCTAAAAATAGTTGCAAGCAAAAAGTTCTGCAATATTTTAGGGGATAAATATTATTCAATATACGTATCGAAGTCTTTTAAAGCTTCAATGCCACGTTCACGATCTTCTGGAGTTTTAAAACTAATTTGAAGAGCACCATAGATATCCTCACGCACTTCTAAAATTTTTAAGTTGCTTATAGAAATATTATGTAAACTTAAGATATGAGTAACTTGGCTAATCATACCCGCTTTATCCGGAATATCTACATATAGATCATACGCAATAGATAGAGCACCACGTTGTTTAACGGGTAGTTCGTCACGATATTGTTTTGCCTCTGCGAAAAAATCATAAATATTTTCTGCATTTTTAGAGATAATCATATTTTCGAAAGAGGTAATTTGAGATTTTAGTTCGTGGAGCAAAGACAAGATATGATTTTGATTATTTAAAGTTATATCTTTCCACATTTGAGCGTTACTACTAGCTATACGAGTAATATCTCTAAAACCACCGGCAGCTAATTTTTCTACTAAAGTATGATGACTGACATGATTAGCGCTTAAGTGAACTAAACTAGAAGCGATAATATGAGGGACGTGACTTACTATACCTGTAACATAATCATGTTCATTAGCATTAGTAGTAATAAACTTAGCTAATGTAGTTTTAAATAATTTCTGTAGATATTCAGCTGACGCTTTATTATCTTTTTCGTTAAACACCAGGATATAATATGCGTTTTCAAACAGATGTTTTTTCGAATTTAATACGCCAGATTTATGACTACCTGCCATAGGATGACCGCCGATAAGATGAATATTATTATTTAACAATATTTTTTCAAAAGCTTGGATTGTAGATTTTGTACTACCCGTATCAGTTACAATCAAATGGGGCTTAGTTTTATAATTAGGTAGTTCCTTCAGGTACTTAACGGTTTGTTCTACAGGAGTAGCATAAATAATGATATCTGCATTTTCTACGCCATACTGATAATTAGTTATTTTTTCATCGATAATTCCAATGGACAATGCTTTGTCTAATTGTGTTTCATTAGCATCATACGCTAAAAGCTTAATGTTAGAATTATAATATTTTAAGTTGCTCGCTAAACTACCACCAATAAGTCCTAGACCTACAAATAGGATTTGTTGCATCTAAAATCACCTTATTTCGAAATTTTCAGAATAGTAATATTGTATATGAGAGTGCCAATGTAATCAACATAATTAAAGAGGCTAGTACTTATTAGATTAAATAGACTATTTAGTTTAAAATATAATGTAATTTAAAGAGGGGGTATAATGTTGACTCATGTTATGGAAACAATCAAACAATTAACCGAAATTAATAGTCCATCTGGCAATACTGAAGAGGCAATCAATTATGTGAAACATTTAGCTGAGAATCTAGGTTACCGTACAGAATTGACTAATAAAGGTGCGTTAATTATTACGGTTGATGGTCTTAATAACAGTGAGCAAAGATGTATCACAGCTCACGTAGATACGCTAGGGGCAATGGTTAAAGAAATCAAAGAGAACGGTAGATTAGCATTAGACTTAATAGGCGGATTTCATTTTAACGCAATTGAAGGAGAATATTGTGAAATTCAGACACAAACAGGTCAAACGTATACTGGTACGATATGTCTTCATGAAACAAGTGTCCACGTTTATAAAGATAATCATAAAATACCAAGAAATAGTGAACACATGGAAGTACGTATTGATGAAATCACCAGTTCTGAACAAGAAACAAGAGATTTGGGTATTGAAGTAGGCGACTTTATATCATTTGATCCAAGAACGATCATTACCTCTTCAGGCTTTATAAAATCTAGACATCTAGATGATAAAGCTAGTGTTGGAATTATAATAGAATTATTGAAAAAGCTTAAAGAAGGAAATACCAAATTGCCACATACCACACAATTTTATATCTCTAACAATGAAGAAATAGGCTACGGAGCAAATGCTACGATTTCAGATAGTATTGTAGAATTTATAGCGCTTGATATGGGAGCACTTGGAGAAGGGCAATCTTCTGATGAATATACAGTTTCAATTTGTGCAAAAGACAGTTCTGGTCCATATCATAAAGCATTAAAAAATCATTTAGTTAATTTATGTAAAATAAACGATATTCCTTATAAGATAGATATTTATCCTTACTATAGTTCTGACGCATCAGCAGCTTTAAAAGCAGGAACCGACATACGCCATGGTTTATTTGGAGCTGGAATAGAATCTTCACACGCAATGGAAAGAACACATATCGATTCAATAACTGCTACTCAAAATTTACTTTATGCGTATTGTTTATCGCCAATTAATAAATAAATTATATTAATTCAAGTTGACAAAATAGATTTGTCTAGGTATGATACTAAATAATTAGAAATATCAGACAATTTGATTGTAAAAGTAGCTATTATATTTTGTAGAAATCAGAAAGCTAATGGTTGATGTAAATTAGCACAGTATAATAGACGAATTGGGCTTTCAAATTTAAATATCATATTTTAAAGTGAACAATAAAATTTGTTAACTAAGGTGGCACCACGGTAACGCGTCCTTATAGATGATAAGCGTTATTGTGGTGTTTTTAATTATAAGCAAAAGGTAGTATCTAAAGAATCGGTAGTATAAGAAAGTTAGTGGTAAATGGAAACTAACACCCTCTTTAGAGAAATTGGGTTTTGTGGATAAAAGGGAATTAATACAATGAGTGAGTTGATTGTGTTTCGAATAGTCAACTAATTAAGGTGGTACCACGCGTCAGCGTCCTTCTATTTGAGGATGCTGATTTTTTATTAAAAGGAGGATAACTATGGATATAGCTTACAAAAAATTAAATGCGCAGATTACACCAGAAGCATTAGCGCAATTAAAAACATCAAAAATTATCTTCGAGAGTACGAACCAAGATAAATTAAAGGGAAGATATTCTATTGTAGTGTTAGATGATTTTGGCTCAGTCACATTAGATAATCATCAATTAATGATAAAAACTGAATATGAAGAAAAAGAAGTGACAGAAAAACCTTATGACTATTTAAAAAGTCTCGTGAACAAATATTATACAGATATTGAAGATGAACACTTGCGAGACTTACCATTTATTGCAGGGTTTATAGGAACGTGTAGTTTTGATCTTGTGAGACATGAATTTGAAAAACTACAAGAAATAAAGCTTTCAGATCATAGAGATCATGATGTGAAATTTTATTTAGTTGAAAATACTTACGTTTTTGATCACTACAAAGATGAATTATATGTGATAGCAACCAATCTATTTTCTAATAAATCAAAAGATGAATTATTTGAAGAGGTCGAAAAAAGAATTGAAGATTTAAAGCATATAAATTTAGTATATGAAAAGATTGAGTTTAACACTGAAAACAGAAAAATAAAGGCGAATATACCAGAAGATGAATTTATAGAAACGATAAAAGCTTTAAAGAAGAAAATTACTGAAGGAGATATGTTCCAAGTCGTACCTTCCAGAATTTATAGTTATAAACATCACTTTCATCATCATTTACAACAACTGACTTTTCAACTCTATCAAAAATTAAAGAGACAGAATCCTAGTCCATATATGTTTTACATTAATAAAGATATACCGATTATTGTTGGTAGTTCGCCAGAAAGTTTTGTGAAAGTAAAAGATGGCTGGGTTTATACGAATCCTATAGCTGGAACTATCAAGAGAGGAAAGGACTTAGAAGAAGATGAAAAAAATAGTGAGTTATTATTGAATGATGAAAAAGAAAGAAGTGAACATAGTATGCTCGTTGATTTAGGAAGAAATGATATTCATAGAATTAGTAAAATAGGTACTTCTAAAATTACTAAATTAATGGAAATAGAAAAATATGAACATGTGATGCATATCGTGAGTGAGGTTATTGGTGAGTTAAAAGAAGGCTTATCGCCCATGAGTGTCATAGCAAGTTTATTACCTACAGGCACAGTATCTGGAGCGCCAAAATTAAGAGCTATACAAAGAATATATGAGGCCAATCCGCATAAGAGAGGGATTTACAGTGGGGGCGTTGGCTACATTAATTGTAATCACAATTTAGATTTTGCACTTGCGATTCGGACGATGTTAATTGATGAGAATCAGGTTGATATTGAAGCAGGTTGTGGCGTAGTTTATGATTCTATTCCGGAAAAGGAACTAGAAGAAACGAAATTAAAAGCAAAAAGTCTCTTGGAGGTAACTCCATGATATTAATAATAGATAATTATGATTCATTTACTTATAACCTTGTAGATATTGTAGCTAAACGAACAGAGGTAGTGGTTAAATATCCAGATGATGTTGATGTTTTTAAACTTACGAATATTTCAGCTGTCATCATTTCACCTGGGCCAGGGCACCCTCTAGACAATAATTTACTCATTAAATTAATTGAATATTTCGAAAATAAGCCGATTCTAGGTGTATGTTTAGGTGCGCAAGCATTAACTTGTTATTACGGCGGTGAAGTGATTCAAGGGACAAAAATTATGCATGGTAAGGTCGATAATTTAAAAATAATAAGTTCAACGCCACTATATCAAGAACTGTCTTCAAATTTTAAAATTATGCGATATCACTCGCTCATAAGCAATCCCAATCAATTTCCAAAGGAATTAGAAATCACTGGACGTACTGAAGATTGTATACAGTCATTCCAACATAGAGATAGACAGCACTATGGTATTCAATATCATCCAGAATCATTTGCTACAGAAAATGGAGAACAAATCATTAATAATTTTATAAAAATTGCAACGAGAGGAAACTGACAATGAAATTATTAGAAGAAATCAAAGAAAATAAACATTTAACAGAAGACGATATGAAAGAATTTATCAATCTGTTACTCAATCCAAAAGTGAGTAATGAAAGAAAAATTGAAATATTAACCTCCTATACTCAAAAGGAAATGCAACAAAGTGAACTTACATATTTAGTCAAACATCTCATTCATACCATGTATCCAGTTCAACCGTTTTATGAAGGCGCAATGTGTGTATGTGGAACAGGTGGTGATGGCTCGAATAGTTTTAATATTTCAACTACGGTTGCATTTATCGTTGCGAGTGCAGGCGTGCCAGTAGTTAAACATGGAAATAGAAGTGTTACGTCTCAATCAGGGAGTACAGATGTTTTACAAGAAATGGGCATTCAAACATGCAAAGTAGACGAAGTTGTTAAAGAATTAAACGCCAGAGGTCTTTCATTTATCAGCGCAACTGACTCTTATCCGATTATGAAACATCTCCAACCAGTAAGAAAAAGTATTCATACACCTACTATTTTTAATTTAGTGGGTCCCTTAATTAACCCATTTAAGCTTACTTATCAAGTGATGGGAGTATATGATGTTACTCAAATTGATAAGATTGCACAAACCATTAAAGATTTAGGTAGAAAAAAAGCAATTGTAGTTCATGGCGCAAACGGAATGGATGAAGCAACGCTATCTGGAGACAATATTATCTATGAAATTAATCAAGGTGAACCTATCAAGACATACACAATAAATGCTAAAGATTATGGTTTAGCTTTGGCTGAAAATGAAACATTAATCGGTGGTTCGCCGAAAGAGAATAAAAAAATTACAATAAATATTTTAAACGGAAATGATAAGTCGAGTAAAAGAGATGTGGTATTACTAAATGCTGCGCTCGCACTTTATGTTGCTGAAAAAGTCAACGATATTCAAAGTGGTATAAAATTAGCTCGTCATCTCATAGATAGTGGACAAGCTATGAAACAGTATTTGAAGATGGGGATCTAATCATGACGATACTGAATGAAATAGTAGAGTATAAAAAAGAATTGTTGAATAAAGGTTACTACAAGCATAAGTTGGATGAACTTAAACAAGTAGATGTTACCAATAAAACTAAACTGATAGACGCTTTGAAGAATGATAAAAACTTATCTATTATTGCTGAAATAAAGTCTAAAAGTCCGACATTAAATCAATTACCTGAGAGGGATTTGCATACACAAGTCAGAGACTATGAGTTATATGGAGCTAATGCCATTTCTATTTTAACCGATGAGAAGTACTTTGGAGGAAGTTTTGAACGTTTAACTGAACTTACAATTGAAACCAAATTACCAGTACTTTGCAAGGATTTTATTATAGATAAAATACAAATAGATGTAGCGAAAAAAGCTGGTGCTTCAATTATTTTATTAATTGTCAATATTCTTTCAGATACGGAATTAAAAGAGTTATATGACTATGCAACACAATTAGGTTTAGAAGTTTTAGTGGAAGTACACGATCAAGATGAGCTCAAAAAAGCATATCAACTTTCACCAGAAATCATTGGCGTTAATAATCGAGATTTAAATCAATTTGTGACCAAAGTGGAACACACAAATGAAATTTTAAAAGCTAAAAGACGTGGTTTTCATTACATTTCTGAAAGCGGGATTCATAGCATCAATGATGTTAAGACCATTTTAAACTCTGGTATAGATGGTTTACTAATTGGAGAAGCTTTAATGAAATGTGATGATTTAAGTCAATTTTTACCAAGTTTAAAACTAGAAAAGGTACGCCAATGATAGTAAAATTTTGTGGTTTTAAAAGTGATGAAGATATTGAAAAAGTGAAGGATTTGAACGTTGATGCTGTAGGTTTTATTCATTTTCATAAAAGTAAAAGATATGTATCCATAAATCAAATCAAACATTTAACAAAGTCTATTCCGCATCGCATCGATCGTGTAGCAGTTGTAGTAAATCCAACTTTGCAATTAGTGACTGAAATCATAAGTGAAACGGATATCAATACCATTCAGTTACATGGAAATGAAAGTATAAAGTTAATCAATCAAATCAAACAATTAAATTCTGAACTTAAGATAATTAAAGCATTACCAGCTGATCATCATTTAAATGAAAATATAAAAAAATACGAGAGTTATGTGGACTTATTTATTATAGACACACCTACAGAGAATTATGGTGGTACAGGGAAAGTATTTGATTGGAATATGCTAACTCATATCCGAGATGCTAAGTTTTTAATTGCTGGAGGTCTGGATATCAAACATTTAAAACAACTTAATCAAATTGAACTTGGACAGATGGGTTATGACATTGCGAGTGGGATTGAAACAAATAATAAAAAAGATCTAACAAAAATGAAGGAAATTATTGAATGCTTAAAAGGGGATGAATGACATGAAAATTCAAACAGAAGTTGATGATTTAGGATTTTTTGGTGACTATGGGGGACAATATGTGCCCGAAACACTTATGCCAGCAATAATTGAGCTTAAGAAAGCCTATCATGTAGCCAAAAAAGATCAAAGCTTTCAAGAAGAACTTGATTATTATCTGAGGGAATACGTTGGAAGAGAAACACCTCTTACTTATGCAAAGTCTTATTCAGAACAATTGGGAGGGGCTAAGATTTATCTTAAACGTGAAGATTTAAATCATACCGGCGCTCACAAAATTAATAATGCATTGGGACAAGCGCTTTTAGCAAAGCGCATGGGTAAGAAAAAGTTAGTCGCTGAAACAGGCGCAGGTCAACATGGTGTTGCAAGTGCAACGGTAGCAGCATTATTCGATATGGATCTTATTGTTTTTATGGGGAAAGAGGACATTAAACGACAACAATTGAATGTATTTAGAATGGAACTTCTAGGAGCGAAAGTAGTTTCAGTTGAAGAAGGGCAAGGGACATTATCAGATGCAGTCAATAAAGCTTTACAATATTGGGTGAGTCATGTAGATGATACACATTATCTATTAGGTTCAGCCTTAGGACCAGATCCATTTCCAACCATGGTAAGAGACTTTCAAAGTGTGATTGGAAATGAAATTAAAGCACAGATACAAAATAAGGAAGGGCGTTTACCAGATGCAATTGTGGCATGCGTAGGTGGTGGTTCTAACTCTATAGGAACGTTTTATCCATTTATTAAAGACAATGTTAAATTATTCGGAGTAGAAGCTGCCGGAGAAGGAGCAAATACAAATAAGCATGCATTAGCGATAGGTAAGGGAAGACCAGGTGTACTTCATGGTTCTAAAATGTATCTTATTCAGGATGATTATGGACAAATAGAATTAGCACATTCTATATCAGCTGGTTTGGATTACCCTGGTATCGGGCCTGAACATTCATATTATCATGATATAGGACGTGTTGAATACGTGAGTGCGACAGACGAAGAAGCTATGGAAGCATTAATTCGTTTTTCAAAAGCTGAAGGAATTATTCCAGCGATTGAGAGCGCTCATGCACTGAGTTATGTTGAAAAGTTAGCGCCACAAATGAAAAGTAATGAAATAATTGTTGTGACAGTCTCTGGAAGAGGAGATAAAGATATGGAAACAATCAGAACGTACATTGAAAGTCGTGGTGAAAAGGATGCGTAAATTATTTATTCCATATATCATGGGTGATTTGAATTTTATTAAGAACCTTAAAATATTAAGTGAAGCAGGAGCAGATATAGTCGAAATAGGTGTCCCATTTTCGGATCCTGTAGCTGACGGACCAACAATTATGAATGCAGGCGCTAAAGCAATAGCAGAAGGCGTAAATGTAGATTTCATATTTAATGAATTAACCAATCATAGTCATGACATTACTTCTAAATATATTTTTATGACCTATTATAATATTATTTCTTCCTATGGCGAGAAACAATTTTTAGATAAATGTGTAGAAGCAGGTGTATTTGGATTAATTATTCCAGATTTACCTTTTGAACTTATTGAAAAATTTAAAAAAGATTTTCCAAATTATAAAGTTAAAATTATTCCTCTAATAGCTATGACAACTTCAAAGGAAAGAATGAAAGCCATTGCGAAAAAAGCAGAAGGTTTTATTTATACTGTAACTATGAATGCTACAACAGGTGAAAATGGGCAGTTCCATCCAGAATTAAAAAATAAAATTCAAATGTTAAAAGACATTGCAGACGTTCCTGTTGTTGCAGGTTTCGGTATCAGAAATGAAAAACATGTGAAAGATATAGGAGAAGTAGCCGATGGTGTTGTTATTGGTAGTGAAATTGTAAAAAGATTAGCAGAAAATGATGATGATCATTTTAAACAATATGTAAAAGGTATAAGACGCACTTTAGATGCTCTATAAAACAATAATAAAAATAGCAATATAAATTGAATAATGAAGTACGTGTCAGGGTAAATATAAATCATAATTAAATTTTAAAGAGGTGAATAAGAGTGAGTAAGAAAGTATTATTCGTTCTAACAAGCACTAAACAATATCCTGATGGTACTGAAACGGGTTTATGGTTAGAAGAAGCAGGCGAACCTTATGATATTCTAACTCAAGAAGGCATTGAGGTTGACATAGCTTCTATTAAAGGCGGACATGTTAATTTAGATCCAAATTCAACTTCAGATGAATTATTAAATCATTATAGTACATTCGTATCACACTTAAATGATACACCAAGTATAGATGACATCAACGCTGATGACTACGATGCAATTTATTTACCAGGTGGTCATGGAACAGTCTTTGATTTTGCTAATAATGAAAAGCTTGCAAATATTTTAGTACACTTCAGAGATAAAGATAAAATTATTTCATCAGTTTGTCATGGACCAAGTGCTTTTGTAGGAGTTAAAGGAAGCAATGGTAAATATTTAGTAGATGGTATTCAATTAACAGCGTTTACAGATAGTGAAGAAAAAGCTATGGGATTAGAAGAAAAAGTGCCATTTTTAACTCAATCTAAATTAGAAGAACAAGGCGCAAGATTCGTAGCGAGTGATGACTTTGCATCTCATTTAGAAGAAGACCGTAAATTTATTACTGGTCAAAATCCTCAATCAAGTGAAGTCATTGGTAAAGCACTCGTAAATGCATTAAAATAAAAATGAACACAAAATAATATGGACCGACACCTTGTTCAGTCCATATTATTTTTTACATAAAAGTTTCAATATTGCATTGGTTATCAATTAAGTACAATTTTTATATCAGTTAATATTTTAGTTTTGGTAATATCTATTGTATACTTGTCTAGATTAGAAATATAGTTAACATGGATCATCAAAATGATTACATATTATATGCAAGAGAACGACCTATATTCCTTAAAAGTTAAAAAGAGAGTTATAAAGATATAAATGGGAGTTATGATAATGAAGTTTACAAATTTAACAGCCAAAGAATTTGGTGACTTTACAGATCAAATGCCTTATAGCCATTTTACTCAGATGGAAGGCAATTATGAGCTCAAAGTTGCTGAAGGAACTGAATCACATCTTGTAGGGATTAAAAATAATGAGAATAAGGTAATTGCAGCCTGCTTGTTAACTGCAGTACCAGTCATGAAATTTTTCAAATATTTTTATTCTAACCGTGGTCCTGTAATTGATTATGATAATAAAGAACTTGTTCACTTCTTCTTTAATGAATTAAGTAAATACGTAAAAAAACATAACTGTCTATATCTAAGAGTCGATCCTTATCTTCCTTATCAATATTTAAACCATGATGGTGAAGTTATTGAAAATGCTGGACATGACTGGTTTTTCAATAAAATGGAAGACTTAGGATACGAACATGAAGGGTTCTACAAAGGATTTCATCCTATATTACAAGTGAGATATCATTCTGTTTTAGATTTAAAAAATAAAACAGCAAAAGATGTTTTAAATGGAATGGATAGTTTAAGAAAACGTAACACCAAGAAAGTACAAAAAAATGGAGTCAAAGTTCGATTTCTAACTGAAGAAGAATTACCGATTTTTAGATCATTTTTTTTTGTTTCGACTTTTACAAAAGAGTTTACTGACAGAGACGATAGCTTCTATTACAATAGATTCAAATATTTTAAAGATCGAGTATTAGTACCTTTAGCTTATATTGATTTCAATGAATATTTAGAAGAACTTAATACTGAGAGAGACGTATTAAATAAAGATTTAAACAAAGCGCTTAAAGATATTGAGAAACGACCTGAAAATAAAAAAGCGTATAACAAAAAAGAAAATCTTGAACAACAGCTAGATGCAAATCAACAGAAGATAAAGGAAGCTCAAAATTTACAGCAAGAACATGGGAATGAGCTACCTATCTCAGCTGGTTATTTCGTCATCAATCCATTTGAAGTAGTATATTATGCCGGTGGCACTTCAAATCGTTACCGTCATTTTGCAGGTAGTTATGCGATTCAATGGAAAATGATTAACTACGCTTTAGAACATGGCATTAATCGTTATAATTTTTATGGAATAAGTGGGGACTTCAGTGAAAACGCTGAAGACGTAGGAGTAATTAAGTTCAAAAAAGGCTATAACGCTGATGTTATTGAATATGTAGGTGATTTTATCAAACCAATAAATAAACCTATGTATGCAATCTACAACGCACTTAAAAAGTTAAAGAAATAGATTTTTTTAGGAAGGGAATTATCTAATTATGAAATTTACAGAGTTAACAGTAAAAGAATTTGAAAACTTTGTACAAAATCCATCATTAGAAAGCCATTATTTTCAGGTGAAGGAAAATATTGCTACGCGTGAAGCAGATGGGTTCCAAGTTGTATTATTAGGTGTGAAAGATGACGATAATAAAGTAATCGCAGCAAGTCTTTTCTCTAAAATTCCTACAATGGGAAGTTATGTATATTATTCTAACCGTGGTCCAGTCATGGATTATTCAGATTTAGGTTTGGTTGATTTTTATTTAAGAGAATTAGAAAGATACTTACATCAGCATCAATGTTTGTATGTAAAATTAGATCCTTATTGGATGTATCAATTGTATGATAAAGACATCAATCCTTTAACAGAAAAGAATGATGCCTTAGTTAACCTATTAAAATCACATGGCTATGAACATCATGGTTTCACTACAGAGTATGATGCTTCTAGTCAAGTAAGATGGATGGGTGTGCTTGATTTAGAAGGTAAAACGCCTGCTTCATTGAAAAAAGAATTTGATAGCCAACGTAAAAGAAATATAAATAAAGCGATAAACTATGGAATTAAGGTGAGATTTCTCGATAAAGATGAATTCGATATCTTCTTAGATTTATATCGTGAAACTGAAGCTAGAACTGGATTTGTTTCTAAAACAGATCAGTATTTCTATAACTTTATTAATCACTACGGTGATAAGGTTTTATTACCATTAGCGTATATTGACTTAGATGAATACATAGAAAAAGTTCAACACACACTCAATGACAAAGAAAATCGTCGTGATGATATGATGGCTAAAGAAAACAAAAACGATAAGCAATTAAGAAAAATCGCCGAATTAGATAAACAGATTGACCATGATAAAAAAGAATTACTTAATGCAAGTGAAATTCGTCAAACTGATGGATCTATTTTAAATTTAGCTTCAGGTGTATACTTTGCTAATGCCTATGAAGTCAATTATTTCTCTGGAGGTTCTTCAGAAAAGTACAATCAGTACATGGGACCATACGCAATGCATTGGCATATGATTAATTATTGCTTTGACAATGGCTACGATAGATATAATTTTTATGGTTTATCTGGGGACTTTACTGAAGATAGTGAAGATTATGGTGTTTATCGCTTCAAGAGAGGATTTAATGTTCAAATTGAGGAATTAATTGGTGATTTCTATAAACCAATTAATAAAGTGAAATATTGGTTATTCACGACATTAAACCGTATACGTAAAAAGATTAAAAAATAACTATATATTTATAAAGTAGAGCATATTGGGATAGAGCCAATATGCTCTTTTGCCGTTTAGAGAAGGGTTGGTAAACTCTAAATGGCTTAATGTAGGTATATTAAATCTAAGTTGTCGAAATCGTGTTGCACCCTACATAATTAATCATAGCATATGAGTAAAATGATACAATAATACTTATTGATTAATTTTTAATAATGTTTTTATAACTTTGCTTATTAAATTAGTATAATGCTGTCAATGATTTATGATATAAAGACTTAGTTATAATGAAAATGTTAATCAACACACAATACTTAAAAAATAATAAGGAATGAAACTTTAAAACGTTACATTAGCAATTTATATAATGTCATATACCTTTGTGCAGCAAAATAGGTGATTATAAAAGTATTATGTAAACCTATAGAGTGTCTGCTATTTATTAAACATATAGTTAAGGGTTTCGACTAAATTCTTGTGTTATCTACATTTCAATAGCAACTGGCCAGTTTTTAATTGTAAATGATAAAGGTTAAAATATAATACTGCATCTTTAGCAAATGAAGTTGAGTATCTTTGGGAAGTTTAAAGAATTAATTTTATGTTGATTCAACACGCATATTCATATTAGATTAGTAAATGTGATGCAGATTAAATTACAAATCACTCAAGGATAGATATTTAAATAATGAGGATGAATAATGTTAAATATTGGAACATATTTAGCTTTGAATATTTTAGTTTACATAATATATATTATAGGAAGTTGTGTATAGTTCTATAGGGGGCTTACCTCTTTAGTATTTGCCTCATTTACATTCTCATTCTATGCTAAGTTCTTTTCATCAATTATATCCTTATTATTCTACGTTTAAATTTTCTGTGCGTTTCTCACTTCAAAAATTCTTATCAGGTTCAAATACATCCTTAACCATGAACAAACATCGTATCATCATTCAACTGAAATCATTCCGTTAGTAATTTTATGTTTCAAGACATTATCGATATGCTATACTAGATTCATTATTATCATTTTGGAGTGACACGTTCATGAATTTTATTTTCGATATTGATGGTACGATTTGCTTTGACGGTAATCATATTGACCAATCTATTAAAAATCGTCTTATGCAACTCAACGATGAAAACCATAAAGTTATATTTGCATCTGCACGTCCTATAAGAGATTTGCTACCAGTGATTCCTGAATTTGCAGATTATACTTTAATTGGTGGTAATGGCTCAATTATATCTAAAAACGGACAAATCGAAATCATTTCGGAAATCAATGAACACGATATTAACCTCATTAAACACCTCATTAAACAATATGGATTGTCGTATATTATTGATGATAAATTCAATTATTCAACGAATTTAAATGCTGATAATGAAATTTATCAACGTATCGATCCTAATCGTACTGCACAGGCTTTACATATGGATGACATTAAGGATCCGATTAAAGCAATCCTTTTGAATATTAAACCTGATGACTTCGATACTATTGCTAAGATTTTGGAAATAGAATCAGACGGTATTGAGCTTATTTATCACTTCAATGAATCATATATTGATGTGACCGCTCAAGGTATCGATAAACATACGACAATTCAATATTTAATAGGTTCAGATACAGATTATATTGCATTTGGTAACGATCATAATGATATTCACATGTTAGATAACGCTTCGCAAGGTTATTTTGTGGCTAATGCACTGGTTGAACATCAGTCATTTTTGAAAAATCCTAATATCAAAGTCATTGATAATTCGAATGATGCAATATGTAAAGTGTTAGATAACTATTTAGCTATCAAAAGTTAAATTAAACATGAACTATATTAAAAAGCCTCTTACAATACTAAAGTTTGAACATTATCAAACAGGTTGTAAGAGGCTTTTGCTATTTTATTCCATAGAATTGATGAGTAATTGAGTATACGGATGGCGTGATTTATCGAACAAATCCTCAATCTTAAAATCATCTACCACTTCTCCATCTTTTAACACAATCACACGTTGCGTCAGTCTTTGAATAACTGAAAGATCGTGGGAGATAACAAGTAGGGTTTTAGGATTGATGTGGTCTTCGTTTATTAAAATATCAATAACATTTTGCTCGGCCACAACATCTAGATTGGATGTAATTTCATCACATATCAATATATCTGGCTGAGAAATGAGTGATCTTATGATATTCAATCTTTGTAACTGACCGCCACTGACTTCTCGTGGAAATTTTTGCAACAAATGCTCTGCTAAACCAAATGATTCTAAATAGTTTAGCAACTTGGGCTTTATATCCGAAGTTTTCATTTTATTATAAAAAATGAGTGGTTCTTCAAGAGATTGTTGGATTGTATAATGTCTATCAAAACTTTCGAAGGCATGCTGAAATACTGGGAGTACGCGTTTTGAATTGACTTTAACTTGTCCACGCGTAGGATTTAACTCTCCTAATATTAAAGAACTTAAGGTACTTTTACCTGCCCCGCTTTCACCTAGTATACCTACTTTTTCATTTTTGTCGATTTTAAAGTTTACACCGTTAAGAACAGAATGATTTTTACTATATTCAAAATGAACATTTTCAAATTTTATGATAGTCAACGATTTCCATCCTTTCTTAATGTGTTTCTGTATTTTAATAATTGCTTTGTATACGTATGTGTAACTTCATTTTCAGTAAGTTTATTAATTGAGCCAGATTCAACAAGGCTACCATTTCTCATAACATTAAAATAATCTCCATAATTAAGTACGTGATTCATATTGTGAGTAATCAACAATACTGTATGATGATGGTCTTTAACTATATGTTTAAGCATTTGCATAATTTGATGACCGTTGACGACATCTAAAGATGCTACAGGTTCATCGGCAATGATAAGTGGAGGTTTCAACATGAGCACGCTAGCAATGTAAACACGTTCAAGTTGACCACCAGAAAGTTGAAAACTGTATTTTTTAATAATACTAGAATCATTTAAATTAACCCAAGTTAAAGCAGTGATAATGTTCTTTAATGCCTCCTCTTTAGATACATTAAAGTGTGTTCGATATATTGCAATAAGTTGTTTATCTAGACGTGAGTATTCATTAAAGCTTTGCGCATAATTCTGAGAAATATAACCAATTTGTTTACCTAAAAGATGATTCATATTAGTAGCATTTTCTCCAAAATCATACTCATCATATGTCATATTTAATCCTTCTGGTAAATATTTCAAAAGTGCCCTTGCAGTGAGACTCTTACCTGCCCCACTTTCGCCAATAATAACATTAAGTTTTCCTTGATAAATATTTAAATCGACGTTTTGGACTAACTTATAATTATTAGAATCGCTAATGTTAAGATTTTTTATTTTCAAAAGCGTCAAACTCGACACCTCTCTTCTCTAATAATCGATCTCTGACAGCGTCTCCAGTTAAGTTGAAGATTAATATCGTGATTGAGATTAATGTCGCTGGTGCAATAATCATGATTGGATGTGATGTGATAAAGTTACGTCCCACTTGAAGCATAGCGCCCCACTCTGGAGATGGTGGTTGTGCGCCTAATCCTAAAAATGACAACGAACTAATGTAAAGAATAATTTTACCAAAATCAACAATCATAATAACCAAAATGGATGGAAACACTTTAGGTAATAAATGTTTAAATAAAATATTAAAAGCTGATACATTAAATAATTTGGCCATTTTTATATAGGAAAGATTCATTTCTGAATTGACGATCCCTCTTGTTACCCTTGTATAATTCATCCATTTTATAACAGTAATGGCAATCACTAAATTCCATATGCTTGGATGGAAGAAACTTGCTAAAGCAATCATAATGACGAATTCAGGTATACTCAAACCGATATCTATCATTCTCATGATAATCGAATCGATCCAACCTTTTTGATAGCCTGAAAGTAAACCAAGTGGTACGCCGATTAAAACAGTAAAAAGTAAAGTCAATAAAGTAACAAATAAAGTTGTTCGTGCGCCTATGATGAGTCGACTAAATAAATCGCGACCATAATCATCGGTTCCTAAAAAGTGATGTAAACTTATGGGCTCAAATGTTTCTGATAAATTAACTTTAAAAGCTGCATCATTACTAACAAACAGTTGAAGGGCGATAATTATAAATATATAGATACTAAACACATAGAAAATGAGATTCTTCTTTGTTAATTTAAGCTTCATTATCATCACCTTCTTTTTTATAATTTCTCAGATGCGCAAAATTAAATAAATTTGTCTTAGATGATCGATTGTAACGCTGTTTAGGATCAATAAATAAAGTGGTTATATCAGCAATCGTATTAATGATTACAACGAAAAATCCTATAAAGAGTACGCAACCTTGAATGACCGGATAATCTCTAGATTTAATACTATCGACTAGAAAGTAACCTAAACCTGGAATATCGAATAAATTTTCAATCACGACGGTACCTCCGATTAAGCTTCCTACTGACAGACCTAATAAGGGAATAATAGGAATTAAAGTCGGTTTGAAAATATCATGAAATAAAATATAACGTTCTGACATCCCTCTTAATCGAGAAGCTTCTACAACTGGACTCCGATATTGTTCTATTAAATTAGAGCGTATAAGACGTATGTAATATGCACACATACCCACACTCATTGTAATAATCGGTAATATATACGCAGCTATTGATCCATCCTCTGATGTTGGTAATACATTTAACTTTTGGTTGAAAATAAATAACAATATTAAACCAATAAAAAATGAAGGTAAGCTCACAGATAAAGAAGTTAAAACTCGAATCATTTTGTCTAAAGTTTTGTGATAATTTATTGCGGCTATCACTCCTAAAGGTATTGAAACAAGCATAGATAAAATTAATGTTCCAAAAGTAATGATTAATGTTGGAACAATATAGTTCATGATTTCTTTAGATACTGGAGCACCTGTTTGATAACTTGTACCTAAATTTAAATGTAATAATTGACTGAACCAATGCCACCATTGACCGAGTAAAGAATGATCCAGTCCTAATTGATGTTCTGTAGCTTTGATTTGAGATTGTGAAACTTGAGAGGTGTCAAGATGAAGAATTTTATTAACTGGGTTCCCTGGTGATAATTTCATTAAAATAAATGTGATTGTTGTTAAAACAAAAAGCACGATAATCATTTGCAATATTTTTGAAATGATTGTTTTAAACATCTTCGCAACATCCTTCTGTATTAAATGGATTAATTATTTATATATTAAAATTTTACATTAAATTATTTTTATCGTCATTTACCTATTATAATAGTCACATTGAAAAAATAATAGTATAAGCGATGTAGCCCTCCAATTTAACAAAAAAACTCAACGCCATCTAAGTAAATAGACAGCGTTGAGTTACAAAATATTATTTACGATGGCGCCCTCTTAACATTTTTAAATCTTCCTCATCTTCATATTTACGAATTTCTTTTTCAAGTTTATTCTTCTTACGTTCTCGTCTCCATTTACGTGTAAAGTACCACAATAAGAAACTAATGATTAAACTCATTAAAGCTAAGAAAGCAGCGTAACCTAATAACGGCTGATAAGAAATATGTTGGAAATTAGGAATAAAGAATGCTAATAAACCTAAAACTACAAATGTAATTACTGCGGCAATCAACCATCTATGTAAAACTAATGTACAGAATACTGTTAATAAAACCATTGCTAAGATAGTAATCCATAAGTAATTAGGCATATCAAAAATTGTCATAATACTATCTCCTTGTTAGTTCATTTAATAATAATTTTATTATACTATTTATTTGAATTAAACCACTCAGTCTAGAGAAGTAACGTTCCTAAAGAATATTCAGAGATTGGGACATCATTTATTATTTCTGTCCTACTCCTATTCACATACTTAAATTAATTATTCCCTACTCTTATGTTTGATAAACGAATACTTGCCTTCTCTAAACGCTTCGAATGTTATTCTGACTTGAGTTTTGTATAATAAAGGTAATACATATCAAAGGAGTGTTCCCAATGACACAAGGTTTACCTTTAAGAAAGGATGTCCCTACTCAAGAAACATGGGATTTGAAAGACCTTTTTGAAAATGATGAAGCATTTTATCAAACTCTTAATCAAGTGCTCCAATCTTCTAAAGCGTTCAAATCTACATATCAAAATCAACTTAAAGATATCGAAACAGTTGAACGTGCGCTTAAAGATTATGAAGATATTTTAATTCAATTGGATCGTCTTTATAATTATCCCGAACTAAGAGTGAGCGTAGATGCCACTAACGAAGAAGCGCAAAAAGTAAATGCTAAATTGAATACGATGTCTGGTAAAATAGCAGGCTTACTCTCATTCGTAGATTCTGAAATCTTAGCATTACCTGAGGACATGTTAAATCAATTACAACAACAATCGAATTATCCTCACTTCATTAAACAGTTGAAAGATAGAAAGCCGTATCAACTATCTACAGAAGTAGAACAAGTATTGGCTACTCTAACGCCAACACTTAGAAGTCCTTTTGAATTATATGGAACAACCAAAAGTTTAGACATTGACTTTGAGTCATTTGAGCATAATGGTATGACTTACCCTCTCGATTATGCCACTTTTGAAAATGAATATGAAGATAATCCAGATGCCGAATTTAGAATAAAGAGTTTTAAAGCATTTAGCGACTCAATTCGCAAATATCAAAATACAACAGCAGCTACGTATAATATGCAAGTTCAACAAGAAAAAATTGAAGCAGATATGCGTGGATATGATTCTGTTATCGATTACTTATTACAAGACCAAGAAGTGACACGCGACATGTTTGATCGTCAAATAGACGTTATTATGAGTGATTTGGCTCCGGTAATGCAAAGATATGCTAAGTTAATCCAACGTGTCCATGGACTTGATAAAATGCGATTTGAAGATTTAAAGATATCTATCGATCCTAGTTATGAACCAGATATTTCAATTGAAGAGTCTAAAAAATATATTTATGGCGCTTTAAATGTTTTGGGTGAAGATTATGTGAAAATGTTAGAATCTGCCTATGACAATCGATGGATAGATTTTGCTCAAAATAAAGGAAAAGACACAGGTGCTTATTGCGCGAGTCCTTATTTTACACATTCATATGTATTTATTTCTTGGACAGGAAAAATGGCTGAAACCTTTGTGCTTGCTCATGAGCTAGGACATGCTGGTCATTTTACTTTAGCGCAGAAACATCAAAATTTATTAGAATCAGAAGCATCTATGTACTTTGTCGAAGCGCCATCCACGATGAATGAAATGTTAATGGCAAATTATTTATTCAATAGTAGTGATGATCCTAAATTTAAACGTTGGGTCATTGGTTCTATACTTTCTAGAACGTATTATCATAATATGGTAACTCACTTGTTAGAAGCGGCATATCAGCGTGAAGTGTACAGATTAGTAGATGAAGGAGAGTCGCTTACTGCCCCACTTCTTAATAAGATTATGTTAGATGTTTATGAAAGATTCTTTGGCAATGCAGTTGAGATGACAGATGGTGTTGAACTCACTTGGATGCGTCAACCTCATTATTATATGGGATTGTACTCATATACTTACTCTGCAGGTTTAACAATTGGTACTGTGGTTTCTCAGAAGATTAAAAATGAAGGACAACCAGCTGTAGACCAATGGTTAGAAACACTTAAAGCTGGCGGAAGTAAATCACCAGTAGAGTTAGCGCAAATAGCAGGTGTTGATATAACAACGGAAGCACCGTTAAAAGCGACGATTAAATATATCTCGGAATTAGTCGAAGAACTAGAAACTCTTACAGATCAAATTGAAGCAGGCTAATTAAAAATTTTTTCTCATAACCAAAAAATCGCCCTCATAGACTTAAAGCCTATGGGGGCGATAATTTGTTATTAATCAAATGTATCGAAAAAATCACCTGTAAAATAATAATAAACGCTTTCGGCAATATTACTAATATGGTCTCCAATACGTTCTAAATGTCGAGCAGCTAAATGTGCCTGACCAGCAACAAATGGATCATTATCAATTAAATAAGTTGTGTTAACAATATTGATGTATAAGTCATCAATATCTTTATCTCTTTCAATAATTTCTTTAATTAATGTTAAATCCTCTGTTTTGACAGCGGTATTGAGATCTTCCAACATGAGCATTGCTAATTTACCCATCGTTTTTAAACGTGTAAATACATAGTCATCGTTAATTTTAACCCTTAGACGAATGTGCGCGATACTCGCAGCATTATCTCCCATTCTTTCAAAGTCTGTTGAAATTTTTAACGCAGCCATCATCATACGTAAATCCGTAGCGATAGGTTGCTGTTTGGTAATTAACATAATCACTTTTTCATTTATTTCATAATCTAATTGATTAATCTCTCTATCCTTTTCAATGGTTTCTCTAGCGAAGGTTCTCTTTTCCTCACTTAACGACACTAATGCATTTTTAATATTAAAATAAACACGAAGGCCAAGACGACGTAAATCTTTAATTAACTCATCTAGCTGACCTTCGTATTTATGTCTAATGATTGCCATATATTATCCGAAACGTCCTGAAATATAATCTTCTGTTTGTTTATCAGAAGGATTAGAGAAGATTTTATCAGTGTCGTCGTATTCGTTCACATAACCATTAAGGAAGAAAGCAGTTTTATCAGATACACGTGCAGCTTGTTGCATGTTGTGTGTAACCATAATAATTGAATAATTTTCTTTTAATTCTTGTACTAATTCTTCAACTCTTAGTGTTGAAATTGGATCGAGTGCTGATGTAGGCTCATCCATTAAAATAACATCCGGTTCGATTGCTAAACATCTTGCAATACAAACACGTTGTTGTTGCCCCCCTGATAAGCCATATGCATTTGTGTGTAATCTATCTTTTAATTCATCCCAAATTGCCGCGCCACGTAATGATTTTTCTACGATTTCATCTAAAACTTTTTTGTTTTTAATGCCATGAGTTTTAGGACCATAAGTGATATTATCATAAATTGATTTAGGGAATGGGTTTGGTTGTTGGAAGACCATTCCTACGTTAGTTCTTAACTTTTCTTTAGAGTATTTCGGATCAAAGATATTTTGATCTCGATATAAAATTTTTCCTGCAGTTTTAACTGAAGGTACGAGTTCAACCATACGATTGAGTGCTTTGATATATGTTGATTTACCACAACCTGATGGTCCGATAATCGCTGTAACATTGTTTTCTAAGATATCTAAATTAATATTTTGTAATGCGTGATTTTCACCATACCATAAATCTAGATTTTGTGTTGAATAAACAATATTCTTTTGACTATCTGGTGTTGTATCTTTTCTATCATTTTCAGTAGTCACGATAGTAGAGACTGAACCATTCGTTTTGTCAGTTTGTTCACTTAATTTATTTTTTTCTGCGACTTGTGAATTAGCCATAATTAAAAACTCCTTCTATATAGAGGAAAAGATGTAAAGAAACAAATCTTTTCCTCGTTGAAATAACAATTTTCCCAATAAGCTATATTAATATTTTTTACTGAATTTATTTCTTAAAAGAATCGCAATTGCATTCATTGCTAATAAGATAACAAGTAATACGATAATTCCTGCTGATGCCACATTTTGGAATTCAGCTTGAGGCATTTTAGCCCAAGTATAAATTTGAGTTGGTAAAGCAGAGAATTGATCTAATAGTCCACTTGGTGTAGCTAATAGAATTGTAGGAATACCAATAACTACAAGTGGTGCCGTTTCGCCTAATGCACGTGATAAAGATAAAATGAAACCAGTTAAGATACCAGGTAGTGCTGCTGGTAAAACAACCTTTCTGATGGTTTGCCATTTATTAGCGCCTAAACCAAATGAGGCTTCTCTTACAGAACCGGGTACAGCTCTAATTGCTTCTTGGCTTGAAACAATAATTACTGGAAGAATAAGTAATGACATTGTTAATGCAGCTGCTAAAACACTGTTTCCCATTCCAGCTGCTCCAACGAAAAGTGTGTAACCTAAAAGACCAAATACGATTGAAGGCACACCGGCTAAGTTTGAAATACTTATTTTTACTATGCTTGTAAAAATATTGTCCTTTGCATATTCCTCTAAATAAATAGCTGTGCCAATACCTAAAATAATTGTGATTGGAATGATACCAACAATTAACCAGACTGAACCAATGACTGCCCCTTTAACACCAGCATCTGCAGGTGTTGAAGAAGAGAAATTAGTAAAGAATTCAGGTGTTAAATGGCCGGCTCCTTTGATGATGGTTTGTGCTAATAATGCTACTAACACAACAAGACCGATTAACGTACAGAGGAAGAATAACCATTTGTTAACTTTATTCTTAGTATCTCGAGTAGAAATATTTTTGTCGACTTTGTTTTTGTCGATTAACGTTTTATTATTAGAATTTGTTGTCGCTGTCATTTTAATACTCCTCTCTGAAGCGTTTTGAAATCCATTGTGAAAGTAGGTTCATAAGTAAAGTAAAGATGAATAAAGTGAAACCTACTGCATAGATACTGTAGTAGATATCAGAACCAAATGGCGCGTCACCAGTTGCGACTTCTACAATGTATCCAGTCATGGTTTGAATTGAACTTGTTAAGCTTAGAGATGAAGTTGGCGAACTACCAGCTGCTAGTGAAACGATCATTGTTTCACCAATTGCTCTTGAAATCCCTAATACGATTGATGCAACAACTCCTGAAGTGGCTGCAGGTAAAACAACTTTAGTAGCAACTTCAAATTTAGTTGCACCTAAGCCGTAAGCACCCTCACGTATTTTATTTGGCACTGAAGACATTGCATCTTCACTCATACTTGTAATAACTGGAACAATCATAATACCAACAACGATTCCAGGACTGATAGAGTTAAACTCACCTAATATAGGTATAAAACTTCTTAAAAGCGGTGTTACAAATGTAAGGGCGAAGAAACCGAATACAATTGTAGGAATACCTGCTAAAATTTCCAAAATTGGTTTAATAATACTACGTGCTTTATCGCTTGCATATTCATTAAGGTAAATAGCTGCACCTAAACCGATAGGAACAGAAACGATAGTGGCAATGATTGTAATTTTCAAGGTACCAATGATTAAAGCCCAAATACCATATTCTGGTGAAGAACCTGTAGGATTCCATGTACCAGATAAAAAGAATTTAGAAAATGGTACGCGTGTAAAGAAAGTAATCGTCTCAGTTAACAAAGTGAATAAAATAGCAATTGTCGTTAAGATTGAAATAGCTGAAATAATACCTAGAATAATTGGAACGATTTTATCGCTTGCTCCACCCTTTTTAGCATTATTCTTAGCTATCATTTCCCTAACATTCGTTTGTGAAGCCATGTAAAACCCTCTTTCTTAATCTCCCAAAATAATTTAAAAAAAGATTGGGAATTGCTAAAGGGAATTGTTGAGTACTAATTAAATTACCATTTAGTAATGACTCAATTCTCTTCCCTGAAGCTGAATAGTACAGACAAAGCGATTGATTAACCGCTTTGTCAAATACCTTCACAAATTCCCAACCCTTTAAAATTCGTACGTTATATATTATTTTTTATCGTCAGATTTTTTGTCATCAGATTTTTTATCAGATTTCTTATCTGATTTTTTTGTGTTTGTCTACGAATTTATTTAATTCTTTTAACTCAGATTTGTAAGTTTTCTTAGGTGAAGCTACATAACCAGCATCTTCAGCTGATTTACCTTCATCTTTAAGAACGAATTTCATAAATTCTGACATTACTTTGTTATCTTTTAATGATTTATCTTTAACGTAGATGAATAATGGTCTACTTAAAGCGTATGAACCATTTTTGATTGTTTTCTTAGTTGGTTCAGTTAATTTGCCGTTATCGTCTTTGATTTTAACTTCTTTTAATTTATCTTTATTTTGTTCGTAGAAGTTATAACCGAAGTAACCAATACCTTCTTTGTTTTTAGTTACTGAAGAAACGATAGCGTTTGTATCAGCATTTTTCTCAGCTTTGATATCTTGTTTGTCCATTACTTCCTCTTCGAAGAAGTCGTAAGTACCATGACTTGAGTTAGGTGATACGGCATTGATTTTTTTGTCTGGCCATTTAGAGTTAACATCTTTCCATGTTTTAGCTTTACCAGAGTAAATTTCTTTTAATTGAGATTTAGTTAATTCTTTAACAAAGTCGTTATCTTTGTTAACTGCAATTGTTACACCATCTTGTGCAATTTTGAATTCGTGGTATTTAATACCTTTATCTTCTAATTTTTTCTTTTCTTCATCTTTAATAGGTCTTGAAGCGTCTGAGAAATCAGTTTCGCCAGCAATGAATTTTTGGAATCCAGCACCTGTACCAGCTTGGCCAGAAGAAATTTTAGCGTCTTTATGATCTTTAGCCCATTTTTCGTTTAATTTTTCAACGATTGGAGCTACTGTTGATGAACCTTCACCTTTTGCAGAACCTTTAAGATCGCTTCCACTTCCAGAACCTCCATTATTACCGCCACAAGCGCCTAGTAAGAACGAAGCTCCTAATACAGTAGTACCGACTAATTGCCACTTTTTCATTGATACATCCTCCTAATATAAATAACCCTAATGTTATATGTATTTCTTACAGTTTTTATGATACATACCTTTTGTTAATTAAAAATAGAGTAATTGTAAATCTTTTGTTAAGAATGTTTAAAGGTTGATATGACGAGTTTTATAGAGATATAGATGGAGTTTATATTTATTGGATTTGGTTGACAAGAAACCTCTAAATTTAACTATCGTGAGCTAATGAATTTGGAGTGGAGTTTGTTAAGTAAAATACTTGTGATAAGGAGAGGGTTATACAAAAATTCGAGAAATTGAAAACTATGTCGAGTTAGAAAAAACGCATCACAAGACATTAATCTTGCAATGCGTTTTGGTAATTAGTCTAAACTAAAATAAGGTGTTTAAAATTTATAATTATTAATTTTTGAGAACCTTCTTTTAAATAAACAGTACTAACTATCATTTTCCTTTAATTTTTCCCATTGTGCCTTCAATTTTAGTTTGACCGTAGAGAATAGAATTTTGAAATAATATTATAAAGAAAAATACGATAATACCAAAGATGTATAAATAGTTGGACTCCTTTGAAAATAAAAATTCATATAGAAGAAGTAAAAATGATAAGGTGAATATTACGTTGATAAGTATGTTTTTTATTAAAATGGATAGTTTTGGCAGAATAAAGGCTTTTTGATTTGGATTTTGTTTTAATTTTCCAATCTTCTTTTTGTAAACTTTATCACTTTTATATTTGATTAAAATCATTGGTATAACAACTATAGAAACAAGTAATAAATTTAATAATATATTATTAGAAAAATCAAAACTATCAACGATTGGTCTTGCCATTATGGATATAAATGTACCTATACCAGTAGATATCCAAATTAAAGCACTTCTATTTTCCTCTACTTCTTTTGAAATGTTTGTAGTTTTGATATCTTTTAATTCTTGTTCGTTAAGTTCTTCTAAAGGTTGGCGCGTTAAGTAATTTAACATTGGAAAAACAAATGATAATTTATTTCGATTTAAGTTTATTATATAGTGTTTGCCATTGTAATATACCAATTTATATTTGATGTTTTTTTCAACGGTCTCGATGGTTATAGAATTGATTATTTTTCACTCCTAGTTTTGTGTGCAAAATATTATTTATATAACTTAGCTCATTCAATTTATTTCAGACATCTTTCCGTAAATCTTTATTTTTCCATATAGTCTAATATTCTGAAATAAAATAAGTAACAAAAATATAATCATTGTTAGTATGAAAAATATATTAGAATTTTCCATAGAATAAAATGCAATTAAAGACATCAAATATAGAAAAGAAAGTATCAAATAAAGTACCGTATTCTTAATAACGATTTTAAAATTAGGTAAAATGTATGCAAGTTTTACATTAGTTCCATTTCTTAAGGCTAAAACATCACGTTTTCTTTTGTCGAAAATAAATTTCGTTAATATTAAAGCAAAATTTGTTAGTAGAATTATCAATAAGTTGAAAATTCTACTTGATGGAAAGTTTCCATAATCAAATAAAGGTCTTAATAAAACTCCTAAAATAACAGTTATACCAACACTTAAGCTTAATAAAGCTTCATTAAATTTATCTTCATTTTTAGTTATACTTTTTTCATTATTTATATCATTTAATGATACTTCTATTAATTTATGAGGAGTAAAGTAATTTAGCAGTGGGAAAATGTACGACAATTTATTAGAATTGAGATCTATAACATAGTTTTTCCCCTCATATTTAATTAATTTATATTTACTGTTACCTTTTATGCTTATAATTTCTATTTGTCTTTTTAATTTTTTGTCCATAATAAATTCCCTACTATCATTTCCTTTTAATTTCCCCCATCTTGCCGTGGATTTCAACATATGAGTAAAGCATGTTGTTTTGAAATAAAATAATAAAAAATAAAAATGCGATTAAGAAAATAAA
>NZ_KV840039.1:108126-142658 GCF_001839105.1 Staphylococcus sp. HMSC62A08 | reverse complement strand
AAAAAATAGTGGAAGATATACCAATTAAAATATTTGACAGTAAAATAGAAAAATGAGGCCATACATATGCACTTTGTTGAGCATTTTCTATTAAAATATCAATTTTTCTTTTATCTTTTTTATTAATCACAATTTTAAATATTAATAAAGGCACGATAATTAGCAATACTATTACTAAATTTAAGATAAAGTTAGTTGAAAAGTCCATATAATCACCTATAGATTTAGTTAATATTCCGATTAATGAGCCAATCCCAGCAGTCCACCCTATCAGTGAATCATTTTTATCTTTTTCTTCCTTTGAAATGTTCGCAGTTTTTATATCTTTTAGTTCCCGTTCGTTAATTTCTTTTAGTGGGTGAGGCGTTATGTAATTGATTAATGGCAAGATAAATGATAGTTTATTACGATTTAAGTTTATTATATAGTGTTTTCCGTTATTGTGTATCAATCTGTATTTGTTGTTCTTTTTAAGAGATTCAATTGTTATAGAATTGATTGTTTTTCTCCCCTTTTATATCTATGTTTAATACAACCCCAATATTATCTTTCAAATAAGTTAACTTAAGAAAAATAAAATTGAGTTAACTATAATCCATACTGCTATCGGTTCAATTTGATTTCCCCTATCTTTCCATCAATTGTCGTTTGCGCATATAAAATAACATTTTGAAATAGGATAAAAGTTAGAAATATCATTATTCCAAAAACAAATATTATATTTGTTTGTTTTAACCACAGAAATCCATATGTTGTGGCAATGAAAATAAATGTAATAGGTAAGTTATAAATGATATTTTGAAATAAAACTTTAGAATTTGGCAGTATAAATGCTTTTCTTTCAGCATAACTTAATTCTATACCTAACTTAGTTTTCTTTTTTCTATCAACGATACTTTTTATTAAGACAATTGGAATAATTGCGATTAATACAAACATAATATTAATTAAAATATTTGTAGAAAAGTTCAAGTTATCAATTAATGACCTTGTTAAAGTTGCAATTAAAACAGCTGTCCCAGCTCCTAAGATATTTAAAGAATCTCGTTTGTTTTTATCCGCTTTTGAAATGTATGCTGTTTTTATGTTGTATAAGTCATTTTCATTAACTTCTATAAGTGGTTGACGTGTAATATAATTCAACAACGGAAATATGTAGAATATTTTATTTCTATTGAGATTTATAATGTAATATGTATTATCATAATTTATAATTTTGTATTTACTATTTTTCTCTATTGTCTCTATAGTAATTTATTAATATATGTATCCTCCTCTCCCCTTATTAAAATTTATTATCTTAAAATGATGATGACACTGTTTTTCGGATTGGTTAAAAAATTTTAAACATCCTCAAGTTCTTTTGCTAAGCACTTTGTATTATTGTAAAAATACTAGTCGCTCTCCCTAAATCACTTTACTTAGTTGTTATTTATCTTGATTTTATTGAAACATGTAAAACGTATATATAATATTTTATATAAATATTGTACCAATCATTATACGTGATACCTAGTTTTTTATAATGATTTATAAATTGATTTTTAGTAGAAATTGTAAGTATAAAAGATGGAAATAATAAAGGGACTTTACTTAATAAATAAAAAGACTTATTCCCTACGTGCTGTAAGAAATAAGTCTTAACCCAATATGCTATTCTTCTACTCTACTCCAACCTTTTTTAGTAAGAGTAATCTTGCCTGTTTCGATATTAATAATTTTCTTCTTATATAAATGACCAATGGCACGTTTAAATGAGCCTTTACTCATATTGAATACTTCTTTAATAGCCTCAGGACTTGATTTATCCCAAAATGGCAACTCGCCATCATATTCAACTAGTAAATCGAAAATAATTTGGCCATCATCATCGAGACGTTCATGAGCTAGTGGTAGGAATGAACCATTTAATTCGCCTTTATCATTATGACCGATGATTCGCACCTCAACTTTTTCACCTAAACGAGGCTCTTCTTTACGTTCAGATTCATGTACAAAGATTTTGTAGCCATCTTCGCTTAATAAGAAACTTCCTACTCTTAATAAGCGATATGCTCGTGCTTCTATCATTTCGTTTTGTTTACTCTCATCCATGACTGGTGTAAACATTCCTTCTACAATTGTTTCACTTGCAAGACGACCAAACATTTGATTATTACTGTCTATTCTTAATGTAACAAGTAAGTAATCTCCGGCTTGTGGCCATAATTCTTTTAATTTTGGTAAGTCTTCCCATGGAACTAATACTTCACGTGGTAAGCCTACATCGATATGTGCACCGTCACGATCTGTTTTTAATACTTTTGCGAAATCGTATTTATCTTTCGTTATGTCAGGCATATTTTGTGTAGCAAAAAGTTCGCCCGAACGGTTAGGATAAACGAAGAAGCTATATTCTTCCCCTATTTCGAATTCATCTTCTTCTGCTATCTCTGACTGATTTAATTTTACTTGTTCGCCGTTTGGTCCTTTTAATAAATAAGTAGAACCTTGCAATCCTTCTACTTCTAGAAATTCTATTGAACCTACGATATCTTTATCTAATGCCATTCTGTTCTCCTTATAATCATGTGATTTTTAAATTTCATTCATGTTCCTTCTATATAAATAGTTCTTTTCAAACTAAAATAAATGATTCGATACGATAAAATTCCTTTCAATTATAACATGAGTCACGCATTCTATCATTACTATGGCAACGAGGTCGAAACTCCTACTATTATATGATATAATTTCTCCGTTAGAATAACGATAAAGGAGCAAATGCATGTTACAAGTAACTGATGTAAGTTTACGTTTCGGTGATCGTAAACTATTTGAAGATGTAAATATTAAATTTACTGAAGGTAATTGTTATGGCTTAATTGGTGCAAACGGTGCAGGTAAATCAACGTTTCTAAAGATTCTATCTGGCGAAATTGATTCACAAACGGGTCATGTTTCATTAGGAAAAGATGAACGTCTAGCTGTATTAAAGCAAGATCACTTTGCATACGAAAATGAGCGCGTATTAGATGTCGTGATTAAAGGACATGAGCGTTTATATGAAGTAATGAAAGAAAAAGATGAGATTTACATGAAGCCAGATTTCAGCGACGAAGATGGCATTCGCGCAGCTGAACTTGAAGGCGAATTCGCAGAAATGAATGGTTGGAATGCGGAAGCTGACGCAGCGAACCTATTATCTGGTTTAGGTATTCAAGCGGATTTACATGACAAGAAAATGTCTGAGCTTGAAAACAATCAAAAAGTGAAAGTATTATTAGCTCAAAGTTTATTTGGAGATCCTGACGTACTTCTACTTGACGAGCCTACAAACGGTCTAGATATCCCTGCTATTAGTTGGTTAGAAGATTTCTTAATTAATTTTGAAAATACGGTCATCGTCGTATCTCACGACCGTCACTTCTTAAACAATGTATGTACACACATTGCCGATTTAGACTACGGAAAAATTAAAGTCTATGTAGGTAACTATGATTTCTGGTATCAATCAAGCCAATTAGCTCAAAAAATGGCTCAAGAACAAAACAAGAAAAAAGAAGAAAAAATTAAAGAGTTACAAGACTTTATTGCTCGTTTCTCAGCGAATGCTTCTAAATCTAAACAAGCGACAAGTCGTAAAAAACAACTAGACAAAATTGAATTGGATGATATCCAACCATCTTCAAGAAGATATCCATATGTTAAATTTACTCCTGAACGTGAAATAGGAAATGATTTATTAACAGTTGAAAATCTCTCTAAAACAATTGATGGTGAAAAAGTATTAGATAACATTTCATTTACAATGAATCCGAATGATAAAGCCATCTTAATTGGTGATAGCGAAATTGCTAAAACAACTTTACTTAAGATCTTAGCTGGTGAAATGGAACCTGATGAAGGTACATTCAAATGGGGTGTCACAACATCGCTCAGCTACTTCCCTAAAGATAACTCTGAATTCTTTGATGGTGTAGACATGAATTTAGTAGATTGGTTACGTCAATACGCACCTGAAGACGAACAAACTGAAACATTCTTACGTGGATTCTTAGGACGTATGTTATTTAGCGGCGAAGAAGTTAAGAAAAAAGCAAGCGTCTTATCCGGTGGTGAAAAAGTTCGCTGTATGTTAAGTAAATTGATGTTATCAAGTGCGAATGTTTTATTACTTGATGAGCCAACAAACCATTTAGACTTAGAAAGTATTACTGCAGTGAACGATGGTTTGAAATCATTTAAAGGTTCTATCATTTTCACTTCTTATGACTTCGAATTTATTAATACAATCGCAAATCGCGTGATTGATTTAAATCAACAAGGTGGTTTATCTAAAGAAGTCCCTTACGAAGAATATTTACAAGAAATTGGCGTTTTACAAAATAATTAATGAAGCAATGTTACCTCTTGAGAGTCAAAAGATTCTCGAGAGGTTTTTGTATTACCTTATGTTTTACTGGACTGCATTTCTTTAATAAACGACTTTACTCTCTTTTGCCAAACTTCTTTCACAACACCCCTCGCTGATTCAAAACTAAAATTATTAAATGCTACTACTTATAAAAATATTTCTTAATATTAAATCACAGATGAATTGAACTTACCCAAAAATTTTCAGTATATTTCAAAAAATCTAACATATTGGTTTACAGAGATATGTACTCTATGTATAATAAACACATATCAATTGAATAAGATTTTGATGAGGCGCATCAATCATGAGTAAAATTTAGAATTTTGCCTGCTAGCAACTAATTTTGAAAGGGTGCGATGCCGAAACAATTCATAATAGCAGTTATGAGTCGTTGGACTTTTTGGTTAAGAGCTAAAAGTTTGTCATTATTATTAAATAATGGAAAACATCACTTAAAAAAAAATGTAGAGCAAGTTCGCGCATTCCGAACTTGCTCTTTTTTTACATCGTGTGTGCCTTCCTTATTAAACAGGAGGACTAAAATTGAACAGAAGTGTTTTGAAATTTGGCGGTTCTTCCGTCAGCGATTTTACAAAAATAAAAAATATTGCTGAAATGCTTAAAACACGTGTAGACAAAGGAGAGGAATTAATCGTTGTGGTCAGTGCAATGGGCAAAACGACTGATCAATTAATGGAAAATGTGTCTTCATTGACTTCCACACCTAAAGAACAAGAACTTGCGCTTTTACTTACCACTGGCGAACAACAAACCGTCTCCTACCTTTCAATGGTACTCAATGACATTGGTGTAAGTGCTAAAGCAATGACAGGATATCAAGCAGGAATTAAAACGATTGGCCATCATTTAAAAAGTAAAATTGCCGAGATTGATCCAGAAACATTTAATCAAGCATTTGAAAAACATGATGTACTTGTGGTAGCAGGATTCCAAGGCATTAACGATGAATTCGAACTAACTACGCTAGGTCGTGGAGGTTCAGATACCACCGCAGTAGCCTTAGCAGCAAGTAACCAAACGCCTTGCGAAATCTATACAGATGTTGATGGTGTTTATGCGACGGATCCTAGAATATTAAGTCATGCGAAGCGTTTAGAATATGTTTCATATGAAGAAATGATGGAAATGAGCGCGCTTGGTGCAGGCGTACTTGAAACGCGAAGTGTTGAACTTGCTAAGAACTACGATATCCCGCTTTATTTAGGAAGAACATTATCAAATTTGAAAGGAACATGGATTATGTCTAGAACAGATTTATTAGAGAAAAAAGCCGTCACGGGGGTAGCTTTAGATACACACATGATGCACGTAACGATTAGCTATCCCCTTCCAGATAATCGCTTACTAACTCAATTATTTACAGAATTAGAAGAAGGTTCAGTCAATGTCGATATGATTTCTCAAATAGTGAATCTTGAAGGATTACAGCTATCATTTTCAATTAAAGACAGTGACGTTCATCAAATTTCTTCAATTCTTGAAAATTTATCAGCACAATTTGACGCGTTAGATTATAAAATCAATGAAGAATACGTTAAGATTTCACTCATCGGTTCAGGTATGAGAGATATGTCAGGTGTAGCTTCTAAAGCATTTATGACTCTCATTAATTCGAAGATACCATTCTATCAAACGACTACCTCAGAAATTAGTATCTCGTATGTGATTGATGCTGAAAATGGTCAAAGAGCAGTCGAAGAATTATACAAAGCCTTTGATATCTAAAGTTGATATAATATATTTATTAAGAATTTTCTTAAAATTACCAATATTACAAATGGAGTGACTTTATTATGACAAGATTAGCAGTAGCCGGAGCAACAGGTTTAGTTGGAACAAAAATGTTAGAAACATTAGACCGTAAAAATATTCCTTTCGATGAGCTTGTACTCTTCTCATCAGCGCGTTCAGCTGGAAAGAAAGTTGAATTCCAAGGTCAAACATATACCGTTCAAGAATTAACAGATGAAGCAGCAAGTGAACATTTCGACTACGTGTTAATGAGTGCAGGTGGTGGTACAAGTGAACATTTTGCCCCACTCTTCGAACAAGCGGGTGCCATAGTTATTGATAACTCAAGCCAATGGCGTATGACTGAAGATGTAGACCTAGTTGTTCCTGAAGTGAATGAACCTAAATTCACACGTGGAATTATTGCAAACCCTAACTGTTCAACTATTCAATCAGTGGTACCTCTTAAAATTTTAAAAGATGCTTATGGATTGAAACGCGTGGCTTATACGACTTATCAAGCGGTTTCAGGCTCAGGTATCAAGGGTAAAAGAGATTTATCTGAGGGCGCTAATGGTAAAGAACCGGAGGCATACCCTCACCCGATTTATAATAATGTTTTACCTCACATCGATATTTTTCTTGAAAATGGTTATACCAAAGAAGAACAAAAAATGATTGATGAAACAAGAAAAATTTTAAACGATAAAGATTTGAAAGTGACTGCAACTTGTGTACGTGTACCAGTTCAAGACAGTCATAGTATTGAAATTGACGTGACATTAGATAAAGACGCGACGGTCAAAGATATTCAACGATTATTTGATCAAGATGACAGAGTTGTACTTGTAGACAATCCTGAGAAAAATGAATACCCATTAGCGATTCACTCTACAGGTAAAGATGAAGTCTTTGTAGGTCGAATCCGTCGCGATGATTCATTAGATAATACATTCCATGTATGGTGTACATCTGACAATCTCCTTAAAGGAGCAGCATTAAACGCAGTACAAGTATTAGAACAAGTTTTAACTTTGAAAGGAGCTCGATAATATGACACACATGTTTGAAGGCGTTGGTGTAGCTCTTGCTACTCCTTTTACAAATAATGAAGTTGATTACGACGCATTAGAAAGACATGTACAATTTTTATTAGAAAATCAAACTCAAGCGATTATAGTGAATGGTACAACAGCAGAAAGCCCTACTCTTACTGATGAAGAGAAAGAACAAGTACTTGAAACAGTAGTGAAATTAGTAAATCATAAAGTTCCTATTATTGCAGGAACTGGTACGAATAATACTCAGAAATCTATTCAAGCATCGAAACGTGCAAAAGATATAGGCGCAGATGCAGTTATGCTGATTACACCTTATTATAATAAAACGAATCAACGTGGATTAATTAAACATTTTGAAACGATAGCAAATGAAGTGAAATTACCGGTTGTCTTATATAATGTGCCTTCTCGTACAAATATGACAATCGAACCTGAAACTGTAGAAACCCTTAGTCACAACGAATATATTGTAGCGCTTAAAGATGCGACAAATGATTTTGATTATATGGAAGAAGTTAAACAACGTATTAATCAAGACGAATTCGCATTATATAGTGGTAATGATGACAATGTCGTTGAATTCTATCAACGCGGTGGTAAAGGTGTTATATCAGTTATCGCAAATGTTATTCCACAAGAATTCCAACATTTATATGATGCTAAACAAAGTGGAGAGGATATTTCAACACAGTTTGAACCTATTAGAAAATTATTAGATTCACTATCAGTAGACGTCAATCCTATTCCAATTAAAGCCCTTACTGCACACTTAGGATTTGGTAATTATGAATTAAGATTACCGCTTATTCCTTTAGAAAATGCAGAGCGCAAAGTATTAGAGCAAGCTTATGATCAGTTTAAAGCAGGTGAACAATCATGAAGATACTACTTATAGGCTATGGTGCTATGAATCAACGTGTTGCAAGATTAGCTGAAGAAAAAGGTCATGAAATCGTTGGTGTTATAGATCGAACTCCTAAAGCATCGACACCGTACACACATTACAACAGTATTGCAGAAGCTGAAGCACATGCGGATGTTGCAATTGACTTCTCTAATCCGGAATTACTATTTCCATTATTAAATGATACATTTCATTTACCTTTGGTGATTGCTACGACTGGTGCGAAGGATACGTTAATTACTAAATTGGAAAAGTTAAGTCAAAATATGCCCATTTTCTTTAGTGCGAATATGAGTTATGGCATTCATGCCCTTACTAAAATCTTAGAAACGGCTGTTCCCCTACTTCAAGATTTTGATATCGAATTAACTGAAGCACATCATAATAAAAAAGTCGATGCCCCAAGTGGCACACTAGTCAAATTATATGATGTTATCAAGGAACTCAGAGCGCAAAGTACTCCTGTATATGACCGACATGATAAAACTGAGAAACGTTCAAAAGATGAAATAGGTATACACGCAGTTCGAGGCGGTACTATCGTTGGCGAGCATGATATTTTATTTGCTGGTACTGATGAAACGATTACCATTTCACATAAAGCACAATCTAAAGATATTTTCGCAAATGGAGCTATAGGCGCTGCTGAAAAGTTAATCCACAAAGAAAATGGTTATTACACTTTCGATAATTTATAAACGTTAAACAAAGGAGAATATAAACTATGGTACAACATTTATCAGCACAGGAAATTATTCAATATATCAGTGATGCTAAGAAATCAACGCCATTAAAAGTATATGTGAATGGTCGTTTTGATGATGTTACATTCCCTGAATCATTTAAAGTCTTTGGTTCAGTAGAATCTAAAGTTATCTTCTGTGAAGCGGATGATTGGAAACCGTTCTATGAACAAAATCAAACTCGCATTGAAGATGTAGAAATTGAAATGGATCGACGTAATTCAGCAATTCCACTTAAAGATTTAACTCATACTAATGCACGTATTGAACCAGGTGCATTTATACGTGAACAAGCAATCATTGAAGATGGTGCTGTTGTAATGATGGGTGCAACGATTAATATTGGTGCAGTTGTTGGTGAAGGCACAATGGTAGACATGAATGCGACATTAGGCGGTCGTGCCACAACAGGTAAAAATGTTCACGTGGGTGCTGGTGCCGTACTAGCTGGTGTTATTGAACCACCAAGCGCTGATCCAGTGGTCATTGAAGATTATGTATTAATTGGTGCCAATGCAGTTATTCTTGAAGGTGTACGTGTGGGCGAAGGTGCTATTGTGGCAGCTGGTGCAATCGTAACTCAAGATGTCCCTGCTGGTGCTGTAGTTGCTGGAACGCCTGCTAAGGTGATTAAACAAACGTCTGAAGTTGAAGACTCTAAACGTGAAATTGTCTCTGCTTTAAGAAAGTTAAATGATTAATAAGTAGTTATGTGTTAGTCATTTTCCAATAAATGAATGTTAAAGGTTGAAGCAAATGATACTATCGAACGCTGATGTTGGGTTCTATTCATTTGTTTCACCTTTTTATTATAAAATGAAGCACCTCCTCTAGTTATAAATACATAATTAAAGAATAAAACTTAATTAAAGAATAAAACTTCATACAAGGAATGATTAAGATGAATGAATTAGAATTTGTAACGAAACATAGAAGACATTTACATCAATATCCAGAATTAAGTTTACATGAATTTGAAACAACGAAATATATTACGCAATTTCTAGATGAATTGGGAGTGACATACGACCGCCCTCTTGAAACGGGCGCTATTGCTTATTTAGAAGGTCAAAGTGATCATACTATAGCCTTTCGAGCAGATATTGATGCTTTACCTATATTTGAGGAAAATGAAGTAGAATATAGAAGCAAAATGGATAATGTTATGCATGCGTGTGGACATGATGGTCATACGACGGCGTTGATGTTATTCGTAACACGTTGTAAAGCGATGGCAGATAAAGGAGAACTACCTCATAATGTGGTCTTTATCTTCCAACCTGCCGAAGAAACTGGCGGAGGTGCCAATCGATTGATTAAAGCAGGCGCATTCGATAAATATCCTATCGAGGCTGTATTCGGCATTCATGTGAATCCTTTTGCAGAAGAAGGAAAAGTTGTTATTCGTGATGAAGAAATTACAGCAAGTGCGACAGAATATCGATTCTATTTAAATGGTTTATCTAGTCATGTTGCTGATAAGGAGCAAGGTCATTCATGTGGTGAAGCGCTTCAGCATGTTTTAACTCAAGTAGGACAAATTCAACAATATCACCTCAATGGTTTGAAACGTAATATCGTTCATATGGGTCACTTTGAAGCAGGAGAAGCCATCAATACTGTACCAAGTCATGGTTATCTTGAAGGTACAATCCGTACTTATGACGTAGATGATTTAACCGTCGTTAAACAGCAGATGAATAAGATTGCTGAAAGTGTACAGTTGCTATTTAATGTTGAATGCCAAGTCAAATTTGAGGAAGGTTACCCACCTACAATGAATAGCCCTAAGCTGCGCGAAAGTGTTGAACGTGCTTTAGAAGGTGCCAATTTAGAAGTTATTGATAAACCTACCCCGTTCTTATTTGGTGAAGATTTTAGTTTTTATGGTCAACAACTTGCACCATCTTATTTTGCATTTGTAGGTACTCAGAATAAAGATAAAGGTTATGTCACAGGTTTACATACCTCTCATCTTAATTTTGACGAAAAGGTATTAATTGATGTAGCGAATTATTATGAACAATTACTAAGAAATTATAAAGAGGTGTAAGGCAATTGACAGCAATTTGGTCAGTAGATACAGAAGCGTTTTATCAGAATGCTGTAAACGTTAGAAATGAACAACCTATTATGGCAGTTGTTAAGAACAACGCTTACCATTACGGTTTAGAATTTGCAGTGAAACAATTTTTGAAGGCAGGTATTGATACGTTTAGTACTACGTCATTGAAAGAAGCTGTGCGTGTGAGAGAAATCGCACCTCATGCAACGATTTTCCTAATGAATGCAGTATATGACTTTGATACTGTAAGAGAATATCAAATTCACATGACCCTTCCCTCTTTAGTATATTATTACGAGTACAAAGAGGATTTAAAAGGTATTCATGTTCATTTAGAGTTTGAGAATTTATTACATCGCTCAGGATTTAAAGATTTAGATGAGCTACATGAGGTTCTGGAAGACCATGCTCAAAATGACAATAGCGAAAAAATGATTATTTCGGGTCTATGGACACATTTCGGATATGCAGATGAATTTGATGTGCCGGAATATGGTATAGAACGTAAAGCTTGGTTAAATGTATTAAATACTTTGCTCGAGGAAGGCTATACATTTGAAATGATACATGCGCAAAATAGTGCGAGTTATTATCGCGAAGGTCAACAAGTTCTTCCCTATCATACTCATGCGCGTGTGGGTATTGCGCTTTACGGGTCTAGGCCTTATAGAAAGTTAGATACAAGTCGTATTCAACAGTCTTTAACAGTTAAAGGAAATGTGATTCAGACACGTGAAGTAAATGCCGGAGATTATTGTGGGTATAGCTTTGCCTTTGAAGCCACAAAAGACCATACACGATTAGCCGTCGTTGATGTTGGATATGGTGATGGTATTCTTAAATCAAGGGCACGACATGAAGCTATGATAAACGGAAAACGTTATCCAATTAGAGCGCTAATGATGAGTCATATGTTTGTTGAAGTAGATGACGAAGTTCATGCACAAGATGAAGTAGTATTATATAATAACGATATACGCATTGATGAATTTACATTCAAAGGTGTGGGCGCGAATTCTGAACAACTGAGCGCTATGAACCACGATTCTCTAATAAAGGAGTACATATAAATGGCAGTAGAATATAATGATTATGGCGAATTAACTATGGAAGGTACAAGCTTAAAGACGGTTGCTCAAAGCTTTGGTACCCCTACTATCGTTTATGATGAAGATCAAATCCGTACTCAAATGCGCAGATATCATGAAGCATTTAAGAAAAGCGGTTTAAAATATAATATATCGTATGCCTCTAAAGCATTTACGTGTATTCAGATGGTAAAACTTGTTCAAGAAGAAGATTTACAATTAGATGTTGTTTCTGAAGGTGAACTTTACACTGCATTAGAAGCTGGTTTTGATGCAAGTCGTATCCACTTCCATGGGAATAACAAAACTAAACGTGAAATCCAATATGCATTAGAAAATGGTATTGGTTATTTCGTGATCGATGCTTTAGAAGAGATTGACTTAATCGATAAATATGCAAGTAATGATGTGAATGTCGTTATACGCGTTAATCCAGGTGTTGAGGCGCATACGCATGAATTTATCCAAACAGGACAAGAAGATAGTAAGTTTGGTCTTTCAATTAAGCATGGTTTAGCACTTGAAGCGGTCAATAAAGTAAAAACTTCTAAGCACTTACAATTAAAAGGTGTTCACTTCCATGTAGGATCTCAAATTGAAGGAACTGAAGCGATGATTGAAACGGCTAAGATTGTGTTGAATTGGTTATCTGACAATGATATTCAGGTAGACTTACTTAACTTAGGTGGCGGTTTTGGAATCAAATACGTTGAGGAAGATGTAAGTTTCCCTATTGAAGAAGGCATTGCTGAAATTACTGATGCTATCAAAGAGACAGTACAATCATTGAATTATGAGTTACCTGAAATTGGTATTGAACCTGGACGTTCAATTGTAGGTGAAGCAGGAATTACGTTATATGAGGTTGGTACAATTAAAGAGATTCCTGAAGTTAATAAATATGTATCAGTGGATGGTGGTATGAGTGATCACATCCGTACTGCGTTATATGATGCTAAATATCAAGCGTTATTGGTTAATAGACATGAAGAAGCGGATGATACTGTGACAATCGCTGGTAAATTATGTGAATCTGGAGATATTATAATTAACAATGCTAAATTACCTTCTTCAGTTCAACGAGGAGACTACTTAGCTATCTTGTCTACAGGTGCATATCATTATTCAATGGCTTCCAATTATAATCAAATGCAAAAGCCATCCGTATTTTTCTTAAAAGATGGAAAAGCACGTGAAGTGATTAAACGTCAATCACTGAGACAATTAATTATAAATGATACGAAATAATAGTAAAAATGAGCGAGTAAAAGCTCACCTACTATCAATATGATTTTAATTAAAAACAATTTGAAAATGCCTTGGATAGATGATGTACTGAACCTATCCAAGGCGTTTTTGTTTAATTTAAATTAAATGAAATTTAAAATTGAATTTTTCTGAATATCGTAATTGCTATGAGATAAATAATGATTATATAAACAATAGTAATAGAGCTCATTACTGATAAGTTTAAAATAAAACTTTTATCGTTATCTAAATCTGTGAAATTTGAAGGGAAAAACTTGATTTTATTGATATTGTCTGTAATCTTTATGACCACATAACATAAAATCATACTGATAATAGTTATCCCAGAATTAAATTTCACAGAAAAAATAACAACATAGAAAATTAAGAATAAATCAGTTAAAAAAATCCCAAGAAGATTTAAGATTAGAGTATGATTTAATTCTGAGTTTTTTAACATAAAAGAATGAGATGAATACTCATGGTTGTTAACATAAAACAAATAAACTACTAATGTTGATAATAATAAAATGGATAAGAATATAAAATAACTAGAAATAATAGATGTTAATTTAGAATTAAAGATTTTGTAACGACTTTGATCCTTATAAAATAATAGTCTTCCTGTACTAATTTCGCTATAAAATAATAAAGAAGATAAATATCCAATAATTATTAGTGATAGCATTGCTTTTTGTTGAGTATCATATATTGCGATAAATAATTCTACAAAGCTTACACTATTCGTTTGAGTTGCTGATAATGAAAGAAAATTACTATTAAGTAATTCAGCTAGGAATATCAAGAGAGGATAAAGTCCAATGAGGTATAGCATCCAAGTTGCACGAATCTTTGAAATATATAAGAAGTTAAATTTAAACATAATATTACCTACTCTTTATAGAAATATGAAGATAATAGATTATCATTGCTTTCTATTTTTATTAAGGGGTTTTTACCTACTAAATTAAGTAAATTTGTAAGATCTACTTCTTCATCCTTATTAATAATTGTTATTGTATTGCCATCAATTTTTTTGATGAACCTGAAATTATCTTTTAATTCCGAAGCATTGCTTAAAGTATTTTTGAATATTAACTTTTGAGTGATTATTCTATTATGTAAGTCAATTTCTTTAATTTGGTGGTTTTCTAATAATAGAAATCTATCACAAAGTCCTTCTAATTCTTTTAACTGGTGGCTAGATATTAAAAATAGAGTATTTTTTTCTTTTGAATATTTCTCAATGATATTATTTAATTCCCTTACCCCTAATGGATCCAGTCCTAAAAATGGCTCATCTAATACAGCTACTTTTGGTTGGGTAATTAAACAAATAGCTAAACAAAGTCTTTGTTTCATTCCATACGAATAATTTTTAACCTTCTTTTCATTATCTTCTAGACCTACAATGTTTAGCATCGTTTGAATTTCACTTATATAGCTCATCTTATTATTAATTTTTAGGTAATTTTCAATATTTTGCCTTGCATTTAACTCAGGATAATATATTTGTCCTATCATGAAAGAAAAATCTTTTATCATATTGTGAGATTTATGTATATCTATATTGTTAAAATAAACCTTTCCTTTAGATGGTAATTGAGTTTTAGCTATTAGTTTCATTAATGTTGATTTTCCTGACCCATTAGAACCTATAAGACCTACCTTTTCTCCGGCAGATAATTTGAAATTAACATCACATAATACTTCTTTCTTCTTAAAAGATTTATACACATTTCTAAATTCTAGCATTGATTTCACCTCTTTTATGTTTAATAAAAACTACAATCATTTGAGGTATTAAATAAACAAAAAATAAAAAGATAATCTGAGATAGTTCAAGCATATTTGGAGATACTTTAATTTCTATATCACTATTATTAATTTGTGCCTTCTCGATATAGGACAAATAACCATCTAGATGCATTATATATTTACTATAAATAATGTAAAAAATTAGGTTTGAAATTACGTTTAACCATAAATATAATTTCATTTTTGAAGTGAAAATAATTAAGATAGCTGATGTAACGGATGGGACTAAAATAATTAATAAATTTGCCAAGTAAACATCAATGCGTAATTCTAAAAGAGCTAAAATTGAGAAAAATATACAGTTTAAAAATAGGGATAATAATATTGATTTCATGAAATTCACCTCATTACTACAGTTAAAACATTATATATCCAATGAGCGATAATTGAAAAAAAGATTTGGCAAAACATTATTTCATCCTCATTTATTACTAATTATATTATAAAACATTTTCATTATTAAATCAATTTGGAATTATATAGTGGAATATATTGTTAGAGGACTAGATTTAAGAGACGCTGTTTTTTAGACACAGACATGCAAAAAATAATTAGATACTCTTAATTCTTATTTTTGGGCATAAAAAAAAGAAAGAAATTAACATCGATTTCTTTCTGAGATACTGTATGTATTGATATAAAAAACACCCTACATCTTGGTAAGGTGTTAGTTAAAGTCAATAATTACAATCTATTTATTATAGTTTAACAACGTTTGCAGCTTGAGGACCGCGGTCGCCTTCAACTACTTCAAATTCAACTGATTGACCTTCTTCTAATGATTTGTAACCATCTTGGTTGATTGCTGAGAAGTGTACGAATACGTCGTTTTCTCCTTCAACTTCGATGAAGCCGAAACCTTTTTCAGCGTTAAACCATTTAACTGTACCTTGTTTCATAATTCTGAAACCTCCAAGACTAAATTCTTTCAATATGCGTTATTCGCATATTACAAAAAATACGTGTGCTTATATGTATGATAAATCCAAATATTCTTTGCAATATGGAATAAAACAATTGCTTAATAATCATTATAGTTTAGTCATAGCTAAATTGCAATACAATTATAGAAAATTATCATTTAATCAATTTTTGGAAGATTAAAATAAACCTCATTATTTTTTAAAATAATAAAACTATAAAATATTTGTAAATCTTCTTCGCAATCTTCGCAAAAATTCAAGTCGCAATTATTGTAAAAGGCATGAATATTGTACTTTCCCACTACATAGTTATCAAAACAATTCTTACATTCTTGAAGTAATTCCGTGTACCTTGCCAACATGTCGTCATAGGTATTAAAATCTAATCTTTCAACAACTTTTTCGGGCCAATCGCTAAATAGCCACCAACCTTCGTAGTCAGCCCTAATCTTTGCAACTGTCCACATTTCAAAATCCCCTTCCATGTTTAAAACCTATAACCTCAATTGTAACTTTTCATAATTCAAAATCAAGTTTCAAGACTCATACTTTTGGCCGATAGTACGTATAGCAATTATTAGTTTTTTACAACCAAAATACGTATAATGAAAACATGAGGTGATATTATGCAACGTAAACATATTCAAGTTTTCGGAACTGTTCAAGGTGTGGGATTCAGATTCTATACTGAACGTATCGCTAGAGAATACAATATTAAAGGGACAGTTCAGAATGTTGAAGACTACGTAGATATATATGCGCAAGGTAATAATAAAGAATTAGACCAATTTATACAATCGGTAATTAAAGGTGCTTCACCTGCTTCATCGGTTACGAATTATACTATTGAAGATTTAGATACCGATGACTCCTTAACAGAATTTAAAACGATTTAAACTTTAATATAAAGGAAGATGACATTTGAGATATAACATTTCTCGTATATTTGGAGTGTTAGTGGGTATACCAGTAGCTTTTGTCGTTTGGTTAGTTACTGTTTTTGCTTGGGATTTATCCTTTTTAATTGATGGTGTTATAGGGATAGTTGGTTTTTTAGCATCTTACTTCCCTACTCAAAGACTCACTTCACGTAAATATCTTAATGAAATCGGATTATCGCGAAGAGACTATAGATATGTTAGAGCGCAGCTTAACCAAGCTCAATTAAAGATTAGAAACATTTTAAAATCATTTATAAATATACGATCTATTAAAGATTTTAGACAGGTTAATGATATTTATCGTATTTCTCGTTCAATATATACGAGTATTAAACAACGTCCAGGGATGTTTTTCAAAGTAGAAGGTTTCTTTTATTCTCATTTAGACAATGCACTCAATTTGGTAGACTCGTATACACGTTTAGCTCGCATGCCAAGAAAGTCAAAAGAAGAAAAGCAAAAGCTTGAACAAACACGAATTACTTTGGATGAAGTGAAACGAACGTTAGTAGCAGATTTGAAACGTTTAAATGAGGAAGATTATGAACGACTCGATATTGAAATGGAATTAAATAAATTAGAACAGGAACGTCGTAAAGATGTATAACAGAAATGGAGAGATGAATGAGATGACGCGCGAATTAAACAGCAATCAATCGCATCCACTCGATCAATATATTCAAGATAATTCAACTCAAAATCCAACAGTCGCTCAAGACTTTGAACCTCAATTTAGTGAGGAAGACAAACAAAAAATAGAAACTATTAGTCAGCAAATTAAACCTTTAGATCATGAAGGTTTGTTACAATTTGGTACGAATTTACAACAAAGCATGTCTCAATTTTCTCATCAAATGTTAGATGAAGTTCAATCTAAAGATATGGGACCGGTTGGTGATTCTCTTAATCAATTAATGGGAAAATTAAAGTCTGTTAATCCTAATGATTTAGATCCAAACAAACAATCTAAGCTTAAACGACTATTTAGAAGAACGAAAGCTTCTATAAATGAAGTTTTCTCTAGAATGCAATCTGTAAGTTCGCAAATTGATCGAATTACTGTTCAGCTAGACAAGCATAAAGGTAATTTAACGAACGATGTTGAGTTGTTAGACGGTCTTTATGACCAAAATAAAAAATATTTTGATGATGTAACACTATATATTGCAGCAGCTCAGCGTAAGAAACAGCAGATTCAATCAGAAACGATACCAGAGTTACAGGACAAAGCGCAACACTCAGGAAATCAAATGGATATTCAAGCTGTTGCTGATATGGAACAATTCGTAGATCGTTTAGAAAAGAGAATTTACGATTTGCAATTATCTCGACAAATTGCGATTCAAACTGCACCACAAATTCGCATGATTCAAAATGTTAATCAGGCATTAGCTGAAAAAATCCAAAGCTCAATTCTTACAAGTATTCCTTTATGGAAGAATCAAATGGCGATTGCTTTAACATTAATGCGCCAACGCAATGCAGTTTCAGCACAACGAGCAGTTACAGATACGACAAATGATTTACTAACACAGAATGCTTCTATGCTTAAACAGAATGCTATTGAAACGGCTACTGAAAATGAGCGTGGTATTGTTGATATTGAAACACTAAAAACAACACAAAGTGATATCATAGAAACAATTGAACAAACGTTACAAATTCAGCAAGACGGACGTCAAAAACGTCAAGCTGCTGAAAAAGAACTGAATGGTCTAGAACAAGATTTAAAGCAACACTTGTTATCTATGAGAAAAGAATAAATATAAAAATGGCACTCATACGAAGTAGAAATAAAGTGCATCCCATGAAGTTAGATTTAAGTCCAACTTTTGGGTGCACTTTCAATATATCACTTCCGTTATGAGTGCCTTTTACATAATCATATTAAAATTTTGTTATGGTATTACTCTTTTTGATATGCGATGGTCTTTTGTTTAACAAAGTAAGAAACAATATAACCAACGATTGTAGCAATCACAGCAATCGGGAACCATTCAAGTGAATAGTGTTTTAATGGTAAATGATCTATAAAAGATATTTTAATCCAGCCTTGCGTAGTGATTAAACTTAAAATAGACTCAATCGCTATAACAACAAGCGGAATTTGTTGAGCGATGGGTTTGGTTGGAACAAAACGAGCAATTAATATGAGCAAGACAACTGTAATGGCGATTGGATAAACAATACTCAACACCGGTACAGACATCGTTATTACTGAATTAAGCCCTTGGTTTGCTAGGATGAAACTTATTAAAGTAAAAATGATGACATACACTTTATAAGGGATTTTAGGTAAAATACGATGGAAATATTGGCTCACTGAGACAATAAGTCCGCAAGCTGTAGTCAAACATGCTAGTGCGACAATAATGCCTAATAAGTATTTACCAAAAGTACCGAAACCGGTAGCTGCCATCGTAGTTAGTAAATAAGTACCCACGTTTTGATCGTTTGCTGTGAGTTCTTTCATTTTCCCAGGAGTGACATGCATATGATTACCGATAAATCCTAATGAAATATAAATAAAAATTAAAGCTACAGCAGCGATAAGCCCTGCTATCATCGTTTGTTTGAAAATCTTATCAGCATGCTGAATGCCAGTAGCCTTCACCGCATTAACGACGATCATTGAAAACGCAATTGAAGCTATTGCATCCATTGTTAAATATCCCTGAGTAAAGCCTTGTGAGAAACTACCAAATGCAGAATGGAACAGTTTTGTGTTACCAGCATCTGGTGTCTGCCCTCCGAAATCTACAAAACCTTTAATAATCATAGCTAAGATAGTTATGAGCAATAAAGGTGTAAGTAATGAACCAATTCTATCAATCATTTTATTTGGATTGAGACATAAATAAAGAACGATTAAAAAATAGATGATAGTAAAAATTAATAAAGCCAAACTTCCATTTGTGTGAGCAATTGGTGTAATCGTCATTTCAAATGATGTTGAAGCTGTACGAGGAATCGCAAACAATGGTCCAATTGTTAAATATATAATAATTAAAAATATTAAAGAAAATTTTGGTGAAATTTTATTAAATGCCCCGATATAACCTTGATGGTCTAAAGCCCCTACGACGACACCTAATAAAGGTAGACCTATACCTGTTAAAGCAAATGCAAGTATAGCCGGCCATAAGAAATGTCCACTATCGAGACCGAGATTTGTTGGAAAAATAAGGTTTCCCGCACCGAAAAACATGGCAAATAGGGTAAAACCTATAATCCAAGTATTTTTATTCATAATGCTGCTCCTTTTTATCTAATAATGCAACATTCAACATTCTATCATAATTAAGATTTATAAGTCTATATAATTTCAGAAAATTTAAAAACTTATATAATGTAAATATCTTCATATTTTAAAGTTAAAGCGAAATATCTTTTAATTAAGAAAACGAAGTACAATCCAACACTTACACATCCCACTATTTCATAAGTTTAAAATGACTTCAGCAATAGTTTCTTCAATAATGGCGATAAATGACTTGGTAAATGTTCCACGCCCTCAACAAAAATAGAAAATTGACCATAGATATTGTGAATGGTTTGCTCAATATCTTCAGTAATTGGTTCTTGACTAAGGAAGACATTAAAAACTTCAATCCCAAACTTGCGTGCAGTTTCAACAGCTTCATACGTATCAATAATACCGTCTTGACTATAATTAAATGCTGATGGTTCACCATCTGAGAACACGATAAGAAAACGCTGTTGATGACTTCTTTGTAAAAGGCGTTCACTTGCGACTCTGATTGCCACGCCATCGCGATTATCATCTTGCGGTTCTAATGACATAATTCGAGGGCCTTCCTTTTCAAAAATTGAATAATTATAATTAATAATTTCATCAATAATATTAGGTTGTTCGCGATCATCAGCTTCAAAGGCATCCTCATTAAAAGCTAAAATTTCATGTTTAATATTTAAAGTTTTCAATGTTTCGTGGAATAAAACGACACCTTTGATCGTTTCGTCCATTTTGTCATGCATACTCGCAGAGGCATCTACTAATAATGTGAAGGTTGCATCAAACGTTTTACTTAAGTCCTGTTTTTTATAAAATAATTTAAATTGATCATCAATAAACCAGTTGATTAAATCTTTTTGAAGCCGCCCTTTAGTGAGATTGCGACGTTCATCTTCATGTTCTCGGTCAATTGTTTTTTTAATGATTTGAATTAAATCTTTAATCTCATATTGCACATCATTCTTCGAAGATTGGTAATTTATGATGTCTTGGGGTTGAATATCAGGTACTTTCCATTCAATTTTTACATTCTTATTGATTCCTTCTAAGGCAAATGCTTGATTTTGGCCTATTAAACCACCTTCATCACGATCTAAAGTACTCTGAGAGCCCTTTCCTTTCTTAGTCATCATATCGGTCATATCATCTGTGCTGTCGCCTTCTCGAGCTGTGTCATTATCCGCCATGACTTCACTATTTTCGCCTTCATGAAGTTCCATTTCTAGATAAGCACCGCCTTTGGATTGGCTATCCGCTGATTTTGTTTCTGCTTCTGCTGTTTCAATATCTTCTTCGGAATTATTGGTATCATTACCATCTGTTTGACTTGCATCTGTACGTTTCAAATCGTCAAATGTAGTAGTTTGAATATCTTCGTATAACTTTTGTGGTAAATAATAATATTCATTTAACATATCTTCTTTGAGTAAATCATCAACTTGGTACATAATACGTTCAGCGAGGTACATATTATCTTCTGAAGATTGATTCTGGAAAATATTAGGCAAATACTGATACATGCTAACTAAGATATCATCAAATAAAGGATGAATTGTTGGTATGTCAAAGAAGTTTTGACTTAGAAAGGCACGCTCTAAATAAAGGAATAGTAAATCTGTATAAACAGTTTTAGTTTTATACACATTGATTTGTGAATCTGTGAAAGCCATTCGCGTATTTAAACGTAAATCGATATACTTAGCAGTACTTGGTCGTTCGTTACGGATGATGTCGAAAATACGCACATCTTCCAATAACTTGAACAACTGATGAAAGAATTTACGATGTTGGAAATCACTATGATGTAAGACTTCGTTTACAATATCTACATCCATGTGATGGTAGCCATAAGCAGCTAATAGTACGTCAGTTTTAAGTCCTGCTTGTTCAACTTGAGGTGGCCGATGAGACCAAAACCAACTTGTGATTAAAGTATTGCTAAATGGATTATAATATGGAAATTTTTGGATTTTGACTTGTGTTTGTTCATTTTTTAAAAGCAATCGTGCTAGGTCTTGTAACATCATGACTTGCTTAGCATCTAATTGTTCATCGTTGAATTTGATAAAACGATCACTCATACGTATCCCTCTTTAAAAATTTAACTCAATTGCGTTAACAATGGCTTGTTGCTCACGTTCATCTTCTAACTTATCGATAATTGTACGTTTAATCGCACGTTCAATTGGTATAACAGTAGCTAAGTCACTTAAGTCGATGAGTGCACGTATACTAGCAGCCTCTTCGGAAATTTGTCCTTGCTTCGTCATTGTTCTTAAATCTTCATTAAATTTGATAATTTGTCGTATCACTTGATCATCTTGTAAACGGCTTTGCTCTTTGATGACCGTTTTCAAAATATCCCCATCAATATAATCAACTTCTATGACGATAAAACGGTTCTTGAGTGCTTCGTTCATAGGTAACGTCCCTACATATCCTTCATTAATTGCGGCGATAACATTGAAGCCTGGTGCAGCTTTAATGACCTCCCCAGTATATGGGTTAGTAATTTGACGTCGATAGTCTAAAACACCATTTAGAATTGGTAACGTTTCAGGTTTCGCCATATTAATTTCATCAATATAGAGAATATGACCCTGTTTCATTGCTTTAATTACAGGCCCATCTATAAACACAATTTCTTGATGGCCTTCTTCATTTGTTTGAATTGTTTTAAATCCAAGTAAACTTTCAGTATCTAAATCCACTGAACAATTGACTTGGTGCATAGGCCGTTGAACTTCCTGACTAAGTGTCTCAGCAAGCTTCGTTTTCCCAGAACCTGTAGGGCCTTTTAATAAAATATTTTTATTTAATTCAAAAAGCACTTTCGCATCTTGAAATACAGATTCATCTGAGTTTTTATAAATTGTTTGTACCATCGTTACCCTTCCTTTATGTATAAAAAGAGGCTAAGACATCTAAGTCTCCACAGACCTGTCTTAGCCCTATTAATAATGTTAAGTCATCACTACTTCAATTGCATGGCGCGTTCTATACTTCTTTAAAGTAGTCCTTGAAGTATCCGCCCACTAAGCCAGAGTTATCAATAATTTGATAATACTCTTCAGTTTCATTGATAACATCGTATTGTTTACCAACTGTTAACATATCAGAAACTGTAAATTTCTTAGCATCTGTATTTGTCACTTCTACTTTTTTGATAGGTGTACGTTCTTTCCATGTTTCATGTAACATTGTATAACCTTCCTCTATTAAAAATGATTTACTTTTCTAATGTGTAAATAAATGAGATACCACTGTTTTCAGTGATTCTTAAAGATTCTGAATCCTCTTGTTCTAACGTTTGGTAAGGTATACCGATTTCATCTAAACGTTCTTTAGCTTGATTAAAAGCTTCACGATGTTGCGTTGAGAATTCGACTTGTTCTACTGGACCGACATCAGACATTTCAATATCTTTATCGGCTTCATATAAGTGAAGTTCACCACCTAAGCCACCTTCACCAATTTTGAAAACTTGAATATTTTCATCGGCGTCTTCACTTGGTAAATACTCTGCGAATAAATCCAGACCAAATACTCTCGTTAAAATAGATGTAGTAATCGCTAATTCGTTGACTTTAAGTATCACAGGCCCTAAACCTTGCACTTGATGAAGTGGATTAACCGAACTGTCAAATGAAGGCATGCCAAGACCGACACCTGTATTATGTTCATTTGAGTAAATATTGAATGTTTGATGATTGTCATCTTTAAAACTAAAATGTTTATTACCATTGAGTTCAGTCATTGAGCTATAAGAGATGTTGTGATTTGAGAGAATCTCTTGATACTCATTTAATCCTAAATCAGAGGGTGTGCGTAACCCTACACTATCAATATGCTGATTTATGTAATCATTAGTAGGAATTTCTACAAAATGTAGTCGAGTACCGGGGTTTAAATTAGCATCTCCAAATCTTAAAGCATTTTCATTTTTATCAGTATATTGCAATCCGATGATGTTACTAAATAATTCTTTAGTTTTAGATAGGTCACTCGTCCCTATAGTGACACTTCTAAGTCCGCTCATAAACTGACACTCCTAGATTTTGTCTTTATAATCAATATTATAACGTATTTTAAGGCTAATGAATATGATGAAAGTTTATTCTATGTGGGTTATTTTAAGTCAACATTGTCATTTGTTTGAAAATTAAAATTACACATTGGATAAAATTTTTGTATATATTAAAATATATGTAAAGACATGTTTAAGGAGGCGTACATATGTCTAACTTATGGATTTTATTTGCAATTACAGTACTTATTGCAGTTTATTCAGGTATTCAAGTTTTCACTAATTTAGATAATAAACAAAAGCCTAGTTTTAAATATTTTACAATTGCATTTGTAGTTTGTGTAATTCTTGCAATTATTGAAATTATATTTCTTTCTTAATCATATATCATTTAAAAAACGTCCTAGCCAATTGGGTTAGGACGTTTATTTTTGCTCGGATTTTAAGAATATAAATATGGTGAGTCCAAATAAAACTAAAATATAGACTATCATAATTAATGTTATTGATAGAAAGTTAAAATGAGCAAGTGTTTCTGTATTATAAACTGACATATAGTCACCTATTGGTGGTACGATCCACAATATATATTTAAGAAAAGTGTACGTTTGTAATAAAAATGGACGTAAAATACTTACCAAAATGATTAAAGCAATAAGTAACCACATATATTTTTTTGATATCACATTAATATTCGCAATGATTGTAGAAATTAGGATTGCAGTTAAACAAACAATGATGTGTAAGACAATTGCAAGTGTGCCCTCTTTTAAAGATACTTTATCCTTAAAACTATGTATTAAAATTGGATAAAGCATCGAAAAAACAATTAAGATACAGTTTGCCAAAAATATAAATAGTAACTTACCAAAAAGGTACTTAAGTTTAGACTCAAGCTGTATAAAAAGTAAATATTTTTCGTTTAACGTTTCTAAATTTAAAATATTTATGGTAAGCCAACATGAAATAATAAGCAACACCAAACAACTTGAAGCATAACTAGACAATATTGGTTGGCCACTATAAAGATATTGAATAATAATCCAAGTTATAAAAATCATCATCGGCGGTATGAACTGATAAGAGCGAAGGTATTTCTTATATTGATATTGAATAAACGCTATCATGAACCAGTCACATCCTTTATTTCGATGATGTCACATTGCTGATCAAGTAATATTTTAAGTAAGGTATTCAAATAAGATGCATTAATTTGAATGTGCAACTTATCATCTACAGTTTGAATAGAGTTAAGATGATGATACTTTGATAAAATTTTAGAAATACTAGCGTTATATTGAATAATAACTAATTTAGTAATTTGTGAGATTTCGTTTTTATCACTTTCAACAGTATGAAATTCACCAGTTTCAATATTAAGAATGTGCGTAGTGATTTTTTGATGTAAAAATGATTCGTGAGACGTTAATACTATTGTAGCTATAGATTTTAACTGACTTAAATAATCTAATAGAAATTGTGTAGCTTCTTGGTCCAGTCCAGAAAATGGTTCATCTAAAATATAAATATCAGCTTTTTTAAGCAAACACTGAATTATATTTACCTTTTGTTTCGTACCTTTTGAACAATTTTTAATTTTTTGAGTTAAAAATGGCGATAAATTGAAGTGTTGAACAAAGTGATTAAGATTTACCTGTGTTTGGTCAGATGGGTATGTTTTTAATAAAAATTTAAAGTATTCATTAATAGTTAAATTTAAATTGTCAGGAAAGTAATCTATCGCATAACTTACTCGTCCTTTAACAGAAAGACTCCCATTCTGATAATTCATTAAACCAGCAATAATCTTTAAAGTTACACTTTTCCCTGAACCATTATGCCCCTTTATTAAAGTGATGGAATTTTTTGGAATAATAAAATTGCTATTTTTGATAATAATTTGCTTATTTATCCTTTTTGAGATGTGATAAAACTCGAGTGCAATATTAGACATTTTTACTCCCAATTTCTGTGACTTATTCTTTCACTCTTATATCTTAGCACTAAGAACTATAAACATAATCATACTTTAGTCATATTTAAGGTGTAAAAATACAACGGTCTCTATGGTCGTTGTATAGGAAATAGAAATCTGTAATTTAATTAGAAATATCTATCTATAGCTTTATATAGTACAGGGCGCTCTCCCGTCTTTTCAACAATATTAATTTTGATTAATTCGTTTAACAACTTTCTTGTAGTTTGGCTAGTAGTATTTAAATATGTTGAAAGCTCTTGTACTGTCGTATGGTCTTCTAAAGAAAAATATTGAATTTGAGCTAAAATAAACATGATATTATTATGTTTCTCAGATAATGATGTTAATTTAGGATCGTCGTTAATTTTTTGTAAGCGAACTCTAATTGTGAATTTTTTGTTTTTAATTCTTCAATTAAACTTTCTTGACCTTTCTTAATAAAACTTAAAAAGTTGAAAAAAAAAAAAAAAAAAACACCTTTATTTATTACACTATTTGTTTTATCGAACATGTCATAATAGATATTTTTATTATTTTCTATGATGTTAGAAAATGAAAAGGCTGTATATCGATTGAACACTTTACTTAAATATAAAGCGTTTATAAAACGTGATGTACGACCATTTCCATCATAAAATGGATGAATATATCCAAAGTAATAATGAAAAATAGCAATTTTAATAATAGGTACTACATGACTGGAAGAATTCATAAAATTTAGTAAGATTTGTAAATGATTGATGATATTATTATGAGGATGAATACCTTTATGTATAACTTTATTAGTAGAGGTAACAATGTTCACTGAATGATTCCGGAATAATTCGCCGTCCGGTTTATTCTCAAAATCGGCTTCTTCTGCGATCATTTCATAAATAGTTTTAATATCTTTTGGTACTTCAAGAAGATTATTTTTACCGTCAAATATTTCTAAATAAGATTTCAACATACTTTTAAATCGAGTATTCATTTTAGGATTTTCTTTTATATTTTTTATGCTATTTAAGATTTCTTGTTTGCTACATTTTATGCCTTCTATCTGATTAGTAGAGAATAATTCATTGACTATCAACTCTTGATGTAATGATTGAGTAGCAATTTCAGGTAAATTTGTAATAAGTTTTGCTATAGTCGAGTTGTTTTTATCGATATCGTCAATTAAATTTTTAATTTTCGAAGTAAGAATATAATATAAATTGAAGCTGTCACTAGATTTAAATGGTTTGATTTTTAAATCTAATATCTCTACATTTGGATCATTTAGTCGTATATTTAATTCTTTTTCGAACTCTTTGGGGTATTTATAGAAATATTTATACATAAATTCCATCTCTTCACCGCCTAAATATATGATTCGATAAATTTTATCACTAAGTATATTTATAAACAATATTTAATTTATAATATGAAAAAATATCTATGTGTAAACGCGTGATGATTAAGATAACTTTACTTAATTTTTCACATAAAAAATACAGCGACGTCGAACGCCACTGTATCAGTATTTATAGAGTATATTTAGTTCAGAATTATGATTCTAGTAATAAATCTTCTGGATTTTCAATTAATTCTTTGATTGTTTTTAAGAATCCTACTGCTTCTTTACCATCAATGATTCTGTGGTCATAGCTTAAAGCTAAGTACATCATTGGACGGTTTTCAATTGTATCTTTATCGATTGCGATTGGACGAGTAATGATTGAGTGCATACCTAAGATAGCAGCTTGGCTACCGTTAATGATTGGTGTACTCATCATTGAACCGAAGATACCGCCATTCGTAATTGTGAATGAACCGTTAACCATGTCATCTAAGCCTAATTTTTTATCACGTGCTTTGACAGCTAAGTTAGCAATTTCTTGTTCAATTTCAGCAAAGTTTTTCTTATCGCAGTCTCTAACGAATGGAACTAATAAACCATCATCTGTAGAAACAGCAATACCGATATCATAGAATTGCTTAGTAATCATATCTTCGCCGTCGATTTCAGCATTTACTTCAGGATATTTCTTAAGTGCTGCTACTGCTGCTTTAGTGAAGAATGACATGAAACCAAGTTTTGTTCCATCATGATCTTTCATGAATTGTTCTTTTTTACGTTTACGTAATTCCATAACATTTGTCATGTCTACTTCGTTGAATGTTGTTAACATTGCTGTTTGATTAGATACTTCTAATAATTTTTTAGCAGCTGTTTTCTTACGACGTGACATTTTTTCACGAATAACTGGTTTAGATGGATTGTCATTAGATTTTTTAGAACCACTGTCTTGTGATTTGCTTTCACTTTTAGCCGGTTGACTTGCTTGTTTTTGACTATTATCAACGTCATCTTTTCTTAATACGTCATTTCCTTTACCAGAAACTTCGCTTAAGTTAACGCCATTTTCACGTGCATGTCTACGTGCAGATGGCGTAGCATTGACACGTTGATTGTTAGTATCTTGGCTATCTTGTTTATTATCTGAAGAAGCTTGTTTTTGTTCTGATTTATCTTCAGTTTGTCCTGCATCTTTAGATTCATCTTTTTGTGGAGTGTCTTCTGATGAACCACTTGATGCATTACCACTACCTTCGCCTACAACAGCTACAGCTTGACCTACTTCAACTGTATCGCCTTCTTCGGCTAATTGTTCAGATAGTACGCCTGCTTCCTCAGAAACAACTTCAACGTTTACTTTATCTGTTTCTAATTCTAAGATAGCTTCACCTTTATCTACGCTATCTCCAACGTTCTTTAACCACTCTGCAATGGTACCTTCTGTGATTGATTCTGCTAATTCTGGAACTTTTACCTCTGGCATACTTAATTTCCCCCTAGTTAATTATTAATGCTACTTTCAATAATTCGATTTTGAACAAGTTTATGAATTTCTCCATCACCTTCAGCAGGTGCTGCCCTTTGAATTCTACCATGATAGCTAAGATCATATCTATCAGCAACAAGTGCTTTAAGATAAGGATAAACAAATAACCAAGCGCCTTGGTTTTTAGGTTCTTCTTGAACCCATGATACTTTTTCTAGATTTGGTAGTGATTCTAGAACTTCTTTAATTTCTTCTTCAGGGAATGGATATAATCTCTCTACTGCAACAAGTAAAGTAGATTCATCAGGGTTTTTCTCTAAATGTTCTTTTAAATCGATAAACATTTTTCCTGAAGCTAAAATAACTTTTTTAACTTTTTCTGCATCGTGTTCTTCAGTAATGATAGGTTTGAAACCACCAGAAGTAAATTCATCGATTGGTTTAGCAACTGTTTTATTTCGTAATAAACTTTTCGGTGACATTACGATTAATGGTCTCATTTCTTGAGAATCTAAGCTTGCTGCTTGTGCTCGCAATAAGTGGAAGTAGTTACTTGAACTAGATAAGTTTACTACTGTGCTATTATTTTCAGCAGCAAGTTGCAAGAATCTTTCTAAACGAGCAGATGAGTGTTCAGCACCTTGACCTTCATAAGAATGAGGTAAGAATAATGTTAGACCTGAACGTTCTCCCCATTTAGCACGAGAACTTGATAAGAAGTTATCAAAAATCATTTGTGCCATGTTAGAGAAATCTCCGTATTGAGCTTCCCAAATGTTGAAACTTCCTTTGTTCTCAACGTTGTAACCATATTCGAAACCAACAACAGCAGCTTCAGATAATGGTGAGTTGTGAATTTCAAAAGTCGCTTTTTGATCAGGTACATGATGCAATGGTGTATAAGTATCACCATTTCTTCGTCATGTAGAACAGCATGTCTATGACTGAAAGTACCACGTTCACTATCTTGACCAGTTAAACGAACTGAAGTTCCATCTTGTAAAATAGTGGCGAAAGCAAGTTGCTCTGCTTGAGCCCAATCAACTAATCCGCCATCTTTTTCAAATGGTTCTCTACGTTTTTCGAGTACTTTATTTAGCTTTTTAAGTACATGGAAATCTTCAGGATATGTGAGCATTGCATCATTGATTTCTTTAAGATGATCAAATGTGAAATCTTTCTCGTCACTTTGTAATGGTAATTGAAGTGACTCAGGTTTTTCCATATCTGGATTATCCATCTTATCTGATTTATCGATTTTTTCATGCGCTGCACGCATTTCTTTTTGAACATTATCAATTATTTCATTCATTTCGTCTTCTGAAATGATACCGTCTTCTACTAATTTCTTACCATATAAAATTTCGACTGATTCGTGTTTACGAATATTGTGATATGGAACAGGGTTTGTGATAGAAGGTTCATCCATTTCATTATGCCCATAACGACGATATCCTACTAAATCGATAACGACATCTTTGTGGAACTCTTTGCGGAATTCCATCGCGATATCGATGGCTTCAATTGTTGCTTCTACATCATCTGCATTAACGTGTAAAATTGGAACATCGTAACCTTTAGCAACATCAGTTGAATAAGTTGTTGAACGTCCATCAACAGGTTCAGTTGTGAATCCAATTCTATTATTTGTAATGATGTGAAGTGAACCGCCAGTAGTATAACCCTGTAAGCTACCTAGGTTCATTGTTTCAAAGTTAATACCTTGACCTGGATAAGCCGCATCACCATGAATGATAATTGGCATTGCTTTATGGAAGTCAGTTGATGGTGAACCAGCTTGATGTGTTTCATCTTGTGCAGCACGTGTTCTACCTTCAACAACGGGTGCTACAATTTCCAAGTGGCTTGGGTTATTAGCTAGAGAAATACGTTGTTCAGTACCGTATGAGTCAGTCGTTTTAACGCCACCTAAGTGGTACTTAACATCGCCTGTCCAACCTGAAGTTAATTCTAAACTACCGTCTTCAGGTAAGAATTTCATAGGATCTGTGTGCATGAATTCTGAAATCATCATTTCATATGGTTTTTCAAGCACATGTGTTAATACGTTTAATCGTCCTCGGTGAGCCATACCGATTTGAATATTCTTAATTCCCTCATTACCCGCTAAAGTAATAGTATGTTGAAGCATTGGTACTAACGTGTCTACCCCTTCAATAGAGAAACGTTTTGCACCAACGAAGTTTTTGTGTAAGTATTTTTCAAATCCTTCAACATGCGCTAATTTTTTGAAAAGTTCTTTTTTCTGATTATTGTTTAAATTCGCTTTATAAGGCGTTTCTATACGTCTTTTTAACCAAATGCGCTGTTTATTATTATTAATATGTGTATATTCAAAAGCAATTGGTCCTTTATAGCGTTTTTCCATACGGACGATCGCTTCATAGGCATTGTCATAAATATCTTCAAAGTGTTCTGATACAATACCAGCTGAAATTTGTTCCAAAGTTTCTTGGTCTAAATCAAAGTCTTCAATTCCTAATTTAGGGACATGTTTACGCTCTGGAGGATTAACTGGATAAATGCCTGCCTTTAAGTGTCCGTATTGACGTATATTATCGATTAAGCGCATCACACGTTTAATCGTGCTGTCTCCCGCTTGTGAACCACTTGAACCAGTGGTCGGTTTAGCCTCGATATGAGCTTCCCCTGTTTTAATTGTACTAAATAGAACTTGTAAATCTTCTGGAACTGATGATGGATCTTGTAGGTAATCATCATACAAATCTAGCATTAAGCCGAGATTTGCACCGAAGTTTACAGGCGCCTCTGTAACTTCCTTTTTGTCCTTTGTCATTTTTACACCCTCCACAAAAATGTTGAAACGCTTACAAGACAATAATAGCATTATTTCAAATTTTGTTAAAGTCAATTTACCTATTTATATACAAAAAGCAGAACCAAATATAGATTGGTTCTGCGTTATTTTAAAAAATGGAATGAGTTGCTTCGTCGATGCGGTTCAAAGACGCAATGGAGCTATCCAAAAAATTATATTTAGTTACCTAATTTTGTAATGGAAACTGAATTTTGAAAGTAGTAAACGATTGAACTTCACTGCTTACTTCAATTGTTCCACCATTTAATTGTACGATTTTTTGGGCAATTGATAAACCTAACCCATTACCGCCTTGGCTTCGCGCACGTGATTTGTCCACACGATAAAATCTGTCAAAGATAAACTCTAAATCTGCTTTAGGAATGCCCATACCATGATCGGTAATTTCGATACTAACAAGTTTATTCTTTAACTGTGTAGTGATCGTTATATATTTGTTATCAGTATCATACTTCATCGCATTATCTAAGAAGATAAGTAATAATTGTTCGAATTGATGTCGGTTGATCTTCAAGTGAATAGGTTTAGATGTTAATTCTATTTCAAATGTATAATTAGGATGTAGTTGTTTAAGTGATTTGACTCGGGTTTGAATTTCATTATTCACATCTACATTTTCACATTCAAGTACATTACTGTTCACTCTATCTTTGGTTAACATCAGTAATTCTTCAACAAGTTTAGTAATTCGGTTTACCTCTTCAATAGATATATCCAGTGACTCTTCTAGAACTTCTGGGTCTTTTTTACCCCACCGTTGAATTAAATTGAGATGGCCTTGAATGATTTGTAAAGGGGTTCTTAATTCGTGAGAGGCATCTTCAACGAATTGGCGCTGTTGATTGAAGGATTCTTCAATTTGATACATCATATCATTGAAAGTCACGATAAGATTATCTGTTTCTTCATAATTTGTGGTTAATTCAAGTTTTTTCTGGAAACCATCGCGTCGGATTTGATTCATTTTATTAGACATCGTCACAATGGGTTTTGTAATTTGTGATGAGAAGATATAACTAATCCCTGCTGTAATGATGGTAGCGATGAGTCCAAATGCTAAGGCTACGATATAAAGTGATCGCACTAGATTATCGTAATTTTGTAGTGAATGGATTAATACGCTATATCCGGAAAAGTCCTTTGAATGTATTGGTTCAGTAATAATTAAATAGTTGATACCATGACTTTTATGGATATGAATACGTTCAGGATGATTGATATCAACCTTTTTGTCATAATTGATGGCATTTTCATTAGATGTTTGTATTAATTTTTTACCTCTATCATCAAAAATGATGACCTCTTGAAAGTTCTCTAACGAAGCATTTAAATCGAGCGGTGATATTTGATCTAAAGATTTAGAATGAAACAAATTTGCAATATCACTCGAACTTCTCTCAGCTTCGTCTAATTCACTATTTCTCAATGTATCCTTTAAGAAGAAAATGATAATCAAACAAAATAACAATATTGTCGTAAATGTAATGAGTGTCGTAATCATCATCCATTTATATTTTAACTTACGACGTTTAATCATCGAATCACATACCCTACACCACGAACGGTTTCAATCGATTTTTCCTTATTAAAAGGTTTTAATTTATTACGTAAATATCTGATATAAACATCTACGACATTCGTTTCAACTTCACTATTGAAACCCCACACGTGGTCTAAAATTTGTTCACGTTGCATGACGTGATTTCTATTTTCAGCTAAAACATATAACAAATCATACTCTGTTTTCGTCAATTCAAGCTGTATACCGTCAACTGTAACTTTGAAAGCATCTTTATCAATGATAATTCCGTTAATGTCAATGACATCTTTTTGAGGCTGTCTACGTAAGATAGCTCTAATTCGAGCGAGCAGTTCCTCAATATCGAAAGGTTTAACGATGTAATCATCGGCGCCATAATCGAGTCCAGCAACTTTATCATATGTTTCACCTTTAGCGGTGATAATGATAATTGGCGTTGAATATTCTTGACGAATTTGTCTACAAATCTCTAGGCCGTTAATGTTAGGTAACATTAAGTCAAGAATGATCAGATCATATGATTTATTTAATGCTTTATCTAAACCTGTGCGACCATCATTTTCTATATCTACATTGTAATTCTCATGTGTGAGTTCAAGTTCTATAAATCGAGCAAGATTTTGCTCATCTTCTACGATTAAAATATTTGTCATATTTGCACCTCTTGATACATCTTACCTAATAGCATATGAATGAAAAAGATGTATTCTTTAATTGTTATGAATTTGTTAATAATTTCTCTTTATTTGCTTTATCTATTTTATCACAATTCATTCTCAATGATTTTATCATTAATGAAAGTTTATTTGGAAAATTAAAAATCTATGAAGTGTTGATATGACAGCGTTTATATTATGTTAGATGAAATTTATCAAAAAAGTTTGTGATTCTAATTGACAACGATTCTCAGTCATGTATAATACTAGTTGAAAATGATTATCAATACCGACTAGAACATTCCCCCCACATATATTTCGTTCTTATTGGATTGGTCATTTTCAATTATCCCCTTTTATATGCCCGTAAAAGACTAACGTTGAGAAACAACGTTTCAATAAAAGCAGTAGACCTTTGACACTTGAGGTTTACTGCTTTTTTAGTGGGAGCGGGACAGAAATATAA
>NZ_KV840039.1:100894-108026 GCF_001839105.1 Staphylococcus sp. HMSC62A08 | reverse complement strand
AGCGCACTTTCAATTCAGACATCTACTGCCCATATATTAAAGAAGACTGAGATAAATAACTATTCTTCTAACCTTCGTTGCTAGTGGCACTTATACTTGAGCAAAGCCTCAAGTGTTACTACTATAACTGGTTTCTAGTGATATTTAAATAATAATATGAAAGTTTTATAATTAACAGATAACGAAGTATTGATAGCGACACGCCTGCAGGAATAGCATGCGTCTTGAGACTACAGGCTCAAGCCATGCCCGCGGCAAGGGAGCTAAAGCAATACGAAGTATTGGTAAAAAACTATATTCTGAATGTTAAACGGATATGTTTACCATTCATAAAATTAAATAAAACCTGAGACGTCTTCTTTCGTTAATAAAGACGAAGTCTCAGGCTTCATTTTCAATAAGTTAAATCTGCAACCAATGCTTCTGATTAAAATATTCCATATTCTGCGGTTTAGCATAATCAGAAATCATATAATCAATTTCGCTAAACCCATCAATACGATACGACGCATGCGCATCTCGTTTACTACTATCTGCTAAGAGATAACTCAGTTGACTTTGTTGAATCATGATGTGACTCGCATGGGCTTCTTCCAAATCAAATTCATAACAATCACTCGTATCAAACGAACCACATGAAATAAAAGCTTTATCAAATTTAAAACGTTGTAGTAACTCATTCGTCATATGCCCACGCACAACATCTTGTTCAGTATTCGTCTTTCCAGCAAGCATAATCACTTCTGCTTGAATTCGTTGCTCCTCGATAGCACGATTCAATTCATCTGCAATCTTCAAAGAATTCGTCACAATGGTGGTCTGAGTAATATCATTGAGATAATGAGGAATTCGCCCTGTTGTTGTCCCTCCATCGATGACAATAATTTCTCCAGACTGTATTTGTAAAGCAGCTTTCTTAGCAATACGTTCTTTTACTTGTGATTGTTTCTGCCACTTATTCGCATATGATTTCTCTTTATTAATATGATTGTATTGAATCGCACCACCATGTGTACGTGTAATCAGTTTATCATTTTCTAAGGTTTCTAAATCCTTTCTCACGGTTTCAGGCGTCACTTGTAAAAAGATAGCTAAATCTTTTACGGCCACCTGCCCGTACTGATCAACACGTTTACGAATGAGATTCAAACGTTCATTTCTTTTATACATAATTATCTATACTCCAATCTGCTTCATACGTGCTTGCCATCGATCTTTACGCCATCTAAGATACATAATGATAAATCTCAGCGCTTCATCTGCAATACTCACTAAAATAATTCCTGTATAGCCAAATCCCCAATGAATCCCTAATAGATAACTTCCAGGTAATAATAACAGCCAAGTGGTGACAATACTCACTGTGACTGGATAACGTACATCCCCTGCCACGTTTAATAAATCTACAATTAAATTATTAATTGCACGTATCGGTTCTAATCCAAAAAGTATAACAAGATAGTAAATAATTAAATGATAGGTTTGTAAGTCGTGTGTTATCCAACGTCCACACACAATAAATCCTATAAGTATACACGTCATAATCATGAAGGATTGTATGATATTAAACCAAATACTTTTTACAACAACTTTCTTTAAAGTGCGGTAACGACGTCGGGATATAAATTTTCCTAAATAAATTTGGCTAGCAGCACTAAATGCCATAGCACAACTAAAGGACAGGCCACTTAGTACAGTGGAAACAGATTTCGCAGCGATGACTTGAGTGCCTAACATCGCAATAAATGCAGTTGTAAATGTCTGCGCAAAATTATAAGAAATTTGTTCACCTGCTGTTGGGATACCTAATGTCGAAACTTGGTATATTGTCTTCCAGCTCAGCTTGAAGTAGTGCTTGAGTGGACGGAAAATTTGTATCAGTGCAATCAAAGCTAAAATACATCCCAATAAACGACTGAGCGCTGTTGCCACCGCGACACCTAATACAGGGTTACCTACATATTCTGGAATAATAAAGAGTACAACACCATTTAGAATGATATTAGTCACATTACTAATGATAGTAATGCGTGTTGCTGATGCCGCATGATTCATGACACGTAATACGGTACCAATGTACATTTGACAAGTCGTTAAAGTGAGTACACTCAATATAATCAGTCCAAATTGATAGGTCAGTTTGAATATATCTTGAGGTACTTGAAAAAGTCGTAGGATAGGTTCGAATGCGAGCCCAATCACAATCGTAAATACGATAGATACTATGATATTGAATAACAAATTATGATAAATCTCTTGTGAAATACTTGATGGTTGATGTTCCTTCAAGTGAACAATACGTATATTTGTACCCACATGAATGATTGTAATTAGAAACGTGATGAGCATGAGTATTTGGCTTATCATTCCCGAAGCAGCAACGGCATCAGTGCTATAGCTGTTTAACATCAATGTATCAGCTTGTCCCATGATGAGTATGAAAAGTTGTTCTATTAAAATAGGAATGTATAATGCCCGAAACGTTCTTTTAGAAACGATCATCAAATTCTAACACTTTCGATTTATATATAGCGTCAGGTTGCAACTCAATTAATCTTGCCCCACGTTGTAAATCACCATAAGTATTGTAACCACCAACACGACCAAAGCTAAGGCGAATACCATATAAATTAATCGTAAAATCATTGTCATGGTCATGACCGCAGAACACACCTTCAATATCACCGTTTAATAACATCTGACTAAATAATCCGGAATTAATTTTTGAGCACGCAATGGGTTCATTGAAAATGCCATGATATTCAGCAATATTCTCAACTTCTTTATATTCTTGTAACGGAATATGCGTAAATAATAAGTTATGTTGAAATTGAGTTTGATATGTTTGGTGTGTTTCTCTAAGCCAATTCACATGTTCAGGTCTTATAAAATCATAATCACCTATGCCAAATGGATTATAGTCTCCACCGTCAATGACATAAAGTACATGTGTGACTGTGTCATTGCTTTTAACTTCTATTGTATAAGCTTCTTTATCATCAACAATGAGGCTATGATTTTTCTGTACGTAGTTAGTAGAATATTGGTCCTCAATATCGCGTAAGTCTGAACGTTTGAGGTGTCCCTCGGTATCGTGATTACCAAATGTCGTTGCAATTTGCGTATCATATTGATTTAAATACTCCATCAATTCCTTGTAAACACGACCTGAATCAATGACGCCTTCAGACCAAATTTGGTCACCTGTTAATACTGTTATATCAGGTTGATAATGTGTCATCATGTGATGAATTAAATCGTAAGTTTTTTGATCTTTTTCATCATTGTGTGGCCCAATATGTAAATCGCTTAATTGTAGAATTGTAGTCATTGTTTCGTCTCCTTTACTCTTTTGTCGAACCGATATTGATACCTTTTACAAAATGCTTCTGAACGAATGGGAAGAGGAATAGTACTGGAATGGTTAATAGTACAATCATGGCCATCTGCATTGAGTCACCTGTAATTGTCAACTTGTCTAACATTGCATATGAACCTGACTTTTGTTTTAAAGCATCTGCAATGGCGGCTTGTTTCGTTAACATATCTTGTAAAACAGTTGCTAACGGTTTGAGATTTGGATTACGTACGAAGAATGCACCTGTAAACCAATCATTCCATTGACTCACCGCGTTAAATAATGTAATGGATGCTACCACGGGTTTGCTCATGGGTAAGACAATTTTCCAAAAGATTTGAAAGTCATTACAACCATCTACTCTAGCGGCTTCAATTACACTACTAGGTAATTGATTGAAGAATGTACGCATAATTAAAATGTTATAAACGCTATAAAGTGACGGTAAAATGTATACCCAAAATGTATCTGTTAAATGTAGTTGATTTAATAGGATATAAAGTGGTACAACACCGGCACTGAATAACATCGTAAATACTAGGAAGAATGAGATGATTCTTCGAAACGGTAAACTTTTGATCGTTAGAACGTATGCCGCCATAGCTGTTAATATCACACTTAATATTGTTCCAATAACTGTCTTCGCTATGCTAATAAATAATGCATTTAATAACGTACCTTGTTTAAATATCTCTTTAAAATTATCTAGCGAAAATTTACGCGGGTAGAAAGTGATGCCACCTTTTTGAGCATCTACCCCAGAGTTAAATGCTAAGGCAAAGATATTAATCATCGGTAGGATAATTGTGATCACTAAGCCAATAATAATGATTAACGAGATAATACGAATGACAATTGCGCTTTTATCTTGTGAAACTTTCATTGTCTATGCCACCTCTTAATAAATGATTTGAGTTCCTTTTCTATCTCTTTGATTTTCAACGTATCTTTCAAATTGATTTAAGCCTGCCTCTTCTAATCGTTGCTTAGCACTATCAATAATTTGTTTCGCTTCTTTGTCAGATTGAGAATAATATGCACGTTTAATAGCGTCACTATAATCATCGAGTGCAACTTCTAAATCTTCTCCATATTCATATTTAGATAGGAACGATTTTACTGTGAGGCCGTTAACGATTTTGGCGTGTTTCTGTTTTTCATCGTAATGCCACATATCAGCAATCTTTTCAGGAGTAGTTTTTTTCGTTTTTGTATTATCTCCGTATTCAGTTTCACCAAAATCAGCTTTATTATCGATATCTGTATAACCAAGATGATCTGCCCAATAAGAACCTGCACCTCTAAAACCACGTTTTTTAGCTTCGTCTGGATTATTCTCAACTTCTTTTAAGACTTCAGGTTTAACATGAGGGTTACCTTTCTTATCTAAAGTATAGTCACGTCCTTTAATACCGTATTGACCGAGTAATTTACCTTCACGACTTGCAAGGAAATCAGCGAGTTTAACGACGTCTTCAGGATGTTCAGTCGTACTTGGTACAGCCCAACCGTTTGCGCCTGATTTATATGGCTTTTCAACTCTAAATTTACCTTTGACTGTGTTGAGTGGTCCAAGTGGAACGTATTTCATACTTTGGTTTTCAGTAACGTAGTTATGTAAATCTGAAACAATGCCCCATGAACCATTAACTAGTCCTTCTTTTGCTTTATTTTCTTCCATTGTATAGAACTCTTTCGTCATTAAGCCCTTTTTCATAAGGTCTTTAACGTAATGTACACGTTTAAGCGGATAATCAGTTTGTGATTCATGTACAATTTTCTTACCTTTATTTAAAAATTTCTCATCAGACTGACCAGTCCAAACAAGGTCATTATAGAATTTAGTACGATCGTCACCGCCCCATGCTGTTGGGCCAATAGGTGTGATTTCTTTACCATTATCATCTTTGAAGTGGTGTTCTTTCATCTTCTCAGCAAGTTTTTCAACATCTTTTGATGTCTTGATAGATGCAGGGTTGATATGAAGTTTATCCATGATATCTTTTCTGACATAAGGACCACCTACAGTACGACGTTCTTCTTGCCCTGGATGACGGTTAATCCCCATATGTACAAGGTACGTCCCATCCTGTTCTTTATTAAACATGATGTTATCTTTCGTATCCTTTGGTAGATATCCTTTTTTGAAATACTTACTATAAATTTTTGTGTTTTTAAGCATTTTTGTTAAGTCTGTGAGTCGACCTTGTTTCGCTGCTTTATTTAGTACTTTCATTTCAGGACGTCCACTATCGTCTAAGTAATAAACGATGAAATCGGGTAAATCTCCTGAAGCGAGTCCTGACGTTAATGCTTCTGTGGAATCTTCATTAGAAACGGTTTGGAGTTCTAACGTGATGCCAGTCTTTTTCTTAAGTTCTTGAGCGACTTCTTTATTCATTTTAGGTGAGGCATCGTTATCACTTTGAAACACAAGTCCTTTTAGTTTTCTATCTGCAATCCATGTATCTGGTTTACCTTTAGCATCTGCTTTTCTTTTCGCTTCATCTTGCGTTTTATCTTTGCTACATGCTGTTACGAATAAAATGACTGCAATCATTAAGATGAGCATAGATTTTCTAAACATGTACATTCTCCTTAATATAGTGATGTATCCAGCTTCTTATCTGCGAATTTATTAATAATGACGACAGCGATAAGTCCTATTACGCCTTGTAATAGACCAATAGCGATTGCGTAACTAAAATCGCCTTGCTCAATACCAGTACGAATAACAAATGTATCAAGTATTTCCGAGACATTAGCGTTACCTGGTGTTTTGAGTAGGTAGATTTGATCGAACCCTGCTTTTAAAATATCGCCTAGAGAAATGATGAATAAGATAACAATTGTTGGCGTTAACATAGGTAAGGTAATATGTATAATTTGTTTGAAACGATTTGCGCCATCAATTGCAGCTGATTCATAAATTTCAGGATTAATACTCATAATTGCTGCAAAATAAATAATGGAATCCCAACCTACATTCTTCCAAATATAACTAGAAAACATGATGGTGTGGAAATACTCAGGATTCATCATAAAGTAAGTCGACCCGTCGCCACCAAATTGATGGATCAGTTGATTCATAAGTCCATCATCAGGAGCGAGTAATTTCTTGAAAATACCGATGACCACAACCCATGATAAAAAGTGAGGAATATAAAGCACACCTTGAAATAGACCTCTGATCTTACCTAATTTAGAATCTTTAATTTCGTTAAACATAATGGCTAAAATAATTGGAAATGGTAGAGCTAAAATCAATTTCATACCACTTATAATTAGTGTATTCATAATAATTTGAATACAGCGAGGGTCAGAGAAAAATCGTTTGAAATAGTATAGTCCTTTCCAATCACCGCCGATGATACCAGTATCGAAGCGGAAATCTTTGAATGCCAGAACAAGACTTGTCATTGGAATATAGTTGAAAATCAAGAAAAAGAGTAAACAAGGTAAAATCATTATGTAAAGTACTTTATGTTCCCACATTCTTTTTAATAAAGGTTTTTGATGAGTGGATTGAAGGCTTTGTTTTTTGATTTTACTCACGATAAAACCTCCTCTTGTACTCTTTCGCCTGAATCAGAATCGAAAAAGTGTGCATCTTTAGTTTTTATACCGAAGGAAACTGTTTGGCCTAATTCGAAATCCAAATTACTATCTACAGCTGCTACAATTTTATGTTCGTTGTGATGACAGTGAAGTAATTTGTATGAACCCGTTAACTCAACCAAATCTACAGTAAATTGAGACAGTTGGATTGGATAA
>NZ_KV840039.1:74755-100794 GCF_001839105.1 Staphylococcus sp. HMSC62A08 | reverse complement strand
TGGATTGGATAATGACTTATTTCGTTATCCTCAACAAGATGTAAGTCTTCAGGTCGTATACCAAGTCTGTATTGTGCATGCGATGCAAGCTGAAGTGATGAAGCATCAGCCACTTTTTGTCCATCGAAGTACCAAGCATCTAAGTGATAGGTCATTGGAATCATATTCATTGATGGGCTACCAATGAAAGTGGCAACAAATTCATTGACAGGATGACGATAAATTTCTTCAGGTGTACCAATTTGTTGTATTTCACCTTGATTTAAAATGACAATACGTGATGCCATTGTCATAGCTTCAGTTTGGTCGTGTGTCACGTAAATCGTCGTTGCTTTCATTTGTTTATGTATTTTTATGATTACACTTCTCATATTACTTCGTAATTTAGCATCTAAATTAGAAAGTGGTTCATCCATGAGAAAGATTTGAGCTTCTCTGACGATAGCGCGCCCAAGTGCCACACGTTGACGTTGTCCCCCAGATAAAGCTTTAGGTTTGCGGTCGAGAAGGTTTTCAATTTCTAATATTTGAGCTGCATGTTGAATTTTTTCGTCGTAAATTTTCTTCTTGATTCCTCGCATTTTTAAGCCGAAAGCTAAATTTTTATAAACTGTCATATGTGGATATAAGGCATAGTTTTGAAAGACCATAGCAATATTACGATCTTTAGGTTGTAGATCGTTGATCACTTTATCGTTGATACTAATTGTTCCCTTGCTCACATCTTCAAGTCCTGCAATCATACGTAACGTTGTTGATTTCCCACATCCCGAAGGTCCTACAAATACTACAAATTCATTGTCCTCAATATCTAGATTGAAATCTTTAACTGCGTGACTACCATTGTCGTAAACTTTGTTTAAATCCTTGATTTGTATCATGTCTTTGCTCCTTTGAAGATTTAATCACAAGTTCAGTATAAGTAATCACTATTAAAGTAAACTTTTTTCAAATTTAAGTTTTCGTAAATCAAAATTTTTTGTTTGTAAATTTCCAAAAATAAAAAGACTAAAAACGTTTATAGAACAACATTTTCAGTCTTTTATTAACAAAAATGAAAACAAAGAAATTAATATAAGATAAATATTATTAATATTGAGATTACAAATCGTATTTATTCAAAAACGACCGATTTAAATATATTAAATAAACCACTAAAATCATTGTTGAATCACAATCATTTCAGTGGTTAGGTCAACTGCTATTTAATTTAAAATTCCAATCGCGCTTATTTATACGGCGAGTTGTTTCTTCAATATTAACGTTGATAAAACAATGCAGAAGGCACCGCCAATAATGCCGGCAATAATATCTGTAGGATAATGAACGCCTAAATACACTCTAGAAGTTGAAATTAATAAAATGAAAAGCGCGCACAAACCGATTAACACACCTTTAGAGATACCAGAATCATGACGGTTAATTACATATATAGCGCTACCGAAGTAAGAGGTTGCGCCCATTGCATGGCCGCTTGGAAAGCTAAATCCTGAAATATCAATTAAACGTAAGAGTGTTGGACGTTCTCTATCGAAGATATTTTTCAAAACAGGATTAAGTACACTTGATAATCCCATTGCAATGACGAAAAACAATGTCTCGATTTGATAGCGTTTAAGCATTAGATATGCGACTAATGTAAGAGATAAACATAACATTGCCCACACTTCACCTAGTTTTGTTGCACCAAGCATAATAGATGTGGTGATAAAACTTTCTGACGAATAAATAAATTCATACACTTCATTATCAATCCACTTTCCAAGACGCGATTCATGGAAAAAGGCGATAATCCCGAATATAAGTGTAAAGACAATGAGTAACGAAATGCGTGTCCAACGATTCATGCCTGGTGCCTCCTACTTGTTTAATGCATCATGTACAATTTTATCAAATAAATCTTCTTTCGTGTAACTTTCTTTATATGTTTTCATTTGATTAATAATAGCTTCGCGATTGGATTCTATATCATTTAATTCTTGTATTAACCCAACTTGAGTGAGTTTATCTTCAAGTATGTGACGACCGTAACCTTTAGATTCAAAGTTCTTAGCGTTATCAATTTGGTCTCCACGAGATTGATCTAAACCTAATGGTATTAATAGCATAGGTATTCTTAAAGTTAAGAACTCATAAATCGCATTTGCGCCTGCACGACTTACTACCGTATCTGTAATAGCAAGTAAATCGGTTAAGTCATCTGTAACAAATTCATATTGAACGTAGCCCTCTTTATTAATAGAATCATCGACTAAACCTTTACCAGTTAAATGAATAATTTGATATTCGTGAAGTAAAGATTCTAAATTTTCGCGGATTGTTTCATTAAGTTTTTTACTTCCAAGACTTCCACCCATGACAAGTAAAACTTTCTTATTAGAGTTGAAGCCAGTTAATTGATAACCGCGATCTTTGTTACCTTGTTTTAAATCTTCTCGAACAGTTGCACCTACGAAATCAGCTTTTTCTTTCGGAAGATAGTTAAGTGTATCTTCAAACGTTGTATAAATTTTCTTAGCAAATTTTAGTGCAATTTTATTGGCTAAACCTGGTGTTAAATCTGATTCATGGATAATGGTTGGGATATTTAATGAGCGCGCAGCGATGACAACTGGAACGCTGACGAAACCACCCTTAGAGAATAGTAAATCAGGCTTTTGTTTTTTGAGTATTTTACGTGCGTCTAAGATTCCTTTCAATACTTTGAAAACATCTTTCGCATTTTCAAATGATAAATAGCGACGCAATTTACCACTAGAAATCGGATAATATTTTATATCTGGGAGTTGAGACTCAATCATTTCTCTTTCAATCCCTTGTTTAGACCCGATATAAAACGCTTCGTGTCCCTTTTCTATAGCAGTGGGAATAAGACTTAGATTCACTGAAACGTGCCCTACTGTTCCGCCACCGGTAAATGCAATTTTAGACATAAATGACAACCTCTATTCTTATATGTTTTTATAATAAGCGTAAAATGGTGCTCCTCTATTAAATGGATGGTAATCAATTTCAGCTTCGCCTACTTTTGTAAAACCAAATTTCTCAAATAGATTTTGAGCGGGTTTATTTAACGCAAATGTGTCTGTGAGAATCACATGTATCCCATGTTCTTCTGTTAATTCGACTGCAAATTGGAAAAGTGCCGTCGCAGCCCCTTTATAATCTTTAGATCCAGCTAATCGATGAATCACATATGCACCTTCTCGATTTACTGGCCATTCAATGTCATCATACCACTCTGATTGATTTTGGTCGATAACAATAAATCCACAAATTTTATCGTCTACATCTAATACGTAAAGTGTTTCGGTATCAATGTCTTCTTCAAAGTGTTCAGTTACAGGATATTTATCATCCCACTGATTATGATTGAATTCTTTCATTTTTTCTTTAGCTTCATCAACAAGTTGCTCAATAACAGGTAAATCTTTTTTAGTTGCTAATCTGATCATCTTACCAAAACACCTCTTTTTTAAAATAGTGAATAAAAATGAAACGCCTCATTTCTTATATAATTTAACAAATGAGGCGTATTTTAAACTTACAATTTTCAGAAAAGTCTTTTGCATTTTGCAATCGCATAAGACTGGGACAATGAAAATAATTCTACAAAATTATACCTTTGTCCCAGTCCGCTCAGTACTACGATTGCGTCAGTCACTTTTCACAAAGTAATATAAATTCTATTTTAGCTTATCTAGTAATTTGTCTAATACTGTATCGTGTTTGTTGGACTTTTCAACTAATTCTTGGGTGAATTTGTCGTTTGTCTTTTTATCAAATTGACCAGTAACATCTAGATGATTGTCTTGTTGGAATGATTTAATTGCAGATTCTAAATCTGAATCAAATTTATTGGACTCATTATCTACTTTATAACCTAAAGCAGTCAGTCCTATTTTCATAGTTTTAACATTTTTATTGTCGTCACCCAACTGATATGTCTTATTATTTGGAATCACGTTAAGAGATTGATATTTAGGTGTTGGTATCTTCACATCTGGTTGAATTCCTTTACCATGAATATAATGATCATCTGGTGTTAACCATTTCATTTCTGTGTATTTCAGTAATGAACCATCATCGAATTCACGAGTTGTTTGAACAATTCCTTTACCAAATGTTTTTGAGCCATAGACTTTTGCTTTATGATAATCTTTCATCGCACCTGTAAATACTTCAGATGCACTTGCCGAACCTTCATTAACTAAGATTGACACGTCCATATCTTTGGCTTGTTTCAAAGCATCGTTAGAAGTCTTAAGCTGCTCTTTGTCGTCACCTTTTTCCAGTTGTACTACAGTTTTGCCTTTATCTATGAAAATGTTAGCCATTTTGACTGCTTCATCAAGTAAACCACCAGGATTGTTACGTAAATCTAGTACGATTTTACGTACACCTTGTTTATGCGCTTTAATAATTGCAGATTTTAACTCTCCTGACGTGTTACTTTGGAATTTATTAATCGTCATTACGCCAACGTTACCTTTTTTCTCATATTCAACACTTTTAACATGAATCGTACCACGTTTGATTTTAATGTCTTTTTCTTGAGAACCACGTTTAATTGTTAAAGTAACGGTTGTACCTTTTTTACCTCTCACTAATTTAACGACTTCATCGAGAGGTTTGCCTACAACGGATTTACCATTCACTTTGGTTACCACGTCTTTAGGGCGAATGCCTGCTTTTTCAGCTGGCGAGTCTTTCATAGGGCTAGTAATACTAATTTGATCATTCTTCTTCTGCATTTCAGCGCCTATACCGACGAAATCTCCTGACACACCCTCATTAAATTGCTTTGTTTCATCTGCTGTCATGTATTCTGAATAAGGATCTTTTAATTCCTTGACCATTCCATCAATTGCTGATTGTGTCAATTTATCTGAACTTTGTTTCTTGTAATAGTCTTTATTTAAAGTTTTATATACATATTCTATCTTTTTTAAGTCGGCACGTTGATCTTTGGTAAGGCCGCTTACTTTATGGCTAATTAATATTGTCGCTGCAACGGTTATTCCAGCTGTTAATATAATGACTGCCAGAAGTAGTAATATGAGTTGCCATAATTTTAGTTTCACTTGTTTGTTTTTACCGTGAGGCGACGAATTGTTTCCATCACCATGGTGTGATTCTACGTTGTGTCCTAAATATTCACTCACTATATCACATCCCTTATATTTGCTAAATTTAACGTTTACTCTATGTAATTTGTAGAACTTCATTTTCAGAAAATGAAGTGTAATAGATGGCGTCATTACCATTATTCAATAACTGAAGTTAAGATTCATGAGTCGGAAGACGTATTCTTAAATTATAAAATTAAATGATTCAACGCAATCATTTCAATTATACGTCCTCATGACGCGCAAAATAAGCACAAATGTGGGAGTGAATCAGATTCAATACTAAAAGTTGAATTCATCAATCCACTCCCGCCATAGCTTAATCATTCATTTGTTGCGTGTTAAAATTTTAACCATTCAGTATATTCTTCGTATAAATCGTCAAAAACAGACATAGGCACAGTAAATTCGCTTTGCGTTTCAATGTACTCAGAAAGTACATTAAAGTCATCTTCATGTATCGGAAACGCGAGATCATCGAATATTTGTTCAGCCAATTTGCCTTTGTCGTCTTTACGTCCTCGAACAGTCATTACAAATTGATAGAATGAGTAATTTTTAACCATTAGCTTACAGTCACATCAATGACTTCTGTTTCACCTTTAACTACTGCTTCTACATCTTCTAAATGTAGTGATTCTGTTTGATCTGAGTTTGTAATAATGATTGGTGAAATTATAGATTTAGCATTATTTTTAATATATTCTAAATCAAAACGGATAAGTGGATCGCCTACATTGACTGTATCTCCACTTTCAACAAGCACTTTAAAGCCTTCTCCGTCGAGTTGAACAGTGTCTAAACCGATATGAACTAATAATTCTAAACCATTATCTGCCTTTAAACCGACAGCGTGCTTTGTAGGGAATACGTTATCGACTTTACCTTCAATCGGTGACACGACTTCTCCCTCTGTAGGGTTAATGCCGAAACCTTCGCCCATCATTTTTTGTGCGAAGACAGGGTCTGGAATGTCTTCAATTTTGACATATTCACCTGTTAAAGGTGCATAAATTTTAATATTCTTATTTACTTCTTTGCCTTTACCAAATAATTTCTTAAACATATAGTTGTTCACTCCTATTTTTCAAAGTGTGGAATTAAATCACCGTATCCAAGTTCTTCTAACTTCTCATATGGAATAAATTGGATAGCAGCTGAGTTGATACAATAACGTAATTCGCCAGTTTCTTTAGGACCATCATTAAATACGTGTCCTAAATGGCTATTCGCATCTTCGGAACGTACTTCAGTTCTAATCATACCAAAAGATTTATCGACAAGTTCAACAATTTCATCATCGTCTAAAGCTTTAGAGAAACTTGGCCAACCACAATTGGATTCAAATTTCTCTTCTGATGTAAATAAAGGTTTGCCTGATAACTTATCGACATAAATGCCTTTATCAAAGTGATTCCAATACTCGTTTTGAAATGGAGGTTCTGTACCGTTTTCTTGAGTAACAAGATACTCCATATCATTCAATTCATCTTTGCTTTTTTTAATCATTTTGTGACCCCCAATGTGATTCTATAAATGCCTTTCTGCCAGATCCACGTTGGTATTGTTCGTAATGCATAGGATTTTTCTTATAATAATCTTGATGATACGCTTCAGCAGGGTAAAAGTTTTTATATGGTTTAATCGGTGTGATGACAGGTTTATTAAAAATGCCTTGCTCATTAATTTGTTGTTTCTTTAACTCTGCTGCCTTTTTCTGTTCTTCATCATGATAAAAGATGACAGGTTGATAACTTTCCCCTCTATCAAAGAATTGTCCACCATCGTCAGTAGGATCAAAAGTTTTGAAACACACATCTAGTATATTTTCAAAGGAAGTAATTTCAGAATCGTATTCGATTTGTACGGCTTCGACATGCCCCGTTTGATTTGTACATACTTGTTCGTATGTTGGGTTCTCGACATGGCCACCACTGTATCCTGAAACGACAGATTTTATTCCTGGATAAGATGAAAATGGTTTAACCATACACCAGAAACAACCTCCTGCTAATGTTGCATATGCCATTATATTACCTCCTTATGTTGTCTCTTTTTTAATAATTTACGCTATACGTCATTGAATTTAAAGTGTTTTACTCAACATTGTATATCTAAGTTGGAGCGTTAAGGGTCTCACAAGGGATTAATCTCTTAAAACGATGAGTCCAATGGCACCTTGTCCTGTATGCGTCGAAATGACAGGAGTAGTGACGTTAACGTCGAATTGATTAAAATGAAATGCTTCACTGAATGATTTTTTAACTTTATCCACGAATTCTATAACATTGGCATGTGGTATCCCTATTGATTTAATTCGATGATTTTAGTGAATTCTGTAACTTCCTTTTTCAAGTATTGAACGCTTGAATTTTGTGTTCTGGAATTATGAACAAGTTCTAATCTACCATCGTTTAATGTACCAATAGGTTTAATTTTCATGATATTACCAATTAAACCTTTTGTTTTACTAATGCGTCCACCTTTAATTAATTGATTGAGTTGACCAATGACAACAAATAATTGGATATTTTCACGTAGTTGTGTGACGCTTTCGATGATGTCAGATGTTGGTGTACCCTTTTCAATTAAATCAACAATATGCTGAATTTGATAACCTAAGCCATAGGAGATGGATTTCGAATCGATAACAGTGATGTTACTACCTTCGACCATGTGGCTCGCTTGAAGAGCTGTATTGAAAGTGCCACTTAAACCTGATGACATATGGATACTAATGACCTCAACATCTTCTTTGGCGAGTTCTTCGTATTTCTCGATAAATCTACCAATAGGAGGTTGACTTGTCTTGACGTCAGCATCTGCTTCTATATATTCAATATATTCCTTAGAGGTAATATCGACTTGGTCTGTATAAGCCTTGCCGTTAACTGTAATGCTTAATGGTATGACATGAATGTTGTGTTCAGACAAATACTCGTGTGGTAAGTCAGAGGTTGAGTCTGTGACAATAATTTGTTTAGTCATAATTCCCCTCCTATTGGTTACTTCTTCGCACTAAATGTAAAAACGTATGCGGAATCGTATTTTTGTCATCTAACTGACCTTCGACGGAAGAATCGACTTCCCATTCTTCGAAAGTATAAGGTGGGAAGAATGTGTCGCCTTGGAACTTTCCATCGACGACTGTGATGTACATATCATCTACTTTATCTATCATTTCCTCAAAAAGTGTTTGTCCACCGAATATAAAAACTTGGCCAGGAAGGTTATAAATATCATCAATTGAGTGAATGACATCTACACCTTCATGTTGAAATGATGGGTTATTCGTAAGTACAACATTACGTCTATTAGGTAAAGGTTTGCCGATTGAATCAAATGTTTTTCTTCCCATAACTAGAGTATGCCCTGTTGATAACTTTTTAACATGTTTCAAATCACTTGGTAAGTGCCAAGGTAATTGGTTCTTGTAACCGATAACTCTTTGTTTATCATGTGCGACGAGGATTGATAAAGTCATCGTCCTCCCCCTTTCTCATTATGAATTGCTAGTGAATCATTGTTAGTAAAATTAAACTGCAATAGGCGCTTTGATCGCAGGATGGGATTCATAATCAACGACTTCTAAATCTTCATAATTAATATCGAAAATAGATTTGTCTGTATTAATCTTCAGTGTCGGTGCTTGATAACTTTCTCGTGCGAGTTGCGTCTCAATTGCATCAATATGATTAGAATAAATATGTGCATCACCGAACGTATGAATGAATTCTCCTACTTCAAGATGACATTCTTTCGCAATTAAATGCGTAAGTAAGGCATAGCTTGCAATATTAAATGGTACGCCTAAGAAAATATCTGCACTACGTTGGTATAACTGACAACTTAACTTACCATCTTGCACGTAAAACTGAAACATTGTATGACATGGTGGTAAGGCCATTGTATCGATTTCTGTAGGATTCCAAGCAGACACAATATGACGTCGAGAATTAGGATTTGTCTTAATTTGATCGATCACTGTTTTAAGTTGGTCAAAATGACGACCGTCTTTGTCTTCCCAATCTCTCCATTGTTTACCGTATACATTACCTAAATCACCATATTGACGTGCGAAATCGTCATCATTCAGTATACGTTGTTTAAATTTTTTCATTTCTTCCTTATACAGTTCATTAAATTCAGGATCTTGTTGAGAACGATGACCAAAGTCCGTCATATCTGGTCCTAGATAGTCGTCGGATTGAATATAATTTTCAAAGGCCCATTCATTCCAAATATTATTATTATATTTAAGTAAATATTGAATGTTTGTATCACCTTTAATAAACCATAACAATTCAGTGGCTATTAATTTGAATGAAACCTTCTTAGTTGTGAGTAATGGAAACCCCTTTGAAAGGTCAAATCTGAGTTGATGTCCGAATTTAGAAATTGTACCTGTATGTGTACGATCATCACGTTGGTTTCCTATTTCTAATACTTCTTCGCATAAGCTATGATATGCTTCATCGAATGGATTATGCATGTGTACAGCTCCTTTATGTGAATAACGTTTTTAAAATGAATTATGATAAATGATATTACTGAATATTATACTAGAAAACGTTAACTGTTTATAGGGAGAGCCATTTAAGATTACAAATTTCCTATTTTGTATAAAAAAACCGAGCTACACAGCTATCACATGTGTACTCGGTATAATGGATTTCATTTATTGGCAATGATCATCAAAAGCGTCTTTTAAGTCCATGGCAATATCGTTGATGTCGCGACCTTCTATATGTTCACGTGGAATGAAGTGAACTAAGTTTTGACCTTTAAATAAAGCATAAGATGGACTTGAAGGTACTTGTTGGATGTAATCACGCATAGTTTGTGTGGCTTCTTTATCTTGTCCAGCAAAAACCGTCACTTTATGTGTTGGTTTGGCTTCATTTTGTTCTGCGACTGCTACGGCAGCTGGTCTAGCTAATCCTGCAGCACAGCCACATGTTGAATTAATCACAACGAAAGTTGTTTCGTCTTCGTTTACATCTTTCATATATTGTTGGACGTCATCGCTTGTTTCTAAGCTTTTAAATCCATTTTCAGTGAGCTCTGCACGCATTTGCTGAGCTAATTCTCTCATATAAGATTCGTAACCGTTCATATAAACACTCCTTAATGCATTATCTTTCGCGATTGGCGATTTGTTTCCAGACTGAGCCTAGTGCTTCATCACCATTTTCAATTCTAGAAATTGCCATTTCAATTTGTAATTTAACTTCGTATGCAGGATCGTCTGCATGAGCTTTAAGAGAAGATAATTGATTTTCATTTCCTTCATCAAATATAAACATAGCAGCACGCCATCTGACAATTTTTTGTGGATCATCAAGTGCTTTCTCCATTTCGGGTAAAGCTGCTTTGAAACCTAAGTCACTTAAGCAGTCGCCTGCTGTTCGGCGTACGGCTGGACTTTTATCATGAAGTCCTCGATAAATATAAGGTAAAATATCTTCATCCTCTATCATACCTAATAGAACGATTGCCTCACGTCTTAAAGGGATTTTATCTTCGTTTAAAGCAGTTTCTAATAAAGGTATGTCATCAAATGTTGGCGTTGGAAAGGATTTAAGCATTCTTAAACGAGATTTCCAATCTTCAGCTTTATTATATTCATCTAATGTCACGTGTTGGTAATGTTGTTCAGGTACGACAATGTCAGTTTCAAGTGCAACTTTTACGAGTTCATTTAATCGCTCTTCAGGATAAAGTGCAATCACTTCTTCATACACATCATCCATCACTTCTGATAAATCCCCGTATCTAATACCGAAATCTTCCCACTTTCTTAAGAAAACGACATTATCATTGTCTTTTTGAGCTTCTAACATTTTATCGATATAAATTTCTGGCAACTGTTGACGTTTCTCTTCTTTACCAGTTGTGAGTTTGATTTGATAAGGAATCCCTTTAAACATCAATACTTCTGCATGAACTTCACCATAATGTTCATCTGGTTGAGTTTCCTGTTCTAAATTAGACTCGTTGTTGAGTGTAGATGTAATTTGCGGTAGTACACTTTCCCAATCTGCTTTAGGTTGTTTATCTATTGCTAAAAAATCCATCACGTAAAAAATGGATTTTACACCTTCTAATTGAAGTAAATCATTAATAAATTGTGGCTGATGATTTTGTACTTCAGTATAGGTGTTCGATTGATTATCTTCACGTTTTTCAGATAATACAATTTTCATTGTGTTGGGACTGGGCGTAGGCTCTACACGAACAATTTCCATCTGTATGGCCCCCTTTTGATTAAAACAAACTATTATTCGTTGAAAGCGTCTTGAATTTGCGGTAGTAAATCATCCCAATTTGCGTCATCTTCTTTATCAACTGAGATGAAGTCCATCACATAAAAGATGGATTTAACGCCGTCAATTTCAAATAGTCGATTGATGAAATCTGGTTGGCCTTCTTTCGCAGAAGTATATGTTGTTGATGAATTATCTTGGCGTGGTTCGCTTAAAGAAATTTTCATTGTATTGTGATTAGGTGTTTCTGAAATTGCTACGATTTCCATAAAGATGTCCTCCTATTGTAGCTCGTTCCCGATTTGTTTAATTTGTTTACCTACTGAACACTCATTAATGCAAAAATGATGTGCCTGTGTCTTACCTTCAGTCTTTCTATTATGAGACTTTAAGGGACATTGATAGCAATAAGTGTTCATTAGTCGATCGATTTTATTAATCGCTTTTTGTTCTGAATAAGTGAGTATAGCTTCCACTTCCTTTAGCTATAAACTTTTTAAATGATTCATCACATATTTTGCATGGTTGTATTATAGCATTGAAAGTGTGGTAATTTGAAATAATCAATTCGTATTTAATCGGTCGTTTTGAAACGAAATTTAGATAGGGTTCATATGAAAGCATAGAAGTTTGTATTTTGTAATTTTTTGTTACCCTATTGCATATTTTTTATATTTCGAGTAAACTAAGTAAGTTGTTTTTTTGCGGTTTCTAAACACCCGCTTTAACAAAATTTAGGAGGAAGTAAGATGTTTAATGAAATTTTTGGTGTAGCTTCATTTATTGTTACATTTATCTTAATGGTTCTCATGTATCGATGTTTTGGGAAACACGGTTTAATTGCTTGGGTCGCAATGGGAACGATTATAGCCAACATTCAAGTTATTAAAACGATTCATATATTCGGAATTTCAGCGACACTTGGGAATGTCATGTTCGCTTCCATATATTTAGCAACTGATATTTTAAATGATATTTATGGTAGAAAAGTTGCTAAACGTGCTGTATGGTTAGGATTTTCATCAACATTAGTGATGATTATTGTTATGCAAATGTCATTACGCTTTGTTCCAGCACCTGAAGATACTGCGCAGGGTGCGCTTAAGACAATATTTGATTTAGTTCCAAGAATTGCTCTAGGTTCTATTGTTGCGTATATCATTGGTCAACATGTTGATGTATTTATCTTTTCACTGATTAAAAAGATATTTAGTTCAGATAAAACGTTTATCATCAGAGCTTACGGAAGTACAATGTTAAGTTCGATTATTGATACAGCATTATTTGTTATTATTGCATTTGCCGGTACATTACCTGGCATGGCAGTATTCGAAATATTTATAACTACTTACCTATTAAAACTTATTTCAACTATATTCAATGTACCGTTTGGATACATTGCTAAATCTTTCTATCGCAAAGGTAAGATTCAAAAACTTGATAAAGGCTATTAAATATAACTGTTGGCTTTGTTTTATAACTTAGTCGACAGTTTTTTATTTTTTAAAATTAAAAAGAGAAACAGAGCGTGTGCGAAAGATAATACTTACATATCATGATGGTGCTAAATTTCGTGTGGCTTTAATGATTATCTTTTGACTCTATCAATTGAAGATTTGCTACAATAAAAATAAATTCATAGAATGAAGGTGTAAACGAGATGGCAAAAATATATTTTGATGCTGCAACGAAAGGTAATCCAGGACGAAGTGCATGCGCAATCGTTGTTAAAGAAGAATCCGAACGACATGTTTTCACCCATGATTTAGGAGAAATGGATAATCACAGTGCAGAATGGGCAGCGATGTTGCATGCGCTGGAACATGCTAGAGAATTAAATGTTATTAATGCCTTACTTTATACAGATTCTAAATTAATTGAGGATAGCGTGAATAGTGGTCGCGTTAAAAATGCTAAATTTAAGCCTTATTTTGATAATATGGAAATTTTAGAGCAAAGTTTTGAGTTAATGTTTGTTAAGTGGGTGCCTAGAGATCAAAATAAAGAAGCGAATCAATATGCACAACAAGCGTTATATAAATTAACTAAATAAGCATAAAAAACAGGCTATAGGAACGACTCCCTATAACCTGTTTTTATATGTCTTTCTGTTATTTAGTTTTATTTTTTTGAGCGTTTTTTATTTTTTGCCCCTTTTTTTGTAACTTGGTTTGTAGCTTTTTTCGTCGTTTTGCTTTTGGATGCAGTGCGTGAAGAAGATTTGGATTTAGGTTGTGAAGTTTGAACTTTTTTATTTATTTGTTGCTTTACTTCCTTATTTTCCTGTTGGTTGTCTTTTTTGCGTTTTGCAACAGGAATGCCCTTTTTATCATCTTCGTCTATTTGTGTTTCATCATTTTTATCTTTTTTACGTTTAGCTACTATGAGTGGCGTTGCTTTTTTAGAATCGGAAATTTGATGATCTTTGTTATCTCTAAGTTTTTCTTCCTCTTCTTCATTTTTACGTCTTTTAGCAAATACTAACCAGAATCCAGAAAGTAAACCAGTTAGAGTAATAAATCCTACAGCTTTACCGAAATCATCGATCATTCTGTCGATGAAACTATCATCATGATGATTAACATGTTTAGGTCCATCTTCTTTATGTTTTTTCTTACCTGGTTCAACGCCGGCACCATTTAATACTTCTTTATAAGTTTCAGTTTGACCAATATGGCTTTGTACATCTTGGTCTTTCAATCTAACATCAAACAGATTTCTATGAGATAGCGCATTTGTTTGATTAGATATAGAATCGAATGAATTATCAAATCCTACAGCTAAGATACGTCGAATACCATTTAATAAAGCTTCTTGAACTTCTGCAATTGTTTTAGCTTCGTGAATTGCATTCATTGTATCAAGTTGAATTTGTTTGATGCGACTAATAGCTAATTGTTTTTGGTATTGGGTAGCAGACATATTGTCTAAGATTTGTTGTGTTCTATTATTTACAACATTATCTAATTTGCGATCTGCTTTATGTTTTTCACCTAACAAATGAGCTTGAGCAATGATTTGATCACGTTGTGTATTGAAATCTTTGATGATTTGTTTTAATTCATCTAAATCTTTAGCATTTTTAATCTTATCATTCACTTTAGTTTGAAGTTCTTGTAATTGTTTTGCAAACTTCGCTTGTTCATCTGGTGTTAAATCTGTAATGTGTTTAATTTCTTTAACGCCTTCTTCAGTTGCTTTCTGAACATTAGCTTTATTGTCTTTTTTAGCTTTGTCTAAAATAAATTGTTTAGAATCAAAATGGTGAATGTCATCTTTATCTTTTTGTTGGATTTTCTCAACATCTGCTACGGTTGTAGACTGATTGATGTTGTTAAGTGCCTGTTCTTTAAGTTTTTGAACTTCCGCTTTTGCTTGTTCTTTTTGTTTTTCAGTTAATGATTGATCTTTATCAATTTCATCAAGTTTTTGTTGTGTAACTTGGTTGATTTGTTGAGATGCTTCATTTTTAGCAACTTGAAGTTCTTTTTCGATTACATTTACTGGAACATCGACAATCACTTGTGAACCATTGGCAAGTGTAATTTCAACTTTTGCAGTTAAATCATTGGCAACTTTATCAGTATTTGGTAGTGAAATGATTTTCACTTTGAGATCGTCAGTTAAAGTTAATGCGTGTTTAATGTCATTCATCGTAATCGTTTCATCTCTATGGACAACAACATTTCCTGTGACGAGTGCATCTTGTAGGCTTAACTCTGGTCGATGAAGTGTTAATGGTGCTTGGTCAGTATCCCAAATTGTGATTTGAGCAATGTTATTGAGACCGTCATCTTTGGTTTGTTTAATATTATCGACAGAATTTGCTTGTTCAATTTGTTTAAGTGCCTCTTGCTCTGCTTTATCAATTTCTGCGAGTGCGTGTGCCTTTTGAACATCTGTTAAGTCAGGATTGTTTTTGATAGCGTCACGTTTGTGTTGTGCTAACGCTTTAATTGCTTGTTTCGCTTGTTCTTTTGCAGTGATGATTGCTTGTGTATCTTTAAGCAATTGATCGACTTTAGCTTTTTCGTCTGCAATCGTTTGTTTATCAGTTGCTTGTTCAATACGTTTTTTGATGTCGTTAACTGTATGTTCTAAATCAGCTTTAAGTTTGTCTTTTTCTTTAGCAGTTAAATTAGGATTTTGATCTATATTATTTAAAATATCTTTTACTTTTTGATCAATTTCATTATTCGCATCAATTTTAGCTTTAGGTAATTCATCAGCATGCGAATTGTTAATAGCTATTGTGCCGTCATTTTTAGCAGATTGAACAGCTTTGTTAGAATTTGCATGATCAATATTTGTATGCGCTTCTTTAGCTGCATCTTCAGCTACTTTCTTAGCTTGTGCTTTAGACTCGTCAGTCGCATTTGCTTTGTTAATTTCATCAAGTTGATGTTTGAGTGTATCGTCAATGGCTTTGTGCGCTTTAGTTTGAGCATCGTTAAGACGTTGTTCACCGTTTAGAGCTTCCTTAGCATCTTGAATTGCCTGAGTCATTCCATTGATGATATCGATATCTAAGTTAGAACCATCTTTTTTGTTCAGTACATCATGAGCGACTTGTATAGCATGATCGAATTGTAATTTTAAGTCTTCGTCAGCATTTTGATAATTGATACTGTCCTTTGTAGGTTGATCTAGTTGATTTACAGTATCTTGTAAAGTCTTCATAGCTTCATTTAAATCTGAAGCGTCATTAACAACCTGAGTAATATCTTTAATGTTGTCAGAAGCATTAACATCATGAGTTAAAGCGTCAGTTTGCGCATCATTTAGCGCATCAAGTTGTTTAATGAATTTGTCCGCTTTTGTTTTAGCTTCAGTTAGACGTTGTTCACCGTTTAAAGCTTGTTTCGTGTCATCAATCGCTTGTGATAAGCCTTGTATATCTCTTTCGTTAAGATTTTCGCCTTTTGTTTTACTTAGCGCTTCTCTTGCATCTTTAACTGATTTGTTAAATTGACGTTTCAAGTTATAGTCAGCATTTTGATAATTGATGCTTGCTTTAACCGGATTAACTGTAGATTTTAATTTATCTCTTAAATCTCCCATAGCATCATTTAAATCAGAAGCTGTAGCAACAATTTGTGTTAAATCTTGTAAATTATCTGTAGCTTTCATTTGAGACATAGAGCTTTCGCGTTGCGCATTATTTAGGTCTTTAAATGTTTTTAGTACCTTTTCAGCTTTAACTTTAGCCTCAGCTAGACGTTGTTCCCCATTTAGTGCATCTTTAGTGTCTTCAATTGTTTGTGAAAGTCCACGAACTTCATCGATTGAAGCTGGTTCGCCTGTAGCTTTAGCAAGCGTATTTCTAGCTTGTTGAAGTGCTGTGTCAAATTGTTGTTTTAAATCATCGTCAGCATTGACATAATTAACACTCGCATGGACAGGTGTAGCATTATTTACTAATGTTTCATGTAAATCTTTCATTGCTTCATCTAAGTTAGTAGTGTTTGAAATTGTCTCAGCTAATGAAGTGAGGTCTTCTGATGTTTTTATTTCATTTTCAGCAATATTACGTTGCGCATCATTTAAATGAGTTAAAGTTTGTAGGTACTGTTGACCTTTCGCTTTAGCCTCAGCCAAACGTTGTTCCCCGTTAAGTGTATCTTTAGTATCTTCAATCGCTTGTTTAAGCCCTTCAATTTCAGTTTCATCTAAGTTTTTACCTGTAGCTTTGGCGAGCGCTTTTCTAGCATTACTTAATGCATGGTCGAATTGATCTTTGAGATCCTCGTCAGCATTAATGTAATTTAAGCTAGATTGAACAGGAGCTGCATTCCGAGTGATTTCGTCTTTCAGTGCTTGCATAGCTTCATCTAAAACATTTGCTTTATCGACGATGCGAGCTAATTTCGTTAATGTATCTGAATTAGCGATTTCTTTGAGTGCATGTGCGAGTTGAGCTTGATTGATATGTGCGAGACTTTCGATGAATTTGTCCGCTTTAGCTTTAGCAGCTTTGAGTCGTTCTATACCATTAAGCGCATCTTTCGCCTCTGAAATAGCATCTTTAAGTGAATCTACTGTTTCAAAGTTTAGATTTTGACCTTTAGCTTTATTAAGTACGTCACGAGCGTTATTGATCGCTTGATTAAAGTTATCTTTAAGTTGGCTATCGGCATTAATGTAGTTAATGCTCGCTTTTGTTGGTGCGTAATTATCGATGATTGCTTGTGCTAAATCATGCATTATATCGTTTAAGTTTGTTCCATCATCAACGAAATGATTTATTTCTATAAGGTCGTGTGATTGGTTAACCTTATCGATTAAGGCAGCTTTTTGAGCATTATTTATTTTATCAAGCGAGTTTATATAATCTAATGCTTTAGGTCTAGCTTCATCGAGTCTTGCAATACCATTTAAGTTATTTTTAGCTTGACTTATTTGATGAATTGCTTGTTTAACTTCATCTTCCGTTTCGTTCTTTTGAACTATAGCTTGAGCTTGTTCTAGAGCATCGTCATAAGCTGAAATTTTACTATCGTCTGCTTGTCTGTAATTATCGCTGTTTTCAACTGATTGAGCATCATTGATAAATTGTTGTAATTGACCCATTGATTTATTTAATACTTGAGCATTGGCTTTAGCTGTAATAATTTCGGCAAGTTTTGTTGCCTGTTCTACATTATCTTTGGCAGTTTGTTGTTGGCTCGGATTTAAATATTTAAGTTGATCGATTGTGTTATTTGCATCAGTTTTAGCTTCAGCTACACGTTGATTACCATTGAGATTTTGATTCGCTTGAGTAAGCTTGTCTAGAACTTGTTGAACTTGGTCATGCGTAGCATTTGATCCGTGTGCTTTATCAATCATTGCTTGTGCATCAGCGAGTGCTTGATTTAGCGCTTCTTTTCTATCATCTGAAGCCTCAGTATAGTTTGGTGAAGTTTTATCAGCCTCAGTTTGTTTCGTTTTGTCTTTTAGGTCTTTCATTACTGAGTTAAGATCTTTAGCCTGTTGTAGAAGTTGTTTAACTTCTGTTCTTAATGTCGCGTTATTAATTGATTGAGTGATTGCTTGTTTTTGAGCGTCATTAAGATTTTTCATGTCAGCAATGTCATATTTCGCCATAGCTTTATCAGAGTCTAACTTTTTAACTCCATGTAAATTATCTTCAGCAGTGAGTACTCTATTCTTAATGATGTCAACTTGATTAGGGTCGAGTGTTGGGTTAGTAGTTTGGTTGACTAACTGTTCGGCAGCCGCAATCGTTTGATCATAAGGTTGTTGGTACTTAGGATCCTCGTTTAAATATTTACTACTATTTAAAACGTTGTTTTTATTTGCAACTACATTATCCAGTGATGCCATTGCTTGATCGAGTGCTTGCGCATTATCTAAGTTTTTCTTCACTTGTTCACGAGTTGTTGCGTTTGTATTTTGGTTAATGATTGCTTCGCGTTGAGCTTCATTTAAATGTGTTAAACCATTTATTGTGTCGGCAGCATTTTGTTTTGCTTGGGCAAGTTTTTGATCACCATGGAGATTGTTTTGTGCATTTTCAAGTTGGTGAGTCAAATTATTTATAACTGTCGGATCCATTTCTGGATTTGTTTGTTTATAAATGACTGCCTCAACATCTTTAATCGCTTGTTTGTATGCATCTTTCTCTGGTTGATCTTCATTAATGAATTGACTGCTATGGATGACTTTAGATGTTTGTTTATATACGTCATTTAGAGCTTTCATCGCATCATTTAAAGTTTTTGCTTTTTCTAATGCTTGAGCAACTTCAGTTCTTGTCTTAGCAGTGTAAATTTGATTTCCTACGTTACTGCTTTGGTATGAAGTTAAATCGACAAGCTTACTTAATTCTTTATCTGCTTGATCTTTTGCATTATCAAGTTTACTTTGTCCTGCAAGTTGGTCTTTAGCGTTTTTGATATGATTGATCGCATTTTTAATATCATCAACGGACATTGTTGGTTGAGATGTTTGGTGAAGAATATTCTCAATTTGAGTCACTGCATTATCGTAAGCCTGTTGTTCATTAGGATCTTCGTTGATATAGTTACTAGATTTTTTCACTTGGTCTTTATCTTGGATGCTATCTTCTAATGATTTCATCGCATTATTTAGGTTTTGAGCCTGACCAATGATTTGCTGAACTTCAGAGCGTGTATGTGCATTGTTAATTTGAGTATTGAAAGCTTCTTGTTGCGCTTGATTTAAATGACTCAATGTAGGTAGTGATTGTTGTGCAGCTTGTTTATCTGCATTGAGCAATTCAACACCGTTTAATGCATCTTTGGCTTTGTTAACAGCTTGAGTTAACTGAGTAATTGTATCTTTGTTTAATGTAGCAGTTTGTTCATTGATGACAGTTTCTGCATCACGTACAGCACTATTATATGCTTGTTGTTTGTCGTAATTTTCATTGACATATTTACTATCTTGTCTCACAGATTCTTGATCTTGAATGCTGTTTCTTAAACCGCCCATTGCATTATTGAGCTCTTGTGCCACTTGAGTTTGTTCAGTCACTTTGTCTCTTGTTTTTGCATTATTGATGAGTGCTTTTTCAGCATTTTTCTGTGGTGTATTTAAATTATTTAAGCTATCGATGAGGTTATTTGCATTTTCTTTCGCTTGTTGTAATTTATGTTCTCCATCTAATGCTGCAACTTTTTCTTTTATTTTATTAATCGCATTTTCAATTTCGGCGTGAGACATTGTTGGATTAGTCGTTTGATCAATGATAGCTTGTGCATCGTTAATAGCGTCATTATATGCTTGTTGAGGAGCGCTATCCTCGTTGATATAGTTGCTTGATTGTCTTACGCTATTTTGTTGTGCAACGATGTCTTTAAGTTTCTTCATTTCATCATCTAACGCTTTAGCTTTGTTGTAGATATTATCTACATCAGTGACGGTAGTTGCTTGATTTATTTCATGTGCTAAAGCCTCTTTTTGCGCTTGGTTAAGGTGATCTAAATGATTAACTGCATACGTTTGCGTATGTTTATCATTGTCGAGTTTACGTTCGCCATGAAGATCATCTTTGGTTGTTTGAACCTTAGATATAGCACGATTAATATCTAATGGATTCATCGTTGGGTTAGACGTTTGATCAATGATTTCTTTCGCTTGATCTACAGCGCTAGTGTAATTGTTTTGAACGCTTGGAGTTTCATTAATGTAATTACTTGTTTGTTTTACATTATCCACATCTTTAATGCTTTGACGTAAATTCTCCATTGATTGATTTAATGGTTTTGCTTTATTGATGACACGTTCAACGTCAGGTCTAGTTTGAGCTTGTTGGATTTCTTTATTTAATTGATCTTTTTGAGCTTGATTTAAACCTGTCATTTGATTGATATTTTCAGTTGCTTGTTGTTTATCTTTTTCTAGTTTTTGAGAACCATGTAAATCGTTTTTAGCGTTATTAATTTTATCTGTAATTTCATTAATATAGCTTGGTGACATCGTTGGGTTTGTTTGTTGGTCAACTATTTCTTTACCTTTTTCAACATTGTGATCGTAGTTGCCTTTTTCATTTGTATCTTCATTAATGTAATCACTAGATTGTTTAAGTGTTTCATTACCATCAAGCGCATCTTTTAATTTCTTCATTGCATCATTAAGCTGGTTAGCTAATTTAACTGCATCTTGAACTTCTGGTCGAATCGTCGCATTGTGAATTTGATTTTCTAAGTCTTCACGTTGTGCAGGATTGAGATGCGTTAATTGATTCAATGTTCTTTCTGCATTTGCTTTATCGTCTGCCAGTTTTTGTTCGCCACGTAAGTTTTGTTTCGCTTGAGTCACTTCATCCACAACTTTTTGAACAGTTTCATTTGATAAAGTTGGCGTAGGTCTATCATTGATAATATCTAAAGCCTTAGCTACTGCTTGATTGTAAGCATTTTGTTGAGCAGGGTCTTCATTTTTATAATTACTGCTTTGAAGCACTTGTTGATTATCTTTGATAGCATCTCTCAATGCTTTCATCGTGTTATTTAATTGTTCAGCTTTTTCAAAGCGTTGTGCAACTTCGTCTCTCGTTGGCGCATCGAAAATGTTATTAACTAATGCATCGTGTTGACCGTTTGTAAGGCTATTAAGATTTGCTAATTGATCTGTTTTTTCATTTTGTTCATTGAATAGTTTCTTATTACCATTCAAGTTATTTTGAGCTTGGTTAATATTATCTAATGCATGATCAATTTCGTGTTTATCCATTGTAGGTGGTTGTTTATTGATTAGATCTTTAGCTTTTTGAATTGCTTGGTCGTACGCTTCTTTTTGGGCAGGATCTTCGTTGATATAATTACCACTTTGTTTGGTTGGATTTACGTTATTTATGGCTTGTTGTAATTGATTCATAGCATTATCTAATTGTTTAGCATTATTAATGATTTCTGCTACTTGTGCTTTAGTTGGTGCTTGATTGATTAATTCATGTTCTTTGTCTTTTTGAGCTTGTGTTAAGCCATGTAAGTCATCAACTTCTTGCTTACCGTTAGAAATTGCTTCTGTTAATTTAGCTTGACCGTTTAACTCATTTTCAGCGTTGGTAATAGCTTGAGTTGCTCTATTAATTGCGTCTTTATCAAGTTCTGGCGGTTGAGTTGTTGTGATGATTTGTGAACCGCGATTAAGTGCACTATCATACGTTGATTGCTTATTATTATCAGCGTTAATGTATTTACTTTCGCCTTTAACTTGATCATTTTTAGCAATTTCTGATCTTAATGCTTTCATCGCCTCATTGAGTTCTTTAGCTTTTTCAAGTGCTTCTTGAACTGCAGGTTTAGTCTTAGCTTGGTTGACTAAGTCTTTCTCTGCAAGAGTTTGACCAGAGTTTAGCGCATTTAATCCGTCAATTTGAGCGTTGGCTTGATCTTTTGCTTCTTGAAGTTTTTGTTCTCCGTGTAAAGCTTCTCTTGCATGCTGTAATTCTGTTAATGCTTGTTCAATTCTAGCTTTATCTAAAGTACCATCTGGTACTGCATTGATAATATCTTTCGCTTTTTGAAGTGCGTTATTGTATGCATTTTGTGGGCCTTCATCTTCATTAATGAAGTCACTTGATTGTTTAATATTATTTGCATGGTTAACTTCGCTTTCTAATTGACGCATTGCTTCGTTTAGCGCTTTAGCATTATTTAAATCGTTGGCTACTTCAGTTCTTGATGGTGCAGTGTTGATTTCGTTATGTTCGCCTTGTCTTTGGGCATTATTTAGATTTGAAAGATGATCAATTTCATTATTCGCATCTTGTTGAGCATGTTGTAATTTTTGTTCTCCGTGAAGATCGCCTTTAGCAAGTTCGATATTTTGAATTGCATTATCGATTTGATTTTTATTTAAAGGTTCGCCTGTTGTTCCATCAATAATATTTTGACCATTTTGAATCGCATTATCATAAACAGTTTGAACATTAGGGTCTTCATTAGAGTAATTGCTTTGTTGATGAACATGAGGTTGCTCTTCTACTAAATCTTTTAGTTTCTGCATTGCATTATTGAGTTCATTTGCTTGTGCAATGATTTCGGCAACTTTTTGTTTGTTAGGCGCGCTGTTAATTAAGTCATTTAAAGCTTGTTTTTGTTTATCGTTTAAGTTTGGTAATTGATTAACAGTAGCATTAGACTCAGTTTGATTTTGAGCTAATTTCTCAGCGCCATGAAGTGCGTCTTTGGCTTCTTTAACTTTCTGAGTTGCAGCATTGATCTCATTTTTATCCATTGTTGGATCGTTTTGTTGATTTAGTAGTTGCTCTGCTTTGCTTAGTGCATTATCGTAAGCCAATTTTTTCTCAGGATCTTCATTAATATAATTGCTAGAGTTTAGCGTTTCATTCTTATCAGCAATACTTTGTTTAAGTTGTTCCATAGCCTGATTTAAGGCTTTCGCATCTTCCAATTGTTGAGTGACAGCAGGTCTAGTTGTAGCAGCTTGTATATCTTGTACTTCTTTAGATTTTTGTGCTGGGTTCAGAGTATCTAAACCATAAACTTTGTTGATAGCATCTGCTTGATCTTGTCTAAGTTTCTGAGCTCCGTTGAGACCTTGTTCAGCACTATTTATTTCTTGAATGATTTTACTGATAGCAATTGAATCCATAGTTGGATTGTTCGTTGCATCAATAACTGTTTGACCTTTATTAATTGCATTATCATAAGCTTCTTTTTCAGCAGAATCTTCATTGATATAATTGCTATTTTGTCTAACTGAAGGAGCTTTCGCCACAATAGCTTTTAACTCTTCCATTTTGCCGTTTAGATACTTAGCTTCATTTAATTTTCGTTTTACATCAGGTCTATTGGTCAACTGGTTGATAGCGTCATTAAGCGTTTGTTTTTGAGCATTTGTTAAACCAGTTAAGTTGTCAATTTCTTGTTTCGCATTATTTTTATCGTCTTGAAGTTTTTGATCACCGTGTAAACCTTGTTTCGCGCTATTTAAAGTTTGAGTAGCCTGATTGATTGCTTGAGGATCCATCGTAGCATTAGATTCTGTAATAATACGATTGATGTTATTTACTGCATCATCATATGCTTGCTGTTGCGCATGATCCTCATTTGTATAATTACTACCTTGACGAACTTGTTCTTGGTTAGCAATGCTATCTCTCATCGCTTTCATAGCGTTATTAAGATCTTTGGCTTTTTGTAATTCTTGAGCTAATCCATCTAATGTAGTTGCTTGATTGATATTCGTTTTAACTGTTTCACGTTGAGGTGCATTTAGACTATTTAAATTACCTAGTTCTTTTAGAGCTTCTTTTTGTGCTTGGTCAAATTTCGCTTGTCCATTTAACGCATTTTGAGCTTCTTCAATTTTATTAATGATGTTTTGAAGCGCATTATGGTCTAATATTCCAGGATTATTATGAAGTAAATCTTCTGCTTCTTTGATAGCGTTATCGAAAGCTTCTTTTTTAGCTGGATCAGCATTTATATAATCACTTGATTGATGAACTTTATCTTTGTATGAGATTTGTCCTTTAACGGTACCCATATCATCATTTAATTGTTTAGCTAAAGCGATTTGTTTGTCTACTTCTCCTCTAGTTTGGGCATTATCGATTAATGGTTTGAAATGTGCCTTTTGCTCATCAGTCAGATTGTTAAGGTGAGTGAGTTGATCATTCGCATCTTGTTTAGATTGAGTTAATTTTTGCTCACCTTTTAATTCGTTTACAGCATTTTGAATTTTTTGTAGTGCTTCTTCTACCTTTTGTTTGTCTAAAGTAAGATTAGAAGTTTGATTTATTAAATCTTTAGCTGCTTGAACTGCATCATTATAAGCTTTTTGTTTGTCAGTATCTTCATTGACAAATGGACTTCCTGAAGTAATTGAAGGATCTTTACTTACTTGGTTTTCAAGTTGTTTCATTGCTTCATCAAGTGCTTGTGCTTCTTTTAATTTTTCTGCTACTTGTTCTCTTGTTGTAGCGCCATTGATAGCTTGTTTTAATGCATCTTTTTGAGGTTGGTTAAGATGATTTAAGTTATCAATTGATTGGTTTGAAGTATCTTTTTGATGTTGAAGCAAATCATCACCGTGAAGATTATCTTTTGCTTGTTTAATTTGATTAAGTGCATTTGTGATATCTTGTGGATTCAAATTAGGATCAGTTGAATTTTTAATGATCTCTTCTGCACGTTTAATCGCATCATCATAAGCTTTTTTCTTATCGGGATCTTCATTGAAATAATTACTATTTGAATGAACGTCGTCTTTGTGACCAACTTGTTGTTTAAGTTGATCCATTAAATTATTAAGTTGTTTAGCTTGTTCAATTTTTTGTTTGATATCATCGCGACTAGTAGAATTGTTAATTTGTTCTTTTAACTTTTCACGTTGCGCATCAGTTAAGTTCGTTAAACCGTCTAATTCGTTTGATGCAGTTGTTTTATCATGAGTTAATTTTTCAACACCGTGAAGTGCTTGTTCGGCTTGTTGAACAGCTTGTGTTGCTTGTTCAATGTTAGCTTTATTTAATTCAGGGTCATGAGTTGCGTTAATAATGCTTTCGGCACGTTGAACTGCATTGTCATAGTTAGCTTTTATAGTTGGGTCTTCGTTGAGATATTTACTTTCAGATTTTACTTGATCTTTATTAGCAATACTTTGTTTTAAAGCGCCCATCGCACTATCTAAATTTTGTGCAGTTTGTAAGTTTTGTTGAACTTGTTCGAGTGTTGGTGAAGTGTTAACCGCATTTTTCTCAGCTTCTTTTTGAGCATTATTCAAGTTTTGTAAGTTCGTAATCTCTTGGTTAGCATGATTTTTCGCTTCTTCTAATCTATGATCCCCATCTAAAGCATCTTTTGTAGCTTTCACTGATTGAGTTGCGTTAGATACATTGCCTTTATTTATAGTTGGTTGGTTTGTTCCGTTTATAATATTTTGAGCGTTTTGAACCGCATTATCATAGGCTTGTTTTTTAGCTTGATCAGCATTGATGTAATTTCCATTACCAGTAACTGTCGAATGATCTTTTATGCTTTCTTTTAATGCTCCCATTAAACCGTCTAAAGCTTGAGCTTCGGCCAAATCATGTTGTACTTGAGTACGCGTTGACTCGCCATCAATCATAGTATCTTCCAAGCCTTTTTGAGAATTATTCAAGTTTTGTAATTGAGCAATTGTTTGCTTAGCTTGGTCTTTCTCT
>NZ_KV840039.1:70306-74655 GCF_001839105.1 Staphylococcus sp. HMSC62A08 | reverse complement strand
CAATTGTTTGCTTAGCTTGGTCTTTCTCTTGTTGAAGTTTAGTATCACCATGAAGATTTGATTTAGCTTGTGTCACAGTGTTAGTTAAATTATTAATCGTATCTGGACTTGATGTAGCTGTTGTTTCGTCAATAACTTGTTGAGCGTTATTAACAGCATTGTCATAAGCTTGTTTCTCTGATTGGTCTTCGTTTATATACTTACTACTATTTTTAATATCAGATTTATCTTTAATGCTTTCTCTCAAACCGTGCATAGCAGTGTCTAAAGTTTTAGCACCTTGAAGTATGTTATTTACATCAGTGCGTGTAGTTGCAGCTTTTACTTTAGCTATTTCTGCATTTTTTTGCGGTTCATTTAGGCTCGTTAAACCACGAATTTCATTTTCTGCAGTTTGTTGATCACGACTTAATTTACTAGCCCCTTGTAAAGCATCTCTAGAGTTGTTAACAGTTTGAGTTAAACTTTCGATTGTATTTTTATCCAACACAGGTTGGTTATTATTATCGATAGTAGTTTGAGCATTAGTGACTGCATTATCGTAATTATGTTGTTCACTTTGATCTTCATTTACATAATTACTATCTCGTTTAACTTCATCAACATTTTGAATACTAACTCTTAAAGCTTTCATAGCATTGTTCAAAGCAGTAGCTTTAGCTAATTCTTCTTGAACTTTAGTACGTGTGTTTGCAGCATTGATTAATTGATTTAACTCACGTTTTTGGCCATTGTTGAGACTTGTTAAACCATTGACGTTTTGAGTCGCTGCTTGTTTGGCATTAGCCAATTGTTGTACGCCGTCAAGTGCATTTTGAGCTTGTTGAACTCTAGTTAATGCTTGTTCAATTGTTGATCTATTAAGTTCTGCTTGAGGTGTAGCGTTGATTATATTTTCAGCATTTTGTAAAGCTTGGTCATATGCAGAAATTTTTGTTGGATCTGCATTGACATAAGCACTACTTCGTTTAATGTCATCTTTATTATGAATGCCATCTCTCAAAGTTTTCATAGCATTGTTTAATTCTTTAGCTGCTGCTAATTTTTGAGCCACATCTGTACGTGTTGTCGCTTGGTTAATTAATTGTTTCTCAGCTGTGATTTGAGCTGGGTTGAGACTTGTTAAACCTTCTATTTGTCTATTAGCATTTTCTTGATCGCTGTGTAACTTATTAGCACCATCTAAAGCATCTTTAGTTGAATTAATGCGATTAGTCGCTTGTTCAATTTCAGTTTTATCCATTACTGGGTCTTGAGATTTATTGATGATTTCTAGACCTGATTGAATAGCGGTATCGTAATTTTGTTTAGGTTGTTGATCTTCATTGAAATAATTACTTTGTTGATGCACGTCATTTTGTTGTCCAACTGCATCTCTTAATGCTTGCATTGCACTATTTAATTCTTTAGCAGTCGTTAATTGTTGGTTAACGTTTGGAATTGTAGTTTGTGCTTGAACATTTTGAATTGCTTTTTGACGTTGTGCATCGTTTAAAGCTGTTAATTTGTTGATTTCAGTAACAGCGTTATTCTTAGCATTTTCAAGTAGATGTGAACCTTGTAATGCATTTTGAGCTTGAGTTAAACTTTGTAATTTTTGTTCAACTGCTGATTTATCTAATGTAGGATTGCTATTTTGATTAATGATTGATTCTGCATATTGTAATGCCTGGTTATAAGCATTTTGATGTTGAGATGAATCGTTAATGTAATCACTACTTTGTTTGACAGATGTTTTTTCAGCAACTTTGTTTCGAAGTTCTTTCATAGCTTCATTTAATTCTTTAGCTTTATCGAGCTGTTTAGCTACTTCTGTTCTAGTATTAGAACCATTTACTAATGCCTCTTCGCCAGATTTTTGCGGATCATTTAAAGATCCTAATTGAGCAATTTCCTGATTAGCTTGGTTTTTATCTCGTTGTAATTTACTAGCCCCATGTAAATTATTTTTAGCAGCATTAATTTGATTAATGGCTTGTTCAATTGTTGATTTGTCCATTGTAGGATTTTGTTGACCACTGATAATTGCCTCGCCATTTGCGATAGCGCTATTGTATGCATTTTGTTGTGGAGTATCTTCATTAATAAAGTCACTTGTTGAATGAACTTGATCTTTAGCATTTACAAGTCCTCGTAATGTTTGCATTGTTTGGTCTAACTCTTGAGCGCTATTTAAAATAGATGCGACTTGATCTCGAGTTGTTGCGTTGCCAATAGAGCTATTTTCATTTGCTTTTTGTTCGTTTGTTAAACCGCTTAGTCCAATAACTCTGGCCTGAGCATCTTGTTTAGCTTTAGCAAGTTTAGTCTCACCATCTAAATTATGGATAGCTGTATTAATAGTATTAATCGCAGTCTGAATCGCAGATTTATCTATTTCTGGATTTTGCGTTCTATTTTTAAGTGCTTCAGCGTTAGTAATCGCGTTTGTATAAGCATTTTGTTGAGCTTGGTCTTCATTAATGTATTTACTGCTAGCTTTAATTGCATTTTGACCATTAATTAAGTTATTTAATTGCTCCATCACTTTATTAAGTTCTTTAGCTTTGTCTAATTGTGTTGCTACTGCTGTTCTCGTTTGTGCTTCATTGACTAATGTTTTCTCTTTATTTCTTTGAGCTTGTGTAAGTTGATTTAAACTATCAATCTCATGATTAGCATCCTCTTTAGCTTTGCGAAGTTGTGCTTCTCCGTCTAAAGCATTTTTAGTTGTTAATACTGCATTAGCTTTTTGGTTAATTGCATTTGCATCTAAAGTTGCAGTTTTTTCATTAATAATTGCGTTTGCAGCATTAACGGCATTTGTGTAAGCGCTTTGTTTATCAGGTTCTGCATTAATATAACTACTTTGAGTTTTTACATTTTCATTGTCAACAATATTTTGTCTTAATGTCTGCATAGCATCATTAATGGCAGTCGCTTTTGCCTGTTCTGCACTTACTTGAGTTCGTGTATTAGAAGCATTAATCGCATTTTTTAAAGCGTCTTTTTGTGGTGTGTTGAGATTTGCTAAAGTATTAACTGCATTTGTTGCGTTTGTTTTAGCAGTTTGTAATTTTTGTTCACCATGTAGTGCAGATTCTTTAGTATTAATATTATTAATTGCTTCATCAACATTATTCTTATCAAGTACTGGATCAGCCGTTTTATTAATGATTGTTTGGCCCATTGAAATTGCATTGTCATAAGCAGATTGCTCTGGTTGGTCTTCATTAATATAATTACTAGTTCCTTGAACTTCTGATTGTTTGTTCACTAATGCTTTTAATGTGCCCATTGAACCATCTAAAGCTTTAGCTTTATCAAGTTGAGACTGTACTTCTGTTAGTGTTTGTTTATTATTAATTAATGCTTTTTCAGCCGTTTTTTGAGCAGGAGTTAAGTTTGATAAATTATCTATTTCGCGATTTGCATTTTGTTTATTTTCTTCTAATCTGTGATTACCATCTAAAGCATCTTTTGTAGTTTTTACTGATTGAGTTGCGTTAGAGACATCGTCTTTATTTATAGTTGGTTTGATCCATTTATAATTTTTTGAGCTTCTTTAACCGCATTATCATATGCTTGTTTTTTAACTGGATCAGCATTGATGTAGTTACCATCACCAGTAATTGTTGAATTATCTTTTATGCTTTCTTTTAATGTTCCCATTAAACCATTCAAAGCTTGAGCTTCGGCTAAATCATGTTTGACCTCAACACGTGTTTGTTGGTTATCGATTAATGCGTCTTCCATATGTTTTTGTGCATCATTTAAGTTTTGTAACTGCGCAATTGTTTGCTTAGCTTGGTCTTTCTCTTTTTGAAGTTTAGTATCACCATGAAGATCAGATTTAGCTTGAGTTACTGCACGAGTTAAATTATTAATTGTATCAGAACTTAATGTAGCTGTTGTTTCATCAATAATTTTTTGAGCGTTGTCCACAGCATTGTCATAAGCTTGTTTCTCTGGTTGGTCTTCATTTATATACTTACTACTATTTTTAATATCAGATTTATCTTTAATACTTTCTCTTAAACCGTGCATAGCTGTGTCTAAAGTTTTAGCATCTTGAAGAATATTTTTTACGCTATCACGAGTTGATGCCGCTTTTACTTTAGCTATTTCAGCGTCTTTTTGAGGTTTATTAAGATTAGATAAACCACGAATTTTAGTTTCTGCTGCTTGTTGATCACGGCTTAATTTATTAGCACCATGTAAGGCATCTTTAGTGTTGTGAACAGTTTGAGTTAAATTTTCGATTGTACTTTTATCTAACACAGGATTGCTATTGTTATTTATAGCGCCTTGAGCACTAGTAACAGCGTTATCGTAATTACGTTGTTCAGTTTGATCTTCATTTACATAAT
>NZ_KV840039.1:47753-70206 GCF_001839105.1 Staphylococcus sp. HMSC62A08 | reverse complement strand
TCAGTTTGATCTTCATTTACATAATTACTACCTCGTTTAACTTCTTCAACATTTTGAATACTATCTCTTAGAGCTTTCATAGCACTATTTAAATCAGTAGCTTTGGTTAATTCTTCTTGAACTTTAGTGCGTGTGTCCGCAGCATTGATTAATTTATTTAACTCACGTTTTTGGCCATCGTTGAGACTTGTTAAACCATTCACATCTTGAGTCGCCGAGTGTTTGGCATTAGCCAATTGTTGTACACCGTCAAGTGCATTTTGAGCTTGAGTTAAACTTTGTAATTTTTGTTCAACTTCTGATTTATCTAATGTAGGATTACTATTTTGATTAATGATTGCTTCGGCATTCTGTAATGCTTGATTGTATGCGTTTTGATGTTCAGATGAGCCGTTAATGTAATCACTACTTTGTTTAACAGTAGTTTTTTCCGTAACTTTATCTTTAAGCTTTTTCATGGCGTCGTTTAACGCTTTAGCATTATTGAGATGAGCTGTAACGTCATTTCTAGTTTGAGCACCATTTACTAATGCTTCTTCGCCAGTTTTTTGTGGATCATTTAAATATCCTAATTGAGCAATTGCTTGATTAGCAGCATTTTTATCATTTTGAAGTTTAGTGACACCATGTAAATTATTTTTAGCAGCATTAATTTGATTAATGGCTTGTTCAATTTTTGATTTGTCCATTGTAGGGTTTTGTGAACCACTAATGATTGCTTCACCATTTGCAATAGCACTGTTATAAGCATTTTGTTGTTGAGCATCTTCATTAATAAAGTCACTTGTTGAATGAACTTGATCTTTCGCATTCACAAGTCCTCTTAATGTTTGCATTGTTTGGTCTAAAGCTTGAGCATTATTTAAAATAGTTGCGACTTGATCTCGAGTTGTTGCACTACCAATGGAATTATTTTCATTTGTTTTTTGAGCGTTTGTTAAACCACTTAGTCCATTAACTGTTGCTTTGGCATCTTGTTTAGCTTTAGCAAGTTTTGCTTCCCCATCTAAATTGTTAATAGCTGTATTAATATTATTAATCGCACCTTGAATTACAGATTTATCTAATTCTGGAGTTTGCGTTCTGTTTTTAAGTGATTCAGCGTGTGAAATCGCATTTGTATAAGCATTTCGTTGAGCGGGATCTTCATTAATGTATTTACTACTACCTTTAATTTCATTTTGGCCATTAATTAAGTTATTTAATTGCTCCATCACTTTATTAAGTTCTTTAGCTTTGTCTAATTGTGTTGCAACTGCTGGTCTCGTTTGTGCTTCATTAACTAATGATTTTTCTTTATTTTTTTGAGCTTGTGTAAGTTGATTTAAGCCATCAATTTCACGAGTAGCGTTCTCTTTCGCTTTGCGAAGTTGTGCTTCTCCGTCTAAAGCATTTTTAGTTGTTAATACTGCTTGCGCTTTTTGATTAATTGTATTCGCATTTAAAGTTGCCGTTTGTTCATTAATAATTGCGTTTGCAGCATTTACTGCATCTGTATAAGCGTTTTGTTTCTCAGGTTCTGCATTAATGTAACTGCTTTGATTTTTTACATTTTCGTTGTCAGCAATGTTTTGTCTCAATGTGTGCATAGCATCATTAATGGCATTCGCTTTTGTCTGTTCTTCAGTCACTTGAGTTCGCGTACTAGAAGCATTAATTTTATTTTTCAGAGCATCTTTTTGAGGTGTGTTGAGATCAGCTAAAGTCTTAATTGCGTTTGTTGCGTTCGTTTTAGCAGTTTGTAATTTTTGTTCACCGTGAAGTGCAGATTTTTTATTATTAATATCTCTAATTGCTTCATCAACATTATTCTTATCGAGTACTGGATCATTCGTTTTATTAATGATTGTTTGCCCCGTTGAAATTGCATTGTTATACGCATTTTTTTCTGATTCATCCTCATTAATGTAGTTACTTGATCCTTGAACTTCTGATTGTTTATTCACTAGTTCTTTTAATGTACCCATTGAACCATTTAAAGCTTTAGCATCATTAAGTTGGTTCTGAACTTCTGTTCTTGTTTGTTTGCTATTAATTAATGTTTTTTCGGCTGATTTTTGAGCAGTAGTTAAGTTAGATAAGTTATCTATTTCCCTATTTGCATTACGTTGAGCTTCTTCTAATTTTTGTTGACCGTGTAAATTATTTTGAGCAGTAGTCACTGCTTGCGCTTCTTGCTTAATAGCATCCGAACTCATTTCAGGATTAGATTGAGCATTGATTATATTTTGAGCATTTGTTACTGCTTGATTATATGCTTCTTTAGGACCATTGTCTTCATTAATATAATTGCTACCTGTTTTTACTTGGTTAACATTTTGAACACTATCGCGTAATTCTTTCATCGCGTTGTTTAATTTAGTGTAATTTCCTAATTGACTAGCAATGTCTGTTCTTGTTGTAGCGTTGCCAACATTTTGTTTAGCTTTCGCACGTTGTGCATCATTGAGATAAGTTAATCCGTCGATTGTAGTGTTAGCTTCTCGTTTTGCTTCTGCTAATTTTTCATTACCGTTCAATTCTTGTTTAGTAGTATTAACTTTCTGAGCAAGTTTATTAATTTCAGTTGGATTAAGTTGTGCAGTATCATTATTTGCTTGATTAATAACTTGTTTGGCATTATTTACTGCGCTATTATAGGCATCTTGTTTGTCTTTATCAGCATTAATATAATTGCCATTTCGAAGCTCTTGTTCATTATCAGCAATGCTATGTTTTAATCCAGTCATTGCAGTGTTTACAGTGTTAGCTTTATCTTTAGCTTGGTTTACAGCTGCAATATTATTAGAATTATTAATCTCAGTAGTAAGCGCATGACGTTGTGCCTCGTTTAAATCATGCAAGTCGTTTAGGTGACGTACTGCTTCTTGTTTCGTGGCTGCTAATCTTTGGTTGCCATCTAAAGCATCTTTAGTTTGTTTAACGTCGTTCGCTTTTTGGTTAATCGTATCGTTACTCATAGTTGGACTTTGAGTTTGGTTGATAATTCCTTTAGCTGCATTTACAGCATTATCATACGCTTGACGTTTGTTATCTGAAGCATCTATATAGTTTTCTTTTAATTTTTCTTGTTCGTAATCGGCAATACTTTCTTTTAACTTTTTCATAGCTTGATTAAGCGTATCAGCGTTACTTTGGATGTTTACTAACTCTCGGTGATTCGTTGCATTATTAATTTGATTTTTATAGTTCTCTTTTTGAGGCGTATTAAGACTATCCTCACTATTAATATGATTAATAAATGGTTGTCTATCCAAAACTAACTGAGTTCTTGCCTCATCTAAAGCCGCTTTAACTTTATTTGCTTCATTAGTAGTAGATCTAACAACTGCTACTGTAGGGTTATTATTTAAAATACCTTTCACTTTATTTAGTTCTTCTCGAGCAGCATTCAATTTTTCATTATAGTTGTGTAATGATTCCTGCGTCATGCCTTCTGTGTCTGTAGGATGATTAATACTATTTTCAAGCGCTTGTTTAGCAGCTTCAAGATCACTTTTATCTGGAACTAGTGAAGCACGTGCGTCTTTTAAGTTTTTAATTACGTCGTTAGCTTCAGCTACAGCTTGTTTGACTTGATCTACAGTAATCGAATCTTTATTTTTAAGTAACTTATTGATTTTAGTTTTTTCGATTATAGCAGCTGCTAATGCGTCATTAAAATCATTTACAGAATCTGCTGTCATTCCATCTGTATTAGAACCTTGATCGATAACACTTTGGATATTTCTTTGAGCATTTTCTAAAGGTTGAGTATCTACTTGTAAATTGTTTTTAGCTTGTATTAATTCATTCTTCATTCGTTCTGCTGAAGCTACATTAGTTCTAATTGCATTGACATCAGGATGATTATCAAGCACATGATTAATTCTAGTAATTTCATTTCTAGCTTCTTGGAGCTTTTGTCTATATGCTTGAGCAGACTGTGGTGTCATACCTTCAGTGCTTGACGCATGGATAATATTATACTGAATATTATTTCTTGCGATTTCTAACGGAGCTTTATTGACAGTTAATCCATTTATGGCGTTCTCTAAATTTTTAAATTTTTGATTTACTTTTTCAGTTTCTGAAGAAATTTCTTGATCAGTAGCATCGCCGTTATTGATTAACATTTGAGCTGTATTAGATTCGCTTTGCGCTTCTTGTTTAGCATGATTATATGCATTGACTGATTGTTGCGTCATTCCATCAGTTTGAACTGCTTGATTTATTTTATTTTCAAGTTGAGTTCTTGCTACTTTAAGTGTCTCATTATTAGCTAAAGGTTGAAGTTGATTGATAGCTTGACTTAATTCACGTTCAACTCGGTTAACTTCTTGTAATGCATTGTCCACTTCATTCACTGTGCGAATAGGCTTTTGAATCACAGCATTTGCATTATTTTTAGCATTATCCAATTGTGATTGTATTGATTGAATAGCATTATTATAAGCTCTTATGCTACTCGGTTTCTTATTGTTAGTGTCGCCTCTTCTGTCTAAACGATTGACTGCTGTTTGTAAAGCTGTCGTGTCAGCAGTTAGTTGACGTTTTGCATCATTTAAAGCCGTTAAAGCTTGTTCGACTTTAGATTTTTCAGTTGAGATTTGTTGAGCAGTTGCATCGCCGTTATTGATTACAGTTTCTGCATGAAATACTGCATTTTGAGCTTCTTGACGTTTAGAATTGTAATTACTTATAGAATATTGAGTCATACCAGTAGTTGAAGGTTGATCGTTAATAGCTTGTTGCAATTGTTCTTTTGCTCTTACTAGCTCGCTATTATTTTCTTTGTTTTGAAGCATGTGAACGGCTTCGTTTACTCTAGATTGAATATTATTCACTTTTTCAAGAGTTTGAGTAACTTCGTTTACGCTTGGATTGTTATTTCTGAGCACTTGCTCAGCTTCATTTTTAGCCTCATTATATTGAGTTTCAATCGCTTTACGCGCTGCTTCATATTTTTTAATACTTGAAGGTGTTTTACCGTTAGTGCTCACTTGTTCTGTTAACTTATTGTAAGCATTTTGTAATTGTGACTTATCAGCACGCAAATCTCTTTTAGCATTATTTAAAGCTTGCAATGCTTGTTCAACTTTATTTTTTTCATCAGAAATTTGTTTAGCAGTTGCATCTCCGTCTGCAATGATTTGATCAGCTTTTTGAATTTCGGCTTGAGCTTCTCGTTTCTTAGTATTGTAATTATTTGCAGTGGTAGATGTCATGCCACGAGTAGGGTCAGATTCATTCACAGCATTTTGTAATTGATTTTTAGCATGAACCAAAGCAGAGTTATTTTCTTTTGGTTGTAATAAAGCTATAGCTTGATTAACTTTTGGTTGTACTGCATTAACTTTATTTAACGCATTTCTCACTTGTTCTACAGAAGGATTAGTATTTTGTAGAACGCTATTAGCCTCGTTTTTAGCAGTATCTAATTCGTTTCTAAATCCTGCTAATGATTGATTATAACGAGTTACAGATGCTGGTTTCTTATCTGTTAAGATTACATTTTGCGTTAATCGATGATATGCCGTTTCTAATTGAGATTTATCCGCTCTTAAACCATTTTTAGCTTCAACATATTCTCTTCGAGCTTGCTCTACTTTATTTTTAGCCTCAGTAATTTGTTGAGAAGTTGCATCTCCATTGTTGATTACAGAATTAGCATTTTGAATTGCTTGTTCAGCAGATTGTCGTTTTGAATTATAGTTTTGAGCACTTTGTTGAGTCATACCTTCTGTTGAAGCAGCTGGTTGAAGTGTGTGCTGTAACTCATCTCTCACTCTAACCAATTGTGAATTATCAGCTCTAGTTTGTAATAAGTTTTTAGCTTCATTAATTTTAGCTTGAGCTGCTTTAACTTGATTTAATGCATCAGTCACTTGTTGCGGCGTAGCAAATTCAGTGTTAATCACAGTATCCGCTTCAGCTTTCGCTTGATTTATTTGTGCTTTCGCTCTTTCCATTGCCTGTTCAAAGTTTCTTATACTTGCAGGCGTTTTATTGTCTTTGCTTATAGTATCGTCCAAATGGTTGCGAGCGTTAATTAATTCAGTTTTATTTACTTTTGTTTTAATAGTTTCAGTGATTTCCTGAGTGCTTCCATCATTATAGGTAATCACTACTGGAATATGTGTTGTACTACCACCAACTAGATTTGAAGGTAATGCTGTACCTGATTTAATACTTGCTATACGTTTATTTTCGACTTGAACAGCGTTATTAACATCTGCATTAGTTACACTTTGCCCTTGTTCTTTTATAATTTCTCTGATAGTCACAGAATGGGACGCTGGCGCAGAAACTATATTTGGATTTGTACTTTCCGTATTACCATTACCTGCTTTAGAAGTAATAGTAACTTGTGAGTCAGGTTTAATAGTATTAGCATCAAAGATAACTTTACCGTTACTTTGGTTAAATGTTACATAGCTTGGTTTGTTATTAATAGACCAGCTATCATTATTATTTTTAGTGATAGTAAACATTTTGTTTGCTTCATTATTACCTATTTTTTCTGTGTAGCTAACTTCTACCCTTTTTGTTGGGTTAAAAGTATTTGTAGCATTATCAGGTGTGACTTCAAAAGTTCCGTTCTGCCAAATCTTAGCAGTAGCTTTCTCTGGTTGTGGTGCTTTAACAATAAACGGTCCACTATCTGCAGGACTACTGATTATCTCCCCTGAACCTTCAGTCGCAATAGCTTGGATTGTATCGCCTTCAGAGATAGCAGTTCGATTTATTAAAATGGCGCTTCCGTCATCTTTTGCCGATATACCTCTAATATCTGGTTCACCTGTTAAAAGTTCCCATCGTCCGTCTTGATTTTTAATGAAAGTAGTTAATTTTCTGCCATTTCTATTAATTACGATTATATCAGCATTTGATTGAGCATAATAGCCACTACCCTTAATCGGGATTTGTCTGACCGCTCCTGGCGTGATTGTAATTTCACCTGCATTTGATTCAGTAATAATAGGTGGATTTGGAGTGCCATTTTTTACAATGAATTTACCTGGTTGCGATGTTTGGAAATCACGATTACCTGAATCAAGCACATCATATCTTCCTGTTTTAACGAATGGAGTGCTTGTATATGCTAGTGATTGCCATTGGTTTGAGCTAGTACCAGTTTCTGGATTCCAATAAAATTTAAATCCATCCATTGGCAAACCTTCGCCATTTTCTAAATGTTTGTACATTGCAGCACTTGTACCTTTAGGGAAAGTATCACCAACTTCTATTATGTTAACTGGTTGAGCGAAATCAAAGTTATAAACCCATACTTTGACTGGAAGTTCTACTGGAGTTGTAATTCCAGGATAATTAATAAGCGCAGTTAAATTTTGAACCCCAGCTACGTTTTTATCTGGTTGTCGATTATCTTTCCGGGTAGCCGTTCCGTTATATCGTTTGCCATCTTCGAATTCAATGTAATTATAGACATCTGTACCACGTTCTAAATTTTGACCTATTTTATCTCTTACTGGAGCTTTAGCTGATACAGATGGATAAATCATGACTGGTATATCTACAGTTCTTGTTCCTTGGTTATTAGGCAATGTGACATTGATTGTTTTATTCGATTGTCCAATATTACCTTTCCATGTATCAGGACTTTGAGCCCATGCAAAACGAGAGTTAGCAGGTGCATTACTAATAAAATTATTAAAATTATTAAAGTTAAAATCTATACCTTTAACTAATTTTATACCACCATTTTTGGCTTCCATTGCAACAGTTACATTAACTTGATCGCTATTCTCTGAAGTTACAGTAACGTTTTCGGTTGTATCTGAAACATCATTATTTGTTCTTTTTGCATAAGTTAGATTATTAGTTGTAATAGAAGACTTAGCGTAAATATTACCTGTTGGTAGATTTCCTTGAACTGTTATAGTTGCCGTACCATTTGCTATTACAGACGTAGTATTAGGTATAACGCTTCCGTTTGCTTGATAAAGTTTTACATCTACATTATTTTGCACGTTTCTTACGATGACCTGTTGATTAGATAATCCACCTTTAGCAATGACACTATTAGCATCTATTTGTGGCTTACTAGGTTGGACTTTAAACAGAATCTTCACATCTTCTCTTTCACCATTTGGATAAATAGCTGTTGCAGTTCTTACAAAAGCTCCTGGTGTATTTGAAGTTGGAGCACTAGAGCCTTGAGCCCAATCGAAATTCATACCACTTGGCCATGAGTTATTAATAGATTTTATATATGAACCTGCGTTACCTGGATTGTCATTAGAATTAACAAATTGACCATTGATAGTGGTTTCGAAGATTTTCTTTGGCTCAGATTTTACTATTTTATAACTTGTCTGTTTCACTATTGGCGTAGTTTCACCATCAAACCAAATCTCAGCATTTAACGGAATGTCAACACCGATTTGGTTATTATTAATGTTTGGAGCATTGTTTCCAACCCAGTTTACTCTTGCGTTAAATGTGTTTCCATTTTGTAATCTAAAGAAATCTCTAGGTTCTGCCCCTTTACCTTGTGGGAAATTTTGACCCTTAACCGTATATCTTGGTTCTGATACGACCTCAGGTAAGACGTGCTTAACAGGTACAGATATTTGATTTGTTGTACCGTCTTTGTATGTCACTGTCACAGTAACAGTAGCATCATCTCTCGGTCTAATTACATTACTAACTTCTTTTGATTGAACTTCATTAGCTGGTTCAGTGATATAGCTTCTTCTTGGCGCGATATTAGTCACAGATACAGAATCTATTACAGATTGTCTCTCTGCTGGTGACAGAGTTGCGCCGTTTTGAATATTATTTAATCTAACTGGATGTTGGTTTGTTGAACTTGTAGTTAAACGATATTTATCTTTTAAAGGCTTTAATAGAACATTAAATTGTTCAGTAGTTTGGTTATTACTTTTATCTATAGCAGTAACTTTTACTGATTTATTTGTAACTGAAGTTACATTAGGTGCTGTGCCACTCACTTGAGTATTATTGTTAGAGATAGATACTCTTATTCCGCTGTCGTTTGGAATAGATACCGACTGAACGCCGTAATTGTCAGAGACGCTCATTGTATTTTTAAATGTTTCGCCTGAATATACTTCATTATGAGAATAATCCCCAAACGTGATTGTAGGTTTAACATTATCACTAGGTACAAAATATACATCGTAGACATTAGTAGTGGTATCCATTGTACTGCCAGTGCGTTCGATATATTGTTTGGCGCCATATGGTGTTAAAAATAGATGCGTTTTATATACAACACCCATAATACCTTCTGATACATAATTCGATTTTATTACTTTTTCTAATTGAAAAGCAGCTGCCCCGTTTGCTGCAGGAACTTCTCCATTTACAACTTGAGAATTACTTTGGTTATAAACAATATTAGAATGGTTGACAACGGCATTACCGAATCCTGTTCCTGTTTGGACTAAATCTAAAACTTGAATAAGCTGTCCATCTTTGGTGAAACTACGTTGTCTATCATCACTATTAATTTGTGATGAATAACCATTCGGTTTGTAACTTGGTGTGCCACCTTCTTCTGCTAAAATCTTTTCATTACCAGTAATGTTATTTCTCAATCCTGGAACTGTAGTCGTTGCAGTAAATAAATTTAATACTTGGTTTGTATTGATAGCAATTCCTTTTGTTGCATCGTAACGATAAATAATTGATTTATGATCAGGTGACCAAGAAAGCCACCATCAGTGTTTCGGTTTGGTAGTTTATCACTAGACCAAGATATTGAATAATCTTCTCTGATATTAGGCCATCTTAAGAAATTCATGTCGTTAGCTGAAGAAGTAAATGTCTTAGTATATTGGTCTTTATGAACAGATACAGTTACAGTGCTCACACCAGTCCCGTTTGTAGGATTCGAAACATCAATATCTGATGTTTGAAATGTAATTTCGGATTGGCATCTACAAAGGCTTGTTTAACTGCTTGTACTTCCTCATCACTAAGTTTAATAGGATTGACACGGAATACTCTATGATTTCCGGTTGGTGCTACGATGTCAATTGCTTTTATACGAATATATAAATTTTCTATACTTTTGTTATAAGCATTGAATGCCATTACTCTATATTGATGAGGCTCATCACCGAATTGAGATACTTGTTCTGGTGTCGGTAATGGATCAGTAGACATCATTACAGTAAATGGAACATTAGGTATATCTTGACCATTACTTAATGAGAAATAGTTTCTCATGTCTCTGCCAATATTAAATCTACTTCCTTTAGCAACGTAAATCGTTGCTATTTTTTTATCTGTAATTCCACTTTCGGAAAACTGATTTTTGCGAATAGGTTCGTAAGTAAATACATTGCCTTCATTCATCGTTGCTTGAGAATCATCTTTATAATTTACTAATACATTACCGTTATCTTGTGGTTGGAAAGTGTTAGTTACTGCTAAGACATTATTTCTACTTGCATTTTGTCTAGCTAAACGATCTTTAGCGATAGCTTTCTCATCATTACTGATAATAGTCGGATTAACTACAACAACTCTATTACCATTAGTTAAAGGTAATGGAGGAAAATCAACCGCTAAACTACTTACATTGATATTAATCGTTTTAATTTGATCGCCCTTTGTAACATTATTATCCATATCTGAAGCAGACAATCTTAATCTAATAGTACTATTCAATGCTTGAGCGTGACTTATCGTTCCGCTTACTGTTAAAGTGCCACTTTGACCATTCTGAGCTTTGACAAAGGAATGTGTCCATCCAGAAGGAAGACCTTCTATTGTCACTTGATTTACACCAGAACCATCTTGATTATCACTAACAGGAATAGTGAAATGCACTTGATTATCTCTATAATATTTATCTTTCAAACCTACAGGTTCTCCAAATGAAGGTGGTGTTTCATCAGTTATTAAGGTAATGGCATTACTAAAGTTCGATTGAACATTGTCATCAAAGTAAGTTATTGCTTTAATTTCTCCAGAGCGTGGAAGTCCTTGCAAATAATCTTTAGATGTAATTGTAACTGTTCCATGACTTGTCGCGTCTGCTCTAGCAATTACAGTGTACCCTTCAGGTTTAGTATATGGGTCAGAATAAGCATCAGTTCGACCATTAACGCCACCTACTACTAATAAAACTTTCGCGTTCGTTTGAGGTGGAACGTTTGTTACTACAATATCAGGTTTTTGTCCTGCCTTACCTTTAAGTTGTAAGGCAGTTGTGACTATAGTTGGAGGATATGGTTTAGCTCTTACTTCAAATTGTTCTTCTTTATCTCCTAACTTTACAGTTATGAAGTAATCTCCAGGCTCTAATGTTCCTACTAAAGAGAAGTTTTTCTCTTTTGCATTATTATTTCTACCAGTAGATTTCTCCAATCTTAATGTACGTGGATAACCATATATTAACCAATCATTATCTTTTATCGGTTCATTACTTGTAAGTTTGATACGTATTTCTTGTTGTTCTATAGAGTTATTATGCATATCACCTGCCATTACTTGATAAACAGGATGTCCTACTTTACGTGATTCACTATACGTATCAATACTCATACCTTCGTTGTTATGCCAATAACTAATCTTTTGTTGTAATTGTGGTTTAACGTATAGTTTTACTGGAACTAAAGTTTCAGGATTACTAGAACTGTCTCGAGCATTAAAGCCAATCATCAATTTAATTGGGTTTCCTGTACGTGCGGCTTCTTCAAGTTTATCTTGTGCGAATAAGCTTTCAATTTCTACTGGGTTTAATTCATTGACTCCGAATACGCGATAACTATTATATTGGGCGTTTGGAGGCATAAATCCCATTATAGTGTCACTTATATTTTTTACGTAACTTAACGGATCATCGGCATAATCAGTTGTATGATCACCATCACTATCCAAGATAGCTCGGTTAGCATATTTACCTAATGTTGGATCATAAGTATATTCAGTTTTACCTAAATGCATTGTACGATTCTTAACTTCTACAAAAGACTTAATTCTTTCTTGATAAACATTCATTGGTTCAACATATAGTTGGTTATAGTTATAAAGTTGGTTGAACTCTAATGCTCGTCCACCTGCCGCATAATATAAACGTTCAGTTGGCAATCCAGACGTTTTAAAGGATATGCGATAACTTACGTCTCCTTTACCTATAAAACAATAAATAGAATCTAAACCTTGTCCTTGTTCAGGTCTATCGCCATTAAGAAAAGCATAGTTTTCATCACCATAATACTTAGCTGTGCTAGAGGCGCCGTTTCTATTGAAGTATGAATTTGGCGCGAATTCCTCACTACCCCGAGCGAAATCCCAGAATTTGTTTAATTGATAATATGGAGTATTGTAAAATTGATAACCGTGTGCTGCACCATGTCTAAAATAATTTGCTACACTAGGATTTATGCCACCTGCAGTTTCCCAAAATTTTGGTAAAGGCTTACCTGACCCAGAACCAGAGCCATCATATGAAGTGGCACGTCCGTCTTTATTTATAATTGTAAAGGTTACTGGACCCGTAGGTGTTTGATCACGAGGTATCGCAAACCAATAAATCATAGTTTCATGGTTAGAGTGTCCAAGGTTAAATAATACGTCCCATTGATAGCCACTTTTTAATCTTTTAGTAGTAATGTAAGCAATGTTTCTAACGTCTGAAGCATGTAACAAATTATATGGTGTTGTAGGTAAATAATATGGTGCACCTTTATTTGAAGCATGTAAAAATGTTCCAGGTGGATAGCCTGAACCATCATCATCAGAAGAAACATAATATTCAGTGTAGGCATTTTGGAATGAGACGCTACCTCTTGCAGCTCTGTCAGAGTTGACACCTCGAGTTGAACGTTTAAGAGTATTTCTATCTATAGAACGTTGTGGTAATGTACGTGCCAATTCTATTGCTTGTACTAACTCTTGATATACTAAAGTAAGCTCATCTGATGTAGTGTTATCTTCCTTACCTAATAATACATTTGCTTTATCAAATGCAGCTTTCACTTTATTAAATTCAGTTGCGTTTGCTTTGTCTCTATCAATCATTTTGTATTCGTGATACGAAGAGTCTAATAAAGCTTGGAGTCTGTTTTTATCAATTGGTGGTTGAACTTGACTATTTTTTGCTTTCTTTTTAACAGAATCTTTATTTTTATCATCTTTATTAGCGCGTTTTTCAGCTAATTGTTGCTTAATCATTTTATGTTTATCTTTTTTAGAAGAACCTTGATTTTCTTTTTCTTCATCTTCTTGCTTCTTAGCATGAATCACGTCTTTGTTAATTCTTAAATCTTCTTGAGAAAGTGAAGATTGGTTATTAATATTGTTTTCATCGCTATTTGTTGATGCTTGCTCTGATTCAAGACGTTGTATTGCGTTTTGATTTTCGTCATTATTTGTTAATGTCGTTTTATCAAGTGCGTTTGGTTGATTGTTTTCACTTGAACGACTTTGATTATTGTCAACTTGGCTATTTAATTGATGAGCTTTGTTAGATTGCTGAGCTTTAGAATTTGAGTTGTCTTCATCAATTTGCGAGTCTTCTTGTTGTTCGATTACCTTTTGACTTTGGCTCACTTCATTGGCATGTGCTTGTCCAGGATTGAAACCAACAAACACTAGTGTCGCAATGACTGTAGAAAATGTTCCGATTGCGTATTTACGAATACTAAATTTTTGTAGTTTGTCTCGATTATTCAAAGCTATTGTCCACTCCTCTTCTTGATGTTTTGTCTTTGGTGTTAAATGTGACAGTCGAATCTGAGCAAATAAGTATTTCGAAGTTGTTTAAATGAAATGATATCGTTCAAATTGTGCTCAATAAAAAAGAGCAATTGACGTCATTTCAAAATTAATTTGATATCGGTATGCCCTCTCATTTATCACAATAGCGTCTGGAACAATATTTTATTCGTTCTAAATAATAATATCATTTTAATATAGGATTGTGAAATTAATTCACATAACTTTTATAAAATAAAAGTGAATGTTGTTAGTGATTATCACTAAAATGTAAAAAAATAACCAAATGATACATCGGAAAAAATTTTCCAATGAATCATTTGGTTTATATTTTAAAAATTACTTGCTAAATATTTTCCAGAAACGTATAACTCATGTTCGTTACAAATCGACAAGATATCATTTAATTCATGTGCGTATGTCATCTCTTCGAATAACTTTTCTGTTTCAATGGGAACTTGTGTATGGATTTCTGCTAATGATTTAGATAGATGCAGATTATCAATGTTATCATTAATCTTTTTCTGTTGTGCAGGTGTTAACGTTGAAATATTTTCGATTACATTTTCAACTGTATGGTGATTCTGAATTAATTTGATCGCTGTTTTTTCTCCTATCCCTTTAACACCTGGATACCCATCTGCTGTATCTCCCATGAATGCTTTAACATCTATTAATTGTTTCGGTTCTAATCCGTATTCTTCTCTAAAACGATTTAACGTATATCGATTGTAAATCGTGAACCCCTTTTTAGTAAGCCAAACTTCTACATTGTCATTAATACATTGAAGTATGTCTCTATCTCCAGTGATGATATAAACATTATTGTGTTCTGAGTATTCTTTGGCAAGGCTACCAATCACATCGTCCGCTTCATAATTAGTGACACCCACATTAATGAATCCGAATTGTTGAGAGATTTCTTTGACATAATCGAATTGAGGAATGAGTTCGGCTGGTGGAGCTGGTCGATTCTGTTTATAACCTTCAAACATTTCATTTCGGAAGGTTTGTTGTCCCATATCCCAACATACTGCAACGTGTGTAGGGTTGATTTCTTTAATCGCGCTAAAAATATGTCTAACGAACCCTTGAACGCCGTTTGTCGGTATCCCTTTGGAGTTATACATAAATTGATTGTGTAAACTTGTCGCATAGAAATGTCTAAAGAGTAGCGCCATTCCATCTACGAGTAATACTCTTTGTTCCATTAAAGCGTCCTTCTTTCTTCTTTATAAGATTTTGTCTAGTTGTTTCGATTTTATTTCAAGTTGTTGAATCAGTGAATCATCAAGTTTGAATGATAACAGTTCATCAATTTGTTCTTGAATATGTTGTTCTAATTCTTTAAATTGATCTTCGGCTTGTCGAGACATTTGATGTACATAACTATCAAGTTGTTGTTTAAACGCGCTCATGCCATTTTGCAATAATTTCAATGTCGTATCTGAAATTTGTTCTTGAATGTCACGTTGTGAATTTGGATTTAATAATTTACGTTTGGTTAATTGTTTCGGAAGTGCGTCGACCATCTCGTTTAAATCTATTCTTAAAAATGGTGCTTCTTCTACATCAGGTTCTATATTGAAATCCGCCTTAACTAACACGTGAATGTTATTCAACTTCTTAATTATAGGAGCAACTTGTTCTTCTAATTGTGTATTAAAATATTTTTTAATTCTTTCAGTAATTAATGATTGTTCTAAATATAGACGTTGATGAATTTGGTCTAAGTACGTTTTAGATGAAATTTTCTTTTCTTCATTAAAGTCACTATTTTGAGTCATTTGACTGTTGTAAACCGATTTAACTTCATCTAGAAGTTGTAATTTTAAGCGACCATTTAAATGGTAAATTTGTTCTTCCACTTCATTAGACGTATGCTGTGACGTAGTATTAATTAATTGTTGATTGAGTCTATCTTCATCTTTAATTTGTGATAATTTATTTTGTCTCGCTGCAATTTGATCTTTGTTGTTATGGAATTCTTCTATCATTTCTTTGTATGAATCATTCATTTGCTGAATTTGATGAACCATTTGTTGTTCTAAAATGGTTTTAGATTCTACATCAGCGAAACGTTGGATACTATTTCGTAAATCGTCTATGCCTTGATCGCCTTCTTTAAGCCCCTTACGACTTGAGACGTTAAATATTTCAGAATGTAGATTCACTTGTCCTAGTGCATCAGCAACATAATCATGTACTGCGTTAAGGTCGTCTTCATTTTCAGCTAAATCAACCGCATTGATAACCATCTTAAAGGCTTGATTCTCATTTAATTGATTCATATCTTTCATGTGTTCGATAAAGGCTTTGTCATTATCAGTGAATGAATGGTTGAAATAACTTACATATAGAATTAAATCTGATGATGTAAGAATTTGTTCAGTTTCATTAGTATGACGTTGGTTATTTGAATGTAAACCGAGCGAATCGACGACGATTTTACCTTTGAGCCATTCGAGTGGCAGATTAAGATGGACGGTCTTAACGAATGTCGCATATTCGTCTTCGGCACTCCATTTTTTAACATCATCTTGAGAAACGGTGTGAACTTCGCCTTCATTAAGCATATCTAGATACATATCGTAATGCTGCTCAACCGCATTAATAAATGCAAGTTGATTCTTCTCAAGTTGTGCTTTTAATTTCTTCAAATCACTATGAATGAAAGCTTCTAAAGAATCGAACGATGTATCATAATATTCTAGTACGTTGTTAATTTCTTCGAGTAATTGGTCGGCAGATTTTAAGGTAATTTGACTTTCATCGCCATATGATAGTTCTGTAGTAGCGGCAGTCGTTGGATTAGGTGAACTTACTAAGTATTGTCCTCCGAGTAATGCATTGATTAAGCTACTTTTACCTGCGCTAAATGTACCAAACACACCAATTTTAGTGATTTGGTGATTGAGTCGATGCATCGTATCTTTAATATCTTTTTTAGTTCGATCAAAGAGTGGAACGTCTTCTACAATTTCAAGTGCATTTTGAATATCAACTTGATTAGCTGTTTCTGCCTCACCTTGTTCTCTTTTTTCATGCTTTTGATGATAAGCTGTCGAGTTTTCTTCTTTAAGTTCGAAATTCGCTTCAGTTCTTCCGATTAATTTATCAAGAGAATCATCTAAATGAATGTAATAATGCTGATAGTTCTTAGTTGTAAGTGACTCTCTTAAGTTTTTGAATTCGATGAACTTTTCATATTCTTGTTTATCTTCATTGTCATCAGTAGTGAGCTCGCTAGCATGTGCATGGTTCACTGCTTCTTTAAATATTGGGTTGGATTCATTTTCAATGAATTTATTTAAAGCTTTTACCACTTCATCTGAGAATGTTAAGACGTAAGTGTTACTAATACTTGTTTGCGGTTGGTATAAATCAGAAATAAGCGTGGGTTGAATACGATAATCCTGATTTAAAATATGTTCATTGACGTCGCTACTATTAATGAATCGCGTTAAGAACGACATATCTTCGCGAAGAGGCTGGCGAATTTGTTGATCGACTTTATCTTGTAGTTCCTCAGTCGCTTTATTTAAACGCTGTTCTTGTTCTTCTTCTTTTTTCTTTTTCTTATTGAACAGTCCACCAACTTTAAAATCATCAGACTTACTTTCTAAGTAGGATCTCAATGATTCGCGCATGTCATGTGTCATAATATATTCATTTTCTAAAATATCTTTACGCTTTTGTTTCAAATAATTGAGCAATTTATCGTCATCATTTAAGAGTTGTGCTTCTTCGCTTACTTCTTGATTCTGTTGGAACTTAATGTAGGCTTGCTTGAAGCCCTCTTCTTCGATGTCCAATGTCTCGAGAATATCTTGGATTTCATTTTGAATATAAGCGAGTTGCGCATCAGTAATGAATTCGACTGTACGATGAACATAATCTTCTACAGATTCACGGTTATTGTCCATTTCGACGAGATAGTTGGATAATTCATCAATTTGATTCTCCGGATGATCAAATTTAGAGACGTAGTATGTATCAGTAAGATGAATATCCCAATCATTGATTGATTTCTCAACACGTGCTTTAAATGTGTCGAATGTAATTTCTTCCTCATTGTGTTTATCAATCTGATTGATGACGAAAACGACAGGAATACCTACTTCGTTAATGCGTTTCATAAATTTGAAATTTAATGCAGATTGCACGTGATTATAGTCAACTGTGTAAAATAAAATATTACTTGTGTACATAAATTGTTCTGTACTAGATTGGTGTGTTGCGACGTTGGAATCTACGCCTGGTGTATCTTGAAGCGTGAATCCATTGTTAAATTTGTCTGATGGGAAATTAATCTCAACTGATTCTACATCGACATTTTGACGATTCATTTGTTTCACTTCGTCATACGTTTTTAATTTTGTGTATTGTTGATGCGGTAGATTTGCGATGATGCCTGGCTCGTCAGCAACTGATACAATCGCCGTGTTACTTGTCGTTGGCACAGGTGAACTTGGTAATATATTTTGTTCAAGTAATAAATTGATTAATGTTGATTTACCCGCTGAAAAGTGCCCCACAAACGAAGCGGTAAATTGATTGAGATATACCTTTTTTATAACCTGATTAATTGTATTAACTAATGCATCATTATTTGATTTCTCTACTTCTTTTTTTAATTTATATAAAATGTCTAATTGTTCAGTATTATCCATGTGTTTGAATCCCCTTTAGTTCCATCGATAAAAGATAACGCTTGGTTTATTTAGCGAAAAAAATTAAAAAAATTAGGTTAGTCTCAATGACAAACCCTAATTTTCAAAAGTTATGATATTTTAAATTTTATCACATAGGCTGAATAAAACCTATGTTAAAATACTAGATTTATTATTCAAACCATGCGGGTTTATCGCCTTCTGTTCCAGGTTTATTCACACCGATGTTTTCTTTTGAGTGAAGTTCTGGATTTTTAGCGATTTGAACAGCTAATGATGCGATACTTTTTCTTGAAACTTCAGTACCTCTAAATGTTTCGTCTTTTGTTGTAATTTCAAATACATTTTCATTTTTATCAGTTAACCAACCTGGACGAATAATTGTGTAGTCTAAATCTGAGCTTTCAATAATATCAGAAGCTTTACGGTAAAGACTTAATTTTTCTCCAAATTGTTGTTTATTCCATTCATTAAATGATTCTGGTAATTCATCATAGATACCAGGAGCCGCAACGAAGATTAACCGTTTAACGTTTTTACTATCCATGGCTTGGACAATTGTTTCAGCTTGTTTATCTAAAGAGCCGGATAAACTTGCAAATACAACATCAACTTCATTTAAAGCTTTTTCGAGATCTTCTTTATTTTTGGCATCTCCTTCGTACACTGTCACTCTATTAGAAGCATAGTCAGGGATACGATGTGCATTTCTTAAGAATAAGTCTACATTAAAGCTAGAGTTTTCAAGAAAAATTTTAGTAGCTTCGATAGAAACTCTACCGTTAGCGCCGATAATTAATACAGTTTTCATATTGATATTCCCCTTTCTGGTCGTCTTATTTATTTTATATTATTATTTTTTAAAAAATTAAAACACTCTTATTCAACTGTACTACAGTAGCGATAAGAGTGCGAATGAATTGATTTTCAAGGTTATTACTATTACACGAAAAGAACAAAAAGTAAACCTTATGATTTAGATGCAGGTTTTTTACCCCAATATTGATAATACGTACATTCAATATATCCATTAAATAATTTGCGGCGTTTCGTCGCTTTACGATTTTTTTTTTATTTTAATTCCTTATTACTTGTCAAAATATAAGTAGATAAGTAAGGATGTTCTTTCATTAACGTTCCGATATAGCGATACATTTCTTCAACCTCTTCACGGTCGCCGATACGTTCACCATAAGGTGGGTTACCTACTAGGGCTACAGGTCCTTCAGAATCAATAGTTAACGTATTCACATCTTTAACTGAAAATTGAATAATGTCACTGAGTCCTACTTCTTCAGCGTTACGTTTCGCAATTTCAATCATTTCTGGATCGATATCAGAAGCATAGACTTCTATTTCTTTATCATAATCAGCCATTTGATCAGCTTCGTCACGTAGTTCATCGTAAATGTTTGGTGGCATCATATTCCACTCTTCAGATACAAAGTCTCTATTAAATCCTGGCGCAATGTTTTGAGCAATTAAACATGCTTCAATTGCGATGGTACCTGAACCGCAGAAAGGATCGATAAGTGGCGTATCTCCCTTCCAATTTGCTAAACGAATTAAACTCGCAGCTAATGTTTCTTTAATCGGAGCTTCACCTTGTGCCAAGCGGTAGCCACGTTTGTTGAGTCCAGATCCTGAAGTATCAATTGTTAATAACACATTGTCTTTGAGTATCGCTACTTCAACTGGATATTTGGCGCCGGTTTCATTAAGCCAACCTTTTTCTTGATACGCTTTCTTAAGGCGTTCAACAATTGCCTTCTTAGTAATGGCTTGGCAATCAGGTACACTGTGTAATGTTGATTTAACGCTACGTCCTTGCACTGGGAAATTACCTTCTTTGTCGATAATTGTTTCCCAAGGTAACGCCTTAGTTTGTTCGAATAAATCGTCAAATGTTTTCGCATCAAAACGGCCCATGACAATTTTGATACGGTCAGCCGTGCGTAACCACAAGTTGCACTTGACGATGGCTGTTTCGTCTCCTTCAAAGAAGATGCGTCCATTTTCGACTTGTGTATCATATCCAAGCTCTTGTATTTCTTTAGCTACAACTGCTTCAAGTCCCATTGGGCACACTGCTAATAATTGAAACATGTCTTTACTCCTTTATACGTGTTGTCTGTATTTTATCAAATTTATATATCAATTTTAATACTTTCAATTTATTGTAATCATCTTACTGTTATTTAGGAAAATGTCTGTGTTGAGTGATGTCGTTGAGGTGTTTAATGGTATTTTTAAAAATTAAAAAAGCTCTCCATCACAATGGGGAGAGCTAAACTAGTCGTAATATTTCTGTAAGCCATGTTCTGTACCGTTGTACTCATAACGTGTACTAGTTACACTGGTACGTCGGTGGTAACCATCTGTCTACATACTTTCACGTTCGTATGAAAGTCGTCTCGTTTATACGTTGAATTCCGCTAAACAAGTGCTCCTACCAAATTTGGATTGCTCACTCGAGGGGTTTACCGCGTTCCACCTTTTATATTTCTATAAAAGCTACGTCACTGTGGCACTTTCAAACTATTCTAACCATATCAAATGACTTAGGTTATTTCGTTGCCGTCAAATTAATGCCTTGATTTATTGTTTCATCAAGCACGAACACTACAGTCATCTCAGACTGTGTGAGCATGGACTTTCCTCTATATTGCTATAGCGATTACCCGAAATATCACTTTTGCGATTATAACACAATTTTAAGTCGATAAGTAAATAAATTTGATTATTTACCGAATACCGCTTTTTCTAAATTAGAAATACGTTTTAAAATATCTACATTGTTTGATGAGTTATTGGCACCGTTAGAAGAAAAGTTTTTATTTTCTTGTGGTCTTGTTGTAGCAACACGAAGTCTTAATTCTTCAAGTTCTTTTTTTAGTTTATGATTTTCTTCTGATAGTTTAACAACTTCATTATTCATGTCTGCCATTTTTTGATAATCTGTAATAATATCATCTAAAAAAGCGTCTACTTCTTCTCTTCTATAGCCACGAGCCATAGTTTTTTCGAAGTCTTTCTCATAAATATCTTTTGCTGATAATTTTAATGAAACATCTGACATCTTTTTCCACCTCATTCGAAACTTTGATCTTGAGACCACTGCAAGTCGTTGATGAAGTCAGTGAGTTCATCAAACGTCACAATATCACAAGTATAGTTTGTTTTTTCCATAAATTCAACTAACATCCTTTTGAAGAACTTTGGGCTGGCCTCTTGTTCTTCGTCATAAATTAGAATGGTATAGTCTGTGTGGTCTAGCATAAATTGATCAGCTTGTTTGAACTGATATGGACCTTGGTATTCTGAATGATGAATGCTTTCCGTAAAATCAGCTTGCTGTACTATGGATGTGTACTTGGCCTGATTCTGTTCATTCCATCTATTCGTATGGCCGAGAAAAGGAGTAATAATTCCTAACTTTAATTCTGGATAACTCTCTTTAAGTTCAATTACAACTTCAGCAGTCCATAATTCAATACCCATTTGTCCTTGAATCAGAACCCATTCTAGACCTTCATCTAATAATTGTTCTAATTTATGTGCTATGAATTTCTTTAAATATGAAACTTCTGGAGCATCATCTTTGAATACATTTAATTCAAAAGATTTGTATCCAGTAACATAAACAGTTTTAACCATATTCACCCTCATTAAACATGATGCGTTAAAATATTTTTTAAATCGTACTGTACACTTTTGATTTTCTCAGTGAAAAGTTTTCGACTTGTACGTTTAAAATGACATTCTACAGATAAAGATTGAATATTAGATATGAGTAAATTGAATTTTGTTGGTGTCATATACGGCATATTAATTATCTGTTTATCATAATTTTTTAAATCATCGAGTTTGCTATCGATTGATTTTGTGTAAGGTTGTACGACGTCGTAAAAATCGTAATCTATCTCTGATGCTTTAACTCTTTCAAAACGATGATTCATTTCAGTGATTTCTATGATGAGTTGTTCTATTAAATGTTGCATAAGGATGCCTCCTACAAAATTAATTTAACACAACATGAAAGCGTAAGTCATGTAAACGTATATTATTTCATTGAATGTTTT
>NZ_KV840039.1:11603-47653 GCF_001839105.1 Staphylococcus sp. HMSC62A08 | reverse complement strand
TAGATGTTGGAAAATGATAATTGAAAAATTATTGAGAGCGTCATTTAAATTATAAAAATTGAATAACTTAAAGGTTACATTTATCTTTCATTTGTGAAAGAAACCGTGACAGAATAACTTAATCACGTTAAAATAGTGAATGATGTATGTTTGTTTAATGACATATACATTCAAAAACTAGAGTTTGATTGAATCTTTTCTTATTATATAGCAGTTATTTTTTAATCAAACTTGTGTGGTGAATATAATGAATTATCCTAATGGTAAACCATACTCTAAAAATAAGTCTTTGGACGGACGCAACCCATCGCCATTTTCAAGTAAAATTGAATACGGTGGACGCGGGATGTCACTGGAGAAAGATATTGAGCACTCTAATGCTTATTATCTTAAGAGTGGCATAGCAGTCATTCACAAAAAGCCTACCCCCGTTCAAATAGTGAATGTTCACTATCCTAAACGAAGTAAGGCTGTGATAAATGAAGCTTATTTTCGTACACCTTCAACAACCGATTATAACGGTGTTTATAATGGTTATTATATCGATTTTGAGGCAAAGGAAACGAAGAATAAAACTTCTTTTCCATTAAATAATATTCACTCGCATCAAGTTGAACATATGAAAAATACATATCTTCAAAAGGGAATTGTTTTTCTTATGATACGTTTTAAAACGCTTGATGAAGTCTATATTTTGCCTTATTCAAAATTTGAATTTTATTGGGAAAGATACATCCAAGAAATTAAAAAATCGATTACTGTTGAAGAAATTCGGAAAAATGGTTACCATATTCCTTATCAATATCAACCAAGATTGGATTACCTCAAAGCAGTTGATAAGTTGATATTAGATGAAAGTGAGGACCGCGTATGACGGAAAATAAAGGGTCTTCTCAACCTAAAAAGAATAATAGTAAAACTGGTGGGAAGTCCGACGGAAAAAAGAATAGGAATGTTAAGAGAACGATCATCAAGATCATTGGCTTTATGATTATCGCCTTTTTCGTTCTGTTGCTACTTGGTATCTTGTTGTTTGCTTACTATGCATGGAAAGCACCAGCTTTTACCGAGTCCAAATTAGAAGATCCAATTCCAGCTAAGATTTACGATAAAAATGGAGATCTGGTTAAAACATTGGATAACGGCCAACGTCATGAACACGTCAACATTAAAGACGTGCCTAAAAATATGAAATACGCCGTTTTAGCTACAGAAGATAATCGATTCTATCATCATGGTGCGCTAGATTATAAACGTTTATTTGGTGCTGTTGGGAAAAACTTAACTGGTGGATTCGGTGCTCAAGGTGCGTCAACATTAACACAACAAGTTGTTAAAGACTCATTCTTAACGCAACAAAAATCTATCGGTCGTAAAGCTCAAGAAGCTTACCTTTCCTACCGTCTTGAACAAGAATATAGTAAAGATGAAATTTTCCAAGTTTACTTGAATAAAATTTACTATTCTGACGGTGTAACAGGTGTTAAAGCTGCTGCTAAGTATTACTTCAACAAGGACTTGAAGGACTTAAACTTAGCTGAAGAAGCTTATCTTGCAGGTTTACCACAGGTTCCAAACCTTTATAACATCTATAACAATCCAAAAGAAGCTAACGATCGTAAAGATACAGTTCTTTACTTAATGCATAAACATCATAGAATTAGTGACAAGCAATATGCTGATGCTAAGAAGATCAATCTTAAAGCGAACTTAGTTGAACGTACTAAGAAAGAACGTCAAGTTAACGGTAATGAAAAAGATACAGAGTATGATTCATATGTTAACTTTGTTCAATCAGAATTAATGAACAACAAATACTTCAAAGACAAAAACTTAGGTAATGTCTTACAAAGTGGTATTAAGATTTACACTAACATGGACAAAGATGTTCAAAAAACGCTTCAAGATCGTATTGATAATGGTGGTTCTAACTACTATAAAAATGATGACCAACAAGTCGGTGCAACTATCTTAGATAGTAAAACTGGTGGACTCGTAGCTATATCTGGTGGACGTAATTACAAAAACGTAGTTGAACGTAACCAAGCTACTGATGCACACCCTACTGGTTCTTCATTAAAACCTTTCTTAGCTTATGGACCAGCTATTGAAAACATGCAATGGGCTACAAACCATGCGATTCAAGACGAATCATCATATTGGGTTGATGGCTCAGAATTTAGAAACTATGACACTAAGAGTCATGGTAATGTATCTGCTTATGATGCTTTACGTCAAAGTTTCAACATTCCTGCCCTTAAAACTTGGCAACAAGTTAAAAAATCAGCAGGAAACGATGCACCTAAGAAATTCGCTTCAAAAGTTGGCTTAGATTATAGTGGTAAAATAGGTCCATCAGAAGTACTCGGTGGTTCATCTTCTGAATTCTCACCTACTCAATTAGCTTCTGCATTCGCTGCAATTGCTAATGGTGGTACTTATAACAATGCCCACTCTATTCAGAAAGTTGTTACTCACGATGGTGATACGATTGAATATGATCATTCTAGTCACAAAGCGATGAAAGATTATACAGCTTACATGTTAGCTGAAATCTTAAAAGGTACATTTAAAGCATACGGTTCAGCATATGGACACGGTGTTTCTGGAGTTAATTTAGGTGCGAAAACTGGTACTGGTACGTATGGTGCTGAAATTTATCAACAATATAACCTACCAGATAGCGCAGCTAAAGACGTATGGATTAACGGATTTAGTCCTCAATACACAATGTCAGTATGGATGGGCTTCAATAAAGTTAAACAATACGGTACTAACTCATTTGTCGGCCACTCTCAACAAGAATATCCACAATATCTTTTCCAAGATGTAATGTCAGATATTTCTTCTAAAGATGGCGAAGACTTCAAGAAACCTAAAGATGTTAATGGTAGCGATGGTGATAACTTATCTGTTGCAGGACATCCTGACAATAACACTACAAACCGCAGTGTTCACGGAGATAGCGATACTTCTTCATCAAGTTCAAGCAACGGTTCATCATCAAGCTCTAACAGTAGTTCAGGCAATACTAACGGCTCATCTCAAAGTAGCTCAGGTAATGCACTGACACGACTATTTAACTTAAATACAATTTTGATGATAAAGCATCATAATTCATTTAAAAGGGTCCCAATTTTGAACTTCAAAATTGGGATTCTTTTTGTATACAAAAACCCTCATTTATGCACTTTATAGGTCTTAATGCCTTTTAGTCATAAGTGAGGGTTTATTTACTATTTATTGTTTTGTCGTTTCTTTCTTATTTGATAAGATGCATTCATTTTAATCAACTCAGATTTTAACGTTTTCATCTGGCGATAGCCCATAAAATGATATTTTCTTGCGACCATATAATGATAGCGTTCGTCAAAATTCATTGGTACTACAGGATATTCGTTTAGCTTATCAAAGTTGATGTGGTCAATTTCGTTAATTTGTTTAAAGTAATTCAATATCATTTCAAAGTAATCATCAATAACTGGTTGAGCTTCTTGTGATTTTAATTTTTTCTGACTTGCATATGCATCTAATTGTGTTTCAAGTTGTTCGAAATCACCTTTTTCAATCATGGAATCACGCTTCTTTCAAACTTGCTTTATAACGTTTCTGCCCTTCGCGACAATCATCTAACAATGGACAAATATCACATTTAGGCTTTCTGGCTAAGCAATGATATCTTCCAAAGAATATGAGTTGATGATGACTTTTATTCCATCGTTCGCGAGGAATGATGTCACATAAACGATCTTCAACTTGTCTTACGTTGTCTTTCCAGCGGTTAATACCTAGACGTTTAGATACTCTTTCTACGTGTGTATCGACAGCTAAAGACGGTTCGCCAAATGCAACGCTCATCACTACATTCGCAGTTTTACGTCCTACACCAGCTAAACTTTCCAATTCTTTATGGGTTTGAGGAATTTTTCCGTCAAATTGATCTAGTAAAGAACGGCATAACTTTTTAATATTTTTAGCTTTATTGCGATATAAACCTATGGAACGAATATCGTTTTGTAATTCTTCATCACTGACGTTTAAATAATCTTCCGGTGTTTTATACTTTTCAAAAAGCGTGCGCGTTACACGATTGACTAGATTATCCGTACATTGAGCAGATAATAATACAGCAATGGTGAGTTCAAATGCGTTATCGTGTTTTAATTCGCATTCAGCATCAGGAAACATATCAGCGATGACATCTATCATTTCTAAACCTTTTTTCTTACTTATCATCTGGCTTCTCTCCATTTAACCAATCAAATTTGGGTACTTTTTTTACAACATGTTTCATTTTGGGTTGATTTTGATTAAATTGTTCTCTTATTTTTTTTGAGTCATCTACTGTTTTGACATTGTTCTTTTTCCAGTTTAATAGGATACGATCAATGTATTTAAAGCTTAGTTTATTCTGACTAAGTGCTTCGTCTAACGCTGCTTGAATCACAGATAAATCGTGTTGGTCTACATCAATCCATTGATTTAAAGTTTCTATTTCATATGGCGAAAGCGGTCTGCCGAAAGATTGTTCCATCAATTGAAATAATTGTTTAAATTGTTCTACACTATCCGATTCTTGATGATCTAAATTTTGCTTTTTCAGTATTTGACTTAACTTTTCATAAAATGGGTCCAAATTCATATATTCTGTGAATTTACCTTCCTCATCTTTCCTCACATTTAATTCCAACAGTTCGCGCTGAATTAAATTCTGGATGACGGAAGTGATTTGACGCGGTTGCATCGAAGACCCTTGTTGAAGTGTTTCTATAGAGGGTTGTTTATTAGACGTCTCTGAAGCATAAATGAGTTTGATTAAGATGACTAAATCTTGTTCGTCCATACCTAATTCTGCATAGTGATCCAACAATTCTCTTCGAATAACGACAGGACGCGTTTTAAGTTGAAACAAATCCAAGTGCGTTTCCCTCCTATTTAAAATGAACGCCCAGCCGTATGAATTGACTGGACGTTTCTGCTAATCCTTCTAAAATAAAGCGCAAAATTCGCTTCTATTATGGGTATAAACGATTTAATAATCGTGGGAATGGTGACGTTTCACGTACATGTTCGACACCTGAAATCCAAGCGACTGTTCTTTCTAAACCAAGACCAAAGCCACTATGAGGTACACTACCATAACGACGAAGATCTAAGTAATAGCTATAACTTTCTTCGTCTAATTCGTGTTCTTTAATACGTTCTTCTAGTAAATCTAAGTCATTAATACGTTCAGAACCACCAATAATTTCACCATAACCTTCTGGTGCGATTAAATCTGCACATAGTACAGTTTCTTCGTTATCTGGGTTTGGTTGCATGTAGAATGGTTTAATACGCGTTGGATAGTTCGTAATAAATACCGGTAAATCGTAATGATTTGCGATAGCTGTTTCATGAGGTGCGCCAAAGTCTTCGCCCCACTCAATATCGTCAAAGCCTTCTTGTTTTAAGAATTCAATCGCATCATCATAAGAAATTCTTGGGAATGGTGTGGCTACCTTTTTCAATTTAGTTGTATCACGATCTAATGCTTTAAGTTCTAAAACACAATTTTTAAGTACAGATTGTACGACATGTGTCACATATTGTTCTTGAATTTCAAGACTTTCAGCATGATTTGTAAATGCCATTTCTGGTTCAATCATCCAGAATTCGATTAAGTGACGACGTGTTTTGGACTTCTCAGCACGGAAAGTCGGACCAAACGAGAAGACACGTCCATGAGCCATGGCTGCTGCTTCCATATATAATTGACCACTTTGAGATAAGAATGCATCTTGATCAAAGTACTTAGTATGGAATAGTTCGCTCGTACCTTCAGGTGCACTTGCTGTTAAGATAGGTGGATCAATTTTAGTAAAGCCATGTTCATTAAAGAATTCATAAGTAGCACGAATAATTTCGTTTCTAATTTTCATCACGGCGTGTTGTTTCTTAGAACGTAACCATAAATGACGATGATCCATTAAGAATTCAGTACCATGATTTTTAGGCGTGATTGGATAGTCATGTGCTTCATGAATCACTTCAATTGATTTCACTTGCATTTCATATCCTAAATCTGAACGATTATCTTCAGTAATTGTGCCTGTCACATAGAGTGAAGATTCTTGAGTAATATCTTTAGCTAATTGGAATGTTTCTTCATCCACTTCAGATTTCACTACTACGCCTTGCATAAATCCAGTGCCATCACGTAATTGTAAGAACGCGATTTTACCACTAGAACGTTTATTTGTTAACCAAGCACCAATTGTCACTTCTTGGTTAAGATGTTGTTTTGCTTGTTTAATCGTAGTCTTCATAACTAAACTCCTATTTTTCTATTCTTTTTTAATACTCATTTATTTTAACAAAATCTCTGTTTAACTTCTACATGTTGACTTTTTGAATCTTTTGCTGAAAATGTCTGCCTCAGTAGAAATTCGAATTTATTTTTTCTTTTTCATGGACTTTTGAATTTGTCCGACTAATTTATTAAATTGTTTGATATTCCCTTTTTTCTGGCGATAATTCTCCAAGGTTTGGGCAAAGAAATTCTTGAAATTACTATTTACGAGTCGATCATCAAATGACACAATAAGTCCTTTGTCATCCTCATGGCGAATCAGACGTCCTAAGCCTTGTCTAAAGCGTGTCACAGCATCTGGAAGCACATATTCTTTGAATGTCGACGTGAATTCAGTGTCCATAAGCCAATATTTCGTATTATGTTTATTCATAAATGGTAATTTCGCAATCATGACACATTTGATACCATTTGCTTGAAAATCAAATCCTTCGAAAAATGTTGAAGTACCTAGCAATATCGCTTTATCAAAGTTGTTAAATTGCTGAACAATTTTATAATTTTGATTTTGTTGTTGTGTTAGTACTACGTAGTCTTCAAATGGAGGTAATTCATTTAACATGTCTTGTACCATATGCATCATTTTATAACTTGTAAATAAGACAAGACATTTTGAATTGGTGATGGATACATATTCCACTAGATAATCCACAATCGAAGCAACATAGTCCTCGATATTCTTATAATTGTAAGATGCAACATCAGTAGGAATGAATACGTTGGTATTCTTCGCAGCTGTCATCGAAGTTGAAACTTCGTAAGTGTTAAATTCTGTATGATCATTAAACCAATTTTTGAAGGCGTCGAATGAATGATTAAACGTTAACGTACCTGAGATAAATGTAAGTGAATTAAATTTATCAAGCACTTGCTTTGTTAAAATATCTTTAACTTCATAGTCTTTGACTAATAAGCGAATGGTAGACTTTTGAGACAAGTTTTTAATTGAAATATAACTTGTGTGATTGTCTTTTAAACTTTGTTCAATTTGTTTAAATCGGTCATTGAGATATAACAATTGCTTACGAATAGATTTGATTGTTTTATGACTAATACCATTAAAAATTTCAAGCGTCTTATTCAGTTTATCAATAATCGCATGTAAATCTTTTAAAATATTGTCAGTTTCAAATTGATAGACGTAATGGTATTTATGAACATCGTCATCGTAGACTTCAGAAGACTGAATGATTTCGTAGATCGTATTGAATAATTGTTCGTTTAAATCATGAATTTCAGTGATATTTGTCTTTAATCCGAAGACGTCAATTGGTGCGATATCAAGTTTCTCTAATATACGTTGTTGTTCTAGTTTATCAACAGCTTTAAGAAGTTTTTCATTTTCATTTTTACCAATTAAGCCTAATTGATACTTAATATCTGAATAATTCAACTCGTTTGTAACTTGATTAAGTGCATAATCAGGTAAGCGATGAGCTTCATCAATAATACAATCATCAAAAAGTTGATAAATAGAATTTTCAGCGTCTGAATGTATTAAATGTGCATGGTTTGTAATACCTATTTGTATATTCTGAGCATTGCGCTTAATAAAGTTATAATAATGAATGTCATGGCGAACTGGAACATACGTTTCAATCTTCTGATCAAAGTACATTTTTTGTCCGCCTTTTAAGTTTAATTCTTGAATATCGCCTGTCGCTGTTTCCGTGATCCAAATCAATAATTGCATTTTTAAAATACTTACTTCGTAATTACTTGTTTCGTCTTTAAGTATTTGACTAATTAAGCCTAATGAAATGTAATCGTTTTTACTTTTGATTAATGATGCATTAATTTTAAAGTTAAGTGCGTCATTAAGTGCAGGGATATCCTTTTCAAGTAATTGGCTTTGCAACAACTTGGTATTGGTAGATATCATGACATGTCTGCCTGTTTCTATATTGTACATGAGTGCTGCAAGAAGATATGCCAGTGATTTACCGCTACCTAGTGGTGCTTCAATCATTGCTTTATCACTATGCATCAGTTGTTCAAGAATAATCTCAGATAAGTAAAGTTGTTGAGGTCTGTATGTCATACCGAGTGCCTTTATGGCTTTAGTGTAGAGCGTCTTAAGTGAACCGTCGAAACGTGTGACTGGCCCTTTCAAGTCAACTTGTTTACGATAGATAATTTGTTCAAATTGCCCAAATTTCTCATCTAGTGGTTTGGATTGATTGTTTCTAACCATTTCAAACAAAATATTGTATAAATCATACTTCAGATCTTTACTTAAATAGTAAAGTTGCTTTTGCGTATCTAAAGGCAGATTTTCAAATTTTTCAAATGCTTTAATCATCAGTTTAGCTGTCGTCGTTGCATCTTCATCAGCTCGATGTGCATTGGTTAATGGAATATTGTGTGATTGTGCGAGTTCGCTCAATTGGTAACTTTTATCTGTCGGGAATGCAATTTTAAACAATTCAAGCGTGTCCATGACCTTTTTAGGTCTGAATTGAATGTTGCAATTGTCGAAAGCATTTTTAATAAAATTAAGATCGAACGAAATGTTATGAGCAACGAAAATGCAATCTTTAATTTGGTTGTATATATCCTCAGCCACTTCATTGAAATATGGTGCTTGCGCAAGCATTTCCTCTTCAATCGATGTTAAGGCTTGGATAAATGGTGGGATTTCCAGATCAGTGCGAATCATTGAATGATACGTATCAATAATTTGATGATTACGTACGAAAGTAATCCCGATTTGAATGATTTCATCATAATCTAACTGATTACCAGTCGTTTCTAAATCTACAACTGCATATGTTGCTATTCCCATAGCGCTCTCTCCTTGTCTTTATCGTTTATAAATCTATATCTGCACTCATTAACCTATGTAAGTTACCTTCATCATCTTTCACAAGTAGGAATCCGTCTTGGTCTATATCAAAGGCTTCACCTATAAATTGATGGTCATTTTCTGTGAAGCGCAATTGACGGTTCCACATATTTGTCGCAGCAATGTATTCTTCTCGAATCGTCTCGAATGGTTGATTTAGGAATTGATTGTAACGTTTATTAATCTCATAAAGTAACGTTTTAAGAAAATCATACCGATTTATTTTATCGTCAGCATGCATTCTCATACTTGTGGCTCTATGACGAATCTCTTCATTAAAGTCGTCCTCAACATGATTCATATTAATACCTATACCACAAATAATGGCCTCTATAGCATCATAATTAGCAACCATTTCAGTTAAGAAACCACAAATTTTCTTATTGCCTATGTAAATATCATTTGGCCATTTAATTGCCACACGGTCATTAGAGAATTGTTGAATCGCATCTCTAATGCCTAATGCAATAAAGAGATTGAATTTAGGTATGAGTGCAAATGGAACATTAGGTCGTAATACTAGGGACATCCACAGTCCTTTTCCTTTTGAAGAACTCCAATTGCGATTAAAGCGTCCTCGCCCTTCTGTTTGTTCATCACTTAAGATTAAAAATGAATTTTTGTTCCCAACGAGTGCTTGTTTCGCTTTTAATTGTGTAGAATCTACAGTGCTATACACTTCAATTTGATCGAAGGTATCTAATTCTTCAATAATTGGTTGAACAATACCGCTGTACCATTGATCAGGTAAGGCATTCAGTTGGTGTCCTTTGTGATTCACAGATTGAATATCGCAACCGTCATTTTTTAATTGATCAATAATCTTCTTAATGCCAGCTCTAGATATATGAAGCTGATCGGCGATATATTGTCCGGAAATATGATTTGGTTGATTCTCATATAACATTCTTACAACATCTTGGCTATACTTTGACATTCGCATCCACCCATTCCAGTATTTCTAATTTAGTGTTATTCATTTGTTGTGTAATAATCGCAAGTTCTATTTGTCTCAATACATCTTTTAACCAAGGTCCTGATTTGACTTGGAGGTGTTTGATGATATCTCCCCCATTGACGTCCATTTCCTTTCGAGTGTGGATTGGTAATTGTGCATCGGTTTCCTTGATTGATGTCGCATTGATTATTAAAGGATTGGCAATTTCTAAACCGTTTTCCTTTAATGTGTCATTTGCTGTTAATACGCATTCTATGTCACTCAGATTGTAATCATAGACGACTGTAATTAAATCTTGTTTAGATTCTACCTTTGGCAAGATTTTGATGAGATTGACAAAATTTTGGATATTAGATTTTTCTCGATTACTAATTTTAAGTGCTTTGAGTGAGTCTTCAATTGGTTGTTGCGCTAACATCAATGCAATCCAGATTTCAAAGGAAAGTGGTTCGTTTATGAATACTTTATTCATATTGAACGCCTTGAAAAACGGAATATAATTAAATGCTTGAAGCTTTTTCATATTTTTAAAACTTTCAGAAACATTGATTCCGGTGATTAATTTTTTTAATTCAACAACAATTCGCTCGATTGATAAATATTGAATATCTGAGATTTGAGTAGCCATTGCTTCAAACGTTTCATTAACTATTTGAAAATTAAGCTGAGATTGAAAGCGAAGACCTCGAATAATACGAAGTGCATCTTCTTCAAAGCGTTCTCGTGCTACCCCTACAGTACGAATCTGTTTTGCTTTGATATCGTCTTCCCCATCAAAGTAATCATATGTCTTGTAATTCGCATCCATAGCGATGGCATTGATTGTGAAGTCGCGACGTTGAACATCTTGATATAAATCACGTACGAAATGTACTTCGCTTGGTCTTCGATGATCGACATAGTCTTCTTCGGCACGGAACGTGGTTACTTCATAATTTTCATCGTTATAAACGACATTAATTGTGCCATGTTCTTTCCCGATAGGTATCGTCTTATCAAATATGTCTTCAATCTCATCTGGCCTAGCACTGGTCGTGATATCTATGTCATGAATTTCACGTCCCATTAAATAATCGCGCACAGATCCACCAACATAGTATGCTTCAAAGCCGTGTTGTTGTATTTGATTTAAGATAGGTTTAGCACGTTCAAATAACTCATATCTCATCTCAGTTTTCACCTTGTTCTAACATTTTTTGATAATAGTGCTCGTATTGATTTGTAATTAGTTCTGAAGCAAAGCGGTCACGTATATCATCAAGCATACGTGATTGCATTTCTGTATAGAGTGCCTCATCTTCTAATAGTCGTATTGCATATTGTGCTGCTTGTTCACTATCACCAATATCCACGTTGTAACCAGTTTCTTCATGTTTAATCACTTCTTTAATGCCACCTGCATTTGTACCAATCGGTAATACACCTGTTTTCATTGCTTCTAATAATGTGAGACCAAAGCTTTCCTTTTCACTTAAAAGTAGCACAAGGTCAGATAATTGGTAGAATGCGCTGACATCATTTTGTTTGCCTAAGAATAACACATGTTCTTCTACATCGAGCTCACGCGCTTTTTGACGCATATCTAATAATTCTGGACCATCACCCAGTAAAATTAATTTACTTGGTATACGTTCACGTACTTTCGCAAACGTTTCAATAATGGTATCGATACGTTTGACCTTTCGGAAATTTGAAACATGGATTAAGACCTTTTCTTCAGGTGCGATACCATAACTTTCTTTTAATTCTTCGTTATGACATGTTGGAAATTCATTTTCACGAACGAAATTATATATCGGTACAATTTCTTTATCTGTATCTATAATTTCATAGGTTTGTTGTGCGAGCGAACGACTTACACTTGTTACAATATCACTTTCTTCAATACCGAATTTAATGGCATTCTTCAAGGAATGATCGTAACCGAGAACAGTAATGTCGGTACCATGAAGTGTCGTCATTATTTTGACATCTTTTCCTGACATTTGTTTCGCTAAAATACCACAAACTGCATGTGGTACAGCATAATGCATATGTAAGATGTCTAAATCATACTCTTGAATAACATCTGATATTTTCGTGCTTAATGTAATATCATAAGGTGGATATTGGAAAACAGCGTACTGATTTACTTCAACCTGGTGGAAAGTAATATTTGGCAATGGCTTGCGGATTCTAAAAGGAATATTTGAAGTAATAAAATGAATGTCGTGACCGCGTTCTGCCAATTTGATGCCTAGCTCTGTAGCAATAATTCCAGAGCCTCCCATGGACGGGTAACAAGTAATACCAATTTTCATTTGCGCCCATCCTTTCTTTAACTTAACTTATTTTCTTTCGAAACGATTCTTATCACGTGTATTAAATTTATCCATTGTTTCATTAAAGCTCTCGGTCATGTCTATACCTAGTGAATTGGCGATACATAATAATACAAATAAGTTATCGCCTAATTCTGCTTTAATTGAATTGTCAGCTTCGGAATCTTTCTTTTTCTTTTCACCGTAATAATGATTAATTTCTCTCGCTAATTCTCCAACTTCTTCTGTCATTCTTGCAAGATTTGCGAGTGGCGAGAAATAACCAGCTTTAAATTGACTAATATATTCGTCGACTTCCCTTTGCATTTGCTCCATCGATTTCATAAATGACAATCTCCTTTAATGCGTTTCTCATATAGTATATTACAATTTAGTGGCTGATGCATTTCAAGTGCAATTTAGAATCATTTGTTATTTTGAAAAATAAAAAACCTGGCAAGTGTTACATCGGAATGTAAACTCAACCAGGTTGAAGTGTTCGTATTTAATTAGTCGCTTGATCTTGCAAGTAAAATAATACGTGCAAGTTCAGCTAATGCTACTGCTGTAGAAGCTACATAAGTCATTGCAGCGGCAGAAAGCACTTTCTTAGCATGTTTGTATTCTTTCTCATTTACGATATTTAACGCAGTAATTTGCTTCATAGCTCGAGAACTTGCGTTAAACTCTACAGGTAATGTCACGATCGAGAATAATACTGCAAGTGACATTAGCCCAGCACCAATCCAAAGTGCAGTTGAACCAAATACACTACCGAATGCAGTTAACACGATACCTAACATAATAACAATGTAGCTTAATGAACTACCGATATTTGCTAGAGGTACCAATGCACTTCTAAATCTTAATGGTGCATAACCTTGTTGATGTTGAATTGCGTGTCCAACTTCGTGGGCTGCAATTGCTGTACCAGCAACTGAAGGTCTATCGTAGTTTGCAGGAGATAAACAAACAACTTTTTTACTAGGGTCATAGTGGTCTGTTAAGAATCCGTCACCTTTAACTACATCGACATCGTAAATGCCATTCGCATGTAGAATTTCCTCAGCAACTTCTCGTCCAGTTTTACCACTTGTGGATCTCACTTGTGAGTACTTTTCATAATTAGATTTAACTTTGTGTTGAGCCCACATTGGGATGACCATTAATATTACGAAATATATAATCATAGATATTAAAGACAATAAACTCACTCTCCTTTAGTATTATTTTACTGTCAAATTAATGTTTAATCAAATGTTTTAACTTTCAAAAATCGCTTTAAAAATAAATATAAAATTAAAGCAATGAAACTGAGACATACTGATAATACCCCGATTTGTGCTGTATGTGAAGCAATAAAATCATAGTATGGGAATTGTCCGTAACCATAGTCTATGACATCGTTGATGCACACCCATATAAAACTAACAATAAAACCCAAAATAGTCACTTTAAATCTCGGATAAAAATAGATTGCCTCGCACGCCATTATGCCATGTGAAAGTATCAGCATCACACCATTGATTGTAGCCTCGCCTTGTTCAGCAATCATTAAAATATTCATAATCACTGCCCATACACCATACTTTAATAGTGTCACAAATGCTAAAGCATCAATCATATCTATATTTCTATTAAATAGCATGAATAGGATGGATATACACAAGAATAGTGAAGCTGTAGGACTATCTGGTACAAATGGTTTGAAATAGTTTGGTGTGATAAATAGTTGTCCGCTATACCAATCATATCCATAGATGGTTCCGAATATATTACATATGAGCAGTATGATGAGTATCCATCTTTGGTAAAGGCTTGTCTCCCATATCCACTTGTACGTATTCATCGCTCTTCCTCATAAGTTGAATCCACAAGTCTTGCTTTTAAGGCATTTAGTATTTGTGTGAGCTGATAAAACCGCTCAGGTTCATTCATTTGTAAACTTAAATCGATATTATCTTGAATATTCTCAATTAGTGACGTTTGCTTTCTTTGATTCATAGAAATGGCGTATAAATCTTGCACATAAGAAGAATAACTAGGCGAATGCATGAGTTGCGCTAATATTAAATCATCGAGACGTGGTTCTTGGTGATTTTTTGTAAAATGAATCTGAATATCTAAACGAATAGTATGGTTTGCGATATAATCAAAGATTTCATTTGTATTAATATACGTTTCATCTTCTGTCGTAAATTGAATTGCAGAAGCGTGTGTGTTCACTTCTGCAATTTCTAATGTATGATGCTGTTTAATTTTATCATTTACAAAATGTACCAAATTGAGTTTATCATGATTGGCTTTCAAATAGTTTAACACCCAAACGGTAATTCTCGATTTGAATCGATAATGAAACAACAAATATTCTAGAAAACTTTGTTTCATTCGTATGAGCGATTCATTCATATATATTCACCCACTCTACTTACGATTGCATTCTCATAGCTTCATCATGCCAAGTTTCATTACTAGGATCAATGTCTAATAATTGATTTAAAATCGCTTTCGCTTTGTCTTTGTGACCGATTTCTAATAAGTAGAAGTAATAGTCACCTAAGAATTCCGATTGTGTCTGTAATGTCGGATATGCGAGTTCAAAGAAATGTTGTGCTTCTTTGTCTCTTTCTTCTTGACCATATGCATACGCTAAATGCCACATAAATACAGGGTCTAAATCTTCTTCATCCACGAAAGTGAGAAGTTCAATAATCGCTTCGTAATCTTCTTCGCTACGATATAAATCACTTAAGATTAATAACGGTTCATGGTACGCATTGTCAACTTCTAATGCTTGTTTTAATAATTCGACACCTTCATTGGCATCGCCATGTTCAATTTCCAAGCTACCTGTAGAAACCATCAATTCTTTATAGAATTGGCTAAGTCGAAGTCCTTCTTTACCAGTTTCGATCGCATCAGGGTAGTTCTTTTCATTTTCGTAGAGAGATTGAAGATAGAAGTACCCTTGTATAAAGTCTGGATCTTTAGAAAGTAAAGTCTTCATAATTTTAATTGCTTCTTGAGTGAGGTCATTCTTCTCATATGCAATAGCTTTCTTGAAATAATCTTCCGAAACCATTTCCTCTTCACTGATTTCATCGAATAAACCAATGGCATCCGTATAGTTACCACTTTGTAAACTGCAATCAGCCATTCTTGAAAATAAATTCACACCATTGACTTGATATTCACCAGTTTCTAAAACAGTTTCATATTCTGTTGTAGCTCGTAAATATTGGCCATCATAGTAAAGTAATTCCGCTAAAGCAAAATGAATAATCGGATCGTTTGGTTCAAGTTCTAATGCATCTTGTAGTTTATCAATCGCGACTTCCAACATATTAATTTGTTGGTATAAATCAGCTTCGAGCATTAATTTCTCTGTAGACGTTTCTACTTCAGCTAAATATTCTAATGCTTCATCTGTTTGATTCTCAGACATGAGTCCTTCGATAAAGTAAATGAGTAACTCACTTTCGTCTGGATATTTATGATACAACGTTCTAAAAACTTCTAAACCTTGAGGTGTTAACCCGAAATTGTAGAGGGTTTCACCAAGAATGAATAATGCATCGTCATTGTTAGAACTTAATGCTTCATTCACACGAGAGTCTAAATTGTCTAATTTTTGTAGATTGATATCGTCTATTAATTTATAGATATCTTCCATGGTTTATTTTCCCTCATTTTCTAAAAGCTTAAATTTTGGTAAGAAACCTGGGAATGAGACATTGACAGCATCAAATTGCTCAATGGTTAAAGGCTCGGAACTTAAAAGTGAAGCAACTGCCAACATCATGCCAATACGGTGATCTGTTTGACTATCAACTGTTGCACTCGCTTTAAATTCAGATGGATGTATAATCAAACCATCATTTGTAGGTTGCAAACGAAATCCTAACATACCTAGCATATCTGCAGTCGTATCGATACGATTCGTTTCTTTGACCTTTAATTCTTCTGCATCTTTGATGATACATGTACCTGAAGCTTGTGTACACAATAACGCAATTACAGGTAGTTCGTCGATCGCTCTTGGAACGATATCGCCTTCAATCGTCAATGGCTTTAAATTCGGTGTATATTTCACGCGAATCGATGCTGTGGGTTCAGCTTCTTCAGTGACATGACTGAGTTCAATGTTTCCTCCCATTTGTTCAACGATGTCTATGATACCTGAACGTGTAGGGTTAATGCCAACATTATGAATTGTGATGTCGCTACCTGGAGTAATGAGTGCTGCAACGATAAAGAATGCCGCTGATGAGATATCCCCAGGGACGTGGAAATCTTTTGCCTTAATATGTTGGATGGCGTTTGGAGATGTTTGGATTGTTTTGCCGTCGACTTTGATTGGTATATTGAAATGCTCGAACATTGTTTCAGTATGGTTTCTACTTACATCAATTTCAGTTACTGTCGTTGCTTCTTTTGAAAAGATACTCGCAAATAGAATCGCACTTTTTACTTGAGCACTCGCAACCTCCATTTGGTAATCGATACCTTTAATGGTTGATGGCTTAATAATTAACGGTGTGTAATTATCTTCTACTCCTGATATACGTGCATTCATTTTTAATAGTGGTTTAAGCACCCTATCCATTGGACGTTTACCAATTGAAACATCACCTGAAAGTACGCTCTCGATACCCAATCCGCTGAGTAACCCAGCGAGTAGACGTGTAGTTGTACCAGAATTACCAGTATATAACACTTGATGTGGCGTATGAAAATGTTGATAACCAGGTGAATCGATAACGATTGTGTCCTCATTTTCAGTGATAGAAACGCCTAATAATTTAAAAATTTCCATGGTTCTGCGACAATCTTCGCCTAACAAAGGTTTAAATATTGTTGTTTGCCCAGTAGCTAGAGAGGCGAGCATTATCGCGCGATGTGTCATAGATTTATCGCCGGGAACTTCAATTTCACCTTTCAGTGGGCCGTGAATATCAATGATTTCACTTGTGGACATGTTGTTCACCTACCTTATATATGATTGTAATACATGAAATGCTTTAATATGTGTTGCCTTATCAACATGAACAACAGTGGGTTTACCCCAATCTTGAAGTAAAACCATTTGGATACCTTCTTTATTGTTCTTTTTATCTAATAACATGAAACGATATGTGTCATCAAAATTGAGTTGAGATATGATGTCTAAAGGATAATCCAAACGTTGCATGTAATGGATGAAGTGTTGAATATCATAATTTGTACCCAATATCTCATTTGCAACGATAAATTGATATAAAATACCAATCATTACAGCATGACCGTGTGGGATTTTATGTTTATATTCAACTGCGTGACCAAAGGTATGTCCTAAATTAAGGGATTTTCTTGTACCTTTTTCTTTTTCATCTTCAACGACAATGTTTAATTTCGTTTGAATGCCTTTGAATAGGTAGTCGTCTAAGTTCTTCAAAGATGATAAATCGTCGTGAGTATTGAAGTTGTGCTCGATGTGAGTGGTTGCTTCCTTACCATTCAGTAAGGCGTGCTTATAAACTTCTGCATATCCACTCAATATTTCGCTATAAGGCAAAGTTTCTAGGAAATCTAAATCATAGATGACAGCATTTGGACGATAAAATGCACCTATCAAATTTTTACCGTGCTGCGAGTTAATGCCTACCTTTCCACCGACGCTTGAATCGTGCGCTAATATTGTCGTCGGAACTTGGATAAATCCAACACCTCTCAATAATGTAGCTGCAACAAATCCGGCGAAATCCCCTGTTGCACCGCCGCCTAATGCGATGATACATGTGTTACGTGTGAGTTGTTTGCTTAATAATGATTCAATCGTTTGTTGATATTGTTCAAATGTTTTTGATTGTTCACCAGCAGGTATGATGATGTGTTCTGCGTGATGTTTAGAAATCAGGCTATTGATTTTTTCGGAAAATTGATGATACACATTGTCATCAATAATAAAGAATACTTTGTCATAATCTTTAATATATGTGTCCAAATATTTAATAGCATGATGTTCTACTATAATTGGATAGTTGTTACTTTCATAAGTTGTTTCAAGTTTCATCTTATCACCTCTAATAGCATGATGGGGTTAAAATTCAATGTTCAATTGGCGACGTTCTTCAATTTGAGCTTTTAATTGGTCGATATGATTAGATTGGAATTCTTCCAGTAAAGCTTTCGCTAATTCGAAAGCAACCACATGTTCACAAACTACACTTGCAGCGGGGACAGCGCAGCTATCAGAGCGTTCTATAGTCGCTTTGAAATCTTCTTTTGTGTTAATGTCAACTGAATTTAAAGGTTTATATAGTGTAGGAATTGGTTTCATTACCCCGTTGACGATAATAGGCATTCCGTTACTCATGCCGCCTTCAAATCCTCCGAGATGATTAGAGCCTCTATGGTAACCTTTCTCGCTATCATAATGTATTTCATCTTGTATTTCGCTACCAGGTTTTTCAGCTGCTTTAAATCCTTCACCAAAACTGACCCCTTTAAAGGCATTAATACTGACGACACCCTGTGCAATTCGGCCATCTAGTTTACGATCATAATGAACGTAACTTCCCACACCTACAGGCATATTCTCTGCCATGACTTGGACTACGCCACCGATGGAGTCTCCTTCTTTCTTCGCTTCATCGATTTTGTCACGCATGTGTTGTGCTATGTCTTCATTAATCACACGTACATCATTTTTGTCTATATTTGCTTTGAACGTCTCAGTATCATATAGCCCTTCGTCTTTAATACCACCGATTTCTACAACACGACTGTACATATGAATATCTAGTTGTTCTAGTAAAATTTTAGATACAGCGCCGACTGCAACACGTGCTGCAGTTTCTCTTGCGGATGAACGTTCTAAAACATTTCTTAAATCACGGTGATTATACTTCATTCCCCCAATAAGATCGGCATGGCCGGGTCTTGGTTTTGTAATAGTACGCTTCATGTTTTCTCGCTCTTCATCGCTGATTGGTGCGGCGCCCATTATTTTTCTCCAATGCGTAAAATCATCATTAGTGACGACCAAAGTGATTGGACCACCAAGTGTAAAACCTTTTCTTACACCAGATACAATTTCGACTGCATCTTTTTCGATTTGCATGCGTCGTCCTCGTCCGTATCCGCCTTGACGTTTAAACATTTCCTTATTAATATCTTCAGCTTTAATTTCTAAATTAGCTGGTACACCTTCAATGATGACTGTAAGTTGTGGACCATGTGATTCACCAGAAGTGAGGTATCTCATGAGCGCACACTCCTTTCTATTCTTTATTGCATTAAATTGTAATATGTTTAATATATTATCATATTCATTCACACAACATAAGTCTTGGAAGTTCTCATCGACAATTATATTTCCCAAAAGAAAACGCAAAAAGAACTGACTTAACATAAGTTAAATCAGTTCTATGTGGATAAAATGAAATTCATTTATATAAATTTTTATTCGTATAACCAATCTTCTCTTGGTGAAGTGTAGTCAGCAATTTCATTACTGCTAAACCATAATTTAATTTCACGTTGTGCAGATTCAACAGAATCAGAACCGTGAATAATATTTCTTCCTACTGTTAAACCAAGGTCACCTCTAATAGTGCCTGGTGCTGCTTCAGAAGGGTTTGTACTACCAATAATGTGACGTGATACTGCAACAGCGTCTTCACCTTCTACCACCATTGCAAATACAGGAGCTGAAGTAATAAATGAAATTAACTTTTCATAGAAAGGTTTTCCTTCATGTTCACTGTAATGTTTTTCAGCTAATTCTTTAGGAACTTGCATTAGTTTACCGCCTACAAGTTTTAGCCCTTTGTTTTCAATTCTAGAAACAATTTCTCCAATTAAATTTCTTTGTACTGCATCTGGTTTAATCATTAAAAATGTACGTTCCACTTTGTGCTTCCCCCTGTGAATATGTTTCATTCATTTACCGAAATATGTATAGGTAATAAATCCTATTTAACAAGATAAGCAATTTATCCTGCCACCTTTCCATAGTAACAGGATAGTAAAACGCTTTCAACTCTTGTCACAGAACTTACTTATTTCTACTGCCCATTTTTTTAATTAATTTTCTAAATAGTGCTTTATTTGGGTTGTCCTCTAACTCGTCAATAAGCTTAATTGCTTTATTTAAATATTTTTCGCTTATAACTTTTGACTCTTCAATGCTTTGTGATGTTCTGATCGTTTCGATACATTCATCAAATGCTGATTGTGGGCTTTCAGGGTTTAAATCAGCAACTTTTTGTTTGAACGCTTGATCTTTTCTCATTTCTAAAAGTACAGGCAAAGTAATATGACCATTCATGAGGTCACTCCCTACAGGTTTGCCTAATTTCTTTTCAGAACTTGTGAAATCTAATACGTCATCAATGATTTGGAAACTCATTCCAATATAATGACCAATCATTTTTAATTTACGAACCACTTCGTCTGAAGCATTAGAAGTTAGAGCGCCAACTTCAGTGGCTAGTTGAATCAACAACGCAGTTTTACGGTTGATACGTCGCAAATAATTAGTGATATTTTGGTCGCTATTAAATTGATCTTGGAATTGGAATAATTCACCCTTACATACATCAACGATAGATTTAGAGATGATGTTATGTACACGGCTATCTTTAATTTCAGATAAATGTTGAAGACCTAAAGCAAGTAAAAAGTTACCTGTCAAAATGGCTGTCGTTTGATCCCATTTTTTAGAAATCGTAGGACGTCCACGTCTCTTGTCGCTCTTATCTATAACATCGTCGTGAACTAAAGTCGCCATATGAATAAGTTCTAAAGCTACGGCAACGCGATACGTATTCTCTGAAGTGTCTTTACTATCGCCGAATTGACTGCTTAAAATAACAAAAACAGGTCTTACCCTTTTACCACCTGAAGATAATAAATGGAAAGCAGCATCCTCTAAAGTTTGATCAGAACTTTTAATCGCATGTTGTAGACGGTCTTCAACCTTTTTAATTTCGTTATTAATGTTTAACTTTGCCACGTTAATCACCTTTGGTAGAATCTTTTTCTTTATAGCCAAGGTGCATTGCAGCAACGCCACCTGTAAAGCTACGTACTTTGATATCGTTGAATCCTGCTTCAAAGAATAAACGTTTCAACGTTTGTTTATCAGGAAAATTAAATGTCGATTGTTGTAACCATTCATATTCTTCTTTTGATTTTGCGAACATTTTTCCGAAAATAGGCATAACAAATTTAAAGTAAAGACTGTAAACTTGTTTAAATACTGGTAATGTTGGTTGACTTGTTTCAAGACATACGACCTTACCGCCTGGTTTAAGCACACGGTGCATTTCCTTTAATGCGCCTAAATAATCAGGGACGTTTCTAAGTCCAAATCCTACAGTCACGTAATCGAATGTATTGTCTTCAAATGGTAAATTCATCGCATCACCATGTACAAGTTCAACGTTATTTAATGAAGCCGTTTTTTCCTTACCAACTTCGAGCATATTTTCACTGAAGTCTAAACCAGTCACTTGACCGCTGTCACCTACTGCTTTACTTAGCGCAATTGTCCAGTCTGCTGTGCCACAACATACGTCTAGGGCTTTGCTACCTTCTTCGACACGCATGTCTTTCATCACATGTTTTCTCCAAACTTTGTGCTGTTCAAAGCTAATAATATTATTTAATCTATCGTATTTTTGCGAAATATTTTGAAATACTGTATGTACTTGTTCTTTTTTTGCTTGATTTTCAGCCATGTTCATTACCTCTTCTTTTTGTATAGCTTTGATTAATATCTTCGAAAAATTGATCAATTGCATCTTTCGTATATTGTTTTAAATATGATGGATAATAACCATCATATTTTGAAGTTAAGTCTTCAAATAAAACGAATTTATCAACGTCATCTATGAAATGAGAAATCGTAATATATGGGAATAGCACTTCAATATCGATGATAGCTTCATTTATGTCTTGTTTAGGCAGAGCGTGTTGATGAAGCGAAGATTTAAGCTCATTCACTTTTACTATGGCTTTACTCATATTTAATTGATATGAAGGGTCATCCATTTCTGCTAACAAGGTATAATAATGAGCACTTAATAAATCACCTATTAAAATTGCGTTTTTTGATAAGTTATTTTTAGTAATATCATCTAAATGACGCATTGAAGTGTCAATAGTGAGGCAAGCAAGTTTAGCTATCTCAGGAATTTGATATGAATCTAATAAAGCACTTAAAGATGAATTAATATGTATTGATTCATAATCATTAATCCCTTTAAGCTTATGTTCTATTTGTCTGTTTAGTTTGCTTATTGTCGTTTCCATGTTCACACCTCACGATATTATCATAACTAATAGTAACATTATATGTATGAAAATAAAATCTATAGGAGTTGTTCTTTTGTAGTAATTACGCATCTATTTATATGATAGGTTGTAAAAAGCACATTTATCTTTAGTTATGTAAAAAAATGAACCTATTACATTGTGGATCCTCATAGGTTCAGATTAAATGTTATATAATTGAAACGCTTATATAAAAAATGTAAAAAGGATTACATTAGTCTAATGACTAATGCATAAGAACGCCTAAAATTTTTAAAAATCAGGCGTTCTAAAATAATTAAAAAAGCCCCTGAGGGGCTTTTTTGTAAGTAAAATTATTTAACAGCATCTTTTAATGCTTTACCAGCTTTGAATGCTGGTACTTTACTTGCAGGGATGTCAATTTCTTTACCTGTTTGAGGGTTACGGCCTTTACGAGCAGCACGTTCACGTACCTCGAAGTTACCGAAACCGATTAATTGTACTTTTTCACCTTTAGCAAGTGAGTTTTGGATTGATTCGAAAACAGCGTCAACTGCTGAACCAGCTTCTTTTTTAGTTAAGTCTGCTTGTTCTGCAACTGCATTAATTAAATCAGTTTTATTCATTATGAATTCACCTCCTGAGGTTTTATAATGATATGCTTGATATCATTATGCTATGACTTTAACACACTGATTACTGTCATCGCAACGATTTATACAACAGAAACGTTGATTTTACGCGATTTGCAATTAAATTTATAAATATTCGCTCAAAAATAGTAATAATACACTAATTATTCAGCTTTTTTATCTCTTCCCATTAGTTCTTTAACACTATCTTTAACAGGTACATCTTCGAATAATACTCGATACAATGCACTTGTAATTGGCATATCTACATTTTCTTCTTTAGCTAAGTGATAAACAGATTTTGTAGTGTAAACCCCTTCAACAACCATGTTCATTTCTTTTAATGCATCGTCCATTGTTTTACCTTGGCCTAATTTATAACCAAGTGTGAAATTTCGAGAATGTGTTGACGTACATGTAACTATTAAATCGCCTATACCACCTAAACCTAAGAAAGTCATAGGATCAGCGCCTAACTTTTCGCCTAAGCGACTAATTTCTGCTAATCCACGTGTCATTAATGCAGCCTTAGCATTATCTCCGAAGCCCATACCTGCAACAATACCACTTGCAACAGCAATAATATTTTTTAGTGCACCACCTAGTTCTACGCCGACAAGGTCGCTGTTTGTATAGACTCTAAGATAGTCATTCATAAATAAATCTTGAATCAAGGCACTAATCTTCTCATCTTTAGAAGATGCAGCAACAGTTGTTGGTTGTTTAATTACAACCTCTTCAGCGTGACTCGGACCAGAAAGCACTCCAATACCAGCATTATGCTCTGGTGAAATAGAATCTTCTAACATCTCAGATACACGTTTGAACGTACCATTTTCAATACCTTTAGCAACATGGATAAATGTTTTCTTCGATTCAAGCATTTCATCTATGTTTGATGCTACTTCTCTCATTGCTTTTGTAGGTAACGCCATAAGAAAAATATCTGAGAATTGTGTAGCTTGTTTAAGATCTGTCGTTGCTTGAATAGATTCTTCTAATTTTGCTTCTTTTAAATAGTTCTTATTCATGTGGTGTGTATTTAATTCTTCTACACTATCGTTATTTTTACCCCACATTAATACATCGTGACCATTTTGTGCTAAGACATTAGCTAGTGCAGTACCAAAACTACCCATACCAAATACTGTAATCTTTGTCATCTTTAAATCCCCTTTGTTGATTAATTTCTTTTTCTAGGAATAATATGGATTGGTGTTCCTTCAAATCCAAATGCATCTCTAATTTGGTTCTCTAAGTAACGTTTGTAAGAGAAGTGCATTAATTCTACATCATTGACGAACACTACAAATGTTGGAGGTTCGATTGCAACTTGTGTCGTATAAAATACATTTAATCTTTTACCTTTATCAGTAGGTGTTGGGTTCATTGAGATTGCATCGGTTACCACTTCGTTAAGTGTTGAGCTTTGTACACGTTTCTTATGATTTTCACTTGCTTCCTTGATATATGGGAAAAGTGTTCTCAAACGTAAGCTCTCTTTAGCAGAAACGAATGCAATTTGAGCATAATCTAAGAATTGAAATTCATTTCTAACGTCTTCAGTAAACTTCTTCATCGTTTTACTATCTTTTTCAACTGTGTCCCATTTATTCACAACAATGACAATAGCTTTACCTTCTTCGTGCGCATATCCTGCTACACGTTTGTCTTGTTCGATAATTCCTTGTTCAGCATCAATAACAACGAGGACTACATTTGATCGTTCGATTGCTTTTAATGCGCGTAAAACGGAGTACTTTTCAGTGGATTCATAAACTTTACCTTTCTTACGCATACCGGCAGTATCAATTAATACATAATCCTGATCTTCATATGTATATTCTGTATCGACTGCATCTCTCGTCGTACCTGCAACATTAGAAACGATAACACGTTCTTCACCTAAAATTGCATTAACTAGACTAGATTTTCCCACATTAGGTCTACCAATAATAGACAATCTAATTGTATCTTCGTCATATGGATCTTCAGTTTCTTCGCCAAAGTTCTTCACCACAGCATCTAATAAATCCCCAAGGCCTAGGCCGTGTGAACCAGAGATTGGATACGGATCTCCGAAACCTAATGAATAGAAATCATAAATATCATTTCGCATTTCTGGATTGTCGACTTTATTCACTGCTAGAACTACAGGTTTCTTAGATTTATACAACATTTGTGCAACCATTTCATCACTTTGAGTCAGACCTTCCCTTACGTTTACCATAAAATGATAACATCCGCTTCATCAATCGCGATTTCTGCTTGTGCACGTATTTGTGTTTGGAAAGGTGCATCTCCAATTTCAATACCACCTGTATCGATGATATTAAATTCATGAGTTAACCATTCACCTGACGAGTAAATTCGGTCTCGTGTTACGCCTGGCGTATCTTCAACAATTGATACACGCTCACCGACCACTCTATTAAAAATTGTAGATTTCCCAACGTTAGGTTTACCCACAATTGCCACTATAGGTTTAGTCATAAGGTAACTTCCTCTCTTTCTTAATCTCTATAATTTTATCACATGAATGCGCTTATTCAAAACTGGAGTAAGTCGCATTCATGATATGTAAGTATGTATATAGTTGTTTTTAAATTTTAAAAAATAAAACCCCAATTAATGTTCAAAGAACGCATTCATTGTTCTAAGACTTAATTGGAGTTTGTAACATACATTATACAAGAAATTTAATTATTACTATTAGAATTTAAGGTCTTTAAATTTATCTCCGAAAACATCACCTAAAGTTGGATTGTCTTCATCGTTATCGTTGTCTAGATAAGATTGAGTTGTGGATTCATCACTTTCAATCACATCTTCTTTAGGTAATGTTGCTTTGATAGATAATGAAATTCGTTCATTTTCTTCATCAATACCTAAAATTTTAACATTTACTTGTTGACCTGGTTCTAATTTTTCACTTGGTGAACCGATATGTTTATGATCGATTTCAGAAATGTGAACTAAGCCTTGTACTGCAGGTGCAATCTCTACAAACGCACCAAAGTTAGCTAGACGTACTACAGTACCTTCAATCACGTCATCTTCGTGGAATTTACCTTTAATATTTTCAAAAGGCGTTGGTAAAGTATCTTTAATAGATAAAGAAATACGTTCAGAATCTTTCTCAACAGATTTAACTTTAACTTTTACTTCGTCACCAACTGATACCACTTCTTCTGGTGATTGAACATGTTCATGTGATAATTCAGATACGTGAACTAAACCATCCACACCACCAATATCAATGAAAGCACCGAAGTTAGTTAGGCGAGCCACTTTACCATCAATCACATCGCCTTCGCTAAGTGAATCTAATAGCGATGCTTTTTTAACATCGTTTTCAGCTTGTTCTACAGCTTTACGGCTTAAAATGACTCTATTGTTCTCAGGATCTAATTCTTCCACTTTAATGCGGATTGTTTGTCCATCAAATACAGAGAAATCTTCAATGAAATCAGTTGAAATTAGTGAAGCTGGTACGAATCCTCTTTGACCAACATCTACGACTAAGCCGCCTTTAACTACTTCAGTAACTTCAGCTTCAATCACTTCATCGTTATCAAGTTTTTCTTGTAAGTATTCATATGATTTTTCAGTTTCAAGTTGTCTTTTAGATAAAATGTATGCACCTGAGTCATTTTCTTCATCGAACTCAATTTTAGTGACGTAAGCTTCAACTTCATCGCCGACTTTCACTACTTCACTTGGGCTCTCGATGTGGTGAGTAGAAAGTTGGCTAATTGGGATGATACCGTTAAACTTACCTCCATTAATGTGCACAACAACTTGTTTATCTTCAACTTGTTGAACTTCACCAGTGACTTTGTCACCCTCTTTAATGTCATTAATCATTGATTCATTGAATTCTTCAGTCATCTTGTTTGCCTCCTTAAACACTACATAATTATAACATCTTATAAACTGACAGAATTGTCAAGAAATTCTACTTTCAAACGGGCAATCTTAACATGGTTTACTTTATCTTAAAATTGCTTCTGTCTAAATTTGGTTCATTACCTAAAATTGATATAGTTTATTAACGAATTGAAATGCATCATTTTTAAACACGTAATTTTACTCGACTATATAGTTTGAATGACCATCACTTATTAAGATATGTTAAATTATAATTTTGAAAAAATATAGTTAGTAACTAATCACAGATGCAAATCTTATTTTCCAAGTTAATTATATATAATATTAATACTTAATTAAACCGATATGCTTAAAAAGACTATGATGACGTACCAATAAGATACACAATCATAGTCTTTAAGCTTTAAATTTATTTTAAGTTTTCAACCATATCTAAAATTTCGTTTGTAACTTCTTCGATTGATTTCCCGGTTGTATCTAAAGTAATTGCATCGTCTGCTTTCTTCAGCGGAGAAATTTCGCGATTCATATCATAATGGTCGCGATCTTCAATTTCTTGTTTAAGTTGTTCTAAATTAGACTCAATACCACGTAACTCATTTTCCTTTTGACGGCGTTCAGCACGTTCTTCAACTGATGCAATCATATAAACTTTGACGGCGTTCAGCACGTTCTTCAACTGATGCAATCATATAAACTTTGAGTTCGGCGTTTGGTAACACGACAGTACCAATATCCCTGCCGTCCATCACTATTCCTTTTTTAGCAGCTAAATCTTTTTGAATCTTAACTGCAAACGAACGTACAGGTTCTTTTGAAGCAACGTAAGAAACATGATTTGTGACGTCATTTTCTCTTAAGTAGTCTGTCACATCTTGACCGTCTAAAATTATTCTTTGACCTTTTTCTTTATCATAAATCAATTCTAATTCAGTATTTTGAATTAATTCATCGAAATTTTCAGGTTTGCCATTTTGTAAATATTTATATGTAATGGCACGATACATTGCTCCTGTATCAACATATATCATAGTTAGACGACTTGCAACTTGTTTCGCAATTGTGCTCTTACCTGCAGCTGCTGGTCCATCTAATGCAATATTGATTGAACTCATTATTAATTAACCTTCCTTGTTGTTTTGTAAATCTTATTTTATCATAAAAAAGTAAAAAATTAATAGGAGGAAAGATTATGAAAAGACTCCTTGTTATACATACTGGCGGTACAATTAGTATGTCACAAGATGCTACAAACAAAGTTGTTACCAACGAGGAAAATCCTATTTCCCAACATCAAGATATTATTAATCAATATGCTGAAGTTGAAGAAACACATTTACTCAATGTGCCTTCTCCTCACATGACGACAAAGAATGTCACACGACTTAGAGAAACGATTATTCAATGCGTGAATAATAATGATTATGATGGCTATGTTGTTACTCATGGGACGGATACACTCGAGGAAACAGCCTTTTTATTAGACCTATTATTAGATATTGATGAGCCTGTAGTTATTACCGGTGCAATGAGATCGTCTAATGAAATTGGGTCAGATGGTTTATATAATTTTATTTCAGCGATTAGAGTTGCCTCTTCAGATGCTGCTTTAGGAAAAGGAGTCATGGTCGTCTTTAATGATGAAATTCATACGGCGCGAAATGTAACGAAAACGCATACTTCAAATATTAATACATTCCAAAGTCCTAATCATGGTCCGCTTGGCGTATTAACAAAAGATCGAGTGCAATTTCATAATCATCCATATCGACAAACTTCCTTTAAATCAATTAATCATCAACTTAAAGTGCCACTTATCAAGGCCTATATGGGAATGGAAAGTGACTTATTAGATTTCTATGCTAATCAAGAAATAGATGGTTTAGTTATTGAAGCACTCGGTCAAGGAAATCTCCCTGCGACATGTTTATCTGGACTTCAACATTGTCTTGATAAGAGCATCCCGATTGTACTTGTTTCAAGATCATTCAATGGCATTGTTAGTCCGGTATATGCTTATGAAGGTGGCGGTTTTGATTTATTTGAAAAGGGAGTCATCTTTTCAAATGGATTAAACGGACCTAAAGCACGACTTAAATTATTAGTTGGTTTAAGTCAAGATATGAATCATCAGAAACTTAAAGCATACTTTGAAGAATAAATTCTAATTTGTATAATTACGAAAAATCATGGCAACGATACCCAATAATAAAATGTATGGAATAAATAAAAATGATCCCTCAGAAAATATTAAAACTTTCTGAGGGATTTGTTATACCTAAATGGATTAATATACGAATTGATATGTGTAAATGATTTAACTTAAGTTTCTAGAGGTGTTTGTTTCTTACTAAGAATACTTTGAGTAATGATTCCACCATGATACTTACCGTTTTCAATGAAAATAGTATTTGCATCATTTCCTGCAGCAATCACACCTGCAATATAACAGTTTTCTACATTCGTTTCATACGTCTCACGATTGTAAACTGGTGCTGTACCGTATTCGTTCGTATTGATTTCAATTCCGATTGATTTTAAGAATTCATAATCAGGATGATAACCTATCATTGCAAACACGTAATCGTTATCGATTTCAATTGTACGGCCATCCTTTTCATAAGTGACTGTATCTTCAGTAATCTGAGTCACGTTCGCGTTAAATTCCATTGTAATCTTTTCGTGAGTAACTAAAGACTCGAAATTTGGTAATATCCAAGGTTTAATTGCCTTTGGATATCTTTCTCCACGATAAATGACTGTCACATTTGCGCCTGCTTTTTCTAATTCTAGTGCAGCATCTACAGCAGAATTTTTACCACCAATGATTACAACATTTTGGTTGAAGTAAGGATGTGCTTCTTTAAAGTAATGGAATACTTTTGGTAATTCGGCACCTTCAACTTCTAAAGTATTATGTTGGCCATAATAACCTGTTGCAACTGTTAAAAATTTACATTCATAGACATCTTTTGTCGTAGTGATTGTAAATTTGTTATCAATCTTTTTAACTGTTAAAACTTCCTCGAATGGATGGATATTTAATTGATGATGTTTCACTACTTCTCTGTAATAAACGAGTGCTTGATTACGTCTTGGTTTACTTTCTTCAACAATAAATGGAATATCACCAATGCTTAATTTGTCACTTGATGAAAAGAAAGTTTGATGTGTTGGATAATTGTAGATTGATTCTACAACGTTCCCTTTTTCAATAACTAACGTTTCGATACCTTTTTTCTTTTGCTCAATCGCAGCACTTAAACCACATGGGCCACCACCAATAATAATGCTTTCAACTCTTTGCATGATTTGCCCTCCTTTAATCACCAAATCATTATATCAGTTATTACTTAATTTAGCTAAGCATGAATTGTATAAAATCAGGAAAATTTCATGCAATATAAAAAACGCCCTCTCAGCGTGAACTAAGAGGACGTTAATCATTATCGATTAAAATCGTTTTATTGAGGAATAACTAATGTTTGACCGTTATGGATGTTATTACTGTTTAATCCATTTGCACGTTTAATTTTGTCAACATTTTCTTGAGTACCACTACCATAATATTGGATTGCGATACGATATAGATTTTCTTGTCCATTTACAGTGTGTGATTGTTGACCTTGTTTATTTTGTTGGCCATTATTCCCTTGTGCTGCATTACCATTGTTTTGTTGATTGTTTTGGTTTTGAGTACCTTGGTTTTGGTTATTAGTTGTGCCGTTTTGGTTATCGCTATTTGAGTTATTACCATTTTCATCTGATCCAGATGCATTACTATTTGAGCTTGATGAATTGTTATCTGAAGATGATTTATCTTTATTTTTGTCTTTATCTTTGTCACTAGCTGCTTTATCTTTGTCATTATCTTTCTTATCTGAATCTTTCTTACTTTGATCAGAAACTTTGTTATCATCATTTTTACTATCTTTATGGTTATTTAATGCCATACCACCAAAGATAGCAATGGCACCAAGGATAAGTACAGCGGCGATAAGTGGTAATAATATTTTCATTAATCCGCCTTTTTTCTTACCATCATGATTATCTTCGTGATGATGTTGACGACGTTGGTCATCTCTATGTTGGTTTCTATCATCGTGTTGTCTATGATCACCACGTTTGTCACCATTTTTGTGTTTATCATGTTCATGCTTTGCTAAACCAGCAGCTCCGGCAGCACCTGCAGCTCCAGCACCTACAGCGGCAGTTTTCTTACCTTTGCCAGACTTTTTATCATGTTCATGATTATCATGGTTCGTTTCATCATTTCTATAACGGTCATTTCGTTGTCATGATGCTGTTCACGGCTCGTATTTCTATCAGAATGATTTTCTTCTTTTTTATCATGATGATGTTTAGCTACACCAGCCACGCCTGCAGCGCCAGCTACACCTGCGCCAGTTGCTGCAGCTTTTTTGCCTTTATTAGAAGAATGGTTATCATCTTTTGAATCATGCGTAGCGTTTTCATCGCTACTTTCGTGATGATTATTAGAGCGACGTTCATGATCGTCTGTAAGGTCATTATTATGGCCTTCATTTACTTTCGGGCCAGGACGAGCTCCAGATTTTTTGTTAGCCTCTTTTGAAGCCTTTCCAGTAGCTCCTGCTCCAGCAGCACCTCCAGCAATTGTTGCATCTTTACCACTAACAAGTCTATCATCTTGAGCGCCTTGTTCGTTTTGCTTATCGTTACTAGAACGGTTTGCGTGCGCACCATTATCATTAGAACGAGATGCTGTGTCGTAATTATCATTTTCACCATTATGTAATGAAGTTTCATCATAACGGTCATCTAATGAATTATTGCTATTTTGTGAGTGTTCGTTATTATCATCTTCATGTTTGTTATGATTTGTTGCAACATCTCTGCGTCTTTTACGACGTTGCGCGTTTCTTGGAGGAAATTGTTGATTTGATTTATCCTCTACATTTTCATTTGTTTCATCTTGTTGTTCTTCATTTGTACGATTATTGTGTTCTTCTGGATCAATAGATTGACGATTTTTTTCAAAATCATCTTTAAAATTATTGTTAGACACAAGCATCATCCTTTCTTTGTTTTATGAAATTATTAACGTTACAATTTCTATACCCACGTCATCACGTGAATATGTATGAATTTTAAAATTATTTAACACATTTATATTGGTATTACACATTAATTATAGCTTGATAAATTTCTTTAAGTAAAGCGATAGCTAGGGTTCAAACAAATTTTTGAGTTTTTCTTCATAAGTCATTTTTCTTTTCACTTTTTTACGATTAAAATTTTTAATTTCCTCCAAATCGGTATCATTATCACAACATTGATTTGGTTTGTCTGGATGTTCATTAAAGAATTCCAGTAAATAGTTGCGACGACATTGGTCTATATCTTTATATCCAAGCATACGCATATAGCCTAAACGTTTACGTTGGTATGACTTTTTGAAAATACTTCTAAGCTCACTCACAGAAAATTGTCGATACAACGTTTCCAAGATTTCTTTCTTATCAGGAGGTAAGAAATCACCTAATTCAAACATTGAAATATCTTCATCAGTAATCATATCTGTAAACAATAAAGTTTCTAATAAAAAGCGATCATCAGGTTGATATAAACTTATGGCCTGACTCAATTTACCATCTCGTCCAGCACGACCAATTTCTTGTAAATAGTTTGATGGACTTGAAGAAAGATGGAAATGAATCACGGTGCGTATATCTTTTTTATTAATGCCCATTCCAAATGCACTTGTTGCGACGATAACGGGTATGTCATTGTTTAAAAACTGTTGTTGTACGGTCTGTCGTTCTTGATAACTTAAATCTCCGTGATAAATCCCTGTTAAAAATCCTGCATCATATATTAAATTTGCGAGTTCTAAACATTTTTTCTTAGAAGATATGTAGATAATTGTAGGGCCCGAATAATTTAAAAATGGAATAAGCCATTCTATTTTCTCATCATCATCATTAAAATTTCTATGTTGTAAAGAAATATTCTCGCGACTCATACTTGTCTTAATCACATTAAGTTTCACATTAAGTATTTGAGTTAAATCCTCATCTAGATGAGGTGGTGCAGTTGCAGTTAATGCAAGCACACGAGCCTGCTTAAAATGTGAGATAATCTGACCAATTAAAGCATAATGAGGTCTAAAATCATATCCCCATTCCGATAAGCAATGTGCTTCATCTAACACAATAAGACCAAAATCAATACGGGAAATTAGTTTAAAGTTTTGTGGTTGTAAAATGTATTCTGGACTCAAATATATAAAGCGACTTTGCGGAAGCCGTTTGATATTATTTCTTTTTTCAACTTCGTCCATTCCAGAATGTATATAGGCAACTTGCGATTCACCGTTTAACTTCATTTGCATCACTTGATCATCCATCAGTGAAATAAGTGGTGAGATGACTAGCGTTGGCTTTTCGATAAGATATGTTGGGAATTGATAACATAAACTTTTCCCACTGCCAGTTGGAAGTATGCCTAATGTATGTTTGCCTTCTAAGACGCTTTGTATAATGTCTTTTTGGCCGGGCTTGAAAGTTTTAAATCCAAACCAGTCTTTCAGTTTATCCTCTAGCATTTAAATCGCCTCGCTCAATACCTACAATCACTAATTTAATTTGAAAATAAGTCAAATCTTCAAATTCGTTCTTATATTCTCTTAATCTTAATCCTTTATGATTATTATAATACGACACAAACTGTTTGAGTCTCGTTTCTTCTATATAAGTAGAATAATCTTTTTGGTAACCTTTGATGAAAATTTCTAATACATGGTCTTCGACTGTATTAATTTTAACATTTTGACGTTCAGCAATCTCTTTCATAGTTACTCCAGTACGCAGTTTTTGATAACTTAAATAGGTTTGATTTAACAAGGGTGGTAAAATCACAGTTTGGGACAGTATTGGATATCTTGACTCATGTTCAATTTCTTCTATTAAATCAATAAGTTGAACCATTTCAATTTCAAATAGTTCAGATTGCTTCATCTCTTCGATTAGACTAATTTGTTGTCTTGTATACATAGGTTCATCGTAACCTTGTAAATAATAATGAAGATAATTCGTGTTGTGCTTCTTTTGAATTGTCTCGAAAAGTAAGTAAATTTCTTTGATCAAATCTTCTTCTAAATGATTTGTCTTGATGTGACTATATAGTTGTTTAACTTTTTGTTGAATAAAAGTGTTTTGAACTGCGGGTACAAATTTAAAAGATTGTTTACGTGTATGTGATAAAGTTTGAATAAGCAGTTGTATACAACTAAATGTTTGAATTAAACTATCATATGTATAACGAGAATTTGTTTTAATTGTAAATTTACTTTCAAAATCATCCATTTGGAGTATAAATCGCTCAAAAGTAGGATATTTTAAATTGGGCAAACTATGATATAATGACAAAAGTTGTTGGCTCGAAGCATCAAAAAACGTTTGATGAGACTTCTTGCCTATTAAAATATTATAAATGCTTTTATTTGTTTTGTAGTTATATGCATGATTAATGGCATAAAATAATATATGGTTCAAATTAAAACCTCACTCTATAAAACGAATATATTGAAATGAAAAATGTCGATGTCTACAATTGTATTAGCAATACTAGTGTAGCATTTTTATCAAAGGAGGCGAATGAAAATGGCTAAATATACAATCGTTGATATGGATACATGTATCGCATGTGGTGCATGTGGTGCAGCAGCTCCAGATATTTATGATTACGACGACGAAGGTATTGCTTTCGTAATCCTTGATGATAACCAAGGTACTGCAGAAGTGCCAGAAGAGTTGTACGAAGATATGGAAGACGCATTAGAAGGTTGTCCAACAGACTCAATTAAAATTGAAGAGGAACCATTTGATGGTGACGCGCTTAAATTTGAATAATAGATATGCTCGGATTCTTAATTTTGTTTAAGGATTCGAGCTTTTTTAGTTAATTAAAAATTTTATCTATTATCTTACTGATGATGTAATCAATATATGTATATAAAGAATGCTCTCTAAACTAAGAAACGTTGATTTAACTTAGAATAGAGAGCATGTGTTTTATTTTAAAATATTTTTAAGACGTCTATAGAGTAAAACAAAGATAACTGAAATGACGATACCTTTGATAATATTAAATGGAATCACTCCAGAAACAATCACAATTTTGACGTTTTTCACAACGTCACCTAAATTGAAGATCATTCCATATAAAGGAAGTAACACGAAATAATTGAGGATACTTAATACAATTGTCATCACAATGGTACCAACAATTAATCCATTTATTAATGAACGTGAAGTACGTTTTCTCACATAAACATAGTAAGCAGATAACAAGAAACTTACACCTGCTAAGAAATTCGCTACTGGACCTACTGGGTCACTCATGTTAAATAGAAAATTTAAGATGTTTTTAATGAGAGCCACGATCACACCTGCGAGCGGTCCTAAAATGAATGTAGCAAGTAATGTTGGAACATCACTAAAATCTAATGTTAAATACGGCGGTAAGAAAGGTATGGGAAACTTAATAAAAGTTAACACAAACGCAACCGCACTTAACATACTAATGGTAATTAGACGTTTATTTTGTTGCATATTCAATTTTCTCCTTCCATTCATCTTGCACAGAAAAGGAGGAAATTTGCACAACAAAAAACCTCCATCTTCTCCCATCCAGACTATACTGTCGGCTTCAGATTTTCACTGAATCAAGAAGTGAAGTAAAATATATGTTTCTGACTTCACTTCGTCGCAGGCTTAAATTACTGCCGGTTGGGAATTACACCCTACCC